>JBDVOJ010000081.1:0-2085 GCA_039969155.1 Kangiellaceae bacterium
CTTTGGTTAATTTGCCTATGTTGACGTAGAATAGCGACACATTTCTATGGATTAGAAGCTTTCTAAACTGGGTGTTCGGTATCAATGGAGCAATCTCCGGGTTAGACTGTATTTGTAGAATTCGTTTATCAATTAAATCCAAGAAATACTCGACTACCTCGTTATTCCATTGCTTTGAGATGAACTTTTTAGTCGCTTTAAGGGATTCAATAGCTACCGGTGTCCAGTAAACTCTTTGTTGACTCATTGATTTTTAAGAATATCTCTTGAAGTGGTATGTTCTGTTAATTTGTCAGAATTAGCTTGATTAGAAAGGTTAAGTAAGGAAAGGATTTCTTTAGGAGTGTCTTCGATAGACATCCTCTTTAATTCCTCCATACGGTTTAAAAGAGGTTCATTATTTAAACTGGTTATCCAGCTAATTAATTCTATTTTCCGTTGTTCAATTGACATATAACAAATATACAAATTTCCTCATTTAATAGTTCGTTGTCAAGTATACGTTGGCAGCCATGTTGTGTGTAGTTCATAACATATTAGTTAAATCTAAGTTGAGTTTTTTAACCAATTCATATTTTGATCTGACAAGGTCATTATTCGAGATTAATAGTGGAATTTTATGAGCTTTCAACGATAGTGCTGCATTTATACGATGATTACCATCACAAATTGTTATTTCGCCTCTCTTAGTTAATTTAAGTACTGGTGGCAACAATTTAATGTTGTCTATCCAAGCAGTCAAAATGGACTGAGTTTTACTTTTCTTAAGGCTTGAGCTGCTCAATAACGGTGATTCTAAGACATGGCGATGTTCGATTGTTAAATGAGAGAGTAGCAATTGTAAATCGACCTTCAAAAAAATTCTAAATATTGATTGCTCAGGCTTTTGCCAATCCAAAGCGGCCGAGTTGCTTATTTCAGCCCAATTCGTTAGCCATAAAGGATTCATAAGATATTTAGGAAATTAACAACAGTGACAAATTCCACAACGCTCAACTTATTGCAATGAAAGTAGTGAATTCTGTGTTTATGTTCAAATAGCACAGACCCTGGTGAAGCACATTCTTCTTCACAGCCCGCCCTCCCGATAATTATCGGGATGCTCGAGGGCAGAAAAACAGGCTGAAGTTCAAGGAAAAACAACCAAAATAGGAGCAGTGCTCTAAACACAGAAGAACGGCCCTCCGCACGAACCGACTAGAACCGCACTTTAGCGCATGCGTTCATACATGGTGCTGGCACACGTTTCAATGTACATCAATTCCATCAAAGTAAATTTCGGTTATTGCTGTGTCATCCCACTTTAAGCCAGGGTAAACCTCGAGAATCTCAAACTTCATTGTAAATCCAGGCTTCTTCTTTAAAAGCTCGAAGTCCTCGCGATCTCCGTACCCAACTGGATCAACCTTGAAATGTTGTTCGGCTTTTGAGTCTTCTAGTGCAAGGATGGCATGTTGTTTATTGTCAATGTACACTTTCAATTTCTTGACTCTGGAATTGTTTTTCCAGGCGTTATCACTTTTCACATAACCGTTCACGATAATTATTTCGGTTATTCGGGGATTCTCCGGCTTAAAGTGATATTCAATATATTCTCCAACTCCATATCCTGAAACTCCCTCCACCCATGCAGTTTCGTAACTTAAATCGTGAGCATTTTTTACGCTATAGGTACTGTTGCCCTGAGCGGTCAGTTCGGAGGAAGCTGTTTGTGTGTCTTGTCCTCCACCACAATACCAACTACATCCTCCACCAACAATATCCCACATGTTCTCATAAACTTCACCGTACTTTTCAATAATGGCTTCTTCTTTGGGCGTTAGTTCCTCCCAGCTTCTATTACCCTGGTTGAGGTCGTTAAGTGCTTTATCTCTTAAGGCCCATTCCTGCTGTACTGTTGGATTGAAATCGACTATTTTCCCAAGTGTTGGCTTAAGGGTTGGTAACTCCTGAGCGTTCAGAGAAGTTAAGAGCAAAAGAGATGATATTGTCAGCAGAATCTTCATAAAAATGACAAATGAGTGGTAACGCCTCTGTTGGCTCGGAGGCCCCAGAGACAATTTTAAAATGCAAGCTAATGATTTC
>JBDVOJ010000082.1:0-13518 GCA_039969155.1 Kangiellaceae bacterium
TCGATGTTCGCCTAACCAAGAACGCACTAGCCATAGAGCTAACCAATCCCTGTCGCCACGTTTTAACTCAATCGGAAAACCAAACGAAACAGCGGTCGATAAAGTGTTCTTTTCAACAATAGTCGCATGCCGGCCTTTTAACTCTGGAGCGGCAGGTATTTTGACTTCAGTCGGTTTGCTATTCGGTAATTGTTGCATATCCTTAAGCACACGCTGCTTAAACTTGTCATCGTAATTACCAGCAATTGCAACGGTTAGATTATTTTGAGTTAGATTTTTCTGATAGAAACTTTTAACGTCATCGATTGTTAACTTTTTAATATCAGAAACATGACCCGCGTTTAAGCTGCCATAAGGATGGTTTGGATAAAGCGCTTCATAAAGAACTTCTTTGCCTAGTTCCTCATCATTACTTGATTTCAAACTATTTTCAATTTGATTAACTAGTTGGTCCTTAATTCGTTGGAAATCATCCTCTCTCCAACCCGGAGTCAACAATTGTTGGCTAACAATGTCGTACCACTTAGCCAAGTTATCACGATGCACATTGCCTCGGAAAACTAAGATTTCTTTATCCACTTGAGCGCTAAAGCCTGCTGCTAATGGGTACATAGCCCGTTGAATTTCAGTCACGGTTTGGGCCTGGCTTCCACCGTTGCTCACCATCATTGCGGTTAGTGTGGCTAGTCCTTTTTTATCGGTAGGGTCTACAGCCGTTCCGGTATTAAACCACCAAGAGATATCGATTAAGTCGGCTTTACCTGGCATAAGCAGAGTTTTTACACTGGATTTTTGGCTAGCCGTTTTAGTGGTTTTAGCGTCTCGGTTAATTGTAACTTTGCCTTCAAAGCCCTCTAACTTAGCTTTAGGTGACATTGTAATCATGGTTAGGTTGCTATCAATAAAGTATTGATTGGCATACTTTTGAATATCATCTGCGGTAATCGTTTCAAAAGTTTGATACAAGCGATTCAAAAACTCAGGATCACGCTCAAAGTGAGTGTATCGTGCAAGAGTCGAAGCTATCCTCGAAGTTGAGTTTAAGGTTTGGGCAAATGAATATTTTAGGTTGTTCTTAATTTCATCAATGCGCTGTTGCTCAACTTTTTCCGTTCTTGCTTTCACCAGAGTATCAGTGATGGCTTTTTTTACTTGATTGGCGAACTTTTCATCTTTGAGTTGTGCGTAAATATAGAAAAGCTGAGGATCCTTGCTATTAGGGAAATAGCCACCAAAAGCTTGTACCCATTGCTTATCTAAAACTAGCTCTTTGTAGAGTGCGGAAGAACTTGAAAAATATGCCTCCGACAGGATGTCTAATGCTGGTTTGTCTTTCTTTTCTTCATCTAACTCTGGCGCCCTAAATGCCATGGTTAAATAAGTATTTGGCGTCTTTTTAAACTCAACATGTTTGTACTGCTGTTGAGTTTGCGCAGGTTCTTTTGGAATCGTAATGTCATTTTTATGTGACTTCCACTTGCCCCAATGTTGCTTGACCCACTTTTTAGTTTTATCGATATCAATATCACCGACAACGATTACGCTCGCATAGTTTGGTGTGTACCAACGCTTGAAAAAAGTCTTTGAATATTCAAACTGCTCTGGCATCTGTTCGATATCTCTCAAAAATCCCATCGTTGTATGTTGATAGGTGTGCTCTTTAAAAGCTATCTCACGAATTGCTTCAAACATTTTTCGAAACGGACTAGAAGAGTTTTTCAAATACTCGCCTTTTACTGCCAATGCTTCTGTTCTAAATTCTGCTTCGGTATAAGAAAGGTTTTGAAAACGATCAGCTTCTAGCATGAGCATTTCTTCTAAGTGTTCTTTTGGAAACGAAATGTAGTAGTTAGTTAGATCGTCACTGGTATAGGCATTGCCATCAACCCCAGCATTTTTCAAACGGTTACCATACTCAAGTTGACTAAAGTTTGGCGTACCTTTAAACATCATGTGCTCAAAAAAGTGAGCAAATCCCGATTTGCCAGGCTCAACTTCATTACGTGAACCGGTTTGCATAGGGATCTGTAGGGAAACTAGATCAGGGTAATCCGTCTTAACTAGAATAACCTTTAATCCGTTATCCAGCGTTTCCATATGATAGGGCAGGTTAAATATCTTTTCGTTAGCATTATTGCTGGCACTGGATTTGGCGACACTAGACTGGCCGTTAGTTTTAAGGCCAGTTTGTGCGCAGCTAGCCAGCGCGATGCTTAAAGCAAACGCCGCAGCGCATTTAACTGAGCGCAACATGAGTGAGTTTCTGTTCATTGGGCTTCCTTTGACAATTTGGGGACACATAATCAGGCGCTATAATACGCCTAATTATCTGCGGCTTCCAATTCGACAGCTTTATCTATTTGCCCGCACAATCAATAAAGGTAAGTGATCACTTACGTCTCCGGCTCTATAAATTAGGGCGTTGTCTAATAATTGTGAATTTGAATGTTGTGATACAGCGGCAATATTCACTATGGCTAAATTGTAAAAAAATGCTTGAAAAGATAATATAAGTCATTATATTAGTACTTATGTATAAAATCTAAGCATTAGGATTGGAGCGAGTCTTATGGATTATCAAGGTATTAACTTAGCCAATAAATTTTCATTGTTTTCGGAACATTGGTCTCCCAAGGTGATCGCTGAAATGAATGATTATCAGTTTAAATTGGCCAAAGTGAAGGGCGAATTTGTTTGGCATGATCACCCAGATACTGACGAAGTTTTTATGGTGATAGAAGGAAACTTAAGCATTATGTTTAGGGATGGTGAGGTGAAATTAAGCGCTGGCGAAATGTATGTCGTCCCTAAAGGGGTTGAACACAAACCTTACGCTGAGCAAGAGTGCCAGATCCTTTTGATTGAACCGCGTGGGGTAGTGAATACGGGCGATGCTAGCGGCGAGCTAACAGCTGATAATGATATTTGGATTTAGTGGTTCATTAATTGGTAAGTGTTTGTAGTGACAAATTTTGTGGGAGGTGATTATGCAATCTAATGATTTTCTTGATGACTTAGGTGAGTTGGCGTTAGGTAGTCGATTAAAGCGGCTGAGCGACGGTTTGATGGCGGATGCCGCAGCAGTTTACAAAAGTTTTGGTTTAAATATTCAGCCTAAGTGGTTTGCATTGTTAGCGTTGTTATATCGACGCGGGCCGGTGAGTATTGTGGAAGCGTCTGAGTTGCTTGGTTTAAGCCAACCGGCGATCAGTCAGTTTGTGAAAGAACTAACCAAAGAAAAACTGATTGTGAGCCAGCCGTCAAAAAAAGACTCACGAAAAAAGTTTCTTAAGTTAACCACTCAAGGCGATTTGAGTGTGCAGAATATGCAACTAATGTGGCATGCGGTGGATAAAGCTGCCAAAGAGTTATGCCAAGAGACCGGTGTTGATTTTTATTCAGCGATTAAAAAGTTTGAACAGGCATTATCAAAAAGCTCGTTGGCCGAGCGAACCAATCAAATTTTGAGTTCACAAAGTATTAACCCCAATGTTGAAGTTTTAGAGTTTACTCCAGAGCTTGCTCAGTACTTTAAAAGTATTAACTCGGAGTGGATTGAGGACATGTTTGAAATGGAAGAGAGCGATAAGGAAATCCTTAACTATCCTGAAAAAATAGTGATTGATAAGGGCGGAAAAATTTACTTCGCCAAACTTCCTAAGCTAGGCGTGGTTGGAACCTGTGCTTTATTGAAAAAACAAGACGGTAGTTTTGAATTGACCAAAATGGGCGTGCTGGCAAAAGCGCGTGGTGAAAAGATTGGTGAAACGCTATTGGCTTATGTCGTAGAGCAAGCTACCAAAATGGAAACTGAAAATCTATTTTTACTCACTAATAAAAAATGTGCTCCGGCAATTCATTTGTATTTAAAGGCTGGCTTTAAACATGACCTTGATACCATGAAGAAATATGGGAGTAAGTATGAAAGGTGTAATGTGGCTATGCGGTATTTTTCTGAGTAGATTAGAAGGCCAAAAGATTAAAAGATTATTCACCACAGAGGCACAGAGGTCACGGAGAAAAAAACTGATAGAAAATATGATGTCTTAAATATCAGTTCCCTCTCTCTTTGGGAGAGGGGAGCTTTTGACCTTGACTTAAGTCTACTTATTTTTTTCCCGTTCTTTCGCTTTTTCATTTTCTTCAATTTGCTTTCTGATAGAGTCTAGCTTGTTTTTTCTATCATTCTTTTTCTTTGATGCATTGTACCAAGTCAACGCAATAGAAAATCCAAAAACGGCGATAGCTATCCAAAGTAACATTGTTTTTTCTCTTGTTAATGGGAGCACCAAGCGGTGAGTTTATCATAACCTGTGGTGAACTATAAAACGGATGAATCAGAAGTTGTACTAATTACCGATGTGTTAAAAAGCGCGTACTTTCGCTAGAAATAAGCTCGTCCAACTCTCTTCATTGCTTTTGATTTCCGTAACTACGACGCTTAATATTTGTAAGTTGTTGATTTAAAAGGATGTTAAAAAGTGAGTCAGGAACTACGTGCAGTAAAGTCACATAGTTACGGCATTGACTTATTGTCAAAGTTACGTAAGTATCGGATATTAATAAACAATTCGGTAAAATCAAAACAAGTGTTTGAATTTAATTGTGATTTACTGAATACAATCAGCTGTTATGTTTAGGATGTCATGAGCGACGAATTTATAGTAATGATCAAAGTGAGAGGCGAGTATTCTTTTTATACTTGTACCGAACCAGATCTATGGGTAATTGATAATTCTAGCTATGGCCAGGCGTTTGTGGATGCAGGTCATGATATTTCTTATATTGATGACAGCTACGAAAGGTGCGATACGGGAACACTCGAAATTTCAAATGTCGATTTGTTCTTGAAAAAAATTGAATCGTCTAAGGTTGAGCCAGAACTATTAAATGAGTTACTTTCGTCTTGTCTACCAACTGACGACTGGTGGGAGATAAGAGAGTATATACCTCAGCTAATTTACAACTTTGATGAAATGATATATTGCTCGTATCACGAGCAACATATTTTCGATAAGTTTATTACCGACGAATGGTCGAAAAGCGACTCTCCATTTTTAACAGTACCTAAAAATCGTATGTATTGGGTAGTTGCTGGAGAGAATCTATTAGAACGAGAGTGGAGAACATAACAAATCAAAGCAGTAGATAAACTACTGTTTGAGGCGTTAGAATTACTATGGCCAAGTTTAGAGTCATCAAATCAGAAAACGTGAAAACCGAAAGTGGTGAGGTACGTGCTCGGCTTGACTTCGAGCTTGTGGAAGGAACTCTTTTACCTGGGGATGTGTTCAGACTATATGAAACGCATCACTACACAAATTATATGATTGAACATTTGGGCGAGTCTCACATCATCGCTAGACCTTCTTTATGGACTAACGGAATCTATGAAGGCGAAGTGTTGGATACTGATGACTTGAAAGCAGCTCGAAAACGAGGTTACTCGTCTTAATGTTGAATTCTAACAAGACGCAGGAAATCGAAATGCAGAAAAGCGCATTCGATTCAGCTGGGCGTTAAATTAGAAAATGGAACTTACAACTGTAAATCAAGCATTAGAAAACCTGTCGAGCTTTGAAGGCGAGTATGTCTATCTTACTGGATTACTTACTTTCGAATTTGAAGGTGTTTATATAGACCATTGGCCTAAGTCCGAGCAAATGCAAGAGGAACTAAATGAATCGAGCGTTTGGTTGAGTACCGCAATAAATTTTGGATTCAATGAAGAATCAATGACAAAAATGAGCGGTAAGAGAGTTATAGTGGGCGGTACTTTAATAGCTCCATGCTCTGATTTAGGAGGCTGTGGGCATATGTCAGGATGGCCAGCAGAGATAGTCGCTACTCAAATTCATCTTCACAGTGAACTTGGTAAAATTTAACAAGCGGTTGGTGTCGCGACAGCTCACTCGCGCACTCGTAAGCTGCCGCACAACCGAGCGTTATATTTCAAAGGGAGTATTGAAGAAGCAATGAACGAAAGAAAAATCTGCCGGCACTGTAAGGAGCCTGTTGTAGTAAATGCCGAGAACTATGACGTTTTCGAAAATATGCATTGGCTTTGCTTTCACCTAGCTTTCGAACATAATTCAGATGCCGATGAGAAGTGCGATGACCCGTCTTGTCCCTGGTGGCATATCGAAGTCATGCAAGACAAATTGAAAGAGTTAGGGCACAACCCAAAAGAAGTTATGGAAGAAGCGATTACGAAACGATGGAATCTCGAGAAATAAAATATAACCAGACGCAGCAGGAAGAACAGCACAAAAAACGTGCTGTAGTCTGTGCTAGGCGTTACCCTAGAGCCTAAGGTAGCCATCCCCCTCTGCCGTAACTACATTCATCCATTAGCGCCTTTTGACCCCAATCACTAACACAACCGCTCCAAAATGGTGCGTTCTATCATAAGAGCAACCAATTTCGATTTCCTGAGCCAATAGTTGGCAGCTATCTCCTTTCAAATACTCACTTTTAGTCCCTTAATTTTAGGCATCCAAATTGCAATGTAGTTAGTTTGTCATCTTAACTTGTCATTCAAATCTGGAATTATTGATATGCCTACCTTAGCCCCAATCCGCGGATTACGTTCATTCTGTGTTGCTGCCCAGTGCCTTAGTTTTAAGAAAGCCGCCGAGCAGCTTTATTTGACACCATCGGCTATTAGCCATCAGGTCAAACAGTTAGAACAACAACTGGGGGTTAACTTGTTTAAGCGCCAAACTCGAGCGATTGAGTTGACCTTGACTGGACAGCAATTTTATAAAACGGTGCGACCCATACTATCTGAGTTGGAACAGGCGATTACTGACTTTTCGAAAAGCCAAGAAAAAGCCACATTGTCGATTAGCATGCCTGAGTTTTTTGCCAGTGAATATTTTGTCACTAAACTACCTGAATGGTCGGAACAACATCAAGATATTAACTTGCAGTTAGAAACCGTTAAATCCAGCCAAGCGACTAGTAAACCTTGTGATCTTTCCGTGGTGTTAGCCAATGGAATGCCAGCAAGCAGTGTTGTCGACGAATTGTTTTCACTAAACTACGTGCCGGCCTGCAATCGTGCAACCTATAAGATTTGGTGTGATAAGGGCTATCAGGCACTCGACTCAGTGCCGCTGATCCTCCATCAAGCTAGACCGTGGGCATGGCATCAATGGGCGGACCGCGCTTTAATTGACAACTTTGAGCCAGTACAACTGATCCAATTGGACTCGATGTTTTCGGTGGTGAGAGCGGCGCAAAAGGGCATGGGGATCGCTTTAATTCCAATGCCTATTAGTCAATCCTGGTTTGATGATGAACTACTGTTTAGGATTTTTCCCGATAATCTGGAAACCAATGATCGATACTTCCTCGTTCAAAATGACACTGCAATACAAAACCCTGCACTGGAATCATTTTCTGGTTGGGTCAAACAAACTTTCAGTACCAATGAAAAAACAGTTTAAGCATCCGATATCGCAGGGCTTAGTGGCTTGGATGAAAATAATTCACCTATCGCTTAGATTCTTATCGTTTGTCAGAGAGTCGGGTAAAGACTAAATTAAAGTTGTCGGTGACAAATGAGCTTAAAACAAAAAGGCCATTTAACCAAAACTAATTAATCAAAACCGTTTCCAGAGGAATTTAAAAATGACTACTAAATCTAAAAAAGCGTTTATTATACTTATCGCCACTTTCTGTTGTTTAAACCTTCACGCCAAAAATAGCGACTCGCTATTTAAAGTTGCAGTGGTCGAAGATGCCGCTGGCACTAAAGAAATTATGAAAGGCCGATATCGACTTGGCTTAGAAAAGCTTAACAAAAAGTCGTCGGTGCTTGCTCAAAAATATGACACGGCAATGGGAGCCTGCGTTGCTAACCTAATGATTAAGGAATTGACTATAGCAGCTGAAAACTGCAGTGAAGCTGTAGAAGTTTATAAATCGAAAAAGGGTTCTCAATACCGTTACTTAACATCAGTCGCTTACAGCAACAGAGCGGTCGCGCACTATAAACTAGGCCACTTTGATTCTGCGGTTAGCGACTTAGAAACGGCAGCATCAATTGATGACAATGAATTAGTATTGGGAAACCTAACTTTCTTGAAGTCAAAACTAGCGAAGCTAAGTAGCGCTGAAGAAACTAGTCCGGAACAACTCGCAGCAGACTAATTGGAATTAAAAGATGAAAAGGAATGAGAACAGCAGCAAACTTTCACTCAGTCTGCAAGTCGCTTGCTAACAGGCTGTTCTCACTTTTATTGTTGATACTTAGACTAAATAATTTTAAATTTCGCAACTCGCAACTCGCAACTCGCAACTCGCAACTCGCAACTTGACCTCACCGCTCACTTAAATTTGGCCTAAAAGTTTAAAGAAATTAACGATTACCTTTGAAAAAATAACTAATGGCGATTCATTATGTCGTTAAGCCATATAGAAACGTTTGACACTCTAGTGTAATACTCCAACCAACCATATTTCCCAGTGTTCTTGGGTTGAGGCGTAAGGGTTTCGTTATATGCTCCGGCTGAACTGATCCCCAGAACTTGATAACCGGTATCAGTTTTAAGCAATGCAGGGCCTCCACTGTCACCCGGTCCACTGACGCCTTCTAACGGTAGGGCATCGCTATTGGTGGCAGTTGGGTCATCAAAATCGAAAAACAATTGAGTTTCACTAATCGAATCGACCTGGTTCCAAGCCATACGAAACTTTCTATCATTCTTTGGATTATCATTATTAACGCCGACATCTCCGGTGGAATAATCTCCCCAGCCCAAAAATAAAACGTCTTTGCCTTTTTCTTCTTTTCCTGCATAAATAGTGATTGGGGTTACATTTTTAACGGGGTTAGAAAGTTTAAGCAGCGCGATATCATATTGATAGTTGAGTCCTTTTGGGACCGTAATATCAATTACCTTGCCCTCATCATCGCGAACCATTTTATAACCGCCAAACTGCTCAGGGTAAAATAAGTTAACTACTTCATTATTTCTCCCGGATATTTTTACTATATGAGGTTTGTTGGCAAGCTGTTCTTTATCAAGGTAGGCTGTGCAATGAGCGGCTGTTAAAGCCCATGTTGGCGCAACAAGTGTTGCAACACAGTCTTTAATTTTACCATCATCGTAGACAGCAAAAATCGCCGGGAAATCGCTTTCCTTAGCGATAAAGTTCTCAGCGGGTATATCATGACGAAAGACAATAGCATTCGCATTAGAGATTAAAACACAGTAAATTAAGACGAGGTTTATTGCTGTGAGTGAGGAAATTGAATTTTTGTTTTGTTTCAATTTCATTCTAATGGCTTGATACATTTTTACATTCCCTGCTTATTGCATGTTGGTTTGAATTCTTAGGCGTCGCGCTCGCAGGCGTCCAAAAATACGCGGTTTTTCATTGACGCCAGGCGAGCAAAAGTACAACTAATAAACTTCATATCGTTTACGCTTTTCGAATGTTCTTGCTATTGACTCAATTCATTGGAAATCGTTCAAGTTGTTGTTACAACAGAACCGAATCTTGGAAATAAGGGTGGTCAAAGTCAAAAAATCATTCTTAAAGTTCGGTTGGTTGGAATACGAATTGCCGCAAAGTTATAGCAATAGAAAAAAACAAACAAAGTTCTAACCCTACCATTATTTTGGTTAACTCTAGCCTAGCCGATATGAAAAACTATGTTGTATTGATATGGCTATTTGTTTTCAGTCGCCCTGTCTTTACTACAGATACTACATCCGTCATACACTTTGGCTACATTTTTTCGACAATCTTAGTGCTCAGCGAACGATATACTTTTTAGCACTTATTAGATTTGAGGAAGTAAAAATGTTCAAGTATATATCTACACTGTTTCTTATTTTTGGGCTATTAGCTTGTAGTAGTTCTGATTCAGACAAAGAGAATCCACCACCTGTTGCTGACCCGGATCAATTTAAAGCGCTTCAACAAGTGATTGAGTCGGACCTTCAAGAGAATAATGCTGTTGCGGTTTCTGTTGCAATATACCACCAAGGAAAAATTGTTTACGCCGAGGCGTTTGGAGAGAAAGTTAAAGACAGTGGAGAGCCGGTAACACCCAATACACTTTTTCAACTGGGCTCAACTACTAAGATGCACACGGGGCTTGCGACCTTGCAATTAATACAACAAGGTCAACTAAGCCTTGAAGATAAGTTAGTCCATATACTTCCGGATATTCAATATCTCGATGAGCAAATGTCAGGTTGGCAAGATGTTAATATTCAGCATTTGTTAACCCATCAAGGGGGATTTCGTGATAGCTATGTCGGTGCCGATGCTGATAGTTCACTGGTTGAATATATGACCCTTAGCTATCCGCAGCAAAACCCACAAATGAATCGACCAGGAATTTTCTATAACTACAGTAATCCCAATTGGTCATATTTGGGGGCCGTTATCGAACACCTCAGCCAAACACCTTATGTTGAGCATATGAAACAGAGTGTGTTTGCACCGTTAGGTATGCAGCGGACTGCTCTCGGTCGAAGTCAGGTGGTAGTTGATGGAGACTATGCACTAGGCTTCCAAAGCATTGGTGAGGAGGAAATGTTCTTAGATGATATTAGTCAAATTGCTGAAACGCCTAGCATCCTACCTGCAGGTTCAGAGACTTGGTCAACCCCAACCGAACAGTTAAAAATGGCGGAGTTTTTACTCAACGGAAACTCTAATATTTTAACGGATCAATTACGATCAGAAATAACCAAACCTCAAGTCGATATTGAGTTTGCAGGTTTACCGCAAAATTATGGGTACGGAATATATACCGATGAAGGTTTTATGTATGACGATTTATGGTATCCCGAGAAGGTATGGCATCATGCTGGCGGAACGCATGCACATACCAGTTTATTTTGGATATTACCCGAAAAAGATATTGCTGTTTCCATAATGAGTAGTGGGTACGCTAACGATTTTGAAGCAAGTATGATTGCGGCGTTAAATTCCGTGATTGATTTACCGACGCCAGTAGAGGTTCCTTTTGCTCCGTCAGACTCTGACGAATATGAGAAACATGAAGGAAGTTACATTGCGGATGGACTAACAATTATCGTGAACCAAGAAAATGACGGTTTGACAATCTCTATGCCAGAATTGGATGCTAATGATATTCCTTATGAAAACACACTTTATCCAGTTGGTGACACGACTTTCGCTGCGGCTATCGATAACGAAGAACTATTGCTCACGTTCTTGCCTGAAAGCGAAGGTGGAGAATCCGTCTACTTGAGGCATCGGAATCTAGTTGGGATTAAAGTGGGCTATTAGTTTAGTGACGGGGCAACGTGCCCCGCGAAGCGTTTTGGGTATTTGCTACAAGCTCTACCCGACCTTCTTCAGGAATCATTTTTGTTTGAATAATGCGCCTTCGCGGCGTCAATTGCCGGTTGAATAATTTCTAATGCGGTTTTATCACAAGGTGGTAATTCCGCATCGGAAGTTTTTAATTGGGTGACTCTATCGCCCCACTTAATTAACCCCGCACCACAAGTTAATCCAGCCCCAAAGGTTGCAGTCAAAATTGTCATACCGGGTTTAATTCGGCCTTCTTCAAGGGCATCACAGAGGGCTAGCGGAATAGTAGCAGCTGAGGTATTACCATAACGATCAACACACACCATCACGTTATCCATGTCAAAATCCATGCGCTTTGCTAGTGTTTGAATGATGCGAACGTTGGCTTGGTGGGGGACAAAGAAATCAATTTCACTTTTATCGATACCGGTTTTTGCCAAAATTGCGTCACAGGCTTCATTCATTCCTTTTACTGCATGCTTAAAAATATCTTGGCCTTTAAAATTCATTGAGTAGTAATAATTTTTAAGCTCTTCATGAGATTGATCCATTCCCATTCTTGGCATTTGGATCATATCTTGAGTATTGGGAACGATACTGAGTTTGGCGTCAAGTAGCCCGAGTTTTTCTTCGGTTGCTCTGATGACGACAGCGCCACCACCGTCGCCAAATAATACCGATGAATCTCGACGTCCCCAATCCATAATGGTCGAGGTTTTTTCAACGCCAATGACAAGCGCCGTTTTGATTGAACCTGCTTTGATCATATCGGTGGCCACATTGAGCGCATATACAAAACTAGTACAAGCAGAATTGAGATCAAAACCGGTCGCATTGATTGCGCCGACTGAATTCACTATGGTACTGGCACTGTTGGGGATCATTTCGTCGGGACTATTACTGCCATAAATCACCAGATCGATCTCTTTCGGATCAATGTCAGCACAAGCGATTGCTCGCTCGCTAGCGACCTTTGCCATTTCCGAACCAGGCACATGGCTAATATGTCGTTGTCTTATTCCAGTGCGAGTAAAAATCCATTCATCAGAGGTATCCATAAAAGTCGCTAGATCGGCGTTGGTTAAAATCGCGGGAGGAGCACATTTTCCCCAGCCAATTATTTCTGCAAACATAAGTTACTCCAATAATGAAATGACAAGACCTAAATTTTTCAAACTCTAAACGATTAGTATTTTATACAAACATTCTTCGGCTCAGTAAAAAAGCGCATTGCTTCCAATCCACCTTCACGACCAACTCCAGATGACTTCATACCACCAAACGGTGTCCTCAAATCTCGGAGTAACCAACTATTGATCCATACAATACCAAAATCCAATTCGCTAGCCAAACGGTGGCAGCGCGAGACATTGCTGCTCCAAACGGATGCGGCTAGTCCGTACTCGGTGCCATTCGCATAAGCTAAGACTTCTTCATCACTATCAAATGGTTGGATGGTACAAACCGGACCAAAAATTTCTTCTTGATTAACACGGCAACCGGCAGTTAGTCCTTCGATGATCGTTGGTTGCAAGAAATAACCTTGCTGGCAGCGTCCTTCAACAGTGACTTTTTCACCCCCTAAAATAATTTTGCCACCTTCTTGTTTGGCTAACTCGATATAGGAATTCACTTTATCCAGATGAGCTTTTGAGACTAACGCGCCATGTTGAGTTTCTTCATCCAGCGGGTCGCCAATTTTTAACTTAGCGATTTTCTCTACCAACGCATTTTTGAATTCTTGGTAAATCGCTCGCTCGACATAAATGCGAGAACCACATAAACAAATTTGTCCTTGATTCGAAAAAGCCGACCGCGCAACTTCACTGACGGTTGATTTCATTGCTTCTGGTGTATCACAAGCATCTGCAAATACTAACGTCGGATTTTTTCCACCTAGTTCGAGCGAATACTTTTTTAACATTGGGGCTATCTTGCTGGCGATTGCGCGACCGGTTGCACTGCCACCGGTAAAACTAATCGCTTTGACTTTTTTGTGCTCAACCAGCGGGGCGCCAATGGATTGTCCCGTGCCATGTAAAATATTAATCACGCCAGCTGGTATTCCAGCTTCGATACAAAGTTTAGAAAAAATGTAAGCGGTCATCGGCGTTATTTCTGATGGCTTGGCGATAACCACATTACCACTTGCCAAAGCAGGGGCAATTTTCCAAGTAAATAAATACAACGGTAAATTCCAAGGGGATATAC
>JBDVOJ010000083.1:0-123468 GCA_039969155.1 Kangiellaceae bacterium
TTGTATCGCGATTGGTTCCAGGAAACAGTTCAGTTGAATCCTCGGTTTGATAGGTATGTTTGGTATTAATATTTAGTCGACCAATTTCTAACTCGGTTCGATAATTGAGTGAGAAGTCCCAGCCTCGATTTCGTTGAGTTGCAATATTAATGAAGTCATCTACAACATTGTTAACTCTGAGATCAACCGGGTCTCTTTCAAATAGATCACAGAGTGGCTCGCTCCCAAAGAACTCAGATGAATAACAGCCGGCTAGTATGTTACCTATACCAAGTTGAGTTATTTCGTTCTCAATCAAAAAATCGAAATAGTCTAAAGACATTTGTAGGTCGATAAATTCAGGTTGCCAAACAAGACCAATACTTTTTGCTGTCGAAGTTTCTGCTTCGACTTTACCTATTGCCCCGCTTGCTCTTACAGTTGCTGATATGGCTGGAGCATGATTTCCAGGTACTCCTTCCGCGGCACAGTTATCGGCTATCCTTTGCGTTATCGCTCCAGAATCTAAGTTGGTCTGCCAATTTCTACATGGGTCATTTCGTTGACTCGCGAATGAAGTTTGATCAGCTAAATACAGTTCGAACAAGGCTGGCGAGCGGAATGAAGTGCCTTTCGAAGCTCTTAAACTCACACCACCATACATACCCCAGTTTAGACCCATTTTGTAAGTCAGTTCGCCTCCATAACTATCAACATCTGTATGTCGAGCTGATAATGTTAAGTCGATAGACTCTGCCAAAGCCGCGTCAGTTATAATTGGGATGTCTGCCTCGGCGAAGAAAGCTTGAGTAGTATCACTCCCTGTCGTTATACCGGCACTACTGGCTCCCCATGCATTTCCGTTTCTCGTTTGAAATCCGGGTGTATCAATTATCTCGTCTTCACGGTAATGGAACCCAACTGCAACCCCAACCGGGCCTGCATCCAAATCCATAATATCGCCGGTGATAAAACCTTCAATTGAATCTTGAGTATATTCTGTATTCCCAGTGTCGTAGGAAAACAAAAAGTCACGGACCTCTGAGGAGATATTTCCTGCTAAGAGTTGCGGGTCTAGCCACGGAACATCGACGCATGGAGTGCCATTAACCGAAGTAGTTGTTCCAGCACACGAACCGCTGCCAAACCAGTTATCTTCAATAGCGTCGTTGAATATGATCGCAGTTTTGTATTCTCCGTCACTTTTTGAGGATTGAAGACTAACATCCCAAAACCAGTCACCTAAATCTCCATTTAATCCTGCTACAAACCTGCGGTAGTCAACAGTGATTTCAGAACCCGAATGGTCGGTAATCGCTGTTGGGCTGAGCCACTGTGCTCCTGTCCAACCAGTAGCTAAAGAGTTCCCTGAGCCAATAAATCCACCCGCAAACGGATTGAAGTTTTCATTGTAAATATATGTCCAAAATTGTCGATATCCATTAGATATGGTCTCTCTACGGTTGAAAAGAGCCTCTGCATAAGCCTCCATGGTCTCACCAACATCCATTTTTCCTTGTGCAAAAATAGTAGCACGGGTCGATTCCGGTACAAATGATTGTAGGTCTTGGAAAGGGTGATCTGCGTTCGCTACCCCATCTGATGTTGGGTCGTACCCGACTGGAAACCAGCCTGGAGGAGTCACTAAGTAATCTGGATTGGAGGGATCAATTGCATAAGGGTCAATTTGTCCCCCTAGATTATTGTTATAATCGTATTGTGCCAAACTGCCTGGGACGTTCCCACCGGCTCCCTGATAGTCGTAGAGCCAGACGTGACCCCAAAGCAAATCGTTACAATGGTAGTCACCTGTAAATGGGTCGACTGGGTCAGCTCGTTCACCCGAGTCTTTATCAAAAATATATCTCTGGCTACAAGCGAAATAGTCTCTATCACCACGAGCAAGTTCTGACTGTTTGTCGTAATCAACGGTTACCCTGAACGCAGAACTTTCAAATGTCTTACCCCAAGTACCGTTCATTCGTGAACTTTCGCCACCACTTTCAGATGGTTGATTAGTGAAGAAGCTTACATTTCCACCATCATCCCATTTAGTGATAATGTTGATTACACCAGCAATGGCCTCTGATCCGTAAAGCGATGATGATCCGTCTTTCAATATTTCTATTCTTTCTACAGCTGATAACGGTAGTACGTTAAAGTCAAACGAGGAAACGCCACCGCGTGTCCCTGCAGGACCAGCTCTGCGACCATTCAACAGTACTAATGTACGATTAGCTCCCAAACCACGCAAAGATAATGTTTGAGCTCCCGTACCACCGTTTTGAACAAATGCAGTGGAAGTGGCTGCAGTGACTTGCGAAGACCCTGCTGCGATGGTCGTTCTTCGTAATAATTCACCAACAGTGTCGACACCTTGAGAAATTGCGTCTTCGGCACTAATAATTTCAATTGGTTGGGCTGATGCATAATCGTCCCGTCGTATTCTAGAGCCGACAACGACGATTTTTTCACCTTTATCTTCTGCGCCTTCTTCAGATTCTTCAGCAAAGGTTAATGGAGTGTGAAGTGCCGCCATTCCAGCGGTTGTGAATAGAATGGAGCGGATGTTTAGAGCTAATTTGCTAGCCCCAAATTCTTTTTCAGTCATTGGATTCTCCCTGGTTAAGGTTAGTTAGAAACTTGTAAAGTTATCTTCAATACATAGTTTCAGGTTTGATACTAGCACAGCTAATAAGCATAGATTAACTACAACTTGTGTAATAGTTACATATCTAGCGAAGATCCTTTAGAAAGAGGGGTATCTCATTGAAATTCAATAAAATTTCAATATGCGCTTTGGTCTATATTTCATAAATTTTGTGTGAATTTGACGTAGCACTAATTGTTGTTCACAAGATACTGCTAATTTGCGTGTTTCTCATGTAGACTATTGCCAACTTTTAAGCTGAAAATAGTTATAACAAGTTCTTTAAATGGAATGTATGGTCGATGCTTCAAACATATCTCAAAAGACATAGGCAAAATTCGCGAATTACAACAGTAGCTAAGCTAATTTGTGTTTGTTTTCCGGTTAGTTGCTCTGCAGTATTTGCTTCAGAGTCGGAGAATAAAGATGTTGTAGAACAAGCTCAAAACAACGTTGTGATCACCGGATCTAGGATTAAGAAAGTAGATATTGAAAACTTAACGCCAATTTTTAGTATTGACCGAGAAGAAATAGATAAATTGGGCTATGCCAATGTTAAAGATGTAATCGATAACATGACCCAAAATTCGGGTGGGACTTTTGACAATAGTGCGACCTTTGGTTTCACACCAGGTGCTTCAGCGGTTAATTTCAGAGGATTAGGGTTTGGACAAACTTTAACCTTAATCGATGGTCGGCGCTTACCAATCTATCCGATTGGCATTAATGGCACCACCAACTTTGTCGATCTGTCTTCCATTCCTATGGCTTTTGTAGAGAGAATTGATGTTTTAACCGACGGTGCGTCTGCGATTTATGGTAGTGACGCTGTTTCTGGAGTGATTAACGTTATTACCCGTAAAGACATAGAAGGAATTTCTTTAAACTTTAGAACGTCAACAACGACCGACGGAGGGTTCGATACTCAGCGGTTCAATTTGCTCACAGGCGCGAGAAACGGTGATACCCAACTAGATGTCATTTTAGATTATTGGGTACAAGATCCTTTGTGGGCGAAAGATCGCGATTATGCAGATTCTGATGTAGCTAATTCGAGAGGCCAGTATAGTTTTGGCGGTGCTTCGTTTGTGGGTCTGCAAACCGGTAATATATACCAAGATCCAAATTGTGGAACCGCGGGTGGAGCCTTGCAAGGTGACGGGATTCCAAATGTCAGTTTACCAATTTATTCTAGTGACGATCGTTGGTGCGGTTATGACCGGTCACAGTCTCGACAGCTAATAGCGCCACAAGAAAGAATTTCGCTAATGACTCGAATACACTATGAGATTAATGATCATTTAGTGTTTTTTAGTCGTTTAGGGTTATCACGTCTTAATACCAGCACACAGTTGGAACCAAACTTCTATGGTGGCGGCCTTTTCACCGGGTTCGGAAGCTTAGTACCTAATAACGGAGGATTGGTTTTTGCAGGTGCTAACAATAACCCAACCACGGGGTCTGGATTTGAAGAAGATGGCGTTTTTGTTCGGCGTTTAGTTGAGTTTGGAACAAGGCAAAGCGAACTAAAAAATGATGCCGCTAATATTCTTACAGGATTGAGCGGAACTTGGGCCAATGGATTATATGATTGGGAGCTAGGATTTTCATATAATAAGACTGAGTTAGACATTGATTCCAATAACATTCATTTAAGTGGCTTAAATGCTGCGGTGGAAAGCGGTTTAGATTTGTTTAGCCCGATCCCAGAAGAAATTGTTGAATTACTTAGGTTTGACGCTAATCAAAATGCCTACTCGACTAATCGACTGTTAGATTTCTCCCTGTCAGGTGATCTCGATTTTCAACTGAATAATGGTCCGGTAAAATTTGCTGTCGCTTTTGAACAAGTTAAAGAAAGCTATAGTGATCGTCCTGATTCAACCATTCTTAACGGCGATGGATTTGATGGTTCTTCTGCTGGTCGAGGAGAACGAGATCACTTAGGAATCGGTGGAGAGCTTAACTTTCCGTTTGCTGAAAATTTTGATTTAAACATAGCTCTCAGATGGGATGACTATGATGACGATTCCGATGTTGGTAGTGCTTTTAGTCCAAGGCTGGCTATGGCTTATAGCCCCGTTGAAAATTTGTTGTTTAGGTTTTCTTGGGGGAAGAGTTTTCGAGCTCCAGACATGCAAAGACTATTCGGCGGAGAGACTCGTGGATTCAACGACATAGTCGATCCAGAGTTTGGAGGAGTGGTGGTTCAGTCTGTTCCTACGGTGACCGTTTCAAATATCGATTTGAAAGAAGAGCGAGGAACCAATATTAATTTGGGTACAGTTTGGCAATTGTCGGAGGACTTCGATCTATCTGTTGATATTTTTGATATTTCTTTAGACGATGTAGTGGCCGCTCCGTCATCACAATTCATTGTCAACGCCTGTTCCGAATTTGACTTACTTTGTGATTTAGTCGTTCGCGACTCTGCGGGTACTCTCAATGGGATGGATGCGCTAATAATTTCTGGGCCAGTCAATTTTGCTAAACAGGAAACTCGAGGTATCGATTTTACTGGGAACTACCGCTGGCAAAATGACTTAGGTAAATGGAATGCCCGGTTAATGACAACCTGGATAAACGCATTCTATTTTCAAGCCGTTTCAGGAATACAAAAAGTTGAAAATATTGATTTGGGTGTTTTCCCAGAGTTCAGAACCAACCTGATGCTAGATTGGCAAAAAGAATCATTGGGGGCGACAGTAAGAATTAGTTACATCGATGAGATTGCGGGTAGTTTTTGTGTTGTTTGCTCTAAAGACCAATACATCAGCTCATGGCTAAGTCTTAATGCCAACTTTAGGTATAACTTCTCAGAGCACTCGCGAGTAAGCTTGGGAGTTAATAATATCAGCAATCGAGAACCACCACAGGATCCAACTCAAAATAATTGGCCTTGGTATACAAATTCAGGTAGTTACTACAACGCTGCTGGTAGAGAAATTTACCTTCAATTAGACACTCGCTTTTGATTGCGATGGTAATTATTGAAGGATAAATTTCAAACTTTAAAGCTGAAAAGAATTCTGCATGAAATATCTAATACTTTCGACCAAGCTTCTATCCCAAATACTCAATTGATGACTAAATAACTTGTAAGCAAACAAGTTATTTACCTTGTTGAGTTTCTGTTGAATCTTCCTTGTAAAACATCTGCTCGAGTTGACCTTCGTTCTATACCATTTAAGCTAGCCTACAAATAAAATTTGGAATGCTTCCACTGCATCCGATAATCACCTACACATTTACTTACCGTTGGGTAACCTATCAACTGATTTTATTAATTATGATAGTTAGTCTAACTATTAAAACAGCGCTAATAGCTCTGGGAACTGGGTTTATTCATGAATAGTAGTAAAAACGTCAAGTTAGGTGTTTTCGAAATAGAGGGATACTTGGTTAACCCTTCTAAGAATATCGTCCAATTTCAAGGAAAAGAATTACCTATTACGCCAAAAATGTTGGCTGTGCTGAAAGTACTTGTCGAAAACCAAGGTCAAACAGTGTCAAAAGAAGTTTTACTGAATAGCGTTTGGGGAACGACTATTACTACTGATATGGTTTTGAGTCGCGCCATATCGGATCTGCGCAAATTGTTTGATGATTCCGCAAGAAAACAAGAATTTATTTCCACGATAAGTAAACAAGGATATTGTCTGAACAAGCAAGTAATATGGAATTGTCAGCAACGCAAAAGTCATTCAAATAAAGTATTTGCTAGTATCTTGGCTCTATCGCTTTCAATCTTCCTAATTTTAATTTCTCAGGTAGATACCAAGGACGACTCTGCATTTTCCTTAGCACTTTTATCTGCGCCCCGTTTAAAAAATATTACTGCCGATAAAATTGACCAGAGATATGCCAGATTTAGTCATGACGGAGAGAAACTAGCCTACTTAGAGAAAGCTAACCATAATCTAAAGGTTATAGTGAGAGAGCTTAACGACGATAAAACTATCACGGTTAAAGAGTACATCGATCGTTCGGACATTTTGGCTGTAAACTTTGCATTTTCGGCCGATGGAAGCCAGTTGGCAATTAAACAACTCAATTCAAATAACTGTAGCATTTCGATTGTTCAACTAAGCAATTTAGAAGAAAAAATGCTTAATGTTTGTCCGGAATCGCCTATAGCAAGTATTGACTGGTTTCCCAATAGTTCTGATCTGCTAGTGACGAATTACGATAAAGATACACAAATTGTCGGGTTATCAAAAATTAACATAGACTCGGAGCATATTAGTCACTTCAAAATAGAACATAATGAACCTTTCGGCCTACTATTTCCCAGAATCTCTGAGTCTGGGCAATCTATTTTGTTAGTTTCAATTGAGCCTAGGTCGGATCTGTGGGGAGTGGCGACATACGACCTAGGATCGGGCGTATTAGAATTCGTGTTAAAAACTGAACACAAAATAAATCAAGCTGTGTGGCATCAACCCGGAGAATCGATTTTTTATGTCGTAGAGTCCGGCGGTCAACCTGGCGTTTGGTACTATAACTTGATTGATAAAACGCGCAAACATATCCACACGATCGACCGGAATATCAGGGATCTAGATTTTAGCTTTCGTAATAATCAATTCGCTTATATTCAAGAAGAGTTTAATCTTGATATTTGGCAGATTAGCTCTGATTCTGAAGGTAATATTATAGATAAGCCTCTTGGACTAGCGAGCAGCCAAAACTCCAATCCGAAACTGTCACCAAATGAAAAACACTTGGCGCTATTTTCGAGTGGAAGGGGCCAGCATGAATTATTGATTTATGATTTACAGTCGAAAACGGTCGTTCTACGGTACGAAAAAGATCACATGAAATTTGTCGATATTAGCTGGAGTCCCGATAGCCGCTATCTTTTATTAACAGCATCTGATGAAGATAGGACTAGACTGTTTCAAATAGACAGCAGAACGGGTAATTCCACAGCAATTGAAACTAGCAGTGGCTATAATCCGTTTCGTGGTCGTTGGTCTACTACAAACAGTAACATCTATTGGTCAGAACAAAGAGATGGTAAGTGGCAACTCGTAGAAAGAGATTCCAATGGCAACCAGCGTGACTTAGCTGTCGATTTAGAACAAGAATACCTTTTCACTCCAGATGGTTCAGTCTTGTATAAAGAAGGTGGAAACTACCTTTCACAAAACCTAATATTTAGCTGTCGTTTGGAAGACAATAGTTGCAACTCCCGTAACGATAAAGCAGGCGAGGAAATGATTGTTAGCGATAGGTATCTATCGGGATGGGACTATAAGAATGAGACTGTTTTTTACACCTTATTTAACACTGAAACGTTAGGGTACATGATGTACCGTATGCCGCTTGCCACTAAGCAAGCACATCCAATGTACTCTCTTGAGCCAGAAGCCCTCGCTCGAACAACCCAGTTATCTATATCTTCTGATGAGAAGACACTCTATTACACAAAAAAGCAACGAATTAGCTTTGATATCATATTAATGGAACAAACTAATACTTAAGAAAGTTTTATGGAATAAATACTCGATTTTAAATCTATCTTCAGATAATAATTAGTGATGAATATCATGCTCATTAGAGCAAGCAATAACCTGCTTTTGGAATTGTGATTATTCTAATTTTATTTTCCCCAAGCGTGTCAAATGCTCGCCGTAATTTACAGATCGTATGAGTGAGAGCTCTTTCTCCAATGTAGTGATTACCGTTCCATATTTTATCAATGAGCTCTTCTCTTGATACAACCTGATGTTGGCGAGTAGCCAGAATATGGAGGACTTGGTTTATCTTAAACCTAAGTGCGATATTACTGTCATCGGAAGAGAGTAGTTGAAATGAAGGATTATAGGTTAACTCACCCAGAGAAATGATATTTGTATAAGGTAATTTGTAAGCTGCATTGTTCATAATGATTTCCTCTTTATGATAGAAAACTCGATGGTGGATCTCAATAGAGAGATTTCGTGTCGCGATTTCCAGCTTACGGTCTGGCGTTCTTTTTTACCTGAAATTCACTTTGTATTTTGTTGAAATTGAGTTGAACCGGATGGCCAAGAAAATTCATCGAGCTTTATGAGTTCATTGGTAAAAAATCACTGGTAGCTTGGAATTGTTGAACGGGAGATGTAAGTATTTGTTGCAAGAACTGCCAAAATAACGATTAATTTTTGAGTCAAGTGTGAACGAATATACATTTTAATATTTTGATAAAAAACGCCAATGTTTATTCAATAAAAATACAAGGGTAGTGAGGTTGTAGTAGAGCGCTAGATGTAGTCTTATATACATGTAGCTTAGATTTATATTCTCTTTATATTATTTATCGAGTTTACTCAATTTTAAGTTACACCCTGGTTGTTAGCCCTCACGATCTGCCGATTGGAGGGCTTTTTTTTGCGTGTAATTCTTCATGCCTGTTTAGATAAATTAGCAACGCCAGAACCTTCTTATGTTAAGCTCTATTATCGCCATAAAAGAAGAGACTTAGAAAGGTGGATTCGAGGATGAGTTTTGAAAACCTGTACAATAACGTCCTAAATAATATTCATAGCGGTGATTTGGCGAACGCGAAATTATTAGTGGAAAAGTTGTATTCAAATTACTCAAACAATTTTGATGTAATATGCCTCGCAGCAGGAATAGAAGCTAGTCTTGCAAATTACCACGCGGCAATTGACTTATATTCCTTAGCCTTAACCAAAACTAATATTAAGGCGGCTATGTTGGATGTACAATTAAATCTCGCCAAATGCTTTGAGTTAATCTCAGCTTTCTCGAAAGCTGCTAATTGCTATTCCTCCATGATAGAGGTGAAGCCAAATCAGTCTGAATGGTGGTTTGGACTGGCCCAGAATGAGCTTGTTCTTGGTAACACAAATGCTGCGGAGCGAGCATATCGAAAAGTTATTACACACTCAAATATTACTCAGCAAGGTCTCATTCGCTCTTATGCGTTTTATGCGCTAAGTCAGGTCAAATCTAATTTTCATGAGTTAGCAGAAACTATTACTCAAGAATTGGAAAAGTGCACATCAGCAAGAGTAGTCGCTAACATGCATTTTGCGATGGCTAATATTTATGAGCAGGAAAATCGGTTTGATAAAG
The DNA here is from genome assembly GCA_039969155.1 of Kangiellaceae bacterium. Lineage (GTDB taxonomy): Bacteria > Pseudomonadota > Gammaproteobacteria > Enterobacterales > Kangiellaceae. The sequence continues at coordinate 9,716 of JBDVOJ010000083.1, forward strand.
CATTTGAGAGTTTAAGAGCAGCAAACAACACGATATTAAAAAGTATCCCCTCATACGATCATAGTGAAACTATCGCTCAGGCCCAAAGAATTATTAATGCTATTAGGAACGATGCTGAACAGAAATTGATTACAGAAAGTCGCACAAAAAATAAGGAAGAAGCAGCCCCAATTTTTGTCGTAGGATTACCACGTTCAGGTTCTACCTTAGTTGAATCCGTTCTATCATGTGCCCCCAATAGCAAAGCGCTCGGTGAAGTAGGTTACATGAATTCAGTCATTAATAAAGCGAGAAGCTTAAGTTTAGAAAATCACTATCCAGAACTTCTTAGTAAATTATCATCTGACGCAAAATCTCAATTAGCTTCTCGTTATTTAGAATTGACGAAAGTCAACGCTGGTGTGCGAACAATTGATAAATTTTTGGCCAATTTTTGGAATGTGGGGCTAATTCTAGCTATTTTTCCAAATGCAAAAATAATCGCCTGTGAAAAGACGGCTATGGATGCGTGTGTTTCACTCTATAGACAAAATTTTTATGAAGGACATCCTTATTCATATTCGTTAGAAGGTTGTGCTGATTACTACTCTATTTATAAAATGCTGATCGGTTTTTGGGAAGAGACCTTTGCTAACCAAGTGTACCGCGTTTCGTATGAATCATTTGTAACTGATACCGAATCAGAATGCGTTAGACTATTCAAGTTTTGTCAGCTTGACTGGTCTAAAGAGTATTTAGAAACCTTTGTGAATCGCGACTCGGTAAAAACCGCTAGTGCCGCTCAAGTAAGAGAACCGATTAACTCGCGGTCTATCGATAGGTGGAAGAACTATAGAGCTCACTTAACAGCATTGTCGGCCAGGTTGCTTGAAGATACATAGAAATAAAAAAGCCGGAAATGATTCCGGCTTTTTCGTATGGAAAACTCTAGTTAATTAGAAACTAACATTCCACTGTACATAGGCTTCTCTATCTTTAGCGTTGTAATAACCGCCAGCATTAAGGAACCAAGGCCAATTGTTTTGAGTTGGATCTTCTGGTGGCTCTTCAGCTAGTAGATTGTTTACACCTACTAATACACGCCCAAGCTCTCCAAAGTCATATCCGACACTCGCAGCGACCGTCGTGTAAGAATCGATATATTCAGAGGCTAAGCAAGGGCTGTTTACACAGAAACCTCCAGCGACTTCGTCTACATAAGAAATTCTAACCGTAGCATTCCAGTCTTCTGAATTCCAGCCTTGTACTAGGTTAATTCTCTTTTCAGGTAGTGCGCCCAGACTGATATTTTCAAGTGGTTCGCTATCTTCATCAAACTGAGTAGTAAATTTATCGATCCATGTTAGTGCTAAATCAGTTCTGAAGTTGCCTATGTTGGTAGACCAGCTATAATCAAATGATAAATCGAGTCCTTGCGTTTCTCTGAGAGATAGATTTTGGGCAACCGCTGAGATAGAAGCCGCATTGCCTTGGAGCGAACCTGTTCCATCAAAAATAATTGCGTCGCAATTTTCTCCACCGTTTGCTCTTTGGTTTCCGTCAGAATCAATAAAGAAATTACTGGGGTCATTTGGCGAGCGGCCAGCGACAGCCCCAAAACAAGAGTTCAATAAGAATTGAGCCGTAGGTGTAGCGATTACGTTAGTTAGTTCAATGTTAAACCAATCAGCGGTCATGTTGAGTCCGTCAGTGATTTCCCACACGACACCAATTCCGTAATTTTCTCCCTCTTCTTCTTCTAGATCAATATTTGAGCCAGTAAGAGTATTAACTGACTGGACAGTAATAGGTGCCCCATTATTAACATTAAAGGGGTCGGTCAAAGTAATAAAGCCTCGGGTCGTTGCCCCAAATAAACGTTGCATATCGGGCGCTCTGAAACTTTCACCCCAACTACCACGAACAAGCAAACTGTCGGTAGGTCTATATTCTAATGAAACTTGTGGACTAGTCGCCGAACCTGTACTAGACTCATCATCATAATCATCGTAGCGAGCTGCTAAAGATACACTTAGGTTGTCCATTAAAGGCAAGTAAAACTCGATACCAATACCTGCATGATCTCGGCTACCCCCGCCCGCCGAGGCTCCATCAAATCCTTGTCCAGCAATTGTTAGTGCATCCGGACGATCGCTATATGATTCACTAACTGACTCTCCGTGAATCGCTATTCCTATGTTACCGCCACTTAGTTCAAACGGAAGATCGCCAGAAAGACTAAAATCGAGACCTTTTAAAGTTGAACGAGAATATCGAATTGAAGAAAAACTCGTTGCATCAATTACACTCTGAGGAATTTGTTGGAATAGATCTAGCCCATTTTCAACCTGCAAGTTTAGAGCAGACAAAATGATATTCGGACGTCGATTGGTTATTTCAGAGTTAGCATACATATAACCAACTTCCCAATCATATGCACCATCACCAAAAGTACCTTCAAAAGATACGAGCGCGTTTTGACCATTATCATCGATATCGCTTGTTCTTGGGCCATATTCAACAAGTCTTCGGACAAAAAATCCAGCGCGTTCATTACCGGTTCCTGTGGTTGGATTATTTGCAGAACCCGCTGGAACAAGTCCACCCGTGTTAGGTACTAGAGTTCCGGTTCCGGTAAAAAGACCTCCACCGTAGAAATTGGGTTCAAGTTGTGTGTCAACTTCGTTTCTTGAAAAACCGAAGCGAGCATTTAGGGTGATATCATTTTTAAAATCATGTGTTATTCGGCTAGAAATAGAAGCATTTTTTTGAGGTGCAATCAATTGACGAAATTCAGTACGGTTAAAACCACACCAAACTTCGTTGCCGGTAACTACTCCAGATGCTTGATCCGGTTGACCTAGACCACCTAGTCCGTCATTAGGCGTTCCACAATTAGGATCCTGAATCGTTTCAAAGTCAGGGAAGGTGTAAAAAGTTGAACCACCGATTGAAAAATTACCTCGTGGATTCGCATTGTCCGCGCCAGCGTAATCTCTTTGGTTGGCCCACAGTGGCTTTTGTTGATAATAATCAATTATGAAATCAATATGTGTTGTGCCAGTGGTTAATCCGCCAAGAAAATTGACTCGGCTTGACGATGCACCACCTTCGTCAGTTCCAGATGCTCTCGCCTCGAGACTTGCCCCTTCTATATCTGTACGAGTGATAACATTTATAACACCCGCGATAGCATCGGAGCCATAAATTGCCGACGCACCACCAGTTAGAATATCAATTCTTTCTATCATCGCTGTTGGAATTGCACTTAAGTTTACAAAGTTTGTAGTACCACTTATCCCAGTAGGATAAATTGGCAATCTTCTACCATCAATTAGCACTAATGAACGACCGAATCCTAGTCCACGTAAATTGACGGAAGATGCGGCTGGTGTGAATCCAAAGGTAAATGATTGATCGAGAGTTCCCCCTGCGTTTTGTGATAAACCATCTATCACATCGGCTACTGTAGCGTAACCTTGTTTATCCATATCCTCTCTTGATACCGAAACGATTGGCGATGGACCTTCAGCATTTACTCTTTTAATTCTACTTCCTGTTATAACGATTTTCTTGTCGTCATCGTCGCTTTCTTCAGCGACTACAATTGTGGGCGTATTTAAGAGTAATGCTCCCGTTGTGGCAATCATTGCTGAGCGTATTGCTGTAGCAATTGACTTTTTTCTGTACTTATAAATTTTCATATTTTTACCCTGTTGGTCATATGTTAGTTGACATAACTGTTAGCAAAAAAACACTCGTATTTTTATGTGCTGTTCGCTACTCAATAAAAACAGATTGTAAATTCAATATCAATTCAATAAAGTTGATTTGTTATTGACAAAACATTGAATTTATATTTTCCAAATGTCACTTAATGTTAATAAAAACATTTAAATAAAATTTAAAAATAATTGAAAATATTTTGTAACAAATGAAAGCTAGATGAGTGTCGAATAAAACCGAATTTGAGGCGTGTCTATATGGAGAAAAATAAGACTTATGACGAAGAGAAATTCGTTATTTTTTGTTTCTAAAATTTGCGAGTGGCTTTTAATTAGTCAATAAAAAATATTCTTAATGAAAAGAATAAAATTGGTGTTTAATTTCTATTCGCTAAAAAAGTGCTGCTTCATAAAAAGCAACATGCTCTAGAGTGAATTAGCTCTTCTTGCACTTGAAAATTCTACAGAGAGAAATGCTAATTTATCGGATTGATATTGTTATTCAAGTTTGCGGCTTTTGCTCTATCGTAAGAAAAGACATTGTCATTGCGCAGTTCTTGATAGTCCGGTTCTGAATCTTGAAGAACATAACCTCTCTTGGGTATCGTGGTAATTCTCGCGTTGATGCCAAATTTTTTAATGATTCTTCTTAAGTGACAGATAGTATGAGTTAATCCTTGTTCACCGGTATAGCTATTTCCGTTCCAACAAATATCAATCAAACTCTGCCTTGTTACTAGTTGGTTTCTATTTGACACTAAGTGTTCGAGAACTTGCCATAGTTTGCTTCTTAATCGAATTAGCTGGTTATTGATTTGGATAGTTTGCAATTGACTATTAAGTGCATTGCCTGATAGCTCTAATCGATCGCTTTCATTAACCATACTGTTGAGTGATGACATGTTACGTTCTCCGACTTATAAATCCATTACTACGAACTATGTCGTATTTAACTACGAAAAAAATCGTATAACAAGTGTAATTTTCAAAATTTATGAAAAAAGAGGGTAAAAATCTCTTAATGAGATGTTTTAGCGGTGAGATTATATTCATATCTATGAAGAAATACGATTGTCATTATTAGTATTGAAATCACTGTATGTCGAGAGGTCGATCTGGGTAAATACGTAACCTTGTTTAGAAAGTGTCGTAATCGTGACTGGGATTTTAAGATCTTTTAGCGCTTTCCTTAGTTGGCAGATTGCATGCGTGACCGCTTTTTCACCGGTAAACGTATTACCACCCCAGCACTCGTCGATTAGCTGTTTGCGAGTGACTAGCCTATTTTGGTTTTCTACTAGACATGATAGAACAAAGTAGAGTTTACCTCGCAGCCGAGTAACTTTTTCTGGAGTGGTTAAGGTTTGAAATGCTGGATCGAGATGGCAATTTGCAAATTGCTTCTTTTCTCTGGAAACAGGTTGGTAGCTTGGCAACATGTGACTAACCTCCTAGGCGTGTGAAATAGAACTATAAAATGGCTTAGAGGAATTAATCTTACTGCGTTAGATCTTAGCAATCTGCCTGTTAATGTTTCTCTTAGTTTCAAAATGTGACAGATTCGAAAGAGTTCCTGCTGAAATGACCGTTTATCTATTATTGCCCTAAATAGCACTAAAAGGGCGAAGTATTTGAGAATGTGCTTAAAATAAGTCAAATATCCTCATAAAAGCCTATAAATATGCGGGAGTAGCCTTGCTAGTAACTTGCCTCTAATGTAAAATCGCGCCCGTCTTGACAGAGCTGAATTAGTGATTGGCTCTGTTGTTTAATTAATGCAGTACTATATTGGAGTAAATAAATGTCACTAAGTGCAGAAGCAAAAGCAGAAATCGTCAGCGAATACGGACGCGGTGAAAACGATACAGGTTCACCTGAAGTTCAAGTAGCCTTGTTAAGTCATCAAATTAATCACTTACAAGGTCATTTCAAGCAACATATCCATGACCATCATTCTCGTAGAGGATTATTGAGAATGGTTAGCCAGCGTCGAAAGCTACTAGATTATTTAAAGGGCAAAGACGTAACACGATATTCAAGCCTTATTGGAAAACTTGGCTTACGTCGTTAATCAAAAGATTTTCAAGAAAAGGGGCTTCTAGCCCCTTTTTTGCGATACACGATCTGTAAGTATTATACGAGCTTCAACTATTAGGTATAATTACTCGGCCTTAAATCAGAGTTAATATCACGTCTAGGTTATTCTATTGAGGTTTTACTTAAGACATCAACTGAATAGTCTAGGCAAATTTAAAATAGAAAAATAAGGAAAACGAATGAATCCTATAAAAAAGTCATTTCAATTCGGTAATAGAACCGTTACTTTAGAAACTGGTGAAATCGCCCGACAAGCGTCAGGTTGCGTCATCATAGATGTAGAAGGCACAACCGTGCTGGTCTCAACCGTTGGAAAAAAAGATGTTAAAGAAGGTCAAAACTTCTTCCCATTAACAGTCAATTATCAAGAAAAACGCTACGCCGCTGGTAAAATCCCAAGTGGTTTCATCAAACGTGAAAACAGACCATCTGATGCAGAAACTTTAACCGCTCGTTTAATCGACCGTCCATTAAGACCTTTATTCCCTAAAGGGTTTATGAATGAAGTGCAAATCGTTTGTACGGTAATCTCTATCAACCCACAAGTAGATCCACAATTGGTCGCGCTACTCGGTGCTTCTGCTTCATTATCTGTTTCTGGTTTGCCGTTTAACGGCCCAGTTGGTGCCGCTCGTGTTGGTTATAAGAATGGTGAATACATTCTTAACGGTAGTGTAGATGAAATGGCTGAGTCAGAATTAGACTTGGCTGTTGCTGGTACCGAAAATGCGGTATTGATGGTTGAGTCAGAAGCTAAAGAGCTTTCTGAATCCGTGATGTTAGGCGCTGTAATGTTCGGGTTTAACGAAATGCAAGTCGCGGTTAAGGCAATTACTGAATTTGCTGCTGAGGTGAATACCCCTAAATGGGATTGGCAGGCTCCTGCTGAAAACACTTCAGTAATCGCACAGGTTGAAGCCAATGCTAAAGAGGCAATAACTGCGGCTTATGCAATTGCCGATAAAATGGCACGTCAAGACAAATTGTCTGAAATTAAGGATGCGGCAGTTGCTGCGTTAGTGACAGATGCCGAAGATTCACCGACCGCTGAAGAAGTGAAAGCTGCTTTTTCAAAAACAGAAAAATCTGTGGTAAGAACTCGAGTCATTTCTGGTGAGCCTAGAATCGATGGTCGTGAACATGACATGGTACGTGCCCTTTACATTAGAACGGGTGTTTTACCAAGAACTCACGGTTCAGCATTGTTTACTCGTGGTGAGACTCAAGCGTTAGTAGTAGCAACTTTAGGTACCGAACGTGATGGCCAAATCATCGATGGATTGTTTGGCGAGTCCAAAGAAACCTTCATGCTTCATTACAATTTTCCTCCATACTGTGTGGGTGAAGCTGGATTTATGGGCGCTCCCAAGCGTCGTGAAATCGGCCATGGTAAGTTAGCTAAGCGCGGTATGCAGGCGGTTATTCCTTCAAACGAAGAATTCCCCTACACCATTCGAGTTGTATCAGAAATCACCGAATCTAACGGTTCAAGTTCAATGGCTTCGGTTTGTGGAACAAGTCTAGCCCTGATGGATGCTGGAGTTCCAACTAAGGCACCGGTTGCAGGTATTGCGATGGGCTTGGTTAAAGAAGGCGAAAACTATGTTGTTTTATCCGATATCTTAGGGGACGAAGATCATCTAGGTGATATGGACTTTAAAGTAGCGGGTACTGAAGCTGGTATTACTGCATTGCAAATGGATATTAAGATTGAAGGTATCAATCAAGAAATCATGGAAAAAGCATTGCACCAGGCTAAAGGTGGTCGTTTACACATTCTTAAAACAATGAACGAAGCAATCGCTACACCTAACAGTGATATTTCTGAATTTGCTCCGCGCATAACTTTAGTAAAAATCGACCCTCAAAAAATCGGTGACGTAATTGGTAAAGGCGGATCGACTATTAGAGCGTTGACTGAAGAAACTGGCGCCACCATTGAGATTGAAGAAGATGGAACGGTAAAAATTGCTGCAGTAGAAAAAGCTGCGTCTGACCTAGCTGTGCAAAGAGTGAAAGAGCTTACGGAAGATGTAGAAGCTGGAAAGACTTATAACGGTAAAGTCGTCAAAATTGCGGACTTCGGTGCATTTGTGGAGTTTATGGGTAACAAAACAGGCCTATTGCATATTTCACAAATAGCCCATGAGCGAGTTAACAAGGTCGCTGATTACCTAGAAGTGGGTCAAGACTTAGATGTTAAAGTTCTAGAAGTAGACCGACAGGGCAGAATCCGTCTGAGCCGCAAGGCTTTATTGGATCCGCCAGCTCCTCAAGAAGAGCCTGCGGCAGAATCGTCGACCGATGATGCTGAAGGAAATGAGGATAACGGATAGTCATCTACATCAATTTCAGTCTCTAAAAGCCGCTTTTTAGCGGCTTTTTTATTGGTCCATTCTGATGGGGCGTTGAGTGAAACACTGGCTTTTCAAGTTTAATGGGGCAATCAGAGAAATAAAGTCGATATTGGGTTGTGTAATCCAAATCCATTCTATATAATGCGCCTCCCAATTTGGCTAAAGCCGAGTTGAAAGACCTGTCAAAGGGCTCTGTGACACAGTTTTAATAGGGTGTCATGACAACCGACCTAATTTTGGTCGATAAGAATTTTAATCCGCGTTCCTTAATAAATTTAGGGGAGGGCGGTTTTTAACTGTTTATTAATTAACTTTGGAGTTTCTTTGCTATGGCTAAGCAGCGAATCCGAATACGTTTAAAATCGTTTGATCACAAGCTTATCGATTTATCGACTCTTGAGATCGTAAACACTGCTAAACGTACTGGCGCACAAGTTCGTGGTCCTATTCCATTACCAACGCGCAAAGAGCGATACACCATATTGGTATCTCCGCACGTCAACAAAGACGCGCGAGACCAATACGAAATACGCACACACAAGCGCATGGTAGATATCGAAGAACCAACAGAAAAGACGGTTGATGCTTTAATGAAGCTCGACTTAGCTGCTGGTGTCGATGTACAGATTAGTCTTTCGTAAGACAATTATGAGTCGTTTAGTTAGGCATTAGTGCTAACTGAGCGGAATTTTCGTTGCGTTGTTTCTAGCTATTAGAACAACAATTAAATAAGCAACATTAATAGAGGGTTTTTATAATGGCAATCGGAATTGTTGGTCGCAAATGCGGCATGACCCGAGTGTTCGATGAAAACGGTGTTTCCACACCAGTTACAGTGATCGAAGTCGCTGCTAATCGAATCTCGCAGGTTAAAACAAAAGACAACGACGGCTATCAGGCAATCCAAGTGACTACCGGTGAGCGTAAAGCAAACCGAGTAACTCGCCCACAAGCTGGACACTTCAAGAAAGCAGGTGTTGAAGCAGGACGAGGTCTTTGGGAATTTCGCCTTGATTCTTTAGACGGCTATGAAGCTGGCGGAGAAATCAAAGTAGATATTTTTGAAAATGGTCAGATTGTAGACGTAACTGGCATGTCAAAAGGTAAAGGTTTTCAAGGTGGTGTAAAGCGTTGGAATTTCTCCATGCAAGACGCTACTCATGGTAACTCTATTTCCCACAGATCGAACGGATCAATCGGACAGAACCAATCACCAGGTAAAGTATTCAAGGGCAAGAAAATGTCTGGCCATATGGGTGCTGAGCGTTCAACAACGCAAAACCTGACAATTGTTCGTGTCGATGCTGAGCGAAATATTCTTCTAATTAAAGGTGCTGTACCTGGCGCCAAAGGCAGCGACGTGATTGTACGTCCAGCTGTTAAGCTTTAGGGGAGAATAGATAATGGAACTTAATTTATCTGTAACAGGTAAGAAAAAAGCATCATCGGTCGAAGTTTCTGATGTCGCTTTCGGACGTGAATTCAACGAAGCACTTGTTCATCAAGTGGTTGTTGCATACATGGCTGGCTCAAGAGCAGGTACTCGCGCTCAGAAAACTCGCAGTGATGTGAGTGGTGGCGGTGCTAAGCCTTGGAGACAAAAAGGTACAGGTCGTGCTCGAGCTGGAACTATCCGTAGTCCTATCTGGAGAACTGGTGGCGTTACATTTGCAGCGCGTCCACAAGACCATTCACAAAAAGTTAATCGTAAAATGTACCGCGGAGCAATGCAGTGCATATTGTCTGAATTAGTAAGACAAGAACGATTATTGATTGTTGAGTCTTTTGATGTTGATTCACCTAAAACTAAAGGTTTAGTTAGCAAGTTAGCAGAATACGGATTGACTGAAGCTTTAATCGTATCTGACAAGGTTGAAGAGAATCTTTACTTGGCAGCTAGAAATCTACACAAAGTAGATGTTCGCGACATCCAAGCCTGCGACCCAGTTAGTTTAATTGCATTCGACAAAGTTGTAATGACTGTTGAAGCAGTGAAAAAATTAGAGGAGTTGTGGGGATGAACCAAGAAAGAATCATGAGCATCTTATTAGCGCCTCACGTATCTGAAAAAGCAAGTTTTGCTGCAGACCGTGGTGAGTTCGTTTTTAAAGTTGCTAAGACTGCGACAAAACTAGAAATTAAAAAAGCCGTTGAACTTATGTTTGATGTCAAAGTTGAAAATGTTTCAACGCTTGTCATGAAAGGTAAGAACAAACGAACTGGTCAAATTTCTGGTCGTCGTTCCGATTGGAAGAAAGCTTATGTCACTCTTGAAGAAGGGCAAGACATAGACTTCGTAGGCGCGGACGCGTAAGGGGAATTTAAGATGGCTCTATTAAAAGCTAAACCAACATCTCCAGGTCGTCGCTTTGTTGTCAAAGTGGTCAACCCAGATTTGCATAAAGGTGCACCTTATGCGCCTTTACTAGAAAAGAAGTCTAAGAGTGGTGGTCGTAACAATAACGGTCGCATAACTACTCGTCATATTGGTGGTGGACATAAGCAACATTACCGAATGATCGATTTCAAAAGAAATAAAGATGGTATCCCAGCTAAAGTTGAGCGTTTGGAATATGATCCAAACCGTAGTGCAAATATTGCGCTAGCGCTTTACGCTGATGGCGAAAGACGTTATGTCATAGCGCCTAAGGGTATGAAAGCTGGAGACCAAATCCAGTCAGGTGAAGATGCTCCGATTAAATCGGGAAATACTTTACCACTTAGAAATATTCCAGTAGGTACAACTGTACATTGTGTTGAAATGAAACCTGGTAAAGGGGCTCAAATCGCACGGTCTGCAGGTACTTACGTCCAACTAATTGCTCGTGATGGTTCTTACGCTACGCTTCGTTTAAGAAGTGGTGAAATGCGTAAAGTGCTAGCTGAATGTCGTGCAACAGTTGGGGAAGTTGGTAACGCAGAACACATGCTACGTTCACTGGGTAAAGCCGGTGCTTCTAGATGGCGTGGTGTACGACCTACAGTTCGAGGCGTTGCTATGAACCCAGTCGACCATCCGCATGGCGGTGGTGAGGGAAGAACCTCAGGTGGTAGACACCCCGTTTCACCATGGGGAACACCAACTAAGGGCAAGAAGACTCGTAGTAACAAACGCACAGACAAGTTAATTGTCCGTCGTCGTAATCGTAAATAGAGGATTAAATCGTGCCACGTTCACTTAAGAAAGGGCCATTTATCGATCTTCATCTTCTTAAGAAGGTTGAAGACGCTGTGGCCTCAAATAGCCGAAAGCCGATTAAGACCTGGTCTCGTCGTTCAATGATCTCACCAGAAATGGTTGGATTAACGATTGCCATTCATAATGGCCGTCAACACGTACCAGTATCTATCAATGAAGACATGGTTGGTCACAAGTTGGGCGAATTCGCTCCAACTCGTACTTACCGTGGACACATTGCCGACAAGAAAGCGAAGCGATAGGAGATAATGATGGAAACTCAAGCTGTTTTACGTCACGCAAGAATCTCTCCTCAAAAAGCTCGCTTAGTTGCGGATCAGGTGAGAGGAATGCCAGTAGAAAATGCGCTTAACTTATTAAAGTTTAGCAACAAAAAAGCTGCTGAGATGATTCAAAAAGTATTAAATTCTGCCATCGCTAATGCTGAGCATAATGATGGAGCAGATATTGATGAGCTTAAAGTATCAACTATTTTTGTTGATGCCGGTCCGACTTTAAAGCGTATTAAGACTCGCTCTAAAGGTCGAGCTGACCGCATGTTTAAGCGCTCTTGTCATATTACCGTTAAAGTATCGGATAACTAGGAGATAAACCATGGGTCAAAAAGTACATCCAACCGGTATTCGCCTAGGAATCGTTAAGAAGCATAACTCTGTTTGGTATGCGGAACGCGGTCAATATGCGGATCTATTAGCCAGCGATATTCAAATTCGCGAATGGCTATTTAAGGAGCTTTCTCGTGCTTCAGTATCAAAAATTGATATTGAGCGTCCAGCTAAAGCTTTACGAGTAACAATTCACACGGCTCGTCCTGGTATTGTTATTGGTAAGAAAGGCGAAGACATTGAGAAATTAAGAAAGAAAATTGGTAAGTTGGCCGGCGTACAAACTCAAATCAACATTGAGCAAGTTCGTAAGCCAGAATTAGATGCACAACTAGTTGCTGACGGCATTGCCTCGCAGCTAGAGCGTCGAGTAATGTTCCGTCGCGCTATGAAGCGTGCTGTACAAAACACGATGCGCGTTGGAGCGGAAGGTATCAAGGTTCAAGTAGGTGGTCGTTTAGGTGGTGCAGATATCGCACGTGCAGAATGGTACAGAGAAGGTCGAGTACCTCTTCATACTTTGCGCGCAGATATCGATTACGCTACTGCTGAAGCAAACACAACTTACGGAATTATTGGTGTTAAGGTCTGGATTTTCAAAGGGGAAGTTTTTGGTGAGCAGCCACAAGTGACTACCGAAGAAAAGCCAAAGAAAAGACCTTCCCGAGCTAAGAAGAAGTAGGGGAAAAGACCATGTTACAACCTAAAAGAACGAAATTTCGTAAACAGCACAAGATGCGTAACCGTGGCGTTGTTGACCACAAAGTTAGCTTCGGTGAGTTTGGTTTAAAGTCTGCAGACCGTGGTCGCATGACGGCACGCCAAATCGAAGCAGCTCGTCGGGCAATGACTCGTCACATGCGTCGTCAAGGTAAAGTTTACATTAGAGTATTTCCTGACAAGCCGATTACTAAAAAGCCTTTAGAAGTTCGTATGGGTAAAGGTAAAGGTAGTGTCGAATACTGGGTAGCACAAATTCAACCAGGACGTATGTTGTTTGAAGTTGAAGGTGTGCCGGAAGACTTGGCTAGAGAAGCATTTGAACTTGCTTCAGCTAAGCTTTCTATCAAGACAACTTTTGTAAAGCGGACGGTAATGTAATGAAAGCTTCTGAGTTGAAAGAAAAGAGTGTTGAAGAGCTAAAGAATGAGTTAGTCGAGCTTCGTAAAGAGCAATTTAATTTACGTATGCAAAGAGCTACAGCTCAAACAGAGCAAACTCACACTTTGAAAAATGTACGTCGCGATATCGCGCGTGTTAAGACTGTTTTAAATCAAAAAGCGAAAGCTTCAGATAGTTCAGTCGCGGAAGGAGCAGCCTAATGAGCGAGCAAAAAGTAACTAAGCGAACTCTGACTGGTAAAGTCGTTAGCGACAAGATGGATAAAACCATCACAGTCAAAATTGAGCGTCAAGTGAAGCATCCGTTATACGGAAAATTCATCAAACGTTCTACTAAGGTACATGCTCATGACGAAAGTAATGAGTGCAAAATGGGCGATACAGTCACTGTTGCTGAGAGCAGACCGCTTTCAAAAAGCAAATCGTGGATGTTAGTCGAGGTTGTTGAAAAAGCTTAATAAATCGGCCTATAAATTAGGCCTGTTTATGTTAGCTGAATCAATTAAATGATGGTATACTCCCGCGTCTTTTGGCTGGTGCACCTGAAAATGCACTGGTTTTACGTGGGTAAAGTTGGAGAAAACCAATGATCCAAATGCAAACAACACTCGATGTTGCTGATAATAGCGGTGCTCGTCGAGTTCAATGTATTAAGGTTCTTGGAGGCTCACACCGCCGATACGCAAGAATCGGAGATGTGATCAAGGTCAGTGTTAAAGAAGCTATTCCTCGTGGTAAAGCGAAGAAAGGTGACGTAATGAACGCTGTCGTTGTTAGAACCCGAAAAGGTGTTAGACGTCCTGATGGATCTTTGATCCGTTTTGATGGAAACGCTGCGGTTCTTCTAAATGCAAACTTACAGCCTGTAGGAACTCGTATTTTTGGACCTGTTACACGTGAATTGCGTGGTGATAAGTTCATGAAGATTGTTTCTTTAGCGCCTGAAGTTCTTTAAGAGGAAACGCAAAATGCAAAAACTGAAAACAGGTGATGAAGTTATCGTATTGACTGGTAAGAGTAATGGTCAACGCGGAAAAATAACCAAAATCATTAATGAAAAAGGTCGTGTGGTAGTTGAAGGCGTTAACATGATGAAAAAGCATGTTAAACCAAACCCACAGGCTGGTGTTCAAGGCGGGATTATTGAAAAAGAAGCCCCTTTGGATATTTCAAACGTTGCACTATTTAATGCTAAAACTGGCAAAGCTGACAAAGTTGGTTTTAAAGTGCAAGAAGATGGCAAGCGTGTTCGATTTTTTAAATCGAATGGTGAGCTAGTCGATTAATTTTTTGACAGTTAACTGTCGATAAAATTGGGTAAATTAAAATGGCGAAACTGCAAGACTACTACAAGAAAGATGTTGTCCAAGCTTTAACTGAAAAGTTTGGCTACAAGTCTGTCATGCAAGTCCCTAAGATTACCAAGATCACATTAAATATGGGTCTGGGTGAGGCTGTTGGGGATAAAAAAGTTCTAGAGAACGCTTGTAATGACTTAACAGCTATCTCAGGTCAAAAGCCTGTTGTGACGAAAGCCCGCAAATCAATTGCCGGATTTAAAATTCGTGATGACTATCCTATTGGCGCTAAGGTAACTTTACGCGGCGATCGTATGTGGGAATTTATGGAGCGTTTAGTCTCTATTGCTATTCCACGTATTCGTGATTTCCGTGGTTTAAATCCAAAGTCGTTTGACGGTCGTGGAAACTATTCTATGGGCGTTAAAGAGCAAATAATCTTTCCAGAGATTGACTACGATAAAGTAGATAAAATCCGAGGTATGGATATTACTATTACGACTTCCGCGACAACAGATGAAGAAGGCAGAGAATTATTGAACGCTTTCCGATTCCCGATTAAGGGCGCATAACAATGGCTAAAGTATCAATGGTTCAGCGCGAGAAGAAACGCGCTAAATTAGTTGCTAAGTACGCTACCAAACGTGCTGAATTGAAAGCGACTATTGTTGACCTCAACAAGAGTGACGAAGAACGTTGGGAAGCTCAAGTAGCATTGCAAAAGCTACCTAGAGACGCAAGTCCTGTTCGTAGACGTAATCGTTGTAATATCACTGGTCGTCCTCATGGCTACTTACGTAAATTCGGTTTAAGCCGAAACAAATTGCGTGAGCATGCGATGGCAGGCGATGTTCCTGGTTTAGTGAAAGCTAGCTGGTAATTGTTGGGAGAATAACAAATGAGCATGCAAGATCCTATTGCTGACATGCTGACTCGGATCCGTAACGGTCAATCAGCTGGCAAAAAAGTTGTATCAATGCCTTCATCTAAAGTAAAGCTTTCAATTGCTAACGTATTGAAAGAAGAAGGCTATATCACCGATATTAAAAAAGCAGACGTAGACGGCAAAGCCGAGCTATCAATCGAGCTTAAATATCACCAAGGGCGCCCGGTAATTGACATGATTAAACGTGTTAGTAAGCCAAGCCTACGTATTTACAAAAAATCTAATGAGCTACCTCGTGTACTTGACGGTTTAGGTATCGCTATAGTTTCTACTTCTCGTGGAGTAATGACTGACAGAGCGGCACGTAAAACAGGTCACGGCGGCGAAGTTCTCTGTATTGTTTCTTAAGGAGAGCGGAAATGTCTAGAATAGCTAAAAATCCGGTCGTACTTCCTGCAGGCGTAACAGTTGATGTTAAAGGTCAACTAGTTTCTGTAAAAAGTGGAAAAGGAAACTTACAGCAAGAAGTTCATCCTTCTGTTGAAGTCAAAGTTGAAGATAATCAAATTGTTTTTGGTGCAAAAGCTGGCGAATCTAACGGAATGGCGTTAGCAGGAACTATGCGTTCACTAGTTGGCAATATGGTTGAAGGTCTTACTGATGGCTTTGAAAAGAAACTACAATTAGTTGGTGTTGGTTACAGAGCGAAAGCTGCTGGTAAAACACTAGACCTAACTTTGGGTTTCTCCCATCCTGTTGTATTTGATATTCCTGAAGGGATTACAATCGAAACGCCGACTAACACTGAAGTTATAGTAAAAGGTGTTGACAAGCAATTGGTTGGTCAAGTCGCAGCAAACATTCGAGCTTATCGTCCACCAGAGCCTTATAAAGGTAAAGGTGTGAAATACGCGGATGAAGTTATCCGTCGTAAAGAAGCTAAGAAAAAGTAGGGTAGCATTATGAATAAAAAAGAAGCTAGAATTCGTCGCGCTACTAAAAGCCGATCGAAAATGAAAGCGCTAGGTGTTAATCGATTGATTGTTAATCGTACACCTCGCCATATATATGCGCAGGTTGTTTCTGCTGATAGCGGAAAAGTTTTAGCCGTTGCTTCAAGTGTCGAAAAAGACATCAAAGCAACAGGTAAAGCAACTGGCAATGTTGAAGCGGCTAAAACAGTTGGCGCTTTAATTGCGGAAAGAGCAACCAAAGCTGGCGTTTCAAATGTAGCATTTGATCGCTCTGGTTTTAAATATCACGGCCGTGTTAAAGCATTAGCAGATGCTGCGCGCGAAAGTGGACTCCAGTTCTAAAGGTGAAATGATGGCTAGACAAGATACAAACAATAGCGACGGATTAGTCGAAAAGTTAGTCAACGTTAACCGTGTTGCTAAAGTTGTTAAAGGTGGACGAATTTTCTCGTTTACAGCTTTAACAGTCGTTGGTGACGGAAATGGTAAAGTCGGCTTTGGTCGTGGTAAAGCGAGAGAAGTTCCTGCAGCTATTCAAAAAGCAATGGAGCAAGCTCGCCGTAACCTTATTCAAGTTGAATTGAAAGACGGGCATACGTTACAACATCCTATTAAAGCGAACCATGGTGCTTCTCAAGTTTACATGCAACCTGCTTCGCCTGGTACAGGAATCATCGCCGGTGGTGCAATGCGTTCTGTATTTGAAGTTGTTGGTGTTGAAAACGTTCTTGCAAAAAGTATTGGTTCAACTAATCCAATTAATATCGTACGCGCGACTATTCGCGGTTTGAATGACATGGTTTCTCCGGAAGATGTCGCTTCAAAACGTGGAAAGTCTGTTGCTGAAATCATGGAGTAAACCATGGCTGCAAAAAAGACATTTAAAGTGACTCAAGTAAAATCGTCTATTGGACGTTTGAAGAATCACAAAGGTTGTTTAACCGGACTCGGTTTACGACGAATTGGTCATACTGTAGAAGTTGAAGATACACCATCAACTCGTGGTATGGTTCACACCATTAACTATATGGTTCGAGTGGAGGATTAGTATCATGCGTTTAAATACATTAAGTCCTGCAGAAGGATCAAAAAAACCAGCTAAGCGAGTTGGTCGTGGTATTGGTTCAACTTTAGGTAAAACTTGTGGACGTGGCCATAAAGGTCTTAAGTCTCGTTCAGGTGGTAAAGTTGCTCCTGGTTTTGAAGGTGGTCAAATGCCTTTGAAACAACGTTTGCCTAAGTTTGGTTTTACTTCACGTAAGTCTTTAGTTTCTGCTGAAGTACGTTTAGGTGAGCTGAATAAAGTAGAAGGTGAAACAGTTGATTTGCTTTCTCTTAGAGCGGCTGGATTAATTACTAAAAATATTGAGCAAGTGAAAGTTATGCTTTCAGGAAGCATCAATAAAGCAGTGAAAGTTGGCGACGGTGTTCGTGTATCTAAGGGTGCACTAGCAGCAATTGAAGCGGCTGGCGGATCTGTAGCAAAGTAACTTGATTTAGGAAATAGTAGATATGGCAAAAGCTCCAGTGGGAAAGAAGTCAGGCGGTGGTTTAACAGAACTTAAGCAACGATTAATGTTCGTGCTTATGGCGATTGTTATCTTCCGATTGGGTTCTTTTGTACCTGTACCAGGTATTGATTCCAACGTGTTGGCCCAGTTCATGGATCAACAAACCGGAACCTTATTATCGTTGTTTAACGTATTTTCTGGTGGTGCGCTGGAGCGTGCTAGTGTATTTGCACTAGGAATTATGCCCTACATTTCGGCATCGATTATTTTGCAAGTTTTGAGTTTTGTAGACCCAAGACTACAAGAAATTAAGAAAGAAGGTGAAGCTGGACGACGTAAGATTAATCAATATACACGTTATCTGACTTTAATCTTAGCTTGTTTACAAGCCATTGGAATCGCGACAAATTTCCCAAATATGATGACAGGACTAGTTCCTAACCCTGGGTTTAGTTTCTATTTTGGCGCTGTGGTTAGTTTGGTCACTGGAACTATGTTTTTGATGTGGTTAGGTGAGCAAATTAATGAACGAGGTATCGGAAATGGTATTTCTGTCTTGATCTTTGTCGGTATCGTAGCTGGTTTGCCAACAGCGATGGGGCAAACTTTTGAGCAAGCTAGACAAGGCGAAATTAATTCTTTGGGATTGATTATTATCTTAGCCATTGTAGTGGTTGTAACTGCATTTGTTGTTTTTATGGAGCGCGGTCAACGTCGTATCGTCGTTAACTACGCCCAAAGACAACAAGGTAGAAAGATGTATCAAGCACAGTCTTCTCACCTTCCTTTAAAGGTAAATATGGCCGGTGTTATACCAGCGATATTTGCATCAAGTATTATTCTTTTTCCTGGGACGATCGCTCAATGGGTTGGTCAAGGAAATGAAGATATGTTGTGGTTGCAAAGCTTTGCTCAGCAAATGCAACCAGGTAATCCGTTGTATATACTTTTATACGGAGCAGGGATTATGTTTTTCTGCTTTTTCTATACAGCTCTTGTGTACAACCCAAGAGATACGGCTGACCAATTGAAAAAATCTGGAGCGTTTATTCCTGGGATTCGACCTGGAGAGCAAACATCCAAATATGTTGATAAAGTTATGACTCGGTTAACGTTAGTAGGCGCACTCTACATCACCGCGGTGTGTCTCTTGCCTGAGTTCTTAATTTTGATCTTTAACGTGCCTTTCCAATTTGGTGGAACATCGTTGCTGATTATTGTGGTTGTAATTATGGACTTTATGTCTCAAGTTCAGGCACATTTAATCTCTCGTGACTATGACTCTGTCTTGAAGAAGGCAAACTTTAAAAACTACGGCTCTTCAGGAATTAGGTAACTAATTTCGAGTCGCTCTAGCATCGGAGTACGAAAATGAAAGTTCGAGCTTCTGTAAAGAAAATCTGCCGTGACTGTAAAGTTATTCGCCGTAACGGTAGTGTTCGTGTGATCTGTAATGACCCACGACACAAGCAGCGTCAAGGGTAGTAAACTCTCTTTCTAAGAGAGAAATTAAGCGCGATTTGTTTTGTATATGCGTGTAGCCCGCTAAAGATATAAAGTAAATAGCATAAATTTGAATATTCGGTTGATTTTTAACCGTTTGGAAGCTATCATTGCGCGCCTTTTTGAAGGGCGACCACCTCATAAGTTCGGGTGGGTGCCAATGATAGAAAAAGAACTAATGTTGGGAGTAGGTTAATGGCCCGTATAGCTGGTATAAACATTCCAGTCCATAAGCATGCGGTAATTGCTTTAACATCTATATATGGTGTTGGTCGCAGTCGCTCACAAGAAATTTGTGATGCTGCTGGAATCGATCAGAGCCGTAAGATTAAAGATCTTACCGAAGCGGAAATAGAGTCACTCCGTGGACAAGTCGCCAAATTCACTATTGAAGGCGATTTGAGACGTGAAGTGTCTATGAATATTAAGCGTTTAATGGATTTAGGTTGCTTCCGTGGTATTCGCCACAGAAGAAGTCTTCCTGTCCGTGGACAACGTACTAAAACAAATGCGCGTACTCGTAAGGGTCCACGTAAACCAATTAAGAGATAACGATTATGGCAAAGACACCTCGTTCTCGTAAAAAGGTTAAAAAGCACGTAGTAGACGGTATGGCTCATATCCATGCGTCTTTCAATAATACAATCGTGACTATAACTGACAGACAAGGCAACGCTCTAGCATGGACTACTGCTGGTGGTTCTGGATTTAGAGGTTCGCGTAAAAGCACGCCTTTCGCAGCACAAGTTGCGGCTGACAGAGTGGCTCAAATGGTTAAGGAAATGGGTATGAAGAATATGGAAGTATTCGTCAAAGGTCCCGGTCCTGGTCGTGAGTCGGCTGTTAGAGCTTTAAACAATGCGGGATTCAAGATTACTAACATCACTGATGTTACTCCAATCCCTCATAATGGATGTCGTCCGCCGAAAAAGCGACGCGTGTAACTTTAGGTTTGCTGGAGAATAGAAAATGGCAAGATATATAGGACCTAAACTCAAGTTAGCACGTCGTGAAGGCGTTGACTTAATGCTGAAAAGTGGCGTTCGTGCTATTGAGGATAAGTGTAAAATCGATCAAGTACCTGGAGTTCATGGTGCTCGTCGAACTCGATTGTCTGATTACGGTCTACAATTGAGAGAGAAGCAAAAAGTTCGTCGTATATACGGTGTACTAGAAAAGCAATTCAGAAATTATTATAAAGAAGCGGCTCGATTGAAGGGAGCAACTGGCTCAAATCTTCTTCAATTGTTAGAATCTCGTTTAGATAACGTTGTTTATCGTATGGGTTTCAGTAGTACTCGCTCAGAAGGTCGTCAGTTGGTTAGCCATAAAGCTGTTTTGGTTAACGGTAAAGCTGTAAATATTCCTTCTTATAACGTTTCTGCTTCAGATGTTATCTCTATCAGAGAAAAATCAAAAAAGCAGGCGCGTATTGTTGCTGCGTTGGAACTTGCGGCACAAAGAGAGCGTCCGGTTTGGGTGGAAGTTGATGATAAAAAAATGGAAGGTACTTTTAAGAATGCCCCAGAGCGTTCGGACCTACCTTCTGATATCAACGAAAACCTAATCGTGGAACTTTACTCAAAGTAAGACTTTAAGAGGATTAACTATGGGCAATGTCACTGAACTTCTGACCCCGCGTCAGATAAAGGTGGAAAACTTAGGAGAGCGTAAAGCTAAAGTTGTACTAGAACCATTTGAAAGAGGTTTTGGACACACTTTAGGTAACTCTCTTCGCAGAATACTTCTTTCTTCAATGCCAGGATGCGCAGTAGTTGAAGTAGAAATCGACGGTGTACTTCATGAGTACACAACTATCGAAAATGTCCAAGAAGATGTGATTGATATCCTACTTAACTTAAAAGGATTAGCAATTAAGTTGGAAGACAAAGACGAAGCAGTTCTTGTCTTACAGAAAAAAGGTGAAGGAGCTGTTACAGCAGCCGATATCGAAGAGCAAGCTGGTGTTGAGATTGTTAATCCTGAGCACCATATAGCGACGCTTACTAAGAAAGGTTCGTTAAACATGCGTTTGATCGTCCGAAATGGTCGCGGTTACGAAACTGCTGCTTCCAGAAAGGATGATGAAGATGAGAACTTAAGTATTGGTAGATTGCATTTAGATGCATCATTTAGCCCAATTCGAAGAGTTTCTTATGTTGTGGACTCTGCGCGTGTTGAGCAGCGTACCAACCTTGATAAGTTGACTATCGATCTAGAGACAAATGGAACCGTTGAGCCAGAAGAAGCTATTCGCCGATGTGCGACTATCCTTCAACAACAGCTCGCAGCATTTGTTGACTTGAAAGATGAGAAGCAAGCTGAGCCTGAGAAAGAAGAGCCGGAAATTGATCCGATTCTCCTTCGTCCAGTAGATGATTTAGAACTGACCGTTCGTTCTGCTAATTGTCTTAAGACAGAAAATATTCATTACATTGGAGATCTTATCCAACGTACTGAAGTAGAATTACTCAAGACGCCAAATCTTGGTAAAAAATCGTTAACCGAAATCAAAGACGTTTTAGCATCACGCGGATTGTCTTTAGGAATGCGATTAGAGAACTGGCCACCAGCGAGTATTCTAAACGATATTTAAAATTTGGCCGCAAGGTTAGATTCTAAAGTCTGGATAAAACCCTACTGTTTATAGTGGGGTTTTATCGTTTAAAGCGCTATCAGAAAGTATTGTTTTATTGTTACTTTCTTAATAACACAAACTAAAAAATATCAGTACTATTGCAGGCTGATAAAATATTGCAGGTAAATTAAGATGCGTCATCGTCAAAGTGGTCGTCAATTAAATAGAAACTCGAGCCATCGACAGGCTATGTTTAAGAACATGTCTGTTTCGTTAATTGAGCATGAGTTGATTAAAACAACTGTTCCTAAAGCAAAGGAACTTCGTCGCGTGGTTGAGCCATTAATCACACTAGCTAAAGCGGATTCTGTTGCCAACAGAAGATTAGCATTTTCAAGAACTCGTTCTAAAGAAGCTGTTGGTAAGCTATTTGATGAGTTAGGTCCTCGTTACCAAGATCGTCCTGGTGGGTACCTAAGAATTATCAAGGCTGGTTTCAGAACTGGTGATAAAGCGCCAATGGCATATGTTGAGTTGGTTGATAGACCAATCATCGAAGAAGACGAAGAAGAAGTTGAAGAAGATTAAGAAATACTGTTAAATTTTTAAGCCGAGTAATTACTCGGCTTTTTTTTGTCCGAAAAATATCCCGCTTATCAAGCTTTGGCTTTTTTCCTCATCAAATAGTATATTGTACTAGAAATTACCATTAATAGAGCCCCGATTTGCGAACCACTCATCGATAAAATGACTCGCTCATTGGTCGTTATAAACTCGACCATAAATCGACACACTCCCCACAGACCAAGCAATAAAAAGAACTGTTCGTAAGGTATCTTCTCACGATATTTTCGAGCAATCAAAACCGTAAAGATAATTAATGAGTATATAATTTCATATAAGGGGACAGGATGAACTTTTTTATCAGTTGGTTCTATTCCATTTGGAAATGACATTGCCCACGGTAAATCAGATTCAATCCCGTGACAGTCATCACCCGATAAGAAACAACCTACTCTTGCAATGGCATAGGCCAAAATCGCTGCTGGTGCAGCTGCATCTAGTAATGTATGGAGCATAATTTTGTTAAATTGGGTATAGACATAGGTTGCAATCAAAGCACCAATAAGTGCTCCTTGGCTAGAGAAGCCGTTACCGGAAAATACCAGATCAGACTTGTCCGGATTCTTTAAAATAAACATGAGTTTAGCGCCGACCACACCCAAAACTAGTAATAAAATTATTAAATATTCAGTGTTCTGAACCTTAGGATACGCACGTTCTAAATTGGTTAGAAAATACCAACGACCAGTTAAGTAAGCGATTGCTAGAAACAAGCCATAACTTCCAAGAGTGAAACTGTCTGAGCTATAGATATATGGATACATAACTTATACTTTTATAGAATATCACAATAGATTGAGTGTATAAGTGGTTCCATAGATTGTCTACGAAATAACTCGCTTTGGGATAAAAATATCTCAAACTAAATGACTCGATCTTGCTGATTTTATTGAGCTTTTGTGTAATAAAGCACAACAATTAGATTACTTAGTCGATATCATATATGGTATATTCATTTGGCTATTCTGAATTACCGAAGTATAAAGAGCTCTAAAAAAATGATTTTTTATTACAATTAGTAAAATATTTGTATAGAATACGGAGCCTTTGTGATAATTAAGGAAACAGGGAGATAGCAAATTGAAAATAATTGCTACCAACAGGATTGTCGATGCGCAAGCTAGGTACCCCGCCGCACACGATCACTTGCAAGGATGGTATCAAATTGTCAGTCAAACTGACTTCGACAATCCAGAACAGCTTCGCGATGTTTTTGGCGATATGCGAGGTTTTAATTCGTCGTTTAAATTCCCTATTCCGGAATCAAATTTGTTAGCTCATACGTCTATAAATTTTGAGGCCAAAGTTATATTAGTAGAAGATGTCATACCTGGAAATCACTAAGAAAGGAATCTGAGAGAGGAGACTGAATATGAATCCATTACTAGAAAACGCCATGCAACACTGGAATATGGTTGCACCAGCAATCGACTGCCCTAAGACTCATCAAGAATACGTCACTTTATTGAATAATATAGAAGATGCCATTGAGTTAGTCGGTAACAGAGAAAATAGCCCACTAGCAGGCTTAATTGAGGCGATGGCACTAGCTGCGCAAAAATATGAAAAGGAACAAATTGAGTCGCTTAGTGGCGGAGGATTAGCTGCTCTAAAATATTTAATCAAACTACATGGAGTTAGGCAATCGGAGCTAAAAGAAATTGGTAGTCAAGGTGTAGTTTCCGAAATTCTAAATGGTAAGCGAGCACTCACATTGCGCCATGTGCGTGAGCTCTCTAAGAAATTTAAGGTGTCAGCAAACGTTTTTGTGAATTAGCAAATTTTAATCAAGCCGATTTTTTTAGCCTGATACTAAAGCTGTCAAATCTGTCGTTTTGTTGAAATCCTAATGATTGGTAGAGAGACTTAGCTATCAAATTTTCCTTAGCTGTTACGAGTTTCACGGAAAAAATCTCGGCTTGTCTTGCTTCTTCTAGAGTATGATTTAGTAATAGTCTAGCCACCCCAGCGCGCCGCTCTTCCTTATTCACGTATAAATCGTTTAATGTCCAAGTTCTGCGCATAGCAACAGACGAAAATGACGGATAAATTTGGGCAAAGCCTTGGGCCTTATCGGCTGTGTAGCACATAAAAATAATTGAATCGTGCAAGCTCAGTCGATCACTTATAAAGTGTTTGGCAGCAGTAATGTTTGAATCCATTTGGTAGAATTGACGGTATCGATCAAACATCAGCGCTAAATCATCAATTGCTGCGCTATTCGCCTTAATAATATAGCTGCTCATTAGTAGACTCCTGATTGGCGGGATTGATTGGTCGTATTTGTTACTTAGCGGCATCTTCCAATATGCTATTAACAATTGCAATTAAACTGAAAACAAAAATTGCCACGACAATTATTCCTACAAAAATGTAACTACCAATATTGCCATGTTTAAAATCCCTTTCTCTATTTTCATCGCTTTGCACACCTATCATGGCAGCTAACACACTTGATATGACATTCCAGACGGAAGGTGATTTCTTTTCATCTTGACTCACTCGAGATATCCTTTGTTTATAAACTATATTTGTCGGTTAAAGTTAATTATCCATCTGTCGGTAGCCAATATAAGCTACAATGGAATTATCTCTTTGCAACGGACTATCAATTGCGTAATTTTATCATTGATTTTATTAAAGCTCATCCGCCCAAAGTTACAGAGTATCAACTTTTAAGTCATATCGAAAACGAGCGACCTCAGTTTTTTGACTCTTGTAGTCAAAGACCTTGCCTTTTCAAAAAGCACTTTAAGCTATTTAATCTGTTGTATGCAATAGACGACCAGTTGATTCTTGAGGGAATGAAGCTCAATATATCGGCGTTAAATATATCGTTAATTAGTAATTCTACATCGAAAACTCAAGTCGGAGAATTTGATCTGTTACGAGATTTCTATTTAGATGAAAAAAACTTTGATTTGGATGAGTCGGAAATAAGTGAAATGCTAGAATTGTTTTGGCGGAAAATTCTGGCTAATCAAGACCTAAGTCAATATCTTAAAGTACTTCAAATAAGTCAAAATGAAAACTTCGATAGAAACAAAGTCAAACGCCAATTTAATAAATTGGCATTTGAATTACACCCTGATCGAGGGGGGAGCGCGGTTCAATTTTCAGAGCTACGCAATGCTTTCAAGCAAGTTATGCGAACCTTGAAGTAGTCATTTCAAATATCTTCTTTTAGCATTTTATCGCGGCGTTTTAGAATTGCATATATCTGCCTTTCTTTTAACCAAGGTTTTAGTATCTGTAAGTTGTTGATGTTTAGTTGCTTCAATTCTGCCTTAAAGCGGGAAGATATTTTTATATCTTTTCCTTTTAGGTTTCGAGGTCGTTTTGACTTAATTCCAAAAGCTCTGCTGTGGTCAATAAACCAGATTTGCATATCTGATTTGGTGAAAAGTACATTGGACTGATTTCGATCTCTGTTGGCGATGAGATAATCAAACGCGTTTAAGAAGTTGTCTTGGCTTTTAAAGTCGCAATAACCGTCATATGGAATGTTTTTTTCCGTCATCTCTAGCTCTGATATTAAATCGTTAACCCAGATTTGTATGATTCCTTCTCTACCATTAAACTTTCTGAAGACTGTTACTGGAACTAGCCCAATCCCTAGTCTTCTATCTAGTTTGTACGCTGCAATTTCATGTTGATAGCGATCAGTCTCATATCTTTTCTTTCTATTTGAAGCATTCTTTGGACTCCTAGTTGAATCGTAGTACTTAAATATGCCGTAGATGGATTTGCTACCAAGAGTGAGCTTAACTTTATACGGCTTTGTTTTTCCTTCTTTTGTTGTCCCAATTTTTTCAATCGAAGCTTTTTCGACAAATTCCTCTACTTGACTGTCCGACATGTTAAATGGGTTACTCCATTCTCTCGCTGGAGCCGAAGTCACTTCGCCGGTTTCACCAGTTAGCCCTTGAATAAACTCAGTATTATTGGAATTAGATATTTTGCCGACCCAAGGGACTCCTTTGTAATGTGAAGAGAGCATTCCAGTATCGATGATTTTTAACATTCCGTCCAATCGCTTTAACGGCTTTCTTGATTGTGAAGTAGTATGTCCCACCCAAAGTTCATTAGCGTCCCAATTAGTTAAGTTACTTGCAAGTAGTTCTTGTTCAAAGTATGGGTGACATAGCGCGTTTCCTCTGTACCATGTGGGTCCTTGAGAGTTTAAGATAAAATGACTCTTTGCTCTTGTATAGCGCTTCAACACCTTTCGATTGTTTAGCGAGCTAATTAATTCTCCGCGTTGTTTATAGGGAGTAAGCCGCGACAGTTCTTCTTTCTTAGCTATCGACGACCATACCTTAAGATACTTGGTAAGCCCGTTCTTTGCCTCTTGATTAAATTCCTCTAACGAAAAATCCTCTACAAGTTTCGATAATCCTCCATGAGCAAATAAGCTTTTGTTGATTTGAATGACAAAAGGCAGCTTCAATAACCAACTCCCATAGTATCCCTCAGGCGAAAAAGCAGCGAGTCTAGCGAAGTAACCTTTAGGATACGACTCATCGAATTTCGATTTTAGTTCGGTGGAGTCTTGTAGGTTATTAGATTCAAGGAAGGCTGTATAGGCATTGTCACGTTGTTCATTCGTTTCGTCGTCCGCGAACTCGTTAATTTCCTCATTCGATAAGTACCTTAAGTCGCCAATGAGATTCATCACTTCATGATTGCCCAACACCATTAAAAAACGGCCACCATTGTCATGAGCCTGTTGCTGAAGCTTAATAAATAGGTCCATTACTTTTCGACTTGCTGGGCCTCTGTCCATCAAGTCTCCAAGACTCACAAATTGGCTTTTACCTCCAATCCAATTGTGTTGTTCATCGATAAGCTTTATCGTTTGAAGTGAGCTTACGATATTCTCGTAAGCTCCATGTATATCCCCTACAACAAAAATATCTTCTTCGGTCGTAAATTTCACTTCAGAAAGATCTAAGAGACTGCCCTGATTGCTGTTACTTTCAGCGCTAGCGGAGGCATTAGAAATGAAACCGAGTACTACAAAGAACAAAAACAACAGCTTGCAATAAATAGATGTTTTATGAGATACGAATGTCATTTTAGCTCCTGTTAACTCGCTGTAGCGTAAAAGCTTACAAAAATTTCAGTTGAGGCAGTTAACCCTTCAAAGTCCGTTGCTGTCACAGTAATGTTATAGTCTTTTACGTGTCTTTCTGGAGGATTGAAGGTAAAAGTCCTAGTGATTCTATCAAATTTAATCCAATTTGGTAGCGGTTCGCCATCCTCAAGTGCGGCATCGAATTTCAAAGCGTCGCCGATGTCAGGGTCGACGAATGTACACTCACTGATACTAAATTTCGATAATGCGCCAGCTGGCATGTGAAGATTAGGGACCATCGCTTTAACTTCTGGTGGAGAATTTCCCTTCGTTTTTTGAACTTCAAGTAAATTGCTATGGCCTACTTTCCAGGCAAGTGAAAACAATGCTATTGCCAAAATGAAGTTGCCTGCAATAAAGTGTGTGACACTCCAGTCGAAATACTGGGTACCGACAAAAATAAACCCGCCATATAATAGATCACCAAAGCGAAAGAAGAACGTATCAATGGTCGTTTTTCCAAGGTACTTTAGCTTACGTGGAACTGGTAAAAACAACGCATGA
Source organism: Kangiellaceae bacterium (assembly GCA_039969155.1). GTDB lineage: Bacteria > Pseudomonadota > Gammaproteobacteria > Enterobacterales > Kangiellaceae. The sequence goes on from JBDVOJ010000083.1 coordinate 37,814, forward strand.
CGAGTGGTGTTTTGGATCGAATAGTTTGCGCTATTTTCCGCGGTCATCAAAATTCTGATGAGAGAAAAAATTGGGAAAAATAACATCAATCCATAACCAATAATCATGATTATTGGCAGAATTAACACCGAACCTCTAAGTCCTAGCCATTTAAACAATCTCGAAACAAAAAACAATTGAATCACAAAACTGCCTAGTGTGATCCAAGAATAATAATCAGAATAAAACTGACCTTGCCACTCTGCTTCATTGGTAATGCTTTGATTAGCAATCAGAAGGGCACTTTGCTCGCTTACTAAGCGAGCCAGTATATATTCACCGGTAGAATTTATAAACACAAGAAGGACAACGAATAAGGCTATTTTGAGCAAATAGCTACTGTTGAATACTACTGCAAAACCGTCCAACCATTGATTGCCCGCTTCGGCTTTTAGTGGCTCGTCATTTGCTGCCTCTGATGGAATAGTATGTTCTACAGCAGAGGTTAGATAAATTGAAATCAGCAATAACGCGCTGGTAATTAATAAGATGCCAACTATTCCAACCATTGGAAATAACGGACCTGCGACTCTAGATCCAATCCAAGCGCCAAATGTGGCACCAACTGCGAGTATCACAAACAGTCGCTGACCGCATTTCACGCTAAAACAGTCTGCAGCAAAAGCCCAGAACTGAGCTAGCACCATCACACTGAAAATACCTAGCCAAACATAAAATGCCATGCCTATATTGACATTAAAATACTGTAAAGTGGCAAATACCAGTAAATTAAAGACAAAGAAGATCAAAACTTTATTGGTAATATTACTTCGATTCTTGCGATCAGAGTAGCGGTGATATAGCGCCGAGAAGAAAGGCAGCATTACGGTTAACACACCTGCTTGAATAGCGGTGGCATAGCTTTTATATTCTGCGCCACCATAAGCTAGTATTAAAGGCTCTCGAATGACTTTTAATAGATAGTACGCCGTTAACAGTGTGCAGGCGTTAAAAGTCAGAAGTAATGTACTCTTGCCTTCGCCAGGTTTGACAACACTGATAATATTGAGAATTCGCTCGTACCAAGAGTGGGAGTTTGGTGAAGCTGTCTCCATCAAAAATTCCTATAGTTATGATTTATTCAGAATGCTTTAACAAAGCCTATCCTGATATTTATTTTAGAGCCTATTATGACGTTTGAGGTGACCCCGATCGAATTCAGATTTGTAAGTATTTTATTTAATCGTAACAAACTTACAAGCCGACTAACAGCAGAGTTACTAATGCGATGTTGATTATAGTAATATAGTTGTTTCACTGGTAAAAATCGAATCGGGTATGTCAAAGAATAAAGTTCAGTATGTTTGCAACCAATGCGGAGCGGTTTCTCCAAAATGGGGAGGGCAATGCGCTGATTGCGGCGAATGGAATAGTTTAGTCGAACAGATAGATTCGGGTAAAGCTGCCTCTACTGGCCGCTTTGCTGGTTATGCGGGGGCCAACGCGCAGTTACAGAAGCTCAGTAATGTAAAACAATCTAATTCTGCAAGAATAGCCACCAGCATGACCGAGCTTGATAGAGTTCTCGGAGGCGGTCTAGTGCCGGGGTCGGTGGTGTTGCTAGGTGGTGATCCTGGAATTGGCAAATCAACTATCTTGTTACAGTCGATGTGTCAGCTTAGTAGCACCATTGAAGCTATTTATGTAACCGGCGAAGAGTCTGCCCAACAGATTTCTATGAGAGCTGCTCGATTAGGTTTAAATGGCGATAATCTGAGTCTGTTGACGGAAACTAAGGTGGAAACGATCATTGCCACAGCTCAGCTCAATAAGCCACAGGTTATGGTTATTGATTCCATTCAAACAATCTATACTGAATACCTGCAATCTGCTCCTGGCGGGGTTGCCCAAGTAAGGGAAAGCACCGCTCAATTGGTCAAATTTGCTAAACAAATGGGAATTGCCTTATTTGTTGTCGGCCATGTAACTAAAGATGGAGCACTAGCTGGTCCTAGAGTGCTTGAGCACATGGTTGATGCTGTACTTTATTTCGAAGGAGAAAGAGATGGTCGCTATCGAATCCTAAGGGCAGTTAAAAACCGATTTGGTGCTGTTAATGAATTAGGTGTGTTCGCAATGACCGACGAGGGCCTTAAAGAAGTTCAAAATCCTTCAGCCATCTTTCTCTCTAGGTATCAGCAGCAATCTTCAGGTAGCGTTGTCACAGTGACTTGGGAAGGTTCAAGACCGATGTTAGTAGAAGTGCAGGCATTAGTTGATGAATCTCATGGTAGTCACGCTAAAAGAGTCGCTGTTGGATTGGACCAGAACCGCCTTGCCATGCTGCTGGCTGTTCTTTCACGCCACGGCGGAATTTTTTGCCATGATCAAGATATTTTCTTAAATGTGGTGGGCGGTGTTAGGGTTATGGAAACAAGTGCTGATCTTGCTCAAATTTTAGCCGTCGTTTCCAGTTTAAGAAATCAGGTACTTCCACAAGATTTGATTGTTTTTGGTGAAATGGGTCTTGCCGGTGAAATTAGGCCTGTTCCGAATGGACAGGAACGGATAAAAGAAGCTGCGAAACATGGATTTAAAACGGTCATCACCTCCAAAGCCAACGCCCCCAAAAAGACTATTTCTGGAGTTAAAGTTATCGGTGTGAATCACCTGCAGGAGGCTCTAGAGGCTTTTGCAGATCTTTGAGTGAGAGGCATGAAAATTTTTCTTAGTCTAACCGCCTAACATATTGGTGGTGGAGAATTGTATGGGTGCCTACTAGAATTCACCAATCGTATCGAGCCTTAACAGTGAATTTTTAGAGCCTATTACGAAGTTCGCCGTACTAAGTTAATTAACCCATTTCGTAAATGTTCCGTAAATCCTTTCATATAAGCATGTAGCAAAAACGAAGACTTGGAGTTACAAATTTAACCAGTTTCATGCCACCTACCTAAGAACGTAGTTCCTTTGTAAAGCTAGATTATTCGTAACCAGTGGTGACCGTTGCTAGCCAGCACCTTTTTGCGCCCCTTGGATACTCGACTCTAGAATTTCTTTTGAGCAAAGCATGATTTCTTGGTCTAAAATTATTCGAAGTAATGTTGTCGGCTAGGAGAATATAAATTGTTTAATAAGTTTTCAATTAGAACAAAAATCATGGGAAACTCTATTCTTCTCCTTTTTATAATTGGCTTTAACTCTTTTTATGCGAATATGAGTATGCGAGGTATAGGAAGTGAGCTTAGTAATATTGCTGAAAACAATATCCCTTTGGCAGAAACCATTACTCTAATAACAGAGCATCAATTAGAACAGATTATTCATGTCGAAAGAATCTTGCGTTTAGCTAATTCGAATAAAACAGAAAGTCGTATAACGGATGAAATTCGAAAGTTTGATGCCTTGTCTAAAAAAATAAATGAAGAAATTGAAGACGCTCTATTTATCACAAGGCGAAATACAAAACTCACCGATTCACGTGAAGAGCTAGCTAAATTTAATCGTATCGGCGAGAAGTTGGCTAGAATTAATAAAGAGCACCTCAGTTTTGAACGTCACTCACACCATGTGTTCGATTTAATTAAAGCAGGTGAGTTCCAGGCTATCGATGATTTAATAGAAGAGATAGAACAAGAAGAAGATAATTTAAATCATGAGCTAGTTGATTTGCTAGCAGACATAGATGAGTTCACTAAAAAATCGGTCTTAGTTGCTACTGAGCATGAACACCAGGCCGAATTTGTGGCAATAATCGTAGGCATTGTCTCGATTATGCTAGGGCTTTGTACTAGTTTTTTGGTTAGCCGTCGTATTATTGCTGATATAAAAAGTGCGACAGTTGTGGCTTCGGGTAATTTAGGTGATCCTATTGTTGTTAAAACGCATGATGAAATTGGTGAGTTGCTTGATGCAACCAATGGAATGCGCACCAAACTATTAAATATGTTTAAGGAAATTAGTGGCACCACCGAGCAATTGTCTACTGCTTCCGAAGAGATATCTATAATTACTCAAGAAACTAGTCAAAATATTCAACAACAGCAATCAGAGACGGAACTTATCGCAACCGCGATGAATGAAATGAATACAACTGTGATTGAAGTGTCATCAAACGTAGCGAACACCGCCGAAGCCGCTAAACATGCGAATATTGAAACGGAAAAAGGTCTCAAAGTAGTACGTGATGCGGTAAAGGGAATACAAGATCTAGCCAATAAGATGGAATGCACTTCGGAAGTCATCACAAAAGTTGAGCAAGACAGCCAAAACATCAATACAGTTTTAGATGTTATTAAGGGCATTGCTGACCAAACTAATTTGTTGGCACTTAATGCAGCAATTGAGGCCGCGAGAGCTGGAGAGCAAGGGAGAGGCTTCGCAGTAGTTGCAGACGAGGTGAGAACCTTAGCTGGGCGAACTCAAGAATCTACAACTGAAATTAACGATATCATAGAAAAACTTCAAGAACGTTCAAGAAGCGCCGCAGAGGCTATGCAAGATAGCCAGGAACACTCTGCGCTAGTTGTGGAGACCGCTGAATTAGCAAGTGTATCTTTGTCCGCTATTTCTTCTGCGGTGTCAAAAATTGATGAAATGAGTAGTCAAATTGCTTCCTCAGCGGAAGAGCAGATTTCAGTTAGCAATGAAATGAACAAGAATATAATCCATATCAAAGATATGGCAGATTCTAATGCCGAAGGAGCGGTACAAACTTCGCAGGCTAGTAATGAACTCGCCTCTATGGCCTCTAACCTGCAACGATTGGTTAATCAGTTCAAGTTATGAACGCTAAGTACTTAAACACTAAAGAATTGCTAATTGGAGAAATCATGATTAAAAGAAAACTGCTCAACACTTTTAAATTCAAGTCCGTATCGCTAATAGTTGTTTTATTCGGATGCGTCGCCTTTGTCAATACCGCTGCCGCTTCTGATAAACCCCACCATCTTGGGCTTTTCGTTGGTGTTTTGGATGATGACGAAAAAGATACTGCTATCGGAATAGAATATGAATACAAATTTGATTCAGGCTGGGGGGTTGGCGCTATTTATGAAAAGGCAAAAAATGCACATCACGGCGACGGTGTCACATCAAAAATATTGGCTGGTTATTATCATCCTGGTGCTGGTTGGCGTTTAGGTATAGGTTATGGCAGTGAGAAAGTTGGTGGTCACCATAGTGAAGATTTAGTTAGGTATGGTGTCGCCTACGAATTTCATGTTGGAGGTGTTGGAGTTGAGCCTTCGTTTAATGTGGATACTGTCGATGGGCATAGTTTTAATGTTTATGGCGTTGCATTTGTTTGGGCCTTCTAGAAACTGCTCTTAACGACCTATGGCAATAATGTCGAGTAGGGTAGGCTATCGTTCGGCTCAAAACAAAACTGTCTTATGAGGCGAAGTTTTGAGTCTCAAGTCTAGATTTAAAGGGCGGATTATAACAGCTAGATGATCATGAGAAAGAGCCGCGGCTGAAAATGCAGATTATTCAATTCCTGCTATGTAACCAACAGTTCCAACTCTCTCTCTAATAATTGTGGGTCTTTTGAATTGAGTTCCACTATTTGCCTGAGATGAGTAATGCTGTCTAAATCAATGGACATACATTTAAATCCTAGCCCATCGGGGTTAGAATGAGCGAGCCGTAACTGCATCTCAATGCGTGGACAACTTTCATCAGGGTTCTCGACTAAAGGAATGGTTAACGTAAACTCTGTTCCTAAATCCGCACGCACTACGCCAAAAGGCCTCACCAACACCCCTCTAAGCGATAGATCTGTTATCTGGCAAGTAAATGACTGTTCGTTGTTAGATAGCTCGGCTGTGCCGTCGAAACTGACTCTTTGATACATTCGTCTATCTGAATCGCTCATAATTCCTCCTAACAATGACTTAGTATGGTTGGGGTAAGTCATTATCCAAACTAATACATCATATTTTGATAGATCTGGCAAATTAATAGATAATGCTAATGATTTAATTGTAGTCTATTGAAGGAAGTATTTACAAATGGCCATCCAATGGTATCCCGGGCATATGCACAAGGCTCAAAAGGAAATCCGAGAAGCCTTGCCGCAGGTTGATTTGGTCATAGAAGTCGTTGATGCTCGAATCCCCTACAGTAGCACTAACCCCATGGTTGCTAAACTTATTGCAGAGTCACCCCATCCAAAACCAGTGATTCGGGTTTTAAACAAATGTGATCTAGCGGATCCCGCCACGACTAAGCTATGGACCGATGCATTCGATAAACAACATGGGACAAAGTCTTTAGCAATAAGTAGTCGGCAAGTTGACCAAGTCAAAAAGATCATAGCGCTCTGCCATAAATTTTATCCTGATCATCAAGCTAAAGGTAAACCTATTAAAGCAATGATAATGGGGATTCCCAATGTTGGAAAGTCAACCATTATCAACATTTTAGCCGATCGTACGATTGCCAAGGTCGGTAATGAACCAGCAGTAACTAAGCGACAACAGCGAATTGATTTGGATTGCGGTGTGATACTATTTGATACCCCCGGATTCTTATGGCCGAAAATAGAGAATGATCATTCCAGCTATCGGTTAGCGGTTATAGGCTCGATAAAAGACACTGTCATTGAATACACAGACATTGCCTATTACGCTACAGAGTATTTGAAATCTACTTACCCAGAATTATTAAAGAAGCATTATTCATTAGCAGTGCTAGATGACGATATTCATACTTTGCTTGAGAGTATTGGTCGAAAACGGGGATGCTTAAAGTCGGGCGGACGGGTTGATTTAGACCGAGTTTCAAAGATACTCATTAACGAAATTCGAAATCTGTCTATCGGTCATATTAGTTTGGAAAACCCATCTATGATCGAAGCAGAATTAATTGAAGTGGCACAAAGCTTAAAAGAAAAAGCAGAGAAGAAAGCGGCGAGAAAATCTAAACCCAAGAAGCGACGAAAATAATAAAGGTACACTATGTTCGACAAAGATCATTTAATTGATATCGCAAATTTGCTCATGCCATTTGGCAAATACAAAGGACGCAAACTGATCGAACTACCGGAGCCCTATTTAGTCTGGTTCGCACGTAATGGCTTTCCACAGGGAAAGATAGGTCAGTTGCTACAGTTGACCTACGAAATAAAAGTCAATGGACTTGAAAGCATTATTTATCCTTTATCAAATGGACGTCTTGAGGACCCGAAACTATGACTATTAAGCTAACCGAGGTCTACCGCTATCCAATAAAATCATTAGCTGGAATACCGATGAAGGCGTCATTGGTTGAAAAGTACGGGTTAGAAAATGATCGTTGTATGATGCTGGTCGATCAGAACGGTTTGTTTATCTCTCAACGAAAAAATCCAGAATTAGCACGTATCAAGGTTTTATCAGACTCTAGCAATATCATCATAGAAAGCAGTGGTCAAAAGGCTATAACAATTGGCGAATTTTCGTTTAGCAAGCTTAAGACGAAAGTGGAAGTTTGGGGTGATTTTTGTGAAGCCTATATCGCATCGGAAGAAGTGAATCTCTGGTTTAGTCAATTACTTCAGCAGAAAGTTTTTCTAGTAAAATATGATTTTAATAAACCTAGAGCGACCGACCTTAACTATTCACAACCTTCAGACATCGTTAGTTTTGCGGATGGATTTCCGATTCTAATGATTTCGCAAGGGTCGTTAGACGACCTCAATAGTCGGCTTGATGAGCCGGTATCGATGCGAAATTTTCGGCCTAATTTAGTCATCGACGGATGTGACGCTTTTGCAGAAGATGATTGGAAAACGATCCGAGTCGGCTCAGTCGTTTTTGATCTAGTTAAAGCCTGTAGTCGTTGCGTATTGACAACTGTAAACCCAACCACTGGAGTTAAAAGTAACAAGGGCCAACCTCTAAAAACGCTATCGAGTTATCGTAGAACTAAAATGGGGGTAGTTTTTGGTATGAATTTGATTCCAAGGTCAAGCGGAAAAGTGCGGCCTGGAGATGTCTTAAAAGTCCTCAGTTAGTTTAAATAAAGCAAGGAAAAGAATATGAATATCACGCCATTTCATTTAGCCATCCAAGTGAGAGATTTAGACGAAGCACGTCACTTCTACGGCAACGTTTTAGGCTTTGAAGAAGGTCGAAGCAGTGAGTGCTGGATCGATTTTAATATGCGTGGTCATCAACTTGTTACTCATCTTAACACCGCAATAGGAAAAGAAGGTAAGGTTCATTCAAATGCCAATCATGTTGATGGTCACGGTGTCCCTGTTCCACATTTTGGGGTTGTCTTACCCTTCAATGATTGGAAAAATCTCGCTGAGGAATTGTCTTCGAAAATTGAGTCTTTTCTCATAGAGCCCTATACTCGATTTGAAGGACAAGCTGGTGAACAAGGAACCATGTTTTTCACTGACCCATCTGGAAACGCACTAGAATTTAAAGGGTTTTCAGATATCGAAAGGCAACTTTTTGAAACCTAATTGCCCCGAAAAATTCTACACTTTAAAATCATAAGTCTTACCTAAGAGATTGCCTCTTCAGCAAGTTACTAGTTTATAAAAATCTCTAATATCAACAAGAAATAATTGATTTTTTGTTGAATAAATGTTGAAAATTTTTTTTTATTCTTTCACTGACAATGGTCGAAGCAAAAAATTTCCCGCCTTAATTTGATTCAACATAAATACAATAATTAAACAATGTTTAGAGCACGCTTTTTCAATTTTTAATCGTTAATATTTCAATTGGCATGTCTCTTTGTTTTTTCATGCCAACTGAAAGTGCCGCAATACAACCCTAAAAAACTAAGTGGTGCTTTTTGATTAAATCCATGACACAGCAGGAGATCAAAGTTGAATTCACCTATCAAACTAAAAAAATTAGCGCGAGCAATTCAGAGGAGCCTTTTAGTTGGCTCTGCCGCGACGCTAGTAATATCACCAAGCCTCTTTGCGGAAGAGGAGACTGAAGAAGAAAACCGTATCACTATCACAGGTTCCGCGATTAAGCGAACCGATGTTGAAGACTCACTTCCAGTTACCCAAATTACTCAAGAAGATATTATTAGTCTGGGAGTAACAAGCGTGCCTGAATTGGTCGAGCAAATGCCGGCAATGCAAGGTTTTACAACTGCAGCAGATAGTGTTGGCGGCGGTGGTGGTGGTGTACAGACCGCATCACTAAGAGACTTGGGTGGTCAATATACTCTCGTCTTATTGAACGGTAGACGCATGGCTTCATCAGGCTCAGGTAGCAGTATTGATATTAACTCAATACCGCTTTCGGCTATCGAGCGCGTAGATGTTTTGACCGATGGAGCATCAGCACTTTATGGATCTGACGCAATCGCCGGGGTAGTAAACTTTATTCTCAAAAAAGATATAGATGAGACTACCATCCGTGCACGATTTGACAAGCCGCAAGAGAAGGGAGGCGAGAAGCTCAATTTTTCCTTAACCACCGGTATGGTTGGAGATGGCTATAGTATTTTGTTGGCGTACAATCATGATGAGCAAGAAATACTAAAGTCGAAAGATAGAGACTTTGCTGAAACCGGCTTAATACATTTCGAATATCAAGGTGAGAATTTAGTTTGGCAACGGACATCAGCTAACGCTATTCCAGCTAATGCCTACCTAGATTTTAATGATGTTGTGCCCGACAGAAACTTCAACCCTTATCGTGAGGCAAACGGACAATGTGCTCCTAATAATGCTCCCGATGGAACCACCTGTATTTATGACTTTACTGAAACATTAGAAATATTTCCAGAAAGTGTCAGAGATAATCTTTACTTGAGTGCTAACTTCGACTTTAGTAGTGACTTGCGAGGATTTTCTACTTTGGCTTTTGGTAAATTCGAACAGACTGTAAGGATCGCACCATACCCAACAGGCACTTTTACTTTGCCTCTGGATTCGCAAATCGTTGCTGACAATATCATTCCTTATTTAACACCTGAAGAGGAAGCGAACCTCACTCGTGTCGCTGTTAGATGGCGCGCACGTCCAGGCGGAAATAGAACGACCGAGTGGGCCACCGAAACATTAAACTTTAATGCGGGGATTGAAGGTGAATCAGGCGATATCGCGTATGAAGTGGTTGGAACTTATGCTACTTCTGACAGAGATCAAAACCGAATTACAGGTTTCCCAATTCAAGAGCCTTTCTTGAACCTTTTATCTTCTGGGGCGGTAAATATCTTTGATACACCAGAAAATTTATCGGATGAAGCTAATCAAGCGGTGGCCGATACGATGTTTAGCGGTAACTGGACTAATACGGAAACTTCAATGAAGGCGATTGAAGGTAAATTCTCCATGCCTATGTTTCAAATGTCAGGTGGAGATGCCTATTTTGCATCTGGATTTGACTATCGAAAAGTGGCTTATACTGCAACTTCGAGTCAAGCAAATCTAGATGAAATAGTACTCTTTGAGTCAGCGACTCCTGAGTTTGATCTTTCAAGAGATACTTACGGTGTTTTTGCTGAGGCGGTATTCCCAATTTCAGACGATTTAGAAGTAACGACTTCATTACGTTATGACAGTATCGGTAAAATCACAGACACCAGTAGAGCGGCTGGAATGCAAGCTGTTAACGATGATGTAAACGATACAACCTATAAAGTGCATATGGCTTATCGGCCGAATGATGACTGGTTGATCAGAGCTTCTGTTGGAACTGGCTTTAAGTCACCTACAATGCGTCAAATAGCTGAACCTAGAATTGAGTTTGGGGTAACTTCTTCTGCATATGAATGCCCGTTCTCTGCCGGTGATCCATTAGCTAGCCTATGTGATGCCAACAGTATCCAATATGATGTCTTTAGAGAGGGCTACTCAGAATTACAACCTGAAAAGTCTGAGCAAGCATCTGCGGGGTTTGTTTATGCGCCCTCAAGAGAGTTTAGTTTTAGCATCGACTGGTGGCAGGTAAATCTAACAGATCAGGTTGCTCGCGTAACTCAAGATCAGATTTTCGGCGACCCTGTAACTTATCGCGATCTATTTACCTCTCGAATAGACCCAGGTACGGGTGATGAAGTACTCGCTATTATTCAAGCTCCGGTAAATATTGGTGAGTCTAACAATGAAGGCTTTGATTGGGGTTTGAACTTAACGAATGAGTTTTCATTTGGTAAGTTACGGACATCGATTAATGGTACTTATATTACCGAATCTGAGTCTTTGATTGTCGGGACAGAAGATCAATTTCAATCAAGCTTAGGCGAGTTTGGTCCTAATCAGGCGGTAACGTTCCGTAATATTATCCAAATAAATAACACTTTAAGCATGGATAATTTTGAGCATAGGCTAAACATAAACTATCGAAGTGGTTATAGAGATCAGTACTTTGCTGGTGGAGCCAATCGAATCCGATTAGCGTCCGATCTAAGTCAGAACTATGACGGTGGTGTACAGCTTTATGTTCCGTCTTATATGACTATGAACTACTCTACTACTTATCGTGTTAACGAAGACACCAATGTAACATTTGGTATTAAAAACTTAATGGATAAACAACCTCCATTCACTTTAAGAACCGGTGGAGCTGGACATCAAGTTGGATATGATCCTCGTTACTCAGATCCCTTTGGTCGTACTTTCTATATCAGTGCTGACTATACTTTCTAGTAGCAGACTGTCATTGTAAAAAAAAAGCGGAGACTTCGAGAGAAGTCTCCGCTTTTTTATTGATGATTTTTAGATTACGCTCTTAAAGAGTTAGTTGTTATCTTCCTTTTTATCTCCTTTCTTTTCTTCTATAGGAGCGCTTCCCTTAGAATTTTTATTTGAGCGAGAAGAATTGTAATCAGTAGCTCGCGACTTGGCTTTTTTAAGCTTATTGTTACTATCATCGAGTTTTGCCTTAGCGCTATCCGCTCTGTTTGATCGAGATGAATTATAGTCGGTCGCACGATTCTGAGGTTTAACTTGCTCACGCTTCTTCTTCATCATTTTTTCTTTCATCGCTTTCTTGCAAGCAGGCGTTTTTATATCACAGGCTTTTTCAATATTCGCTTTGTGCGGCTTAGAACGATCAAAATTTTCTTTTGCAGCAAAACTTTGAGTACTAAATATCGCCATTGAAATTAAAGCGACCTTAAAAATTGGTAAACGTTTCATCATTGACCCCTCCAGGTTAGTATAATCTATCAATACAGCATGCTAATTTGTGAACTACAATTAAGGGCTAATTCTAATTAGTCTGCTAAAGTACTTGCTATCTTAGTCATGCGAATATGAATCATAACTGAATTCAATTCACTCAATTAGTAAATTCCAAAACTTATCAGCGATCAAAGTATATCACGGGTGCCGATTACTTAATGACTTGTGCTGATATTATCTGGTCTCCGTTTGAAAGTCTTAAAGCAACATCCATTCCTGATTCAACCTGGCCGAATACCGTATAATGTCTATCTAAATGAATATTCTCGGCAAGATTGATATAAAACTGCGAGTCACCAGTATCTTTACCAGAGGTCGCCATGCCTACTGTTGCTTTTGTATGAGGAAGGTAGCTTAATTCTTCTCGAATCATTTGACCACTGCTACCATTGCCATCTCCAATAGTATCTCCTCCTTGGGCGACAAAATTGCCAATTACTCGGCTAAAGTAAGTATCTTTGTAGTAGCCTGACTCGACTAATCTAATGAAGTTTAATCCTGTATAGGGCGCTTGATTATTAAGCCGTAAGAGGATTTCTCCTTGAGTTGTTTGAAGCCTAACTAATTGTTTGTGCAATGCTAATGGTAGGTTTATTTTTCTGTTTGCAGTCGGATTAGTAAGCTCACTTAGGCTAGCGCTCTTTGATTCTTTGTCCTTACTTAATAGTTTACTCGCATATTCAGCTACCTTTTGGTCTTTATTCTTGGCTAGCATTGCCACGACATTTTTAAAGCCAGCGGGATCTTTGTCGAAAATCATTTGGGCAAATCGTATTTTGACATAGGCGCTTTGGTGAGAGAGGATGTTTAGCGCCCAGCTCATTTCATCTCTTTGTTGGCGTTTAAGTAATCCTCGAATGGCTTCAACGACTATTGCAGGATTTTCATTTTTAAGCTGCTTTTTTAACAATGCTTTGATCTCTCGACCTTGTAAGCTAGATTCTGCGAGGGAGTTTAACGCGGTTTGTGCAATGATATTATTTTTTGACGCTTGCAGTTTTCCAAGTTGGATTTTTGCTTGGGGGATATAGAGCAGCTCGCCCATGGCTCTAATCGCTTCGGTTGCCAAACCAATATCCGAGTTTTCACTCTGTTCGATTAACCATGAAAGCAGTCGCCGGTTAGCAAGATGGTTCCTAACAGCGATCTTTCCGATTAATTTGGCAAAAATTTTCTTATTGTTGAGGTCCTTTAGTTTTACGGTGAACTTTTGCAGTTGCGCCGGACTAATTCGCTTATTGATATCTTTTATACGTGCCAAGAAGTAACCTGCATGATAAGAAACCATATCATCTCTTTCGAGTAATGCTAACACCGCTGCAAAGTCGATCACCGATTGACTCTTTCTCATGTCAATATTGTCTGCAATTTCGGGGCTAAACGTGATTGCAAAAACAAGCGCCTGAAAAATACTCGCAATGACTTCAGTTTTTTCTTGGTTCTGATATTCCTTCAGTAGTTTAGGGACAATATCCGACGGCGCAATATTACCTAACGCGAGATATAGTTCTTTGCGTACACTTTCTGACGTTTCAATCGCCAAACGTTGCCAAAGGTAATCAGTAGCCGTGGCAGACCCAGAAATACCTAAAGAGAACGCGGCGGCTTTTCTAATATTAGGCTGAGGGGAATTCAACGGTTTGGTCAAAAGCGGGACAGCCTTATCCCCACCAATTCGACCAACTCCTTTGATTGCCATAATTGCGATTTCGACATTGGGTTGCTGAATAGCGTGTTCAAAGAGGGTTTTATCTAACTTTCTTTGATCGACTAGATATAAGAGTTTGACCTTGGATATTTCATTATTCTTAGAGGCTTCGGTAAGCGTTTGAGCATTGCTACTTGATTGTTTATCAGCAAAAGCCGATTGAGGCATTAAAAACAAAACTGCACAAAGTAGAAAACAATTGCATTGAATTTTCATAGAGTCGATCTCTGCCAAGCTTAGTGAACTTGTTTGTTGGGATAGGAAGTAAAATAACAGATTACTGCTGATTGCATTCAAGAATTATGAAATAATGGCAAGATAAAAGCAATTTAGTCAATTAGGAATAACCATATGGCGCAGTATATCTATTCTATGAACAGGGTGAGCAAAGTTGTTCCCCCCAAAAAGACTATCCTTAAAGATATTTCTCTCAGTTTTTTTCCAGGCGCAAAAATTGGCGTGTTGGGCCTTAATGGTTCAGGTAAATCTACCCTATTAAGAATAATGGCCGGTCTAGATACCGACATTGAGGGAGAAGCGATTCCCTTAAAGGGGATCAATATAGGCTACTTGCCTCAGGAGCCGCAGTTGGATGAGAGTCTAGATGTTAGAGGTAATGTAGAATTAGGAATAGCAGAAATTAAACAAGTCCTTAATCGATTTGATGAAGTCAATAACGCTTTTGCTGACCCTGAAGCCGATTTTGACGCTTTGTTAAAGGAACAAGCTGAATTGCAAGATAAGATTGAAGCAGCAGGTGCATGGGAGGTTGATCGCATGCTGGACAAAGCGGCAGACGCGCTGAGATTACCGCCTTGGGATGCAGAAGTTAAGCATCTTTCTGGAGGAGAAAAGCGCCGTGTTGCACTCTGTCAGTTGCTACTATCGAAACCAGATATGCTATTGCTCGACGAGCCGACTAATCATTTAGATGCTGAGTCAGTGGCCTGGTTAGAACGTTTCTTACAAGACTTTAAAGGCACAGTTGTGGCGATTACCCATGATCGGTATTTCCTAGATAATGTTGCCGGATGGATATTAGAATTAGACCGAGGCCATGGCATTCCATGGGAAGGAAATTATTCATCATGGTTAGATCAAAAGAGTAATCGGTTAGCGATGGAAGAAAAGAGAGAAACGGCCCATCAAAAGGCAATGAAGGAAGAGCTTGAATGGGTGCGTTCAAACCCTAAAGGTCGGCAAGCTAAAAGTAAGGCACGTATTGCTAAGTTTGAAGAATTGTCATCGCAATCATATCAAAAACGAAATGAAACCCAAGACTTATATATTCCACCAGGGCCACGTCTTGGCAATTTAGTAATTGAAGCCAATCACTTACAAAAGAGCTTTGGTGATAAATGCTTAGTCGACGACCTTAGTTTTAACCTTCCTCAAGGTGGTATCGTCGGTATCATTGGGCCCAATGGTGCGGGTAAGTCAACTTTGTTCAAAATGCTCGTTGGTCAAGAAAAACCAGACAGTGGTGAACTAAGAGTAGGGGAAACCGTCGAAATTGCCTACGTTGATCAGTCTCGCGATTCACTTGATGACAATAAAACAGTTTGGCAGGAAATTTCAGATGATTCCGATACTATCACCGTCGGAAATTATCAAGTTTCTTCACGTCAATATGTTGGACGATTTAACTTCAAAGGTGGCGATCAACAAAAATTTATTAAAGATCTCTCCGGAGGTGAACGCAATCGAGTGCACCTTGCCAAGCTATTAAAGAGTGGCGGTAACTTATTGTTGCTTGACGAACCAACTAATGATCTAGACGTTGAGACTCTGAGAGCGCTGGAAGAGGCCGTTTTAGCGTTCCCTGGCTGCGCAGTAATTATATCGCATGATCGGTGGTTCTTAGACCGTGTGGCAACTCACATATTAGCTTATGAAGGTGATAGTAAAACGGTGTGGTATGAGGGAAATTATGCCGACTATGAAGCCGATCGAAAACGCAGATTAGGTGCCGACGCTGATGCTCCTGTTCGAATTAAATACCGTAAAATTAGCTGATCGTAGTTTTTGGTGTTGTTAGTGATATTCATTCGATGCAAGCTTATTGCTGGGGTTACTGCTTTAATATTGGTAGCGCAAAGTTTTGAATTACGAGCTGCTGGAGCTGGCGTTCTGGTTTCGACTGAACGTAATAATCAAGTATATGTTCTATTAGCTGACCACAAAAAACCGAGTCAAATAACTCGAGGTTGGAGTACCCTAGGTGGCACGATAAAAGATGGAGAATCTGAACTTCACGCTGCGGTGCGAGAAGTCGTCGAAGAGTCCGGTGGCGTTTTGTCAGCTGAATTACTTTTTTCAACTGTGAATCCCGAAGTTAAAACAATGACACCAGGTTTTACTATTTTTTATGCAAAGGTCCCTTTCCAAAACGTTGACTTATTCAATTTAACAAAAGGTTCGGAAAGCAAACTTGGCAATAGTGAAAGAGGCCCTTTTATTTGGCTACCTTGGTCGGAAGTACTTGCTGCAGCAAAAAAGTACCAAGAGCAACTTAATTCAGATTCTGGGTCGAAAGTTATTCTTGATAAAAAATTTCTGCCTGAAAATAGTCAAACTGATTGGTTTTTTGATGCTTTTTTAGCAACCGTTAAGAGTATCTCAGAGACTTCTCATACTAATCTTTATTCGTTGAAACCGACTGTTGATTAAAGCAAAACTTATTGTTAATAAAAAGCCAGCTAAACGCTGGCTTTTTATTGGATTTAGAATTTATCCGGTTTGATAGTTAATCAAACCAGTAAGCATCTAACTGAGTTCCACTCGAAGCTGCCGTTCCTCTAACGATAATAAACCAAGTACCTTCATCGGGGTTAGAAATTGTACAGTTGTGAGTGTTACCAGCGCCTTGTTGAATACAATCATTATTGGTTCGGGTTGGTGCGGAACCAAAATTAATGACTAAATCAACATTACCTGTGCCGCTTGAGGTATCGATTACCAGAGACGTTGCACCTGCAGGTACATCAATGGTGTAAGACAAGTTCTCACCACGTGCAGGGCTAAGATCTGTTTCAGTGAACCCGCCGGAATTACCACCTGCTTGAGTGACCGACACCGATTGAGTTTCAGAATCAGTCGCGCCGTCATTGTCGGTAACTGTTAAAGATACTGAATAGGTTCCAGCTGAAGCATAAGTATGTATAGGACTGGCTGTGGTTGAACTGTTACCGTCGCCAAAGTCCCAACTGTGGCTGCTGATACTGCCATCGCTATCACTACTTAAGTCTGTAAAGGTCGCTGCTAACTCGTTAGATGTAACGCTAAAACTCGCGCTGGGTGGGTTGTTAGAATCGCTTACCGTGACAGATTGGCTCGTTGAGTCTGATGCTCCTTGATCATCTGTAACCGTCAATTGTACAGTATAGGTTCCTGCCACCGTATAATTGTGGATAGGGTTGGTTTCTATCGATGTATTACCATCGCCAAAATCCCAATTGCGTGAAGTAATGGTTCCATCGCTATCATTACTCGAGTCAGTAAAGGTCGCCTGAAGTGCATCTACGATGACATTAAATCCCGCAGTCGGCGACACATTGCCGGTTGTCTCTACCGTCCAGTAGGCATCTAGTTGGATTCCTGAAGAAGCTTGCACCCCGCGAACAATAATGTACCAAGTGCCTTGTTGAGGATCGGTAATGCTACAACTGTGATCATTGCCAGCCCCTTGTACAATACAATCATTATCAGTACGGGTTGGCGCAGAACCATAGTTGAGAACCAAGTCTGCATTGCCACTGCCGCCAGATATGCTGACCTCTAATAAAGAGGCGTTAGCTGGAACTTCAATGGTATAAGATAAGTTCTCACCACGACTTGGACTTAGCCCGGTTTCTGTGAAGCCTCCTGTGGTATTAGTCGGAGTTTGTTCTACCACGACGGTTTCTGTGGTGGAAGAAAATCCACTATCGTTATCTGTAACAGTGAGTGAGACTGCGTAACTACCATCTTCGGCGTAGGTGTGAGAGGGATTTTGTAAAGCGCTTATTTGGCCATCGCCAAAGTCCCAATCATAACGACTAATTGTGCCATCAGGATCGTTGCTAGCCGCAGCATCAAAGTTACAAACAAGCTCATTACAACTAGTGGTGAATTCTGCAATTGGCAGTTGATTGTCAGAGATAGTGAGTTTGTTGGCTGTTGGTACGCCCACATTACCAGCTTCGTCATAAGCTCTCACATAGATAATATGATCGCCATTGGATAACCCTGAAGTGTCAATTTGCGCGTCAAATAATTCCACGCCATCGGATAGATCGCCATCGTTTCCAAGAACTTCTATCACTGTTGCAGTTTCTTTCCATACCGGCGTATCGATGGAGTACTCAACCTTGCTTATAGTGTTTCCATTGGTTGAAAGCTGAGTGCGAGTCGCATCGGCCGTCACCACTAACTCGACTGGTGTTCCAGAAGGAACACTAGTACCTGTGTTACTTTCTGCGAGTTCAATTTGAGTGACTTCAGGACCATGAGCAAGTAAGTAAGGTGCGGCTGAAACTTTCGCAGCGTATATTAAAGCCGGTAAATTATCAGGTCTGATAGTGTCTTGATAATTGGTGCATTGCTGAAAAAATGAAGTCCCGAGTTCAAAAGTGAACGCGGCAATTCCAAGTTCACCATAACTAACATCATCTGAAGTACCGTCTGTCGGATAAAGTCCTATGCTTTGTTGAGGTGTGTAATTATTAAACCACGCTAGTTTGTTACCCAAAGAAACGAACCCATCGTCGTTAGGAGATAGAGCGCTGGAGTGCCCCCAAGGCCAAAGAACTAATTCGCTATAACTGTGGATATCTAGATGCATACCTGCAGTATCTGTAGGAGCCGCATCATTTATATTATCGCCGCGAACATCAGGAAATATACTTCGAATATAGTTGGAGACTGCTTGTGTTTCTGGTTCCGATTCTGGTGCACTTCCACGGTAAGTGCTATCACACTCAAAACCGCTGGAGCCATTACTCGTTGAGTTCCAGAAGTAAGCGAAATTTCTATTTAAATCAACACCAACACTTATTCCCGGGCAGTGATTTTTGTTAGTGTTTTTTCTTTGTAAAATCCCAGTTTCAGCAATTTTTCTACCATCAGGATTCATATGAAATAAAATATGTACTTCGTGATAATCTAGTATCCACTGGATATCAACATTATTTTCATATTCGGTTAGCAGCTCTTTGGCAAAGTCTAAAGTGAGCGCTGCTGGAGTGTATTCTCTAGCATGCATTGAGCTGTGCACAAATAACTTAGGTTTGTCTTCAACAATTGATTGATTGGTTAGCTTAAGTACCATCAAGTCGTAACCACCTTGGTTATTCGCCTTATCCCATGAGTCCCCAATATCAATCCACTCTGCTAAGTTTGGGTAATCAACTACAAATTGTTCTCCTTCATCTAAAGTTTCTTCAACGGTTGCATAACATTCGAAGCCCGGAATACCGTCCATTAGAATGCCTTGAGATTTTTGTTGTAAACGATGAGCTATATTTTGTTGGAATAACTTATACTTCGCATTCCACTCGGTCGCTGTTTCAATCTGTAAGCCTTGCTCTTTTAGTTGTGCAATTTCTTTTGTCGTCAAATCAGCAATAATATAGTTATCTTGATAGTTGGTTTCTAAGACAGCATGATGAAACGAAATCGCTATTTTTCTAGCTAATGCATCGTCGCTAACTAAAATCTTGTAAGCAACTAAGTTATCCGAAGTCTGATTTATGTTTTGAATAACAGATTGTGTAACTTTATTGAGTGATGTTGTATTTGTTTCTGTCTGACTTTGAACGGCAAGCGCGGGTGCAAGCAATGCACATGCGCCAATTAAAATCTTAGAAACTTTATTATGAGGAAACGTCCTTTTGTTCATTATTGTAGTCTCTTATTGTTTATTGGGATGGTACTTGTTGGAATGGCTCTAATTGGAATAGTACCAACAGCAGGCTAACAGATAGCATTTTTTATTAATGTTAAATATTACCTGCTTCTTTGATTAAATGAATGGAAATGGTCAATTAGAACTTCGGCATTTTTTATCTCGTCGTGAGTTTTAAATAGCTCGATAACACATTCAGCCGTGCAAAGCCCGTCAGCTCTTTGGTTTCTTCTAAGTAGATAATCTGAAGAAGTCTTAGTGTTGATAGAAAAAACTTCAAGCTGCTTTAGGTAAGGGGTTCTATTTAATATTTTCTGTGCTTCTTGCCAGGTGGCATCTAACAAAACATACTGGTGAAATGGTGGTCCAGAATTAGCAATACCTTTGTTGCCTTCTAATGGTTTTCCTGAAGGATGAATTAATGCTAATTGCTTATTTGATGCCAGTTTCTGTAAGGTTTTATCTTGATTAACGCGGTTCCAAATAATTCTTGTTACTTGTTGAGGAAATAATTCAATTGCTAATTGTCCGGTATTGGTTGGCCGTTCAGATTCTCGTTGATGGGTGAGTAAATGAATCTTTATCATAGATTGAGCGATCTAAGAGTGACTGGTTGCTGCATTAGACGGTTAAATTTGACTCTCGCCGACTCGGGTTCAGTTGAGTAAAAATGGCTCGTGCCCTGATTAAAATTTGTATTAAGATTATTTTCGAGGCGCCGTCGTAATTCGATGGCAACCGCCATGCTACTTTCATAAAGCGTTACATGATCGCCCATAATTTTACTAATAGCATCTGTTAGAAAAGGATAGTGAGTACAGCCCAAAACAAGTGAGTCGATATTAGCGTTTTGAAAATAACTAAGCTCAGCCTCAATAAGACGATATTCTTTTTCGCTAATAGCTTCTGATTCCTCGACTAAACTGACGAACAAAGGCGAGGCTTTTTCGAATATCTCCAAGTTAGAAGAAAAGTTTTCCTTTAATGAAAGATACTTTTTGCTTCGCAGAGTTGCTTGGGTAGCCAATACGCCAACTCGTTTATTGTGACTTGCTTCGGCAGCTGGTTTCAAAGCCGGTTCTAAGCCAACTATTGGGCAATCATATTTTTCTCTAAGAGAGTTAACAGCAGCGGCGGTGGCGGTATTACATGCAACTACCATAGCCTTAACGTTTTTGCCTTGCAAGAATTCAGAAATCAACAAAACTCGACCTTCGATTTGCTGGTCAGTTTTTTCCCCATAGGGGGTATAGGCGCTGTCGGCTACATAGATCAAATTTTCATTGGGTAATAGCTGTCGCACAGCATTTAGGACACTCAAGCCGCCGACACCTGAATCAAATATTCCAATAGGGAGATTGTTAATTTTGAATGACACTCTTTACCAGAAAAACAAAATTTTACCATAGTGGGTCGTTGTTGGGCGAACTCTATTAGCACTAAAATTTACCGAAAGTTTACCCAAATATATTTGGAGTCAACTGAGGCTATGTTAGTATAACCGGATAATACAAAGGACTTATTTTATGACGTTAAATTGGTCAAAACTCTTTCCAGTTGTTGTTGCCGTTAGCTTATTAAATGCTTGTGCTACCTACAAGCCAAGCAATACAAATGATATATGCAGTATTTTTTCCGGTGAAATCGATTGGTATGAAGCGGCTCGTGATGCGCAGCATAAATGGGGAACGCCCATTTTTGTTATGATGGCAATTATGCATCAGGAATCTCGCTTTATCGATGATGCTCAACCCGATCGTGAGTGGTTTTTGGGATTTATACCTTTACCAAGGCGCTCATCGGCTTATGGTTATGCGCAGGCTCAAGATCCTGTATGGGGAGAGTACTTACAGCAAAGTGCGGGTTTTAGCGCGGATCGAGATGAGTTTGAAGACGCTATTGATTTTATAGGGTGGTATACTGCGGGAAGTAATCGGCTTCTCAAAATATCCAAGTGGGATGCATATGGCCAGTATTTGGCTTATCATGAAGGACGTGGTGGCTACAAGCGTAAAACTTATAATTCAAAGCCTTGGTTAAAAAACGTAGCGACTAAAGTTAAGCGCAAGGCTTCTTTGTACAACCAGCAGCTAAAGCGCTGCCAAGCCCAACTCGATGACCGTTTAGATAGTTGGTTCTAGTAAACAAATGGTATCAATTGTGCTCTATTAACAGGGGAAGAAATGGCTGGGGAAATTACTATTCCTGTATGGCTTTTCTTAATATTACTGGCTTTAGCCAGTATTGTTGTTGTACAAAAGTTTCTTTTTCCAGGTATTCGCTGGTTTTTTCGAAAGAAGATTAATCAAGCCATTATTGAGCTAAATCAAAAATTCAATATCACTTTAAAACCGTTTCAGTTGACCAAAAGACAGGTCCTTCTCGATCGATTAATTCACGACTCCGAAGTGCTCGATTTTGTACAAGATCAAGCAAAACATGATGAAGTTCCGCGCGATGTGTTAATGGAAAAAGTTCAAAGGTATGCGAGAGAAATAGTACCTTCTTTTAACGCCTATATTTATTACCGTGTCGGATTTTGGCTATCTAAGAAGCTTGCGCTAATGTTGTATAAAGTTCAAGTTAAGACAGCAAGCGATCAGCAGCTCAATCAACTTGATAAAGACTCAACGATAGTTTTCGTCATGAATCACCGTAGCAATATGGACTATATATTAGTTTCATTTTTAGTTTCGGAGAAAATGACCATGTCCTATGCCGTAGGGGAGTGGGCTAGAGTTTGGCCCCTTCAAGGTCTTATAAAATCAATGGGAGCTTATTTTGTCAGACGCAATTCCCGTAATCCTCTTTATCGAAAGGTGCTTGAAAGATATATCGATATGGCGACTCGAGAAGGTGTTTGTCAAGCCGTGTTTCCTGAGGGGGGATTAACCCGCGATGGTGAGCTTAGGCCTGCCAAATTAGGATTTATGGATTACATGTTGCGAAACTACGATCATAATAAACATCGAGATATTGTTTTTATTCCCGTTGGCATTAATTACGATCGCGTATTAGAAGATAAGACACTCATTCGCTCACTCGACCCTAATGCCGAACAAAAATCGAGTTGGTTTGCCGTCAAAACCAGTTTAAAGTTTTGGGTGAGAAACATTCAGCTTGCGCGTCGCCACCAATGGAAGCGCTTTGGTTATGCTAGCGTTAATTTTTCTGAGCCAATTTCTTCAAAAGCTTATTGTTTGCAACATCAAGTAAACTTTTCATCGCTAAAAACGCAACCGCGTATTGACCAAGTAACTCGTTTTGCCGAATATCTAATGAAGCAAATAGAGCATTCCATACCGGTAGTCCCTTTGGTTACTGTTGCTTGCATTGCCTCGTCAATGCCGGCTGACGGAATGGAGAAATCCGCGATATTAAAGCAGGCAAGGGAGCTGAATATTAAGCTCGAGAATGAGGGCGCTAAAATTCTATTCCCGAACAAAGATATGTTAAGAAACCTTGAAGCTGCGCTTGATATGCTTTGCTTACGTCGTTTACTTGAAGTTAAGGAAAACCGATATTTTGTCACAAATGAGGGAGCTTCCTTGCTTTGTTATTACCGAAATTCGATCGCTCATAGGTTAAGCAATAAATAAACTGAATAACGCCAGCACGATGACAAAATTACGCGTGATGGGTAAACAGCGTCTATACTGATTAGTGGTAGCAAAAG
This sequence comes from Kangiellaceae bacterium, assembly GCA_039969155.1. Lineage (GTDB taxonomy): Bacteria > Pseudomonadota > Gammaproteobacteria > Enterobacterales > Kangiellaceae. Next base: position 61,209 of record JBDVOJ010000083.1, read on the forward strand.
TTTTTTAGTCAGTACTAGGAGTAGGTTAATGGTAGAAGAAAAGCGCGAGCACCCTAGGCAATCTCAACAAGGCCCTATTCATGTCGACATATTAGAAATGTCGGACCAAAAGCTTCAGTCAAGTGTTCGGTTTGAAGGAGCCATGAAAGATATTTCTCAATCTGGAATTAGGTTGCATGGAAAACATCCTATTTCAAGAGGCTCGACTTTAGAGCTAATGGTTGAAGTAGAATCCAGTCGAGTAAAATATTCCTTAAAGGGTAATGTTAAATGGGTATCAGAGACCACTGAACATGAGTATGTCGCTGGCCTTGAAATTGATGCTGATAGTCGAGATTTCTCTAATTGGAAGAACAGTTTCAAGTGATTTCGATAGTTGTATCGGCTTCCTAGAGTCGCCTTTATCTGGCCAATAAAGATTGTCTAGCTTGGCTTTCGTTCAAAGGGTCTGAAATAAGAAACCCTTGACCGTACTTACAGCCTTGATTAGTGAGGTATTCCAATTGCTCGGCACTCTCTATCCCTTTCGCTATGGTGGCGACATTTATGTTATCCATCATACTAATCAGACTGACCAAAATTTTGTCATCCACCGTAGATTTACCGATGTTTCTAGTTAGTCGTTTAGATAACTTAACAGAGTGGAATTTAATGGACGTCACGTCATTTAGAGACGCTCTTAATTTGCCAAAATCATCTAGTACCATATTAATCCCCAAACCATATATTTCTTTGAGGTAGGGCTCTAACTTTTTAATCGAGAATGACGGGTCGCCCTCTAGAATAGCGATAAATACAAACTTAGGATTGATTCTGTGAGATGAAAGCTTGGTCTTTATAAAGTCGATTGCATGGTTGGTCGCTAAGTATTCCGCACTAAGATTAATATTAATGCATACTGAAAGGCCTTCTTCGTTCCAGCGCTGGAGTGTCGCAAACGCACTGCTAATTAACCAATCGGAAAATTCTCTGTGCATGCCTAGTTCCGAGACCAACGGCAAGAATTGAGAGGGATAAATAATCCTATCGTCATCGGCTCTCCAACGTAAATTGATATCGAGTTCGATAATTCGATTAGTTTTTAGCTCTATGATAGGTTGGAATACTAGATAAAGTTCGCTTTCTTCAAGCGCTTTACTTAATTTGTGTTCTAAGGCTACTCGCTCTAGAGCTTTCTTGTTACTATCTTCGTGATAGTACTTGAATAAGTTTGAACCTTGTTTCTTCGTTTGAGCGAGTGCAGTTTCTCCTTTGGTAATTAACTCACTCCAGTTTTCTCCATCATCTGGATAACTTGAAATACCTGCACAGGCAGAAATGTTGATTTGTTGGCTACTGAGTTCAATCGGCTTTGCGAGCTCTCTGAGTAATTGATTGACCGTATGCTGAACGTTGCTTTCATCTGATGTGTGCTGAATCACGATTAGAAATATATCTGGCTCGTAACGAGCGAGTAGATCATTTTTTCTGATGTAAGGGAGTAGCCTTGAAGTTAGTTGGGAGAAAAGCGAGTCCACCGAGCCTGGCCTTAAAGCCGATTTGAGCTTATCAAAATGATCTATGCCCAAAAATATGAGAGACATCGATTCAGAGTTATTTCGGCAAGAAGCAATTTGTTGGCGCAGTCGGTCAAATGCGAGAGTTTTGCTGGGTAAGCCGGTGGAGCGGTCATAGAAATGATTCCTGAGACTTTTGTTTTCAGCATCTTTAGCTTGAAGTACCTCACTCATCACCACAACGTAACCAACTTTTTCACGTCCCATTTGAATCAGGTTAATTTTAACTTCTATTGCAAAACTAGCGGCATTCTTTCGCGCAATGGTACTTTGACCATGCCAACGATTATGGCTCTCTAAATGATTTAAAATGCTCTGAGTTTCTTGGCTGGATGAACGAGCCATTGCGACTTCGATCATGCTTTTACCAACTAAACTATTAGATGGAAAACCAGTGGTGTATTCATAGGCCTGATTGACGAAGAGAATCTTAAAGTCTTTATCCAAGATGAGAATAATATCTTGAGTAGAATCAAAAGCGTCACTGTAAAGATTTAGTTTGTTTTCCATGTTTTTTTCATGGTCTACATTTTTCCAAATTCCAGTAGCTCGCATTGGTAGACCGGCTTTTTGATATTCACTAATCCTTCCTTGGAAGTTACACCAGAACCAATGCTTAAAGAAATAGCAACGATAAGAAATATCAATTTCGTCAGTCTCACCAGAAAGAAACTTTTCCCATTCATTTCTTGCATTGCTCAAATCGTCTGGGTGGATTGACCCAATATATTGCTCAAGTGATAGCTCGAGCGGCTGATGTTGATATTGAGAGATTTTAAATGAAGATAAGCGATAATCACCCGGTGCAATCATACAGTCCCAGACACCTCTGCTTTCATCTAATAAGGCCAGTTCCAAACGCTTTTCGTTTTCTTTTACTCTTTTAACTAAGGTTTTGGATTTTTGGTATTTTTTGTACCAGTACCTACTTAACGTGACAACTAAAATAAACACCAGAATAAATAACGCGTATTGGCCGATTGATTCCAACCGGTTCGCTTTAGTCACTCTTATTTTTATCGGTGTAGTCTCAGAAGTATTTGATTCATTAACTGTTTTGGAACGTAGATATAAAGTGTGCTCTCCAACCGGCAGATCAGTAATCGTTAGTCTTGCGATGGTGGTGTAGCGGCGTTCGGTGGCATTGTCGCTATCAAACCAATATTCAAATACTGAAGAATAGGTGCGTTTATAGTCAAAATTAGTTAGTTGCAGTTCGAGCAAGTCATTGGTTTCCGAAACAGAAATTGTTTCTCTGATAGGCCACAAATGCTTGATACCTTGACCGGAGAAAAGCTTTGCTTCGGCGATCTTAGGCGCTGGCACAGGAGCTGACTTCAGCAATTTTTGCGGGGTGATTTTAGTTAACCCTCTTGTGCTTCCAAAAAGCAATTCACCCGTACTAAGAAGTGCAGAGCTGCCTTCATTAAACTCATTGCCAACTAGCCCGTCTTTATGGTCAAAAAGTCGATGCTGTCCGTTCCTCGTGTTTATCCGAAGTAGACCTTGAGAAGTTGTAGCCCATAAGATATGGCCTCGTTTTTCAAGTGCAAAGATTTGATTGTCAGGTAACCCCGAACTAGTATGGAATCGAGCGACTTGCTGCGCCGTCTCTTGGCTAAAATCTATTCCATAGATTCCGTCGCCGGCGAAGGACAACCAGGCAGTGTTCCCTTCAACTAAAATATCAGTTAGGAAATAGAAAACACCATCTAAGTCTCTCTTATTTTCAAAGATTAATTTGTTTCTGCGAGTTTCCAAGTCGTAACTAATAAGCTTCGCTTGCGAACCTATCCACAACAGATCATTTTGATAACTAACTTGGCGAGTTTCTGAAGCATTAAAGCGAGTCATTATATCTCGATTATAGGTAAACTCGTTCAACAGAATATTAAAAGTTAGCATTCCGTCATCGGTTGCTAGCCAAATCGACTTGTTGTCAATTGAAGTTAACGAGTAGATAACAAAAGGGGCATCTATTGAGCTGTCAGCTGGAATATGCGTTGTTGTTTTTTTAGTATTTAGATCATGCTCGATTAAACCGTATTGAGTCGCTAACCACAGCGTATTGTCTATTTCAATTACATCAAACACATCCGCTTTATCAGAATCTATACTATAATCGAGCATATTTAGCACCCGCGTGGTTGCGCCAGTTTTAGATTCGATTAGATTCAGTCCTTTACCGGTAGCTACCCAATAGTTATCTTGTTTATTAACTTTAATGCTCCAAACTTCATCATCGTCTAACCGTCTTGATGGGTCTTGTGCGTTAGCTCGCCAAGTTTCGAATGTAGGAATTTTGGTATCCCAAATGTATGCTCCTTGGCTTTGAGTTCCAATCCACAAAAGTTCATTAGAATCCAAAAATAAACTTGAAATCATGTATTCCGAAAAGTCGGATAAGGTGTCTTTTAAAGCGAACAGGTACGATGACTCACCAGTTTCATACCGATACTGATAGAGTTTATCGCCAACGGTATAAAAGGTCTTATTATTTTTGGCTGCAGTGGCTCCGATTTTTTCGGAGCTAATTTCCTTTAATTGATTGGCTGGCCTAGAATTAAGCGATAGCTGATAAACTCCTGTGGTGCTGGCTAATAACAAGTTTTGCGGATCAAGATAATGTAGGTTGGAGATCTTAAAATCTACCGGAGCATTCATTAAAGTGATTTTTTTGAGTTGTTGAGTCTCAAGAGTATAAAAAAACAGCCCCATAGAGGTGCCTAGCCAATACCCATTATCAGCCTTTAAATAACTCAGTAGATTGTTTGACTCGGAATGAAAAATCGACATGCTTTTAGGTTGCAAAATATCTTTTTCTTGCGGATTTAAGTAATATACTCCATTCCAAGAAAAAACTAACAATTGCTCATTATCGAGACGAGAACTTCCGACAAGCATATTGGCCTGCATCCAATTGAGCTTTTCAGCCGGGAATTGAGTCAGCTGGATATGTTCGCCGTTTTCCGAGAGTTGAACCAGTCCATCCCTACCGTTTAGCCAGTAATTTCCTAGCTTGTCGCTATTGACGGAGTTAAATGGTTTATGAGTAAAAATGTTTTCCGGATCATCAATAACTAGCATTTTAGTACCGTCGTAGCGGTTAACTCCTGCTAGTGTGCTAATCCAAATGAACCCATCTGAATCTTCATAAAAGGAATTAATACTGTTTTGGCTTAGGCCCTGCTGGTCAGAAATATGGGTAAGCTGAGGTTGGATTAGTGATGTGCTCTTAGCCTGAAGGCACAAAGGGCTAGCGATGACCATTAAGAAACAGCAATATTTACAAAGCAATCTGCTTGTTTGACTATCAAACAGGTCTTTTATCGAAGTCGTTAACTGCATGTTAATTTGTTTTCTCTAGTCCATTATTCTATGCAGTATAAATACCTTGGTTGATAAGCTCAAAAATTATTGCACTGACTATTGCTTGTTTGTGCTTTTGTGCTAATAATTAGTGCAATATTTGACCATATACAGACAGACCAGCTCAGGCCAATAATTTATTAACAAGATTCCATAATAAAGCTTGTCATAAGGAAAGGCTTCCGATAGAATTCCGTCCACGTTGATGCGGGGTGGAGCAGTCTGGTAGCTCGTCGGGCTCATAACCCGAAGGTCGTTGGTTCAAATCCAGCCCCCGCTACCAATTTTTTGACGTAAAAAGCCCCTTTATGGGGCTTTTTCGTAAGCTTAACTTGGTATTTAGTTATTCTCTTTATAGAGATTACTAAGAAATATAACCAAAATAAGCACTGACAGTAAGGTGTTGGCTAATAGGTTCTCTGGAATCTGGCTAGCCAGTCTCCAGTAGTATTTGGAATGGGCCTTATGAGCCCATTTTTTGTTTGTGGCAAACCTAATAAGTTGTGTTTGCTTAAGACAAAGGCACAAGAGTTATTAAATAAAACATGGCAAAAATCGATTTATTGACAGAATTATTAAAGCCTGCTGCAGAAGCGTTGGGTTATGAATTCCTTGGTGTTGAATTCGTTGGTCAAGGCGTTCATTCTGTTTTGCGAATTTACATCGATCATGAAGATGGTATTACTGTAGATGATTGTACTAAAGTCAGTCATCAAGCAAGCGGAATTTTGGAAGTCGAAGACCCTATTAATACTCAATATACTTTAGAGGTTTCGTCTCCTGGAATGGATAGACCGCTGTTTACCCTAGCGCACTTTGAAAAAGTGGTAGGACAAGAAATCAGTATGCGATGCCACTTAGGTGTCAATGGAAGAAGAAAATTTAAAGGCGTTTTAAGTCAAGTCGATGAAAATCAACTAGTTATCATTGTTGATAACCAAGATTACACCGTTGATTTCCAAGATGTGGACAAGGCTAACGTGGTACCAGTTTTTAACTAAAAATAGTGACACAGATAACTAGGCAATTTTTTATCTGTTAAAAATGTTCTAAAATGAACGTGAAACCGCTTATTAACGAAATCGAGTGGGTTTGATTGAGGTTGATTAGACTATGAACAACAAAGAAATTTTACTAGTAGTAGAGGCTGTATCTAACGAAAAAGATATAGAGCCGGAAATTATTTTTCAGGCAATTGAAGCTGCAATTGCGACTGCTACTAAGAAGAAGAAAGGCTTAGATATTGATGTACGTATCGATATTGAGCGAGAAACGGGTAATTATAAAACCTATCGCCGCTGGTTGGTTGTTGATCCAAATGCTGAAGAAAGCAACGGTCTTGAAAACCCATTGTCTGAGATTACTCTGGAAGCCGCCCAAATAGAAGCGCCAGAAATTGAAGCCGGCGAATTTGTTGAAGAAGAAATTGAATCAATTGCATTTGGACGTATAGCAGCACAAACGGCTAAGCAAGTTATTGTTCAAAAAGTTAGAGAAGCAGAGCGGGCGAAAGTTATTGACGCTTTTGAATCACGTGTTGGAGAATTAGTGACTGGTGTCGTTAAGAAAGCCAACCGAGATTCTATTATTATTGACCTCGGGGGTAATGCCGAAGCAATTATTCACCGTGAAGAAATGATGCCAAGAGAAGCAGTAAGAGCTGGAGACCGGTTGAGAGGCTATCTGTATGCTGTCAATCCTGAGGTAAGAGGCCCACAACTGTTTGTCAGTCGTGCAAACTCAGAAATGTTGATTGAACTGTTCCGCATTGAAGTTCCTGAAATTGCAGAAGAAACCATTGATTTAATGGGTGCTGCTCGCGATCCCGGTTCTCGAGCTAAGATTGCCGTGAAGAGTAATGATAAGCGGATTGACCCTGTTGGCGCATGTGTCGGAATGCGGGGGTCTCGTGTTCAAGCTGTATCTGGTGAGCTTGCTGGAGAACGAATTGACATTGTTTTATACGATGACAACCCTGCTCAGTTTGTAATCAACGCTATGTCACCTGCTGAAGTGTCCTCTATTATCGTTGACGAAGATAAACATACTATGGATATCGCTGTTGAGGAAGACCAGTTAGCGCAGGCTATCGGGCGTAATGGGCAAAACGTTCGACTGGCTAGTCAGTTAACTGGCTGGTCTCTCAATGTGATGACATTAGAAGATGCTGAAAACAAAAGCAAAGAAGAAAATAAAGGATTGGTTGATAAATTTATCAAAGAGCTCGATGTTGATGAAGAGTTGGCAGAGGTTCTTGCGCAGGAAGGCTTTACCTCGGTCGAAGAAGTTGCCTACGTTCCACTGTCTGAAATGTTAGATATCGAAGGCTTTGATGAAGAGTTAGTTGAAGCATTAAAAGCTAGAGCTAAAGATGCGTTATTGACTAAAGCGATTCGAACAGAGGAAAAACTCGAAGAAAACGAGCCAGCTAAAGATTTGCTGGAAATGGAAGGTATGGATCGCCATTTAGCATTTGTTTTAGCCAGCCGAGGCATCATCACGATGGAAGACTTAGCTGAGCAATCGGTTGATGAGTTGATCGAATTAGAAGAACTTGATGAAGAAAAAGCGGCTGCTTTAATCATGACGGCGAGAGCGCCGTGGTTCGCAGAAGAATAAATCGTTACAACTTGAAACTAGATGTAATTGTTTGGCTAAATTGTAGCGTAAAAGGTTAAGAGAACAGTCGTAGTACTGGGAGATTTATATGTCGGAAGTGACGGTTGAAAAGTTAGCAAAAGTCGTCGGTACGCCGGTCGACAAACTGCTCGAGCAAATGAAAGAAGCTGGGGTGCTATTAAAAGGCGCCGACGATGTTGTGTCTGACGAACAGAAAAAAGCATTATTGGCACACTTGCAAAAGAGCCATGGTGAAACTGATACAGGTTCTAGCCCTAAGAAAATTACACTAAACCGCTCTAAGAAAAGTTCGCTTAAAATGGCGAGTAAGTCAGGTCGAACCAAGAGTGTTGCTGTAGAAGTTCGTAAAAAACGCACTTATGTAAAGCGACCGGTAGAAACTGATGAGCCCGCTGAAACTGAAGCACCAGTAGTCGGCAGCGAAGAAGAGGTGGTGGAAAACACCGCGCCGGTTGAGCAGCAAGAAGCCGAATATGCGGTGGTCGAAGAAGTCGAAGTCGATTTAGAAGCGCAAAAGCGCGAAGAAGAAGAGAAAAAAGCGAAAGAAGAAGCTGACAAAGCAAGGCAAGAAGCAGAGCAAAAAATACGTTCAGAAATTGAAGCTAAAGCTAAAAATGAGGCTCAGCGAATCGTTTCGGGTCGAGTCGAAGCCGATATTCAAGCACGCTTAGAAGCAAAACGAAAAGAAAAAGAAGATGCCGAAAAAGCTCAAAAATTAGCGGATGCTGAAGCAAAAGCTGCTCGGCAGACACGCTTCAAGACTGTTCAACCAACGGTTGATGTTGAGTCTGAAAGCGACAAGCGCAAGAAGAAAAAGAAAAAGAAGAAAGGTCGTAATGACAGCGCCGGTGGTAAGATTGACATGCTGGCTGATTTCAGAAGACCAGTACATAGACGAAAAAGTGATGAAAATCCTTTATCAGAAGGACGTAAGAAAATGGTTGCACCTAAGTCTATGAAACATGGATTTAAAAAGCCTACAACTGAAGTAGCAAAATCAGACATCAATATCGGTGAAAGCACCACGGTTTCTGATCTTGCACAACAAATGTCAGTTAAGGGCGTAGAATTGATCAAGACGTTGATGGGCATGGGCATTATGGCCACTATCAATCAAACCATCGACCAAGAGACAGCGCAATTAGTCGCTGAAGAAATGGGATATAAAGTCAATCTAGTAGCAGAGAATGCTGCTGAGCTAGAGCTACTACAAGCGGTTGAGCAACAAGGCGAATTAAAAAGCAGACCTCCAGTGGTTACCATTATGGGTCATGTTGACCATGGTAAAACATCATTACTTGATTACATTAGAGCGTCTAAAGTAGCCGATGGTGAAGCCGGTGGTATCACACAGCATATCGGCGCATATCATGTCGATACGCCTAAGGGCATTATTTCATTCCTAGATACTCCGGGACATGCTGCATTTACTGCGATGAGAGCACGTGGAGCTAATGCCACGGATATTGTGGTTCTAGTGGTGGCGGCCGATGATGGTGTTATGCCGCAAACGATTGAAGCAATTAAACATGCTAAAGCTGCCGGCGTTCCTCTAATTGTTGCGGTCAACAAGATGGATAAACCAGAAGCTGACCCAGACAGAGTAAGAAACGAGTTATCCCAACATGATGTTATTTCGGAAGAGTGGGGTGGTGACACCGTATTCGCTCCCGTTTCGGCTAAGACCGGTGACGGCGTTGATGCATTATTAGAAAGCATTGCGATTACCGCTGAACTGTTGGAACTAACCGCGGTTGACAAAGGTCCTGCTAAAGGAACTGTGATTGAAGCTAGACTGGATAAAGGTCGTGGAGCGGTCGCGTCACTACTCGTCCAATCTGGAGAAATCCAAATAGGCGACATTGTTCTTGCTGGTTTCCACTACGGTAAAATTAGAGCGCTAGTTGATGAAAACGGAAAGAGCATTAAATCAGCCGGACCTTCAATTCCAGTTGAAATACTAGGCTTATCCGGTGTTCCAGAGGCCGGAGATGAAGTATCTGTGGTTGGAAGTGAAAGAAAAGCCCGAGAAGTTGCTGCATTCCGTCAGACTAAGCATCGTGAAGCGCAAATGGCTAGACAGCAAAGTGCTAAGCTCGAAAATATGTTCGCTAACATGGGCGACAATGAAAAAGTAAACTTGAATGTCTTGGTTAAAGCTGATGTACAAGGTTCAGCAGAAGCCATCGCTCGTTCATTAACTGATTTGTCTACTGAAGAAGTATCCGTCACTATCATCTCGCAAGGTGTGGGTGGAATCACCGAAACTGATATTACTTTAGCATCCGCATCACAAGCGATAGTCATAGGCTTTAATGTTCGTGCTGATGCAAGTGGTCGAAAGGCCGTTGCAAAAGAAGGCATTGATCTACGTTACTACAGCATCATTTATGAAGTCATTGACGATGTTAAAGCTGCAATGAGTGGAATGCTTTCCCCAGAAAAACGACAAGAAATTGTTGGTCTGGCAGAAGTTAGAGACGTGTTTAAGTCGCCTAAGTTTGGAGCAATCGCCGGTTGTATGGTTATCGAGGGTGTAGTTAAGCGTAATAATCCAATTAGAGTGTTACGTGACAATGTTGTTATTTATGAGGGTGAACTCGAGTCACTGCGCCGATTTAAAGACGATGCTAATGAAGTAAGAAATGGCATGGAATGTGGTATCGGAGTTAAGAATTACAATGATGTTAAGCCGGGCGACCAAATCGAAGTCTTTGAGATTATAGAAGTCGCACGAACTATCGATTAAATCATCGAATAAAATTGACTGACTAAACGCAGGCGTTTGTCCGAAATGATTTCGGAAGGCTCTGCGTTTTTTCGTTTTAATGATTCAGGGCTATAAAGTCCAATAAAGATTGAGTTAAACAATATGGCTAGAGAATTTAAAAGAACCGATCGAGTTGCAGAACAGTTGCAACGAGAACTGGCTCAAATAATCCAATTAGAAGTTAAAGACCCGCGAGTTGGCATGGTGACTGTTTGTGCTGTAGATCTCTCTCGAGACCTTCATTACGCTACGGTTTATGTGACTTTTATGGGAATAGAAGAAACGGTTGAAGCCACTCAATCGGCAGTTGACACTTTAAATGAAGCGGCTGGGTTTATCCGTATCCAAATTGGCAAGCGAATGCGAATGCGAGCTGTGCCGCATGTGAAATTTCTTTTTGATGAATCGATTGCTCGTGGTCGGGATCTCTCGTCATTAATTGAAAAGGCGCGAGATAAAGATTCGACTTCAGAAGAAAGCTCAGATACAGAACGACAAGACTAATCTCATGGCAAGAAGAAAAAAAGGCCGCGCTGTAGACGGTATTTTGTTGCTCGATAAGCCGCAAGGTATTTCCTCTAATGCGGCGTTACAAACTGTAAAGCGACTGTTTCACGCTGCTAAGGCCGGTCACACTGGTGCGCTCGACCCATTAGCTACCGGTATGCTTCCACTTTGTTTTGGCGAGGCTACAAAATTTTCACAGTTTCTTTTAGATTCAGATAAAGGCTATCGAGTCATCGGAAAATTTGGAGAGCGCACTGATAGTGGTGACTCCACCGGAGAAATAATTGAATCTAAACCGGTAAAAGTTAGCAACAAACAATTAGAGAAGGCTCTAGAAAAATTTCGCGGTGATATCATGCAAATACCGTCAATGTTTTCTGCGCTAAAACATCAAGGACAACCTTTGTATAAGTATGCTCGAAAAGGTATTGAGATAGAGCGTCCTGCAAGACCTGTTACGGTCTATGAGCTAGAGCTACTAAGATTCGATGGCAACGAAGTAGAGCTTTTCATTGAGTGTAGTAAAGGGACATACATTAGAAATATTATCGATGATCTCGGCCAAGAACTAGGCTGTGGTGCTCATGTCACTATGTTACACCGCGAGTTTGTTGCTGACTATCCGGTCGAGCAAATGGTTACTTTGCAACATCTCGAAGATGATCGTGAACAGCAATTGAGTTTAGATGATTATCTACTGCCAATTGATAGCGCTGTATTACATTTGGATTCCGCCGAGTTAGATACTGAAAGTGCTGAATATTTTTGCCATGGTCAGCCAATCAACTACCCTAATTTAACTGAGGGCGAGCTTATTCGTGTTTACGATGAAGAGCAAAGTTTCCTTGGTATAGCAGAAGTCGATGACCAAGATATGTTGGCACCGAAACGCATTGTTGTGAGAAATCCCGCCTAATATAAATTCCGTCCACATAGCACTTGGCTAGAGAGTTTGTTAGGATTTAGTGCTTAGTTAATCTAAGCACATCCTTAAATAAAAACTTGCTGCGGAGAATCCAATGAACAATGCAGATATCCTGTTACCATTGCTCGTACAAATTAGTCTTACCCTTATCATGTTTATCCTATTAGCAGTGCGTAAGTCTGCTGCTGTGAAAACTGGTGAAATCGATCGAAAAAAGGCTGCACTCGACAACAGTGCTTGGAACAAGGAGACGGTACAGGTCTCTAACAACATCGCTAATCAATTTCAAACGCCGGTACTTTTCTATCTGTTGGTAATGTTTTTTTTCGTAACGAATAGTGTCAGCAGTTTGGTTATTTGGCTGGCCTGGGCCTATGTAGTAACTCGAATTTTTCATGCGTTTGTACATGTCACCTCAAACTATATTCCTTATCGTCTAGGCAGTTTCACATTAGGTGTGCTTGTTTTATTGATCATGACTGGGTTAGCCGTCTCTAGCTATCTTTAGAGGTGACAAAATAGTGACCAATTCTAGTTCGAAAACGTTCAATAGCTTAACAAGCATCAATCGAGAGCGTCGCCAGTATGTGCATGATATTTGCCGCTTGTATAACCGTTCTCCCAGCAAGGGGAATCTTAAAAAGCTTAAGACTTTGTTTAACAAATTTGGTTCTGAGTTGATTATAGAACAAGGATTCCACTGCGATTATGGGGATAAAATCAGCTTTGGCGAAAGGGTATACCTTAATATTAATTGTACTCTATTAGACGCTGGCCAGATTGAAATAGGCAATGATGCGTTGGTTGGGCCTAACGTTCAAATGATTACTGTCAATCACCCCACGGACCCGCAATCGAGGCTAGATAAAACTTCACTAATCGACGATATTGTTATTGGCGATAATGTCTGGATAGGAGCGGGCGCCATTTTATTGGCGGGAGTTAAGGTTGGAAACAATGCAGTAATTGCAGCGGGAAGCGTTGTAAATCGGGATGTTTCCGCAAACTGTCTGGTGGCAGGCAACCCAGCTAAATGGGTCAAAGAGTTGTAATAGACTTACAACATATATGGTTAAATAATTGTAACGAGTTATTGATTGAGTTGACATCTTAAACGAATCCGAGTAACTTCTTTTACAACTGTAACAGGAATTCAATAAATTAAAGCTATGAAATCAAAAACAAACGCCGATCTTCCCGATCTAAGTCGAACGGAATTACAAATTCTAAATATCCTTTGGAAAAGCAAAGATGGCTTATCGGTCAGAGAAGTCCATGAACAAATCAAAGAAACTTTTAACTGGGCTTATTCCACCACTAAAACTACCATGGATAGAATGGTTAAAAAGGGCTTGTTAAAACGAGATGACTTTCACGGTGTTTTTCTTTATCAAGCTCAAATCTCAAAACCTGCAGGGCTAGCTCGATTACTTAGTTTTTTTATGAATGATTTATTAGAAATGGATCAGAGCGCGTTAGTCTCATTATTTGGCCGAAGTAAAGCGCTGTCTGAGTCAGAAATCGATGAGTTAGAAGGCTTACTCGAACAGCAAACCGAACAGAAAGAAAAATCTAAAATGTAAACTGAAATTGGTTATTAACGCTTATGGAATTGTTGCAACCACTTTTTGCTAACTCAGAAACCATTTTTCGTTTCTTGGTGCTGAATAGTGTCTACTCAGCCATTTTAGCATTTCTAGTCCTTACGATTAAGCTTATCTATCCCAAGCTCCCACGCACTTTGGAATATAGCCTTTGGTGCTTAGTACTAATTCGGTTAGTGCTCCCGCCGGAGTTTTCGATTAGCTACTCTCTTGGGTATATTGGTCATACGTGGCTTGAAACTGATGTGCCAACAGTCATTGGTTCAGCTGAATGGTTTAGTCAAATTGCTCAATCAACATTATTTAATCAAGCCAACTTCAAGTTTTCTTGGTTAAATCTGTTGTTTGTTGTTTGGGGAAGCGTATCAGCAATTGTAGCTTACAAATTTATTTCGCTTAAACTGAAATTATCTAAATTGTTGACCATAGCACAACCGGTAGAGGATGTTTGGTTAACCAAAAAAATTAACTATTGGCGTAGAGAGTTTAAAATCACCCGACAAATTATTGTGATTGATTCAGATGATTTTTTATCCCCCTTTACCTTTGCAACTTTTTCACCTGTGATTTTTATTCCAAGACAGCTGCTACAAGAAGGTAACCGTGCGGTATTAGGCCCCATCATTGCTCATGAACTAGCTCATGTAAAAAGACTGGACGCATCTTGGTTATTATTTCAAAATTTGATCCAGATTATTTATTGCCTTAACCCAGTGGTTTGGTTAGCTGTAAGACGGCTTAATTCTCTACGTGAAGAAATTTGTGACCAAAAGGTGCTTAATGCAAAAGCGATTTCTAGTGAGCAGTACGGTAAGAGTTTATTGCATGTTTTGAGATTAAATATCGGCCGCAAATCCCCCGAATTATTTGCAACCTTTTTTCTTAGCCATAAGAAAGTATTTAAAAAACGAATTGCCGCGATCGGGCTTAATCGCCCTCTCCCTTCAAAACTGACCTTTCAATACATTACAGTGGCAATGTGCGCGTTATTTTTCTTGCCATTGAGCTGGCAACCACCGCTAGCCCCGGTTGCGAAAGAAACTGAAGATTTCTACCAGCAACAAGAGTCTCCTTTTCCAGAACATATTAGAAAAGACTTTCAAGCGCCTGTATTGTTGAAGGAGAATAAAGAGAATAGAACTTCCGAAGAAATTGAACTTGGTGTCTAAGTTTTAACCTGGTTAACAATACCCTGAAATATTGAACCCACATTTCCCTCGGACATCGTCCACTTAAGCGTATTACTACCTCTTCTTAAGTCACTAAAGAGTGCCAAAAAACAAATTGATGCGATCAGACTTAGAACACGTCTAAGATCATGAATATGAATACTTACACTATCGTTGGAGTGCGTGTTTCTTTCTGTTGCTAGATTGGCTGCAGATAAAAAATGAAGTGCTTAGTGTTCCTGCCAATGTAAAGTTCGAGTCACATTTTCCAGATTACGTAAATAGGGAATATCAGGCATCTGTTTTAATGGTGGAAAAAAAATAAGACATTCGAATAGAATGATCTGAGTTTTTGAAAAGTCGATAGGCAAACCGCTTTTGTGACAATCCATAAGTGTTTAACAAGCTGAATTTTTGAGTAACACTAGCTTTTGTATGGGGGTAAATCGTAACTTAAAAGCTTAAAATTTAACGCTTCAAGCTGATTTTATACCGTTTCAAAGGTAATTCAGTATTCTTCTTATCAAGATCTATTTATGCTCATTGCTCTACCAAAAAAAGGAAGTGCAACATGCAAGTAAATAGAAATATGATAGTTACTATTCTCACCTTTATCTTTACCTTTGTATTGGGGGGGAAGACATTGGCTGAGCCAAAATCAACAACTAAAACGAAGATAATGATTTTGGGTGTATATCACTTTGATAATCCTGGCCTCGACGTGTTTAAGTCATCCGCTTTCGACCACTTATCGGAAAATGCACAAAAAGAAATAGCTGTGGTTAATCGTCAATTAGTTGAATTTAAGCCAGATAAGGTATTCATTGAACAAGATGTGACTCGTCAATCGACGATAAGCGAACGCTATAGACAGTATCTTAAAGGGGAGTTTGATATTACCAATAAAGCCAATGAAATCTATCAATTAGGTTTTAAAGTAGCCAAGAACCTTAAACACAAGAATATTTACACAATAGATGCCCCGGGTATTTTTCCTTACGAAGAGCTATTAGCAGGGGTCAAAAGATACGGCCTAGATAATGTTACTCGAGAAATTGAAGATAGAACCGCTCGGTATAAAAAATCTGATCGAGCAGACGCTACACGAACGGTGTTGGAACGATTAGTTAACACAAATCGGCCCAAAAAAATTCTCGAGTATCATGAGTTCTATAATGATTTAGCTATTCAAGTTATTTCCTCTACACCAACTCATAAACTAGAGCCAAAGAGAGAATCAAATAACGGCGTCGAACAAATTAGTGTACCATTGGACCCAGATTATATAGGTGCAGAATTAACCGCAGAGTGGTATAAACGCAATATAAAGATTTATGCTAATCTTTATAAGAAAGTCGAACATTCAAAAGATAAAAGAGTTTTATTGATTATCGGTGCCGGTCATGTACGTATTTTGAAACACTTGTTTGAAGATAGTTCAAAATTCGAACTCGTCGATGCTAATAGCGTATTAATGCTTGGCAGATAGGATAATGGCTTATCTATAGTATAGTTATCAGTCTTTATTAGAATGACTGGAGTTGTTTATCAACATTACTCCAGCTAATCTTCGATACTAACCAGTCGAAATGATGTTGTATGAATTACTCCGATAAATCATTTGATAACAAAGTGTTTTTGGTGATACCCGCTGTATTAGGTATATTTCTTTATTTAAATGTATATTTAGGGAGTTTTTTCAGCGGTCAGGAGTATTTCAGTTTACAGTCTATCCTTTTTAAGATTATTCAGCTCTATCTTTATTGGTTTATTAGCGAAAAAATAGTTAATTTAAACGACAAAATAACGACATCAAGATTCTTAATTTCAATTGTAACTATCGCGACCATTAGTATTGTAACAGCGGCATCCTACAAACAATACCTTATCATTACAGAACCTCAAAATGATAGTTTAAGTTGGGTCCATTTCGCAAACTATGCTACTCACGGTATCATAGTTGCCTTTGCTGTGACGTTACTTTCGATGTTAGTAACAACTATGAAAAAACAACAGCAGGTATTACTAAGAAACGCTTTGCTAGAAAAAGAAAATATTAAAGCTCAATTACATGCTTTGCAAATGCAAGTGGATCCACACTTTCTGTTTAATAATTTCAATACGCTTCAATCGATGATAGATACTAAAAATAACAAGGCGCAGAGTTACTTGAAGAATCTGTCCGGCTTATTTCGGCAGTTACTATATCACCGAGATGAGCAATTAATTTCTCTTAAAGACGATGTCGAGATTGCTCTGTTGTTTATCAATTTATTAAAAGGGCGGTTTAACGAGGCGATTTCAATTGAAATAACTTTGGGCGATATCGATGGTTTCTACTTGCCTCCCTTTACGCTACAAATCTTACTCGAAAATGTGGTAAAGCATAATCGTATTGATGCTAGGCACTCAATTTGTTGCAATATATGCCAATTCGATGAATTTATTGTAGTCAAAAACAATTGTCATACTAAAAGAAATAGTTATGCTTCTACAGGAATTGGGCTCTACAACCTAAAGAGTCGCTACGCCCTGTTATCTGAAAAGAGAATTGAGATTGAGAGAATGGAAGAGGATGGTAATCATACTTTCAAAGTCAAAGTTCCATTACTTAAAATAGGAATGTATGACTAGTATATTGATCATTGAGGATGAAAGACCGGCCTACGAAAACTTAATCCGTTTTATCAAGAATGTATCAAGTAGTTATAATATTGTTGACTGGTTAAAAAGTGTTGACGAAAGTATTGAATGGTTTATACACAATGAGCAGCCGGACTTGATTTTTTTAGACATCAATTTAAGCGATGGTTCGGCGTTTGAAATATTTAGCCAATTCAGAACTCACATTCCTATAATTTTCTCTACAGCCTATGATGAATATGCGATTAAGGCGTTCGAACTAAATAGTGTTGATTATCTCTTAAAGCCGATAGATTTCAATGCTGTCAGAAACGCTTTAAATAAATTTGAAGCCTATCACTTAAATACTAATCGATATTTGGGCAACCAACGACAAGTAAGATTAGATAAGGCGTTATCCGAAATCAAGTACCTACGAAAAAACTACATTGAAAGCTTTTTGGTAAAGAGAGGAAATGCTCTAATTAAATTGCCTACTAAGAACACTTCTTATATCTACTTTGACGAAGCCACTTTTTGTGTTGCGGATAATGGGCGAATTTATTCGCTCAATCATTCTTTGGTGAATATTATTAATCAGTTAGATCCGCAGCATTTCTTTAAACTGAATCGTAAAGTAATCTGTAATATATCGGCCATTAGCAAGGTGAAACGTTCGTTGGGCGGGAAGTTAACGGTCATATTAAATCAACGACCTGAATTCGATGTTTTTGTCAGTAGAGAACGTGCAGCGGAGTTTAAGAAATGGTTCGAGAGCGCGGCGTCTTAATAATAGCTATTATAGAGATTCTAAAAGTTTTAATACGCTGTACTATTGTAATTAAGCAGAACACTATGGGTTGTTCAATATGATTGCCCTAGCTAGCAGGCAGTTTCAACTTTGCCATATTGTAGGCAATCTACAATTTATGTGAATGGGCTATGGTACCTGCTAATTCAGCAAGTGAAAGTTTGAGTTACTTTTTCCTGCTCACGTAAAAAATGAATATCAGGTACCTATAGTCTTAAAGGAAAAAAACAATTAGTGTTTCCAAAAAGATTGTTCTAATCTTTAGAGATAATTAGTTAATCTCGCCCAGAGTGACCAAAACCACCTTCTCCTCGGTCACTCGCATCAAACTCTTCGACGATGTCGAATTTAGCCATGACTACCGGTAAAAAGACTAACTGAGCCATTCGATCACCTGGGTTGATTTCAAAGGCTGTGTCGCTGCGATTCCAGCAGGAAATAAAAATCTGTCCTTGGTAATCAGAGTCGATCAAACCAACCAAATTTCCAAGAACGACTCCATGCTTATGGCCTAGTCCAGAGCGAGGGAGAATAGTAGCAGCCAAGCTAGGATCAGCAATGTGGATTGCTATACCGGTTGGTATTAATTTCGTTTCTCCAGGTTCTAAACTCATCGAGTTATCGATGCATGCTCGCAAGTCCATCCCAGCCGAACCTGTTGTTGCGTAGTCTGGCAAAGGAAACTCATTACCGATTCTTGAATCTAGAATCTTCAACTGTATATTCTTGTTATTCATAAACCTTCTCTTCTTTCTAGTTGATTAAAATTTCGCTCGCTTAATCATTTCATAAGCAGCTTGGATTTCTTGTGATTTTTCGGTTGCAACTTTGACCATTTCCTCTGGCATACCTTTGGCGACCAACTTGTCTGGATGGTGTTGAGACATTAACTTCCGATAGGCCTTTTTTACTTCTGGGTTGCTTGCCGTGGTATCGAGTCCGAGTACTTGGTAAGCCTGCTCTATTGTAGGACCATTTTGGTTTCTGGATGCACTGGAACCACCTTGGTGAAACGATTGTTGCGCTTTAACCATTTCCACTAACCTATCAAGGTGGGCGGGGGCAATTCTAAATGCTTGACCAATTTGATAAAGAATTTGTCTTTCAGATTGGTTGACATCGCCATCAGCTGTAGCCGCGAGTATTTGAATCTCAAGAAACATCTGTATTAGGCTGGGTTTTCGAATACAGTGCTGGATCAAAGATTGAAGGTGACTATTCAAGTCAAAGTCCAGCGATTTCCCTTGATCAAAAGCGGTAATGGCCTCTTTTCTTTTTAGCTCATCTAGTCCGAGTTGCGCCATGACTTGTTCTGCCGCTGCGATCTCTTGCTTGCTGACAACACCATCAGACTTAGCGATGTGTCCCATTACAGAAAAAGTCGTACGGAAAAAGATTCGTTGTGTTTCTGCAGGATCGGTTTGCCCGAAAAGGCTATCAAAATTCTGATTGAGTCCTTGATCAAATCGATGGCCGAGCCAAACACCCAGGATTAAACCGACGATATTGAACAGAAGGAATCCCAAAAAACCACCAATGAGTTTTCCCCAAATATTTAGTTTCAAACTAGTTTTCCTGAGTTAAATGGATGAAAAAAGACTAAACTGCTTATATATGGGTGATTGTATCATTTTCAATCTCTAGAGATATATTACTTAACAGGAGCTTGGACTGCCTACGGAGCTTTATTGGGTTGAGTGAATACTAATAACTCAAATGTAAGCGGTTTTGTTGGTAATCAATTTGAAATTCGAATCGGCTGAGAAAATCCATGCCTAGCAGCCCATCAAATTGGTCGTTACCAGACATTTTCATCACCAATACCAGTGCATTATCAATATGAAAATCACTAACGCTAATTTGCTCCATTTGATAAAGTCTAGTAAATGCAAAACCATTGGCGGTTTCAGCGTGCCCCGAAATTTTTAGATCCGTGACACCTTCACTCATGCTGGTTAAAACTCGCATTGCTCGAGGTGATAACACGGTTCGGCTCGCACCAGTATCTAACATCAAACTAAGTGAATGTTCTTGGTTGAAGTTTACCTCAACTAAAAAGTGATTCCCCAACTGTTTTAGTGGAATTCCTTTATCGGAGTCTAAGTTAGCTGCCATTGTTCGAGTTAAGCGTCGATTTAGCTCATCGATAGTGATGAGGTTATCAACGTCAGGAGGTACTCGCTCAATATAGTTTTCAGCCAGCCCATACTCACCAACTAGCATGTGATGACGGACCAATGCGACCAGTACTTCGACATTATTTGGTTGCTTCTCGTTGGCTAAATTCATCACAGCAGTGAAAGTTTCTATTGGAATTAAGTGGTTCTCCGAAAAATACTGTCGCCTGACATAATCTAACAATACATCAATTTCCGCTTGAAACATTTCTAGTCGTTCCTCATTACTCGCTGACTGTTGGGCAGAGAAAAGTGCTTCTAACGCAGAAATATAATCATAAGAGTAAAAAACTAAGGCTTTAGCCATAAGGTGATTTCGAGAGTTATCACTCAATACCATTTCGTCGAGGGATTTAGTAAAACTAGTTAAGGAAGTCCAATGATTAAGTCTGGAAAGATCATTCGGCAGTATGCTTCGACTATTATCGAGCTGTCTAATTTGTCTAGCCATCTCTGGTTGACTGAGGTTATCAGCGTACTCTGCGACGCACTGATTATCCGCCCTATTTAATGGCTTCTTATGTGACGTGTTATCGAACACTGGGGGGGGCGCTTGGTTTGTTTCCTCTGGGAAAGACATTAAGCGTTGGCATTGTGTAAGGCTTAGACTGGTTGAGGAGCCGCCCAATGGAGACAGGTCGATGTTCGGTCTCATTAGTAAAAGGTAAGTAATCGTTGCTACAATTCCCAGTGAAACACCACCGATTAAGGGGATAAGAGCGGATGTTTTTGACATATTGCAATCCTTGTAAAGTTGTCAATCAGGCTGATTACTATGCGGCAAGTAGAGCACTTTTAAGTTATTTTTTGCCATTTTACCCAAGCCTTGCCCTCTAGACGAATTAACAGTGTAAATGGTTTACTGATTTACGTAGTTTTTGCCCTATATAACTACCGATTATGGCGACAGCCTTAGGCTAATTCGATACAATAGCGCCAAATTTTAACTTAGCCAAAAACGTGTCACTGTGGACCGTTTTTATTTTACCATCAAGGAAACCTGACGATATGCTTCACAACAAACAAACTCTCGCAGAATATGATGTAGAATTATGGGATTCAATTCAGGCCGAAAAGAAGCGCCAAGAGCAGCACATCGAATTAATCGCTTCAGAGAACTACACCAGTGCCAGAGTGATGGCGGCACAGGGCTCTGTACTAACTAATAAGTATGCAGAAGGCTACCCAGCGAAAAGATACTACGGTGGTTGTGAATATGTCGATGTAACCGAGCAACTGGCAATTGATAGAGTGAAGGAGTTGTTTGGCGCAGATTATGCCAATGTTCAACCTCACTCAGGTTCACAGGCTAATTCTGCTGTATATATGGCGCTACTTAATCCTGGCGATACGGTATTGGGAATGAACCTTAATGAAGGTGGACATTTGACTCATGGTTCTCCGGTTAACTTTTCTGGAAAGATCTACAAATCAGTTCAGTACGGACTAGACGCCGATGGCTATATTGATTTTGAGCAAGTTGAAGCGCTAGCAATAGAGCACAAGCCAAAAATGATTTTAGGCGGTTTTTCAGCTTACTCACGCAGTATTGATTGGGCTAAGTTTAGAGCGATTGCCGACAAGGTAGGTGCTTATTTTATGGTAGATATGGCTCATGTAGCTGGTCTTGTCGCTGCAGGACTTTATCCTAATCCTGTTCCTCACGCCGATGTTGTGACATCAACTACTCACAAAACCTTAGCAGGTCCTCGTGGCGGTATTATCCTAGCCAAAGAAAACGAAGCGCTGACTAAAAAGTTTAATTCAGCCGTTTTCCCTGGCAGTCAAGGTGGCCCATTGATGCACGTTATTGCTGGTAAAGCTGTGGCTTTTAAAGAAGCGTTAGGTGACGAGTTTAAGCAGACTCAAGCACAAGTATTAGTCAATTCAAAAGCGATGGTTGAAGTGCTACAAAAGCGTAATTATAAAATAGTTTCGGGCGGTACAGATAATCACCTTTTCCTTATAGACCTGATTGACAAAGACATAACCGGTAAAGATGCTGAAGCTGCACTTGGTGAGGCATTTATTACGGTTAACAAAAATACTGTTCCAAACGAACCTCGTTCGCCATTTGTGACAAGTGGACTACGCATGGGAACTCCAGCGATTACTACTCGAGGAATGAAACAAGCCGAAGCCACTCAATTAGCGGAATGGATTTGCGACATTCTTGATGATATTAATAATCAGCAAGTGATTGCCGATGTTAAAGCTAAGGTACTGGAGCTAACGGCTAGATTTCCCGTTTACCTCGACTAATTTAAACTAACTCGATTATAGGCGAAACTATGCATTGTCCATTTTGCTCATTTCAAGATACCAAGGTGATTGACTCTCGTTTGGTAGCCGAAGGTGGACAAGTGCGCCGTCGGAGAGAATGTATCGAGTGTGGCGAGCGCTTTACCACCTTTGAAACCGCCGAACTGGTGATGCCCAAGGTGATCAAAGGGGATGGTAGTCGACAACCCTTTGATGATACCAAACTGAAAGCGGGTATCTTGCGCGCCGTTGAGAAAAGGCCAGTTTCTGTGGAAGCTGTAGAAGAGTCGATCATTAGTATTCAATCGAAACTGCGCGGAATGGGTGAGCGAGAAGTCGACGCGGCGACCATCGGAGAATTAGTGATGGAAGCATTACGCAAACTCGATCAAGTGGCGTTTGTACGTTTCGCTTCAGTGTATCGCCGTTTTAAAGATGTTAGTGATTTCCGAGAGGAAATCGAACGTCTAGAATCTAAAGATTAAGTTCAAACAATTATGAATGATTGGTCCGCTCAAGATCACCAATTTATGGCAGAGGCTTTACGTCTGGCGAAAAGAGGTGAGTTTACCGCGCGGCCAAACCCAGTTGTGGGTTGTGTCATCGTTAAAAATGGCGATGTGATTGGCCGCGGTTGGCATCAATCATTTGGCCAAGCACACGCTGAGATCAATGCCCTTCAGCAAGCTGGCGAGCAGGCTAAAGGAGCAACTTGTTATGTCACTTTAGAGCCCTGCGCACATGTGGGTAAAACGGGCTCATGTGCGCAAGCATTAAAACAATCTGGCGTCGCTAAAGTGATTGCAGCAATGCAAGATCCAAATCCTGAAGTTAGTGGCAAGGGCTTACGAATTTTGGAGCAAGCGGGTATTGCCACCCAAAGCGGTTTGTTGGAACTGCAAGCGCGTAAACTTAACCCCGGCTTTCTTTCTCATTTTGAGCGTCACCGCCCTTTTGTTACGGTAAAATTGGCAATGAGCTTAGATGGCCGTACTGCGCTTAAAAATGGGCAAAGCCAGTGGATTACTGGCGCACAAGCCCGCGCCGATGTGCAACGGTTAAGGGCAAAACAAGATGTGATTATTACTGGCATCGGTACCCAGCAAAGCGATGATCCGAGTCTTACCGCAAGACTTGATTTTTCAAGTGTGGACCAAACTGTAGAGCTACATTTTCGACAGCCATTACGGGTATTATTTGATCGTCATGGCAAAGCGAATTTAAATGACAAAATTTTCAAGTTTAATCAACCAAGTTCTGAGCGAAATAACTCACAGCAAAATGCTGATATTTGGAAGGGCAAGCAAGTTTGGTGGATGACCTTAAGTGATCAAAGGTCTGCGCTGGCAGATTCCAAGTACCAACATATTGAAGCTCATTCTATGACCGCTATTTCAGAAGTGCTCTCGGCGCTTTCTGAGCGCGGTGCAAGTCAGGTGTTGGTTGAGGCAGGTCATCGTTTGGCAGGCAGCTTTTTAAAACTCGGACTGGTTGACCAATTAGTGATTTATATGGCGCCAAAATTGATGGGTAACCACGCGATGGGATTATTTGATTTGCAAATAGAGCAAATGGATCAGTGTCTGCCGCTAGACTTAACCGATGTACGTCAATTTGGCGATGATATTCGTCTGACTTACAAATTATCCAATGATCTATCAGATTAACCGAGGCTACTGATGTTTACTGGAATAATCGAAAGTATCGGCACGATTTCAAAAATTGAATATCGGGCTGGCGACGCGAGACTGACTATCGAGGTCGGTGAATTAGATATGTCGGATGTTGCGCTTGGTGACAGCATCGCTTGTAACGGAGTTTGTCTAACCGCAATAGAGTTTGATCAATATCGCTATACAGCCGATGTCTCCGGTGAAACACTCAGGTTAACCACTATGGCAAATATCCAAATAGGCAGTGCAGTTAATCTAGAAAAAGCACTGATGCCAACCTCTCGCTTAGGTGGCCATTTAGTCAGTGGGCATGTCGATGGAATTGGTGAAGTGTTATCTGTCAGCAAAGACTCGCGCAGCGTACAATTTAATATCAAAGCCCCTGATGAGATTGCCCATTATATTGCTAAGAAAGGCTCAATTTGTGTTGATGGCGTGAGTTTAACAGTGAATGAAGTTGACGGCTCAACATTTCAATTGAATCTAGTACCTCATACCCTTGCCGAGACCACAGCAATCAATTACCTGGCCGGCACAAAAGTCAATTTGGAAGTTGACCTTTTAGCGCGCTACCTTGAGCGATTGTTAACTGGGCAAAAAACGCAATCAAAGGCTAATATTACTACTAGTCTATTACAGCAGTCAGGATTTATTAAATAATCGGACTGAACCAACCCAGACGTCGTATGATGTCTACAATAGAGCTAACATTGAGTAAAAGTATGCAATTGAATACAGCAAGAGAAATAATTGATGATATTGCCGCCGGTAAAATGGTGATATTGATGGATGACGAAGACCGCGAAAATGAAGGTGATCTAGTCATGGCATCAAGCATGGTAAGGCCTGACGATATCAATTTTATGGCTAAATATGGGCGCGGATTAGTTTGTTTAACATTGTCTCAAGAACGTTGCGAGCAGCTTAATTTACGTCTAATGGTTGATAAGAACCAAGCGTCGTTTGAAACCAATTTTACGTTATCAATTGAAGCAGCTGAAGGCGTAACCACTGGGATTTCCGCAGCGGATAGAGCCAGAACTATCCAAGCTGCTGTTGCGGCGGACGCAAAACCTAGCGATATTGTGCAGCCAGGGCATATTTTCCCTATTATGGCGAAAAAAGGCGGGGTACTTGTTCGTGCAGGACATACAGAGGCAGGTTGCGATTTAGCTCGGCTTGCTGGGTTCGAACCAAGCGCCACTATTGTAGAAATTCTAAATGAAGACGGCACCATGGCACGTCGCCCAGATTTAGAAGAGTTTGCTAAAGAACACCAGCTTAAGATTGGAACCATCGCCGATCTTATCGAATACCGCATGAATACTGAAAACTCAGTCACTAAAGAGTTTTCAACGGATTGGAAAACTGAATTTGGCGACTTCAAATTGCATGCCTATCAGGACGATATTGAAGGGCAAGTGCACATTGCCTTGGTGAAAGGGGAAATCAACCCTGACGACACTACCTTGGTGAGGGTTCATATTGCCGATGTTGCAACGGATCTACTGGCTCGTGAGAAGAAAGATCAAGGTAGTTGGACTATACGGCGGGCATTACAACGGATTGCCGATGAGGGGACTGGTGTTGTCCTACTTTTAGGGAATCAATCGTCACCGAATTCGATTCTTGATAGAATAGCCAAACTTAGTGGCCAGGAACGCCCAACTAACTCTGTTCAAGCTCAGCAAAGTCGTGCTACCAGAACTGTTGGAATCGGAAGTCAAATATTGGTGGATTTAAACGTTCACAAAATGAGACTGCTGAGTCCAGTGAAAAAATACCACTCATTAGCGGGATTTAAATTAGAAGCTGTTGAGTACATAGAAGACAACTAAAGTTGTTTATAAACAACTGGTTATAACTACTTTGGTTTTAACTTAATTTGACTAGTTACTGTATAAATTAGTAAAGATAAAAGGTTTATCAAATGAAAACAATTGAAGGCAAACTCGTTGCTGACAAAGCAAAATACGCCATTTTGGTCGCACGATTTAACAGTTTTATTGTTGAAAGCTTATTAGAAGGGGCTATAGACACACTGAAGCGTCATGGCGTTTCAGAAGATGATATTGAAATATATCGAGTTCCAGGTGCTTTCGAGATGCCAATCGCTGCGCAACGAATTGCTGCGAGAAAAAAGCATGATGCCATTATTGCCTTAGGTGCCGTTATTCGCGGTGGTACACCACACTTTGACTATGTCGCAGGCGAGTGCGTTAAAGGATTATCACAGGTCTCCCTAAATGCAGATATACCAGTTTCATTTGGTGTTCTCACTGTTGATTCAATCGAGCAAGCGATTGAGCGTGCAGGCACCAAAGCCGGAAATAAAGGCGGTGAAGCGGCTATAACGGCACTCGAAATGGTCAATCTATTTGATGCAATGGATCACTAATTGAGCATGGAAAACACGCCACATTTACAGAAGCCCTCGACTCGTAAAAAAGCGAGGCGCTATGCTGTGCAAGGGATCTATCAATGGCAGTTGAGCGGAAATGCTGTTAAAGATATCGAAATGCAGTTTTTAGAGACCATCAACGCTAAAAAAGTTGATATTCCTTATTTTCAGGAAATATTGGTCAATACTTTGACTAGCATTTCAGAGATCGACGATTTAATTACACCTCTTTTTGATCGAGAATTTGAAGAGGTGAATCCCGTAGAACTAGCAATCATTCGATTAGCTTGCTATGAATTGAAGTCTAGAATAGACGTTCCTTACAAAGTGGTGATTAACGAGGCTTTGGAATTAACTAAAACTTTTGGTGCTTCTGAAGGTCATAAGTTTGTTAACGGAATTTTAGACAAACTAGCTCGTCAGTTACGAGTACTTGAAATTAAAAATTAATGTTGAGAAAGTAAGTAGTTACTTACGTAGATACCTCTAGATACACAAAACTCAACAATCACTAAATTAAAAAATACTATTAAGGCGCTATTATCTGCGCCTTTGTCTTTTTTGTGGTTCTAACCTTTTGGCTAGAATTTTTGAGCAAAAGAGTCCCTGTGTTGTATTGGAATTTGTCTAAATTTTCAATCCTCAGCTCAGACAGTAGTAAGCTATTAACGGCTTAATCTTTTCAAATGATTAAGTTGGAAAGGATATCAATGAACGAATTTGAAATAATTGATGAATTCTTAGCGATAAAAGTTAAGAATCGAAAGGACGTTATTCATGGGGTTGGCGATGACTGCGCCCTATTGAAAGTGCCAAGAGGGCAGCGATTGGCTGTATCTATGGATACCTTAGTTGCTGGTGTTCATTTTCTCGAGAATAGTAACGCCGCAGATATCGCGCATAAAGCCATTGCTGTTAACCTCAGTGACTTAGCTGCCGCTGGGGCAGAGCCCGCATGGATTACAGTGTCATTAACTTTGCCCGAATATGATCAACAGTGGTTAAAAGATTTTAATCACGGGTTGGTTAAAATGTTAGATTACTTTGGTATTCAAGTGGTTGGCGGAGACACCTGCCAAGGTCCACTTTCCATCACTATTCAAGCACATGGCTTTGTTCCTGAAAAAGTTTTTTGTCGTCGAGACACGGCTAAAGCCGGTGAACTCATATGCGTAACTGGCGCTCTGGGCGACGCAGCGCTCGGCTTAAAGGTTGCACGCAACGAAATTGAGGTTGCCGAAGCAGATCATAAAACTCATTTGCTTAATAAATACTATCGTCCTTATCCACAAGTTGCGGCTGGTATCGCGTTACGCAGTAGAGCGACAGCCGGAATCGACATTTCGGATGGGCTACTAGCTGACTTATCGCATATTAGTAGAGCAAGTGATGTAGGCGCTTTATTGCGTTGGGAGCGAATTCCGTTGTCAACTGCGGCTAAATCTGTGGCCAATAAAGAACAGCTAATGAAAAGTGCTTTGACTGGTGGAGATGATTATCAGCTATGCTTCACCGTTCCAGAAGACGAATTAGATGCGACTATCCAAGCACTTGAAACCGTGGGAAGTACTTGCGTTCCTATCGGCCGAATGACCGGTAAACCGGGTGTTCGATTGCTAGATGAAGACCAAGAAATTAACTTGAGCGAAGTCGGATTCAAAGAATTTGGCTTTCAACATTTTAGTTAACTGGTTGCAAGCGTAAGGCAAGAGGTAAACGATGAAAAAAATACCTGCTAAGCTAGTATTCACAAATCCTATTAATTTTTTGGCCATAGGATTTGGTAGTGGTTTAGCACCTAAAGCCCCAGGAACGGTTGGGACTTTGGCTTGTATTCCCTTGTACTTATTGTTAGCACAACTAGACTTTTATTTTTACTTGGCGGCTTGTGTTTTTGTGTCCATTACAGGCATTGCTATTTGTGAATATACTGCCAAACAACTAAAAACACATGATCATCCCGGAATTGTCTGGGACGAATTCGCAGGTTTTTTCATTGCGATGCTCGCGATTCCTTTTAATACTATTAATATCCTACTGGGATTTATTCTTTTTAGAGTATTTGATATTTTTAAACCTTGGCCGATAAGTTGGTTAGACAAAAGAGTATCCGGTGGGTTAGGAATCATGATCGATGATATCGTAGCGGGACTGTTTGCTTGTGGAGCGTTACATTTAATTCTGCATTTTATATAAAGTGATAATCGACTATGAAAACTGAATTGAAATATTTTGTATTGCTTTTCTTTAGCACGGTTGTTTTGTTTCAAACGACAAAGGTAGCCGCGCAATCGGCTGAACCAATTGAATTTGAAGTGATCGCCTTATTCAAAGATGCCGCCATGATCCAACATAGCAGCAAACAAAAATTACTTCGAGTCGGGCAATCTTATAAAAAAAGAATCAAGCTAATCGCTGCGACTAGCCATGGCGCGACTTTTTTAGTGGATGGTGAAAAAGTCGAGTTGGGTTTACATCAGTCAAAACTCGGGAACTCAATTGAGTCGGAACAACCCTCCACCATAAAATCGATTAGCATTCCACGTAACACTATGGGCATGTATAAAACTTCCGGATTTATTAATGGATTTCCTGTGACTTTTTTAGTCGATACCGGAGCATCAAGTGTCGCTATGAACGAATCAACTGCGCAACGAATTGGCTTACAATATAAAATGAAAGGTAGAAAAATCATTGTATCGACCGCATCTGGTAGAGCGAGAGCCTGGAACCTTATGGCCGACAAGGTTAGTGTTGGTGCGATCCAACTGTCTCATGTAGAGGCAACTGTGGTACAAGGGACAGGGCCAACAGAAGTTCTGTTGGGCATGTCATTCTTAAAGCGTCTTAAGATGCAGGATGATGGCAATTTGATGAAGCTTTCTACTAAATTTTGAACGCTCAGTTTTAGTTAATGAAACGAGCTGCCAATTCAATCAGCCCGTTTCACATCATGTTAGTTTGTTTGGGGGATAAACTGAATAGAGTACCCCTCACTATTTTCTTGATCTTCTTCAATCAGCATAAATAAATCACCACTTTCTGCATCGAGAGTTAGACTATCGAAAACAAGTAGTCTTTCGCTCTGATCAATTTCCGCTATGACACTAACTTGATAAGTATTGTTTGGGAGTACCAAGGTTCGCGGAGTTGCGTGAGAACTTGTTAGGCCATATTCAGCGCTAGAAACGGTTTCATTGGTTCGCACAAAATAAACTTCTAGGCTGGTAAATTCTTCATCGGCATCTTGAACCAAATTAATGACATTGACCTGATGGTCATAAAGACTGATCCTATTGCTGTTTTCAACCAGTAGAGAATTAAGGTATATCTTTGTCTCGTCGGGAGTCGTTGAGTCGTTGTCACTGTCTTCGTATTCTTCACTAAGATAGACGAAAACAGTTTTATCTTGGTTGGCATCTAAACTTACAAAATGGTTGCTGGTGATAGTTTCACCGCTATCCGAGTTCAATAAGTCGAGTGAATAATCACCCGCGGAAAGCTCTATAGTTTCGCTCATGACTCCTTTGGCAAGATCCAAAATTTGTTGTTGATCGTTAAGCCCGTTGATTTCGATATTGATACTATCCTCAAAAGTTTCAAGCAAAGAGTGTTGTTCTAATCCATTGTAAATTCTAAGTTCCGCGCTGGCATCTTTGTCGGATATTTCTACAGCCGAGCCCGTGCGTCCGATTTGGTCTATTGTGACTGGCGAGTCACCTGGCCCGGTATTTTCACGAATTGCTATGACATATTGGGTCGTGAAAAAATAATCTAAACTAGCTGATTGATAGAGCACTTCTTCACTACCAGGTTCGGTGATATAAAAAACGTAACTCTCCAATTCGAACAAATGACTATCTGTAATTACTTTGCCAATAGCCGACTCTACTAATACCGCTTCATTAAAGGATTCATTATCGGCAGAAATATAAAAATCTAAGCTTGGAAGAGTTGAGGTTAGGTTGATTAAATTAAGAGAAAAACGTTCTTGGTCGTCATCATCTTCAAGATCCTGTTGCTCGTCGTAGTAGTCAAAAATACTAATTTCTGGGTTGTCAAAGTCTCCAGAGACGATAATCAGACTAATATCATCATCGGTAATATCGAGTTCTTGTTGGTAGAATTCGTTGTAACTATTGGTATCTTCCTTCCAAAGAAGATCCAATTGATAGGATTGGCTTTCCATTGGGTAGAGCGTTGAGCTTTCAGAAAAACTGGCTTGAGTAATCGCCTCATCGTCAATTTCCAAATAGACAGTTGGAGAATTTTTGGAAGCATTATATAGCTTAAAATAACCAGTCCCATCGGTATCATCGGACGAGTCACTACATGCACTGATTAAGCCTAAGAGTATTATAGTGAAAATACTCGATAAAAAATTAGAACCATTTTTTAAGGTATTATTATCGTCTTTTAAGCATTTTTGTTTGTTTGATTTCATAGATTTAGACTCCATAAGATAGAGAGAAATTTTATTTAAATGGAGTCGCGACAAACCAATTGTTCACTCAAAAAATATTTTTCTTACAAAAAAATAGAGAGCGATTTTATAGAGTGGCGCCTAACAAAATGGTTCAAATAAAATATTTTCTTTACTTAAATTTACAAAGTCATTACAAATAAATTGTATTAATCGAAACTAAACAATTGTTTAGTTGTCAGAACAGCTAGTGGAATAAATAGGTACTGCAACCAAACCTGAATTAAGTTTGGTTGCGAGTGAATATCTAGCAAATCAAAAGATAAGGTTAGTCACTAGATCTTTGAAGTGAGATTAAGCTAGTTTGGAAAATGCTACCTTAGCAGCTGCAAATGTTTTTTCTAATGTTTGCTCATCGTGCGCTGCCGAAACAAAACCCGTTTCAAATGCCGACGGCGCTAAGTAAATACCTTCATCCAACATCGCGTGAAAGAATTTTCTAAACATGTCTTGGTTGGAATTGACCACTTGCGAAAAGCGAGTGACTTTTTTATCAGTTGTAAAGAAAATCCCAAACATGCTACCAACGTGATTAGTCGTCATTGGAATATTATGTTCATCGGCCAGCTTTTGCAGACCCGATACAAGTCGTTCTGTGTAGTCATATAGAGGTGCGAAAAAGCCTGGCGCAGATAACATTTTTAGCGAGGTTAATCCCGCAGACATGGCGATAGGATTTCCTGACAGAGTGCCCGCTTGATAGACAGGACCCGCAGGTGCCAAAAACTGCATGATCTCTTTCTTACCACCAAACGCGCCTACCGGCATGCCGCCACCAATAATTTTGCCCAATGTTGTCAAGTCAGGAGTGACATTATAAAGTTGTTGTGCACTGCCTGGCCCAACTCTTAAACCACACATGACTTCATCAAAAATTAATACTGCCTTGTATTGATCACACAGTTGACGAAGCCCTTGTAAGAATCCATCCTCTGGTGGGATACAGTTCATATTGCCTGGAATGGGTTCGACAATCACAGTGGCAATATCATCTTGATTGGCTTCAAATAATTCTTTGACGCTTTGTAAGTTGTTAAATTCGGCTGTTAGCGTGTGCTTTGCAAAGTCGGCTGGTACACCTGGTGAAGTTGGCTCTCCTAATGTTAACGCGCCTGAACCCGCTTTCACTAAAAGACAATCAGCATGACCGTGATAACAGCCTTCAAATTTGATCAATTTGTCTTTACCAGTAAATCCTCTCGCTAGTCGAATGGCTGACATCGTGGCTTCGGTTCCTGAACTCACCATGCGCACTTGCTCAATCGATGGAATTAAATCACAGACTGCTTTTGCCATGGTTAATTCGATTTCAGTTGGTGCACCAAAGCTCAAACCATTTTGTGCTGCTTCAATGACAGCGTTTCGAATCTCTGGATGGTTATGGCCATGAATCATTGGACCCCATGAGCCAACATAATCTACATATTGCTTTCCATCGACGTCGGTAAAATAGGCTCCGTTTGCCTTTTCTACAAAAACAGGGGTTCCACCGACACCATTAAATGCCCTAACCGGGGAGTTGACGGCTCCTGGGATATATTGATTGGATTGTTGGTAAAGTTCTTCTGATCGGCTCATTATTTTCTCAATCTTATTGTGATGTTTAGTTTCTTAGATATTCTTTCTATTTTAATGCTAGTTGCTAGTTGCTAGTTGCTAGTTGCTAGTTTAGTCCCACGTGCCAATTAACATCGCGTTGATACTTAGTAATTTGATTTTCAACTCCAAGAATACAAGCGAACAGTGCCATTCGTACTAGCACGCCGTTATCGGTCTGCCGGAATATCGCCAAACCTGGTTCTTTGTTGAGATCGTTGTCTAATTCATTGGCATTATTGCGCGAGTCTCTCGGCAAAGGGTGCATGATGACTGCGTTAGGTAAGCAATGATCGGAGTAGATTTTTTTATTCAGTCTAAAATAACCTTTATAGCGATTGGCTTCTTCTTCCGAAGCGAAACGCTCTTCTTGAATTCTTGTTTGATAGATTATGTTGGCTTGCGATAAGCCCCTTTCTAGATCACTGCCAATTTCAACTTGATGTCCCGCATTGACTAATAGATCCACATAGCTTGTTGGTAGACTAAGCGCTTCGGGGGCAACAAGCTGAATTTTTAATCCTGAATAGAGTGACAGCAAGTGACACAATGAGTGCACTGTTCTTCCGTGTTTTAGATCGCCTAGCAAAGTGAGGCTCAGATCTTCGATAGTTTGCCCACACCTAGCAAGCTCATCTTTTATGGTAAATAAATCAAGTAATGCTTGAGTGGGGTGTTCATTTGGACCGTCACCTCCATTGATGACTGGCACTCTACTACCTGTAGCAAACTCTTCAACCGAATGGGGTTGTGGGTGTCTCATAACAATGACATCACTGTATCCAGAAAGCACTTGCGCTGTATCGTAAAGAGACTCACCTTTAGCTAACGCTGAATTTGAAAGGCCGGTTGTTTCTCTGACTTCACCGCCGAGTAAGTTAAAAGCACATCCAAAACTGACGCGGGTTCGTGTACTGGGTTCGAAAAACATGTTACCTAAAACCGCGCCTTCTAACACCCGTGTGACCTTTTGACGATTGGCGAATGGTCGCATGTTTTGCGCAACCGTAAATAACTCGTCGATAGAATCTAAATTTAAGTCTTTTACAGAAAGAAGGTGTTGCCCAGTAAAATGCATGTCTCAAATCTCTGGATTTTTAGTGACGCTATTTTAATGCTTTTTTGCAACGATTGGGGATTATTTTGTGCTTTGATAATACTAATAACTACTCGGTATCCAACTATAGCCTAACAAACTAAGCTAAAGCTTTGAATTTATTCAATTAAAAGGGTAGGATTGAACTAACATCTGGAGTCAAACACCCACCAGGCCGATCTTAATGACATCAATTGGTTTTGGCGGCCGTTCACCGAGTAAGGATTATACAGAGGTCACTTCGTTTTTATGCTTCGCTTATTATTGAGATTATTCATATTTGCCGTTGTGATTAGCCTTAGTTTGTATATCGGTGTTCAATGGAAATTGAAACAAGATCTTGAAGAAATCGATAAACAACTCGGACCATCTATCAAATTTGACTTTGCAAGTTCCGCAATGACCTTAACAGGTCAGGTGATTGTTGGTGGCGTTGAGATAAGACTGAGTAATCCTAAAATCAATATTTCAGTCAATAAAGTTCGACTCAATACTGGCTCTATTTTTAGTATGGCGTTCCTTAGCTCGCAATTTGAGGAAAAAGCCGTTCCCGAGAATTTTAGTTTAATATTAAATGAAGTGGTGATACCACTCACTCCAGAATTAGTTAAGCTATTGTCTGCTATCGAACAACCAGATAGCTGGAGTACTATGTCGGCAGTGGGCTGTGGCAAAGTAAAAAATCTTGGATTGAGTCAATATTTTGCAATGGGTTATGACTATTTGGTTTTCTCTTCAGAAACTCGATATGGTAAAGATAGTTATAGCGGTAACTTAGTCGGTACAAGCCAATGGTCAATAGAAGAGACTTCCGACTTTAAGGTCGATTTCAATATTGCTGGATTCTTTGAGAGCTTAGACAAACAAGCCGTTAGACCGGTGACCCCATCAATCGAGTCAATGAATATAGAAGTAAGTGATCGAGGCTATAATCGGCATAGAAATGAATACTGTGGTCTTAAATCAGAACAGCGGCCAGAGGTTTATTTGGGCAACCATGTAAAAGCGGTTAAACAAAAATTTGAGCAAGCTGGTATTAAAATAACACCTACTGGAATTCGCTTTTATACGGAGTATTTACAACCGAATAGTCGGCTTAATATTAATATTAAGCCACAACCCAGTTTTTCTATGGCCGATTTTGGGTTTTATGACGAAAGTGAAATCCGTGGGATTTTAGGTTTAGACTTAATACTTAATGGTAAAAACGTTGGGGTGCTATTTAATGGCTGGTCTCACGACAAGTATTCTCAAATAATGTTTATCGACCCGAGTGTCGATGATGAAGGAGAGCAGAATAAGCGTTTTGAAACTGTGATCGTGAAGCGCTCTTTTAAATCGGTAGATGTTGCGCAACTTCCTCAAAATATTGGGGAGCAGGCTAGAATAACTCAAACCGACGGTCAAGAACATATAGGGCAAATCATTAAAGTTGAAGACCAGAGAGTCTATATCGCCACCCCGAGAGATGGAGGTACTATTGAGCGTTCAGTGCCTATCAATCAAGTCAGTCGGTTGGAAATTCTTACTCGCAATCAGTAATCTTACGGAGCCGTTAGTCGCTAATCAGTGATTTAAAATACCGGCTTAATCACCACTAAGATAACGACGGCAAATAGAATTAACACTGGAAATTCATTAAACCAGCGGTAATAAACATGTGAGTGTTCGCTGCGATTTTCCGAAAATTTCTTCAAGTAGTTGCCGCACCAAAAGTGGTAAATGATCAATGTTGCCACTAATAATACTTTCAACTTAAACCATAGCAAAGTCCATAAGCCCGAATTTAAGTGCAACATCCATAGACCTAATACAACCGTAATTACCATAAATGGTGTAACAAAGCGGTAAAGCTTGCGTGCCATAACCAGTAAGTGCTTATAGGTCTCATCTGACTCAGCCATAGCTAAGTTGACAAAGATTCTCGGCAAATAAAAAAGGCCTGCAAACCAGCTAGTCATAAAGATGATGTGAAAGGCTTTTAACCACAAATAAGTCATTGTTAAACTCGGAAAATAAAACTGCTGATATCTTAGCCTAATTCTAATTTTAATGTCATCAATTAAAACTGAGAGCAATAAAAAGGGAACCGAAGTTCCCTTTTTATTGCTCATTGGCTTGTCTATTTGATGGAAACTGGCCCTTCAACGTCAGTCATTTTTAATCCACCGCTACCTTCTTCAATGATGGTTAAGCCATTTCTTAACTTTTTAACATGAATACTTCCGGAACCATCATCGATGGTTACTAGACCACCAACATCATAAATGTCGAGTCCACCTGAACCATCTTCTACATCAACGGTTCCTGTTACTTGGCTAATTTCAAGGCTGCCGGAACCATCTTCGACCAAAACATTACCAGTGATGTGTTTGATCTCGACACTGCCAGAACCGTCATCGATATCTAAGTTGCCTTTAACGTTGGTAATATCCATGCTTCCGGAACCATCTTTAATTTTGACGTTATTATTGATGTTATCAACCGTAATAAATCCAGAGCCATCCTTAATATCAAGCATCATTCGCATCGGAACAGTTACGGTTAAATCTATTTTTGGGCTTTTTCCGCGCCAGTTGAAGTGACTTTTTTGATTCGCATCAGCCTCAAGTTCAATGGTGTCACCTGATTGCTCTAAGCTAAGTGTGATGTTTTCATCGACGGCTAAAATATCAGCCGTGACCTTCACTTCTTCGAGACCTTCTTCTCCCACAATTTTCAAGAATCCCGCGGCCGCATCTACTTTTAACATGCTGGCATTTGATGCGGAAACATTAAGGTTTCGAGTTTCCTGGTAATCCAAGGAAGCTGCGTTGATCGAAATACAACCGCTAGTTGCCAGTAAGCAGGCGGCAGTTAGGGCCGTTTTATTGAGTTTTGAAAATGGTCTGAGCATGTTTAATTCCTTCTGTTTGTTTTATCTTAGTCGCTAGCGGTGTCTAAAATGTTAGGCCACTTGGCAAACCGTTTATTTGGAAATCAGTTCTGGTCAAGATTAACAACAAAATTTAATCCTAAAGACTGAGTTCAACAAAGCAACCTGTATGCCAATTCTATTAAGCCTTTTAAATCAACAGGATATCGACTTGCTTAGCTTTTTTAATTAGCTCGTGAGCGGCATTATTGGTCGATTCGACTAATTTATTAGTGATTTTACTAACTGCCTAACAAGATAATTAACACCAATCTATCTCTACAAAGACGTAACTATCGCAGCAAAGGTTTGACTATCAAATAAAACTTAAAGGATCGATGCTATTACTCCGTTGTTATCGTATATTGCTGGTAATACTCAACAAATGCTTGCGCGAAACGTCCAGCCGATTGGTCATCCATATTAAAATAAAGCGAAGGTTCGATAAGCTCAGCCTCCATGATGGCGAAACCATCATCCGTTCTGACAAAGTCCAATCGAG
This sequence comes from Kangiellaceae bacterium, assembly GCA_039969155.1. Classification (GTDB taxonomy): domain Bacteria; phylum Pseudomonadota; class Gammaproteobacteria; order Enterobacterales; family Kangiellaceae. Next base: position 98,286 of record JBDVOJ010000083.1, read on the forward strand.
CATACAGTGCTGGGTAAGGGATAGCGGATAAAACCTTTTTAGAGGCTTGCACTAAACTATCTTCTGGATTGACTTGAGAAAGTCTACCGCCATATTCTTCTTGAACTCTAAAGTCGTTTTCTTTCGGGCTTTTAAGAATGCAATGGCTAAACTGATTATTAAAAAAGAAAATAGAGTATTCACCTTCATCAACAATATTTTGCATAAAGGGTTGGATCATAAAATCTCTGGTGTTGAATAGGGCAAGCAATTGCTTTTCTTGTTCTTCAGCTTGCTGTCGAGAAAGCGAGAAAGTATCGAAGGCACCGGCACTGATGCAAGGTTTAATAATGATCCTATCGGTATTAAAGTGAGCAAACGCGCCATATAATTGTTCGCTGCTAAGTGTCTCACCCCAAATAGTTGGAACCAATTCGACTTGCTTTTGCTCCAATTCGGCTAAATAACGCTTATTGATATTCCACTTAACTAAATCAATGTTGTTGGCGAGCAAAGCGGTTGAATTTTCAATTTTCTCAAGCACCTGCAAAAACTCTTCACAATGTTCTTGATAATCCCAGGGAGAACGAATGATCACTGAGTCAAAATCGTTCCAATTGATACTAGGATCTCGCCACGAAAGATCATAAGCTTGCCAGCCTAATTCGGCTAGTGGAGCGTGCAACAATGAGTCATATATTTCGAATGACCCCGCATCATCCATAGTGAGTAATACAACTTTTTTCATGGCTATTTCCTTACTTTTATAGACTTAAAACTTTGTCTGTTAGAGGTTACTAGTTTAAATTTGGCTTATCGATGGTTAATCAACCAACTCATTTTTTATCACTTGTTGAAAGTATTCGCTCGCTTGTTCAAGCTGGTGGTGACTGAATACTTTAATGTTGTTGGCTCTGAGCTTCTGAGTGGTAATACCTTCGCCCGCAATCTTATTGCCGGAAAACTGACCGTCGTTAATTTTTGAACTACCACAAGAAGGGCTGCCTTCAGTGAGAATGGCTATCTGAATCTTATGTTTTAAGCACAATGCTAGAGTATTGTTTGCCCCCAATTCAAATGCTTTGGTGACGTTGTCTCCGTCGATCGTTTTCACTTGAATTTGGTCACCGGTTTGAGTTTGGATTTCGGCAGGTGCTCTAGGAATGCTTAATCCTCCACTGACTTCAGGGCATTGTTTGAGAAGAACACCGGCATCTAACCATTGCTTCAGTACTGGATGGTCTATTAGCTTATGCTTTCCGTCGTATCTGACAGAGTCTCCGAGTAAGCATGCGCTGATGAGTATTTTTGGGTTTGACATAAGACTACAGTATTCCAATCTGCTTTAAATAGATATTAATATTGCCTTCTTTAACATCGGCAATCATAACCAAACCAAGTCGGAATACCAATGCCTCAAATTCTTTAAGTTTTCCTGAAACTGTTTGAGCAGGGCGGCTATTGAATAAGGTATAATTTCCAGCTAAACGCCTAAAACAAAGTAAATAATTGAGTTCAGCATGAGTGTAGAGCAAACCCTAAAAGAGCGCAGTCAAGATCAATGTGAACTGTGTAGTTCAAAAAATAATCTATCTGTGTATGAAGTGCCGCCCGTTGACGGCGCTAACTCTGATAAATCGGTGTATTTATGTGAGACTTGTCTGTCTCAAATAGAAAGCACTCAAGCATTAGATACGGGTCATCATTGGCGATGTCTTAACGACAGCATGTGGAGTCAAGTTCCAGCGGTTCAAGTTGTTGCATGGCGAATGCTAAATCGACTTAAATCAGAAGGCTGGGCACAAGACCTGTTGGACATGTTATATTTAGACGATGAGTTGATGCAGTGGGCTAAAGCCGCTGGGGAAAATGATACTGGTGAGCCCACACTTGATAGCAATGGAGCTGCATTGCAAGCTGGTGATAGCGTCACGCTGGTTAAAGACTTAGTGGTAAAAGGGGCTAACTTTACCGCTAAGCGTGGGACACCTGTCAGAAATATCTCTCTGACCAATAATCCAGAGCATATTGAAGGAAAAGTAAATGGTACAAGGATTGTAATTATTGCTGACTATGTTAAAAAGTCTAATTAAGAATTGAGTATCTAAAAAAGGTATATCCAAAAAAGCTGTTTTCATTGACTATTAATAAACCTAAATAAGGAATTGAACAATGTATAGATCGGTTACTAAAAGTTTTGTTTATCCAATCAAATCTGCCATTTTGGCAGTTGGCTTGCTGGGCGCGTCTAGCCAGGCAATTGCTGAAACTAGCTTAGAGTCACTTGCTGAAGGTAAGCATCGTAGCGAACAATATATCGCTCGTAATGAATTTAGAAATCCTGTTGAAACACTAAAGTTCTTTGGTATAAAACCGGACATGACTGTGGTTGAGATTTCTCCTGGTGGCGGTTGGTACACCGAAATCATCGCCCCTTATCTTCGTGATAAAGGTCATTACATTGCGGCTGGGTTCGATCCAGAATCTAAGGTTAATTACTACAAACGCAACGCTAAAAAGTATGCTGAAAAACTCGCTAAAAATCCTGAGCTCTATGACAAAGTAGAGCTCACGGTAATGCAAGCCCCCGAAAAACTAGATTTTGCTAAACCTAACTCTGCAGACATGGTGGTATCGTTTAGAAATACTCATAACTGGGCTGGTCGAGGGCACGCTGAAGAAGTTTATGCCGCTATATTTAAAGTACTAAAGCCTGGTGGCGTATTTGGTTTAGTTCAGCATCGAGCGGGTAAAGTTCATCCTAAAGACACTAGTGGCAAACTAGGTTATTTGAAAACCGAAGAAGTGATTGCAATGGCTGAAAAGGCTGGCTTTAGAGTCGCTGCACAAAGCGAAATTAATGCAAATCCAAAAGATACTAAAGATCATCCAGAGGGTGTTTGGACATTGCCACCTAATTATCGCTTAAAAGATAAAGACAGAGAAAAATATCAAGCGATTGGTGAAAGTGATCGAATGACCATTAAGTTCGTCAAACCTGCGCTTAAGTAAATTTAAGTCTTGTTAGCTCTCAATAGATCCTTGGGAGCTAACTCATTTAGATTCTCTTAAAAGTTTTCGTTGAATAAAGTGAACACCGCCAGTATACGAAAAGCGTTGCCTCATGAAAATGAACAACTTTCCGCATTAGCTATTCGTTCAAAAGCGCATTGGGGGTATTCTGAGGAATTTCTTCGAGATTGCGTTGACGAGTTAAGCTATACCTCGGAACAAATCCTAAATTCTGATAATTGGTTTTATGTCATTTGTTTACAAGACCAGCTTCAAGCTTTTTATCAGCTAGTCAAAATCAAAGAAGATGTGCTCGAACTAGAAGCGCTATTTGTTGATCCAGCATTTGTAGGGCAGGGGTTAGGTAAAGTTCTTTTTGAGCATGCCGTTCAACTCGCCACTCGCATGGGATATTCTAAAATTGATATTCAAAGCGACCCTAATGCTACTGAGTTTTATCTTAAGATGGGTTGCGTGCAGGTGGGAGAACTTGAGTCGCAAAGTATTCCCGGTCGATTTTTACCATTGATGAGTATTGACTTGCGATCATCCAGTAACCACAAAGCTAGGGTGTGATATGTATCTTCTCAGTTTATATGTTCCAGAAACTCACCTAGAACAAGTTAAGTCTGCTTTATTTGAAAGTGGGGCGGGACAAATTGGCAACTATCAATCCTGCAGTTGGGAGGTAAAAGGACAAGGACAATTTCAACCGATGGAAGGTAGTGATCCTTTTATAGGCGAATCTGGAAAGGTTGAGAAGGTGATGGAGTATAAAGTTGAAATGGTTTGTGACTCAGAGCGAGTGAAAGGAATTGTTGAAGCGCTTATTCGAGCGCATCCATATGAAACACCTGCTTATCATCTGCAACCGATTGTGACGTTGGGTGATTTGTAGTTCGAACAATAAACCTAGGATAGGTGTTTTAGATTGACAGTGGAACAAATCAGTTAACAGGTTGTGAAATATTGCCATGCGGATTGGATAGAAGAGAGTGAGTAGACTGGAAAATATCAATATATTGTAAAATTAGCCCGTCGCTTTTTGTTAAAAACAAACGTGATAACTCGTCAAGTTTACACGACTGTTTGCATGGCGTTAACCTAGATTAGGAGTAATAGTACAATGAGAAATATTTCATTGCTTTTGGTACTGTCTTTTTTCAAGATTTCTGCGGTCTTAGGAATCGAAGAAAGTTTTTTAGTAAATGAGCATAATGAGCTTATAAAGAGTTCATTCTCTGGTGTGGTTTTTATCGCTAAAAGTGAACAGGTTTTATACTCAAAAGCGTTCGGTTTCTCCGACAGAGATAATGAAACTAAATTCAGTGATAATACGGTTTTTGATATTGGTTCTATTACGAAGCAATTCTTAGCTACTTCAGTAATGAAACTATCTGAGCAAGGTTTGTTATCTGTTGAAGATGAGCTATCTATGTATTTTAAAGATGTACCTGAAGATAAGAAGAAAATTAAGCTACATCACCTTTTAACACATACTGCAGGCTTGCCAACAAATCTTTCCAAATATCGGCTTTACGATATTGTCAGTTACAAAAAGCTACCCTCCTTGGCATTTAATGAAAAATTGCTTTCAAAACCTGGCGAAAAATATCATTATTCGAATATCGGTTATAGTCTTTTAGCTAGAATTGTCGAATCGGTTACCCAAGAAAATTGGGAGCAATTCATAAGAAAGTCATTACTTTTGCCATCTGGCCTGAATGATACAGGCTACCGTATTCCTATGTATAAGTCTGATAGATTAGCGGTAAACTATGGGGCTGATCAAAACGCGTTCCAAAGATTTTTTTCAATTGAAGCCGATAGTAGAAGCGTTGGCCATTCGTTACAGCATTTATACAACGATCCTGGTGAGCGCTGGATGGAGGGAGCAGGAGGTTTCATGTCGACCATTTCAGATATGCACCGTTGGTATTTGACAATTCGGTCAGGTAATATTTTAAGTATAAGATCATGGGAAAAATTGTTTACTCCTTATGTGGAAGAAGGGAATGCGTCTCATTATGGCTATGGCTGGTCAATTACCACCAATGAAGATGGGAATAAGTTGATAACTCACAATGGTTCAAATGGCTACTCTTTCGCTGAATTTAAATATTATCCTATCGAAGACTTATTTGTATTTATCGTAACTAATGATATCGATAATTATCCAGAAGAATTGATGAATAAGCTGAGCAACAAAGCTGTTAGAACAGTGACGGACAAATCAATTCAACCGACCATCGAGTCACCGGCTGATGGAAGCACTCAAAGAAAGGTGAATAGGAAGTAGAAATGAATTTTAAAGAATCACAAAAAGATATGAATTCATCGTACTATGGTGGAGCAACTGGAGTGTTAGCTTCAGGTTTAGTATGGGGTGTTGCTGGTTTAGTCGGTGTTATGGTTTCTAATATCGCTAGCATGTATGCACTTTTTATCGGTGGCATGTTCATCTTTCCGTTATCCATGCTATTTTCAAAATTATTAAAACGTTCTGGCGCGCATTCCCCACGCAATGCGCTTAGGTATTTAGCAATCGAGGGTCTCGGTATTTTGTTTGCTGGGTTGCTCATTGCGTTTGTTGTTGCTCAATTCAATATAATGCTGTTTTTTCCAATCATGCTGCTAGTTATTGGAACACGCTACCTTACATTTCAAACTCTTTATGGTTTAAAGACCTACTGGCTTTTAGGTGGTGTGCTAATTGTGGGTGGGGCACTGTGTTTTATTCTAAATCTATCATTTATCGCAGGTGCATTTATTGGAAGTGCGGTTGAAATAGCGTTTGCATTGGTTTTGTTTAATCGTAGTAAAGTGGCTAGTGGGGGGTAAACTTGGTCCTGTCATGTCGTCGAGAATTATTGTCGGGTTTCCTTCGTCTACCCGGCCTACCGTTCCTAAACCCTCAGCATCTAGTACGCAATAAAATGAGCTATGTTATCAAGACTAAAGCTAAATTATAGTTTCACCAATCAAAGCAAGTTTTTGGTCATGGTAGTTTCAGTATGCCTAATGATAATAGCTGTGGCGATATTTCAAGACTTTTTGCACTCTAAGCGCTATGGCCATTCTTTCTTCTTTTTCGAGTCGTTGTTGTTCAAGGTGCTTTGGATTTATTTCCCACCAATTTTGTTTCTACTTAAATCAGTTTTAGATAAATATCAACTTAAGACAATTTCTCACAGATGTTTAGCAGTTGTTACTGCCACTCTAGTCCATATTACCTTAGTACCTATTACTATTTGGTGTTTGTCGGCGATATTCCGTGAGCAGACTTACGGGATTGTTAAAACACTAACTTTCACTCTGTCGAATGATCTGGTTAAGCTGTTATTAGTATATGGAGCATTTGTACTACTGTTGAGATATTTTGAAACGAGCAACAAACAAGAAGCACCGCCCGAAACCGTTCCACAGCCTCAATACCTAACCGTTGGCTCAGGCAAAGATAATACTCGAATAAAGCTCAGGGATATTCTGTATATTAAAGCCGCAACGCCCTATGTCGAAATCCGATGGCAAGACAAACAGTATCTGCAATCAGGTTCGCTTAAGTCCATTATTACCAAATTGGATGCAAGATTCGTCAGAGTTCATAAATCGTTTATCGTTAACGTTGATAAAGTGGATAAATATAAATCTCGACTCAATGGAGACTACGATTTAACTCTTCAGGAGGGAACCGAAATTCGTCTTAGCCGAAATTATGTCAGCCAGTTTAAAAAACGCTTTGAATTGAGTCCTCAGCTTAATCAATAAACTCATCGTCTTAAATCATTGGGCGTTGACTCTCCCCAGGTGACATGGGACTTTGAAAGAAATTAAAACGATTCTTTCTTAGTTGCAAAATGCCTATTAAAAACACTGCGGAAACCTACGGAACCATCGCTAAGACCTTGCACTGGGTGTCAGCTGGATTATTTCTAATTTCTTACTGTTCGATCTACTACCGTGAATGGTTAGCTGAAACTGACTTGGATAACTGGGCCGCAATTCAACTACATTTTTCGGTAGGTTTTACCGTCTTAGTGGTGACCCTACTGCGGATTATTTGGCGCTTATTAAACAGGCAGCCCGAACTAGAATTCCCTTTTAGTTTCCAGCGCTTTGCCATACCTATCGGCCACTATCTACTATATTTCACTCTGATCATTATGCCGGTAAGCGGGTATCTATCAATTGCAGATTATCTTGCTAGCGGCAGAGGAAGCGTTAGCTATTTTCTGATGTTTGAAATGACGAGCCTCAAAGACATTCAACTATTCGAAAGCATCGGGTTAACCCTCAAGCAATTAGAAGATCCAGCAGATGGTGTGCATAGCTTTTTAGGAAGTTGGATCGTTTGGTTGTTGGTTGTTGGTTGTAGGTCATGTTTCAGCGGCTTTGTTTCATCACTTTATCAATAAAGATAGAACACTTTCCAAAATGACATTTCACCGCACTAACTAAAATGCGGTAACCAATAATAGATCCTAACCAAAGGATCTTAAATAGGGAGAATATGATGACTAGATTTATCACATTAGTATTGGTGGCTTTCATATACTTACAAAACGCAACCGCCCAAGAACCCGTTATTGGCGGCCCATGTCAAGGATGTGAATTAGTATTCGTCGGTATGCCTGAAACGCTAAAGACTCACTCAAGGATTGCCCAAGAAAATGAGAAAGGCGAAGAACTAATACTTAGGGGGACAGTCTTTAAGCCAAGTGGAAAGCCTGCCGTCGGCATCATAGTGTATGCTTATCAAACCGATGCTGATGGACAATATCCCAAAGGGCCCACCCATCACGGTGGATTACGTGGTTGGGCTATTACCGATTCCAAAGGGCAGTATTCCTTCAAGACAATTCGACCCAGAGCGTATCCGGGGCGTGATATCCCCGAGCACATTCATCTGCATGTTATCGAACCGAATAAGGGGACTTATTATATTGATGATGTGACTTTTGATGATGATCCATTACTGACCGCTGAGCATCGGCAAAAGGAAAAGTGCCGCGCTGGCTGTGGGTTAAGTCACCCAATAAAGGATAAATTCGATGTTTGGAAGGTTCACCGCAATATTACTTTGGGAGAGGCGATTCCAAATTATTAAACATTGTCGTATTTTGTTTGCTTCATCATTGCTAGGTATGTTTTTATAGCTAATTAGTTTGTCGGGGGGCAGAATTCAATCAATTGATATGAACTCTTCTACAACCTCACTCGCAAGCTTATAATAAATGCTTTAGAGTCCCGAGTTGATGACAATAAGTAGAGTAAAGGTCATTGTTGAGTTGGTGCTAGGGCGTCGCGATATTGTTTGTGGTGGAACAAATGAACAAAGAACAAAAAGTACTATTGCATGCAGAAAATCATTGCACAGCGAATGGGACTCGATTGACAGCAAAAAGGAAGCTCGTATTATCGGGATTGCTTAGATCTAACAAAGCACTGTCAGCTTATGACCTAATCGAATATTGCCAACAGGAATTTGGTGAAACGTTTCAGGCAATGTCTGTTTATCGAATTCTTGAATTCTTAGAAGATGAACATTTAGTTCATAAGTTGAAATTAGCTAACAAGTACGTTGCCTGCTCTCATATTTCATGTGAGCACGAGCACGCCGTGCCACAGTTTTTAATTTGCGGGAAATGCGATAAAGTGAAGGAAATCAGTATAGATAAATCGCTCATTGATGAGTTTCAATCAAACGTTGATGACGCAGGGTTTCAGTTAATTAGCCCTCAATTTGAAATGAATTGTATTTGTAAGAAATGCCTCAAACACGCTGGATAGCATTCCCTGCATTTTATCCCCGGTTAACTCTTCAATCTGCTCTTTTTATATCGCTTCTTTTTACTTATTAAAACACCGTTATCCAATTCTTGCTTTACGGCAATGATGGTTCATTAGCCTCAGCTATATCAAAAATAGTGTTCTATTTTTATGGTAATTTACGGTTTATAAATCATATGATATGTTGTAACATAACTAAGCGGTTGGAAGGCATAGCTACTCCAAGTGTTAACTGTAAAAACTATTCTGGTTTATCACATTTGCGCGATGGAGTGAATGATTTAGCGAGTAGCTTCAATTTGGGATAATTTAAAAAAATGAACTTAGCTAGAAAAGTTTCCGACAAATTCGCCATTGGTTTGTCGCTGATATGTGCGATTCATTGCGTAATAACACCCTGGTTATTGCTGATAGTACCCAGTTTATCAGCACTTAACTTAGACAATGAAGCGTTCCATTATTGGATGGTTATCGCAGTCACTCCGTTGAGCTTATATGCATTGGGGATGGGGTGTAAGCAGCACAAAGATGTTTGCACTATCGTTTTAGGCGCTATGGGCTTGGTCATGTTACTCGGGGCAATCGTGCTAGGTGAAGATAGAATTGGTGAATTGGCGGAGAAAGTAGTAACTGTTATTGGGGCAGGGCTGATAGCTGCTGGGCATTATAAAAACATTCATTTATGTCGAAAGCTAAATTGTTCCTGAAAAAGTGAGTCGCTAGCAGGCTTGAATTAGAATATGGGCTCTTAGCAACCGCTACGAATATTATTTGTCTGTATCCAAAAAAATAGAATCTATGAACATGATTATTCAGTCGATACCAACTAACATCGTCACCGGATTTTTAGGTGTTGGTAAAACCACGGCGATTCTAAACTTACTTAAAAACAAACCGACCAATGAGCGATGGGCAGTATTGGTCAATGAGTTTGGAGAGATTGGCGTTGATGGTAGTATGTTCAACGGTCAACACTCGGCAAAGCAAGGTGTATTTGTTGCTGAAGTACCGGGTGGATGTATGTGTTGTACTTCTGGTTTACCTATGCAAATTGCATTAAACCAACTCTTGATGCGAGCCAAACCAGATCGTCTGTTGATCGAGCCGACAGGACTTGGGCATCCCAAAGAAGTACTGCAACTGCTTTCCTCCAAATACTATCGAGAAGTCCTTTCAATACAAAAGACCGTGACCTTAGTTGATGCTCGCAATCTTAAGGAAGAAAGATATACGACGCACAGTATTTTTAACCAACAAATCGAAATGGCTGATATTGTCGTTGGAAGTAAAATGGACTTATATCAACAACACGACAAAGAGAATCTCGTTAGTTATGTTGCTCGGCATGCACAACCTTATACTAAAATTGTTTTTTCTCAACAAGGTGAAATTGGTTTTTTGCCACTGGAAGGAAAAAGCGCTTTTCGCTGTCGCGAGACCGAGGTTCAGCCCACAGTACGTGGTGAGCTATCAAGTTTTCACTCCTCAACTATTCCCAGTTGTGGATTTTTAAAAGCGAGTAATCAGGGCGAAGGTTTCTATAGCACGGGTTGGCGCTTTGAGCCTGAATTGGTATTCGAGCATCGAAAGCTGATTAGTTTTTTAAGTGGAGTCAGAGCTGAGCGCTTAAAAGCGGTCATGATCACGGATCAAGGTGTGTTTGGTTATAATTTAACACAAGACGCGCTGACAGAAGTTGTCATCAATGATTGCATGGAAAGTTGTATTGAAGTTATTTCAGACGAACTAAGTCATACGTTTGAAGAAAGTTTGATGGATTGCTTGTTGGTTGATACTGTTAAAAATTAAACCCTAACTACTTCAATTCAAAGCAATTAGGGTCTGATTAAAACTAAATCTAAAACGTATATCGAATACCCGCTAAGAAACTCCGCCCAGCACGAGGTGCTAAATCTTTAATAAACGAACTGTGATCACGAGCTTCCTCATCCAATAGGTTTTTGCCTTTAAGGAATAGGAATAATTCCTTATCTCCCATTGGCAACCGATAAGCCGCTTCTAGATTAACGATGTCAAAGCTTTCCGTTTCTAACTCATTCGCACCCAACCGAGTCTGTTTGCTATGGTGAATCCAGGCAACATTGGCAGACCAATCTTGGTAGTCATAATTGATTTGTAAGCCAGACTTGTTAGCTGGAATTCTCGGAAGATTTTCATCGTTACTTAATTCAGCAATCACAGTATCTGCGAATACATCGAGAGATACCTCATGTCCATCCCACTTTGCAATGGGCAACTCAATTTGTAGTTCCGCACCCTTAAAGCTAGCATCTTGCTGCTTGTAACAGACCGTTAGTAATTCATCTTCTTCTGATATTTCAATTGCTTCAGCGCTTGCACAGCTATCCGCAGCGGTAACATTTTCTGCGTAGATGAAGTCGTCAAAATCATTCCAAAACAGATTAAATTCTCCTCTAAGCACTTGGTTTTCAAAGCGGTAAGAAAAGTCTATATTGTTGGAAGTTTCATTACCGAGTTCACTGTCTCCTATTTCATAGGAGCGAGTCGCTAAATGAGCACCATCGACAAATAACTCTTCAACCGATGCAAATCGTTCTGCATGGGCAAAGTTGATAGCGAGTTTATTATGCGTCGCCAACGAGTAAACTCCGCCAAATGAAAAGCTTAAGCCATCGCTATCAACATTATCAAAAGTATCTGTTTTGATAGTTTGTTTTTCATATCGAGTACCAAGTTCCCATTTTAAATCACCAAAGTGTTTTTCTTCCAACCAAAACAGCGCCCAGCTATCTGTGTCGGATGCAGGGATGATGGCTTCTTCACCGACCGCGGAAAATTCTCTTTGGTTTAGCTGCAAGCCAATTACACCTAACCATCCATTCCATTCGTCGTGTTTTACATAACTTCTCAACTCAGATGCTTTGTTAGTAAACATGGTGCCACTTTCATCACCTTCTAGTTCTTGATGTTCGTAGTCTGTGTGAGAGACTCCAGCAAAGAATGTTTCGATTCCGGATATTGGATTTTCAAATCGCGCTTGAAGATCATAGCGAGTCTGTGACATGTCGATTCTGACACCTTCTTCATCGTGGTGCTCTTCCTCTTCGTGGTGTTCTTCTTCACCTTCCTCTTCGTCATGGTGCTCTTCTTCATGATGAGCATGTCCAGGAATTCCATATTTTTTGTCGATTTTGCCAACCGAAAAACCAATGTAGTCTGAGTCGGAAAACAGCAGTGTGGTACCGAAGTTGAACCCAGTCGTTTCACTGGCACTGTTTTCCAATACACCTGCAACTTCTTCATCGTGATGCTCTTCTTCACCCTCTTCATGTTCTTCTTCGCCTTCTTCATGCTCTTCCAGCTCCATAAAGGCGTGTGACTCTGCGAACCCAGGTATTTCGATATCACTCGTCTCGCTACTATAACCGTCAATATGCCAGTTCCAGCTATCCGTGCCACCGTCTAATGTAAACACTGCGGTTTGTTCTTCTGTTGCAGAATCTCCGGCTCTAATTTCGAGGCCTCCGGATATGCCATCGACTGGACTGGCGTTTATCTTACGATCGGTAACGTTCACCACGCCGCCAATCGCACCGCTACCATAGAGTAAAGTCGCTGGCCCTTTTACGACTTCTACCTGCTCTGCCAACAATGGCTCCATTCCAACATCATGATCAGCACTATTGGTTGAAGCGTCCATCACACTCATTTGGTTGTTGGTCACCTTGACTCGCGAACCACCTAGTCCGCGAATCACCGGACGAGACACCGATGGACCAAATGAAGAGACGCTCATACCTGGCTCTTGCTGCAATATTTCACCTAAGGTTCCCGCTTTATTGGTGGTCAACTCGTCGCCAGCCAAAAGAATAATTGGGGTCGCCATATCTAGCGAGGTGTGTTCCAGCGGGTTGGCATTGATAACGATTTTGTGCTCTGGCTCCGATGACATGGAAATTTCAATCGGATTTTGTTGATCCGTTTGTTGTGAGTCAAGAACCATAATTTCATAGTGAAAATGCACTTGGTCGTTCGCTTCGACATCAATGGTATGTTTACCTAACGGCAAATCAAGGAGCACAATACCATCGTTGTTAGCAGTGGCTTTTAATTGCGTGCCTCTCACTTTTACGATCGCATTACCCAAAGGAGTATCATCAGTATGACTAATTTTTAAATAGGTTTGTTTTGCGCTTAGATTAGTTGATAAGCAGGCACCAGCAATTACAGATGCCACAAGTAATTTGTTCATGTTGTTCTCTCAATGTCTAACACACAGCCAAAGCCGTGCGATGATTTAAATAGTTTTAGGGGGCGCAGATAGCGCGCCAAATTTAAAGTCTAAGAGAGAAGTGATGGTGGTGCTCTAGCTTGGAAGCCTTGTTGAGCAGGAGAACCCAAAACAATTTGCTGTTGAGCAATATTGTTGCTTTGTTGCTTGATTAGCTCAATTGTTGGCGAATTGGCAACGAGAATGTCGTCATTATCGTTGGCAAATGACAGACAGATATGAGATTCAGATTGAGACAAATGCTCACTAGTAAATTGATGGTCCAGCGAGATATTTTGGGCAAATATCCAACAAAGAGCCGCCAATAGAGCGATGAATTGTCTGTTTTTGAGATTCATATGCGGATGTTCCCATATTCCGGCATAACTATTCAAGACATGAAATTGTTAAATTTGTTTACAGTTTGGCCGATAAATATGAAATAAATATTAAATTTTGGGCTAAAGAATCTCCAAAAGAGATATTTTTCTTGCCTAAACTCGCGAATTTAGCGGTTTCCAACTAATATTATTACTATTGGAAAGCCTAAGCATTGTTGCCCGTTAGGCTAAAAGAGACTATTTTAAGGATCCTCAAAAAAGTTACTAATACCCATGATTTGGCTGTAATTGGTAGCGATTTATAATAACAATGCTTTCATTTATAACAGTCACATACGTTTTTCAGGTCACCAGTGCTCTTATTATTGCTATGGTGCTTTTGAAGTACTTCAAAGTCTACAATAGAGAATATTTAAAGTGTTGGTCCCTTAGTTTTTACTCGCTTGCGGTTTTCCTGATGCTTGCTGCTGCCGCTCAAGAACTGTCTGCCATGGGGATGTCATACACAAGTATTCCGATGTTTATTTTGTCGCTGGTAAAGATCAATGCGGGTTATCTTCAAATGTGCTGGTTGCTTATGGGGACGCTAATGTTAGGCAAAAGTCATCAACAGCAGAGTCTCCCTAAACGCCCCATTGTTCTGTCGGTTATGATATTTGCGACGGTGCTCGGTAGCTTGTATGCCTTCGATCCTGAAGGCGGATGGATGCGTAACTTGTTTAGAAGCGGTTCAAGATATCTATTTGGCGGGTTGGCATTTCTTATTGCATTTGTGATTACTTTAAAACTAATCAATCGTGACTCATTAGGAAAGTGGTTAGTGTCACTTTCATTCTTAGTTTACGGCATAGAAATGACCACCATGGGGGTACTAAATGTTAACTTATTGTTCGGCGGGCCAAGTGATTTATTAGTTACATTGGTTTCTTACCATGGCTTAATGGAGTTATTAATTTACCCTACCATAGCGCTCGGGTTAGTGATTTGGTTCCTAGAGCATGAACGCCGTAAAGGCCAATTAATCTACGAAAAGCTTGCGATTATTAATGACTCAGATCCGTTAACAGGTTTGGCCAATCAGCGCGGATTTGAACGACTGCTAACTCGATGGCAAACTTCCCATACAGAGTCTGATGCTAAACTACTAGTGGTTTTGATCGGCATCGATCAGTTTAAACGAATTAATCAATCCGGTGGAGTGCGGCAAGGGGATAAGGTGCTGGTGGCTTTTGCCGATCGAATGACGGAAAAACTAGGTTCCTACGCCAACCAAGCCAGAATAAGCGGTGATGTTTTTGGTTGCGTACTGAATGAGAAAAAAGCCGATAAACACAGTCTCAATTGGTTGACCAAACAGTTTTCAAGACCTCTTTTGGTGAATGAACAGACCATTCATATTGATGTCAGCATTGGGGCTACTTGGATGGACCCCTCTGAATCGGTTGATGAGCCGTTTTTACGCGCGCAGAGAGCTCTTGATGCGGCCAAAAAAATGGGTGGACGCAAGGCACTACTATTTGACGAGAGTATGCCCAAATACAGCGATACCTTGGAGCTAGAGAGTCAACTGAGAGAAGCAATAGCAGAGAAACAATTTGAGATCTATCTGCAGCCTATCTACTCAATGGACACCGAGCGAGTCGTTGGGTATGAAGCGCTTACTCGTTGGAATCATCCTCGTAGAGGCGTATTGACACCCTTCGAGTTTCTGCCTCATCTTGGCCCCTTGAATTTATTACCGACTATCGATTTGTGGGCGCTCGCGGAAGCCATCGAACTACTTAAGTCCTGGCAAAGAGAAGGGCTCAATGACCTTTTTATCGCAGTAAACTCGTCCGCGGAGAGTCTTCAAGATGATCATTATCTAGCGACCGCGCCGGTATTGATTAAACAACTGAAGAATAAATCCAACAACCTTCATATTGAAGTGACAGAAAATTCTGCTATCAAGAGTATTAACGCAGGCAAACAAACCCTAAGTCTTTTATCAGAAACTGGAATTAATATTTCTATCGACGATTTTGGAACAGGTTATTCGTCACTTAACTATTTGAAATCTTTGCCTGCTCACAAGGTCAAATTCGATCGTTCGTTTATTCGTGAAATGTTAGAGAGCAAAGCGTCATTGGAAATCTTAAAAGCGTTAGTTCCCTTATGTCAAAAACTTGATAAGGTTGTGGTTGCTGAAGGAATAGAAACACAAGAGCAACTAGATATGGTTAGAGAGATAGGATTCAATCAACTACAAGGATTTCTTTTTTCAGTCCCCTTGCCGGTTAGTCAGGCCACTAAGCTGGTTGTTACAGAAGAGAAAGCATTCGCTAGCCGCTAACTAATGACAAAACTTGAATCAACCTGCAATCCCAACAACCTGCCTGAGAAACTCAATCATTGGGAGTTTCAAGCGTTACCTAAAGGCGAGCCGGATTGCCGCTCAAGGCTCTATCGAAAATATTCATTTCGAAGCTTTGAGAACGTTATGGATTTTATGCAGCGAGCAAGTCGTCTTTATATCTGCGCGCAAAATCATCACCCATGTTGGCAAAATACTTATGTGACTTTAGAGATTTGGTTGACTACTCATGATGCCAGTAACACCGTGACTGAAAAGGATATTCAGTTAGCCAAGGATTTCGAAACGCTTTGGTTAGCTGATTACTCTGATCGTTAATTTAATATTCGGATATTCTTTTCGCCAGGCGAAAGTGACTAAATGGAATGGGTATTTCTTACTAACGGCATAGTATGTTTTATTCTCACTGAGCGAACTGATTCTTGATTACATTTCTGTTTTTCGGCCCGCTGCTTAGTCACAACTCTTTGTTGATGGTTCCTCAACTCCGATAGTTCTTGATGCTCCGAAAATAGCTCCATCGTTAATGCCATTTCAAGTTGATGCTTAACTTGTTGGCTAACTTCATGTTCAACTTTGAGTTGAGCTACTTTCGATGAGGCCGATTGATAAGCAAGCTCGTCACTTTCGAAAGAACGCAAAGTTGGTTGGTTAAAACTGAGGATAGCGCACATCGCTGATGACGCGAGCATTGAAAGTAGTGGGTTTTTCCAGTGATGTTGTTTCATTTTTATTTGACCTTTAGGCCGTCGTTTTCTTATAAGACGAGCCTAAAGTCAAAAAGGTTTGTTTTTTTGGAAATTTTTACTCAGAAATAGCTTCTCGGTTACCTCCAGTATTACTCCGCCAATAGGTTTCACTTTATTCCGCGCTGGACAATAACGCCACCTTTTGTCCTGGCATTAGTCGTTCTCCGCCACGGATCACAATTTGATCGCCCTCTCGTAGCGCCGCTTGAATTGCAACTGATTCGCCGTCTAAAGCGACAATGGAAGCGTCGATACGTTCAGCCGTCATGTCCTCACCTATCCGAAAGATGTAAACGTCGGAACCCTTAATAATCAATGCGTCTCTGGGAAACGCCACTCGAGCTTTTGCTTTAGCACTAGGTACTGAGACACTCACCGGGGAACCAATGATCCAACTAGGGGTAGTCGGTTTTAGCCTAACAGTGACCATTCTTGAAACTGCGTCGCCCACAGGAACAATTGATCTAATAGCCACCCGCTCAGAAAGTTGCTTTGATTCAACTTGCAATTGTTCGCCGACCGTCATAAATGAAAGCAACTCAATAGGGACGTTAAAAGTGATCTCTGTATTATCAATATCGACCAATCGAAGCAGTTGGCTGCCAAGCATCAGGTATTCACCTTTACTGGTAAAGCGATCGGTAACAATTGCGTCGAAAGGAGCTCTAACTTTAGTCAAGGATAAATCGTATTCGGCTGCCGCTAATGCTGCTTTAGCGGCTCGAATATCTTGGATTAACATCATTTGTTTGGCGGTTTCTTCTTGTAATCTGGCTTTTGAAGCATTGTTGCTAGTCGCAAGCTCCTTAAGTCGAATAACTTCTTGATTTCTAAATTCTAAGTCAGCTTGTAATCCTTTGATTCTAGAGTCGGCTGTTTTAACTGCAAGTTGGTATCGAGTGGGATCAATTTCGGCAATAGTTTGACCTTGACTAACTTTTTGTCCGACTTTGGCCAACCAAAGTAGCTCGCCGGAAACTTGGCTCGCAATCTTAGAGTCGTTCATACTAATCACTGAACCTGAAATTAGCGTCGTGGGAGCCAATAATTTTTCCTCTGTTTTTACCACAGACACTTGAGCTGGCGGCGCCTGATATTGTTCTTCTGCATGCAAAGACTGCGATAACATGAACGCTGTTATGATTAAGTAGATTTTGGTTCGCATTGAATGCACTCTCATTAAATAGTTTGCAATGGGTTGTTAACGTTCTGCTTTGGACCAGTTAGTTGCAAAAGACTGGGAAGCAATACTAAGGTGAATATTGTTGAGACGCTCATACCACCTACAATGGCAGCCGCCATACCTCGATAGATTTCGCTACCGGCTCCCGGAAAAACCATCAGCGGAAGCATTCCAAATAGGCTGGTTAGGGTACTCATAAAAATGGGTCGTAATCGTAATCGCAGAGCTTGGTGAACCGCTTCTCGACGACACATACCACCTTGTTCGGCACTTTGAGTTTGAGCGACCAACAAAATCGCATTGTTAACGACTAATCCTAACAAAATAATAAAGCCGATCATTCCCAGCAAATCGAGTGGCTGAAACTTGATAAGATTCATTAGCCAAATCATCCATATACCTCCAACCGATGCTAAAGGAATCGAAATCACAATCAGTGCCGCGGACTTTAAGGAACGAAAAAGGACTGCCATAATTAACAATAATAAAATAAAAGCCATGATAAAGTTCAGTCCCAGTGTTTTGATCGCACGACTTAAATCTTCTGCGCTTCCCGCATAGTTAATTGCGCCGTCAGCGGGTAAGTTTGCTTTCAGAACCGGCTCAACCTTTAGTTTTAATTGGTTGATTAAATCCTCCAGCGACATGCCTTCAGGCGGGTTGACCACTAAACTGTATCCGCGCTTTCGTTCAAAACGAACAATTGCGCTTGGCGATGGGACTTGTGAAATACTAGCGAGTTCACCCAACGGAACAATGCCGCCTTTGGGGGTGGCCACTGGAATACCTTGCATCGCTTCTGGGCTGGCTAGCGGGATTGATTTTACAAAAATGTCGAGTCGTTCTTGGCCGTCAAAATACTCCCCCAGCCATGCGCCTTGACCTAATTCCATCACCACGGTGGCTAAATCTTGTCGATTCCAGCCTACTTCGGCCAGTCGAATATCATTCGGAGTAAAGCGAAGCTCGGTTGCATCGGCAAAAGGATCCGGTTGTGGGTTTGCGGTTGCTCCAGGGATTTCTGCCATGACTAATTGCATACCTTGCATCGCCACTTGCTTGACTGCGTCAAGATTAGTTGATGTGATTTCCATTTCAACACTATTGGCATCGCTAAATCCGCCAAACAGACTTCTTCGCATGGAAAAACCAAATAAATCGGGAATACCGCTTATAATTTCGTTTTGAACTGTTTGTTGGAGCACTTCAAGATCAGCATCTTCGTCACCATTGATGGCTAACCAACCACCTGATGCGCCAGGGAAAGACCAAAAAAAGTAATCGCGGACTTTGGGCGATTTCTCGCCGTTTAAATGCGGTTGGATTCGTTGATCAATTACCTGGGCTATTTCTTTGTCCGCAGTTTTGACATTACTGCCTGGTGGGAAAAACAAGAAACTATCCACGGTATCTCGTTTTACCGGCGGCATGTAGTTACTGCTAGGCCATAATATTAGAGACCCGGAAATCGACACTAGAATTAACCCGCTTATCCAGCTAATTTGCTTAGCTTTGGAATTAGTTAAGTCCATTAAAAAATCAGCCATTCCATCCCAACGGGTATTTTGGATAGTGTTTTGCGGCAGCTTTCTTAACCAATATCGGGCTGCGGTTGGTAAAATGGTGATCGCAACGACTAACGAGACACTAACTCCAATGGCAATGGTCATGGCCAAGTCGGCAAACATTTGTCCTTCTGCATCTTCAAGAAACATAATTGGGATGAAGATTGCGACGGTAGTAGCGGTAGATGCTAATAGTGCGCCCCAGACTTGAGTGGCCCCTTGATCGCTGGCTTCTTTTTCATCCTCACCACGTTCTCGCAGGCGGATAATATTTTCCAACACCACAATTGCGGCATCTAACACCATTCCTGTTGCAAAAGCTAAACCGGCCAACGAAATAACATTGAGTGAACGCCCTGCTAAATTTAAAACAATGAATGTGGTTAACAACGAGATAGGAATGGCAAGCGCAATCAAAAACGTCGCACGCCATTGCCTGAGAAAAAGCCAAAGTATGCCTATAGCCAAAAATATTCCAAGAATTAGATTGCTGCTTAAAAGGTTCATCGAGCGCTTAATGTAACGGCTAGGATCAAACGAAAACTGTGCTTTCAAGCCACGACGCTTAAATTCCTCTTGGTTGAGCGTCTCCATTTTGGTTTTGATCGTTTCGAGAGCTTGCAATACGTTGGCATCATTGGTTTTTCCAAGGGATATTCGAAAACTCTTATTACCATTTTGGTAGATAAAACCATCTTCTCTACCAGGCGCGATTTTGAACTCGGCAATATCACCCATTTTTATTGGTTTGCCTTCTCGCCAATCTAAAATTAGTCCGGATAATTGTTCAAAATCGTAACGACCTTCAAAACGCATAATGTACTGACGACGACCTACGTCTACAAAACCGCTCGAAATATCGGCTGATTGGCCAATTTGTTGGGTGACTCGAGCAATATCAATACCTAACTCGGCAGCTCGGTAGGGGTCAAAAATAATTTGTAATTGATTGCCTTGGCCACCTTGACCATCGTCGTAATCCACTTTTGACACGCCGTAAAGACTCTGTAACTCTGGGATAATTTTGTCCCTAAGGTATTTTGAATTGGCGCCCATATCAAAAGGAGCGTCAGGCAATTGCTGGACGTAGTACTCAATCAAGGTGTCGTTAGCATCGCCCCATTCTCCCATCATAACTTGAGGTTTTTGTGCGTTAGTCGGTAATGGACGTAGTCGATTTAAGCGGCTAATCACCTCGATTAACGCTCGTGTCATGTCAGTTTCTATGGCGAATTCCATTTGCATAAAGCCGAAGTTGGACATATTCCAAGACACCAGATCGGTCATCCCCGGGGTACCCAATAAAACTTCTTCAACGGGCACAGTGACTTCGGACTCAATCTCGGTTGGAGATGCGCCTGGCCACGAGTTAATTACGGTAATAATCGGCTTTTCTATATTGGGTAAAAGCTGAGCAGGGATCTTGAATATAGAAATAATACCCAGCAGCAGTATCATTGCACTGATGATTAGAACTGCCGCTGGATTGTTAATGCTTTGTTGAGTTAAACGCAACCTAATGGTCCTTTAGATTTTAGCCGAGATATTGGGGTAACGCTGCGAAAGGAGCGCTTGCATCACTATAAAGCAGCTCGAATCGAAAGAGTACCTTAAGCTGGCAGAGCTAACCACTATTTAAGGCTTCACAAATCTATAATTTAATCGAAACTGACTCAGATTAAGTGTTTTCATTTAGTTTAAGGGCGAAATCTTGCATAAATGCGGCATTAGCGAGATAAATAGCGGTTCAAACGTCAGTTAATGCCATAAAGGCTGTCACTTATGCAGCAAAATCGTTAAAATCACCCCCTAATCAAGAGTGCTCTGCACTTTTAGAAAACTTAGCCCGATCTTTAGTTTATATTTTTAGCCTACCAACTAGATTTACACTCTGAGACTTTGACTCATAGAGGTCTAAAAGGCTTAAGGCCAAAGAGCTTAAATTGGGTGGTTTGTTCGGTTTAACCATTCCAATCTAAGATATAACAAAGATTAGTCATAGATAGCGATAAAATTAGAGAATTGAAAAGAATGCAGCAAGACAATATTGCCCAACAAAATTCCACGGATAACGGCAACCAAGAATATAACCCACAAGAAATTGAAATCAGGGTTCAGCAAACTTGGACAGAAAACAAAGTATTTAAGGCAGTAAAAGACAATTCAAGAGAAAAGTTCTATTGCCTCTCGATGCTGCCTTATCCTAGTGGCCGTTTACATATGGGGCATGTGCGTAATTACACCATTGGAGATGTTATTTCTCGATACCACCGTATGAATGGAAAGAATGTTTTGCAGCCGATGGGATGGGATGCCTTCGGTTTACCCGCTGAGAATGCGGCCATCAAAAACAAAGCGCAGCCTAGCACTTGGACGATTGAAAATATTGCTTACATGAAAAAGCAGTTGCAAAGTTTGGGTTTTGCTTATGATTGGGAACGTGAAGTTACCACTTGTAAACCAGATTATTACAAATGGGAGCAGTGGTTTTTTACTAAGTTGATTGAGAAAGATTTGGCCTATAAGAAAACCTCAGCGGTTAACTGGTGTCCGAACGACGAAACGGTATTGGCTAATGAGCAAGTGCATGATGGACTTTGCTGGCGTTGTGAAACACCGGTAGAAAAGAAAGAAATCGATCAGTGGTTCCTAAGAATCACCAATTACGCGGAAGAGTTATTAGAGAGTATTGATGATTTAGACGGCTGGCCAGACAGTGTAAAAACTCAACAACGAAACTGGATTGGTCGTTCAGAAGGTGTTGAGATGGATTTTGGTCTAGAGAATTCGGATCAAGTTGTTAGCATATACACCACTCGCCCCGATACCTTAATGGGAGTGACCTACTTAGCTGTGGCTGCCAAACATCCAATTGCTGCGCGAGCCGCTGAAACTAATCCAGAACTTGCTAAGTTTATTGCAGAGTGCAACCAAAGCACTACCGCTGAAGCTGATATCGCCACCATGGAAAAGAAAGGTATGTCGACCGGGGTAAAGGCGGTGCATCCAGTGACCGGTGAGTTGGTCGATATCTGGATTGCAAACTTTGTCTTGATGGATTATGGATCGGGGGCTGTTATGGCGGTACCTGGACATGATCAACGAGACTGGGAATTTGCGACCAAATATAGCATTGAAATCAAACAAGTGATTCAGGCTGAATCCAGTTCTGAGATTGAATGCGATTTATCTAAATCAGCTTTTACTGAAAAAGGTGTTTTGATCAACTCAGGTGAATTTGATGGGCTGACCTCGGAAGAAGCACTTCAGGCAATTGCTCAATGGCTAGAAGACAAGAACTTAGGCAAGAAGCAAGTTAACTATCGGATTCGTGACTGGGGTGTTTCTAGACAACGTTTTTGGGGGGCTCCGATCCCAATGATTAAACTAGAGAACGGAAAGATGGTAACCGCCAAAGAATTTCCAGTTGAGCTACCAACTGATTTGATTTTAGATGGAGCAAATTCTCCCCTGATTAATAACCCAAGTTTCCAAGATGTGGAGGTCGACGGTGTTCCAGGTAAAAGAGAAACTGATACCTTTGATACCTTCATGGAATCGAGTTGGTATTACGCTAGGTATACTTCGCCTGATTGTGATACTGCCATGTTAGATAGTGATGAAGCTAATTATTGGCTACCTGTCGATCAATATATCGGTGGTATTGAACACGCCACTATGCACTTGTTGTATTTTAGAT
Organism: Kangiellaceae bacterium; assembly: GCA_039969155.1. Lineage (GTDB taxonomy): Bacteria > Pseudomonadota > Gammaproteobacteria > Enterobacterales > Kangiellaceae. Next base: position 121,210 of record JBDVOJ010000083.1, read on the forward strand.
TCTTCCACAAGTTAATGCGCGATGCGGGACTTGTTAGCTCAGATGAGCCAGCCAAGAATTTGCTGACTCAGGGGATGGTGCTGTCAGAAACTTTTGTGACTAAAGACAAAAAGGGTGGTAAACATTATCACTCAATCGAAGAAGTTGAAGTCGTCAAAGATAGCAAAGGCAAAGCGATTAGTGCTTCGCTAAAGTCGACTGGAGAGCCCGTCACTTTAGCCGGTATGGAAAAAATGTCGAAGTCAAAAAACAACGGCGTAGACCCGCAAGCACTAATTAACGAATATGGTGCTGATACTTCGAGACTTTATACCATGTTTGCATCGCCACCCGAGCAAACTTTAGAGTGGCGTGATGACGGTGTTAATGGAGCACATAAATTCTTAAAAAGACTATGGAAAGTCTATACCGAAAACGCGCTACATGATGGCCAGAGTTTTAGTTTTGATGATTTAAACAAAGAGCAAAAGGCACTTTATCGCAAGACCAATGAAACCATCGAAAAAGTTTCCGATGATTTTGGTCGTCGACACTCGTTTAATACGGCGATTGCCGCGATTATGGAATTAGTTAATGCGGTTATAAAATATACCTCGCAATCAGATTTGGATAAGCCGGTGGTCAAACACGCATTGGACACAACGGTATTATTGCTATCTCCGGTTGTCCCTCATATTTGTCAGGCTTTATGGGAACTAGCAGGCAAGCAACAGCTAGTGGTTGATGCGGATTGGCCAACTTGCGATAAAAAGGCACTAACCAAAGAAGAAGTTCTTATTATTTTGCAAGTTAACGGCAAAACTCGTGGCAAGATCGAAGTCGCTGCCGAGTTAGATAAAGCGGCAATCGAAAAGCTAGCGCTAGAAGACGGCAATGTAAAAAAATTCACTGATGGCAAGACTGTCAGGAAAGTGATTGTGGTGCCAGGCCGATTAGTTAATATCGTTGCAAATTAAACAAGGGAGGCTTTTTGAAAATTTCAGTTTTAAGACTATTTCTTGTTTTTATAATTGGTGCACAATTCATTGCTGGCTGCGGGTTTCATTTGCGTGGCCAAGGAGAATCCTATAGTGTCGCCCAGCTCAATGGAATTCAAGTTTATCTTGCGGTGACTAGTGAGGATAGCTTATTACGACGTCAAATTGCCAACGATTTGCAAGCTTCAGGAATTGTTGTGGTTAATTCGCCAGAACTCACTGAAAATCACTTAGTCATTTTAAACTCAAAAGTTTTGCGAAGAGCTATTGGTGTGGATAGTAACGGTCGAAATAATGAGTTTGAATTAAATCAAAATGTTCGTTTCTTAGTTAGTCATATCGATGTCAAGCAACAGCGCAAAACATCGGACAAGAAGAAACCCAAAACAAGCTCATTAGATGAAGTGATGAATGTTGAGGCAAGGCGCAGTTTTTACTTGGATAATATCGACTTAATTGGTAAACGTGCAGAGGAAAAAGCTTTGTTGGATTCAATTCGGCAAGAAGTTTCTCGTAAAATTATTAGTCGGTTTGTGGTCGCTATCGATCGACAAATAAAAAATGAGTCTGAATCCTAATAATGAAACCTTCCGTTCACATTGTTAGTAGTGATGAAGTTTTGCTTCAGCAGGAATGTTGTGATCAAATCATCAATGCGGCAAAGCAGGAAGGGATCACTGAGCGAAAAATTGTTGATGTGGTCGATAAGTTTTCTTGGAACGACCTAATCGCTGACTCAAATAGTTTGTCATTGTTTGCTGAAGCTAAGTTAACTGATATTCGATTTACTAAGTCTCCAAAAAAGGATGCGCAACAAGCGTTAGTTGAATTAGTGGCTGATGCAGCAGAAGATAATCAGTTTTTGATTCGTTTACCCAAAATAGAAAAGCGTCAGAAAAGCACAAAATGGTTTAAAAGTCTTGCGAGTAATGCCAGTGTCCAGGAATTGTGGCCACCCAAAACACATAGTTTTTTCGACTGGATTGCTAATCGAGCACTGCAAAAGAAAGTTCAATTAGAAACTGAAGCGACCGCCATGTTAGCCGAGCAAACAGAGGGTAATTTACTGGCAGCAAGCCAAACACTCGATAAGCTGGCTTTACTTTATGGCGAAACAAAAGTCGATATATCTATGTTACGAACGGTGATATCTGACAATGCGCGATATTCGGTGTTTTTGTGCCTAGATGAAGCTCTTTCAGGGCAGGGGCAACGTGCAGTGAGAATGTTAAAAAAGTTTGAAATGGAAGGTGTGGCACCTATTTCTATATTAGTGAATTTA
>JBDVOJ010000084.1:0-1736 GCA_039969155.1 Kangiellaceae bacterium
TCCATCCGAATTATCGTCAGTCATGGTCATGGCCGGAGAAATGGCCGGAATGGGCGCGAAATGCAAGTGTGGCGGCAATTGGAGTGGACGTCTGACATTAAGTCGCTATCTCATAGATATGCGGCATAAACATCGACGGCATAGAGATTTGGTATGGGATATGAGTGTAAGAGTTTTTAGAATCTCGTAGGGTGCACCTATTTTTGTACTTAAATAGAAGTCTTTACCTAGAAATCCTAGAAGCCTAGAATCGGCTTGAAGGAATTTGTCTCAATGACGAAAAATACAAATTACACTTTTAAAATTGACGGATTTACGCCCGAAACCATGCCGTTTGGGCGGCTGGTTAATTATTACAACGAAATCAACCAAATGCTTGATATTGCGGATGGTATGCACTTGGTTCGCTTATTCGAAAGCTCTCACGGAAGTGCGTTTAAGGTCGATCCAGACACCGAAGCGAAAATTTCTGAAAGAGTAAAACAGCTTAATAGTGGTGAAGCGCCTAAGCGTGCTGTCCGTGCTCGCGATACGTTAAATGCTATGCTCTGTGAAGATGGAACAAGCGGTGAATTTTTTGACAACACAAGAAATAATATAATTAAATTCCCAGGTAAAAAATCTGAAGAACAGGCTCTATATCATATCCGCGATATGGCCACCTTTTCTGGTGAGCTCTATCATATAGCTGGAAATAAAGATGATGTGAAAATCAGAATTAATACTGATAATCATGGTGTTGTTTTTTGTACAACTACCAAGTCTATTGGAAAATCCCTCCGAGATTTTTTATTCGAAAACGTAAAAGTAAGTGGCCGAGGTAACTGGACGCGGTCTGTTCAAGGAAATTGGAATATTGATGATTTTGTAATAACTGATTTTTCTCCGGTTAATGCGAAGGGATTGAGGGCCACAGTAGATCAAATTCGAAATCTGGATATAAATTGGCCAGAGGACCCGTTGCTGGAAATCGACAAGATTGAAGAAACAGGTGGTCAATTACATTGATTGTGGCTCTAGATAATACGTTTCTTACTCTCATTCTGAATCCTCATTCAAAACCACGGCCGGATCCAGCCACAAATCAGCCAGTGAGTTACTGCAGGGAACGAATTGATGCGATGATAGATCGCCACTCCAACTCAGGAGATACGATAATCCTCCCTACTCCATGTTTAGCGGAGCTACTTACAGCGGTTCCCAGTGTGGCGGCGGCAGTATCTGAAATTAATAACTCATCCTATTTTGAGATAGCGTCATTTGATGCAAAGAGTGCCATCGAATTAGCTATAGAAACGCAAAATGCGATAAGTTTGGGTGATAAAAAAAGCGGAATTCAGGCAAGTTGGAACGAGGTTAAATTTGATCGACAAATCGCTATTGTTGCAAAGGTTAACTCTGCAGAGATTTTTTATACCGACGACACCAATCAAGCGAGTTTTGCGAATAAGTTAGGGATAAGCGTCAAGCACACTTGGGAGTTAGATCTGCCCCCTCAGTATGCTCAACGCAGTTTCTTAGACGGTGATGAAAAGTAATTAGGATTCCGGCCTCAATAAAAGCGTATCGAGGTCAAGCGTGCCGCGGAAGCTGGTGGCGACGGGCCCCGTCATCAACACATGGCCGTCCTCGCGCCACTCAATGGTGAGAACACCACCGTCCAGTTCAACGTCCGCCTTGCGCCCGGTCAGGCCCTTGCGCGCGGCTGCGACCAGTACCGCGCAGGCACCCGACCC
>JBDVOJ010000085.1:0-16290 GCA_039969155.1 Kangiellaceae bacterium
GATTTCTGCGAAATCTTTTGTTTCACCACCAAACGCCGCTGATAGAACTGTACACATCGCCGCTGTTAAAGTCGTTTTACCATGATCGACGTGGCCGATTGTTCCGACGTTTACATGGGGTTTCGTTCGTTCAAATTTTTCTTTTGACATGGATATTTCCTCTTTCTTTATATACTAATATGACTAAATAAAAATAACTAAATTATGCTTAAAATTTATGACTAGTAAGTGACTGCATCAACCACGCTAGCTGGAGCTTCCGCATACTCTAAAAACTCCATTGAATAACTGGCTCGTCCTTGCGAGGCACTTCTAACAGCCGTCGCGTATCCAAACATTTCGCTGAGTGGTACTTCAGCATCAATAACTTTCCCAGAAGGATTGTCTTCCATTCCATGGACAACTCCGCGTCTGCGATTCAAATCGCCCATAATATCACCCATATAATCTTCTGGTGTGACAACTTCTACTTTCATAATGGGTTCTAACAAAATGGGGTTGGCGTCATTTGCTCCTTCACGCAGCCCCATAGATGCAGCAACTTTAAAAGCAACTTCATTGGAATCGACTTCATGGTATGAGCCGTCGACTAAGGTCACTTTAACATCGACCATTGGATAACCTGCCAATACACCATTTTGCATTTGCTCTAACAGGCCTTTTTCCACGGCTGGAATATAATCTTTGGGAACCGTTCCACCTACAATTTCGTTTACAAATTCAAATCCTTTGCCCGACTCTTGAGGTTCAATTTTTAATACCACATGACCATACTGGCCTTTGCCGCCGGATTGACGAATAAATTTACCTTCTGCAGTAACCGCTTTCTTGATGGTTTCACGATAGGCTACTTGAGGTTTACCGATGTTGGCATCAACTTGAAATTCTCGCTTCATTCGGTCAATCAAAATATCAAGATGTAACTCACCCATTCCGGAAATAATTGTTTGGCCTGACTCTTCATCCGTCTCTACTTTAAACGAAGGATCTTCTTTGGCTAACTTGGCAAGCGCGGTCGCCATTTTGTCTTGGTCAGATTTAGTGCGAGGCTCCACTGCCACAGAAATTACCGGTTCAGGAAACTCCATTCGCTCTAATATAATAGGTTTATTGCCGTCGCAAAAGGTATCACCAGTAATAACATCTTTTATTCCGATAGCAGCAGCGATATCACCTGCATAAACTTCTTTGACTTCTTCGCGACTGTTCGAATGCATTTGCACAATTCGACCAACACGCTCTTTCTTTTGGCGAACGGAATTATAGATTTGGTCTCCAGTTCTTAATACACCAGAGTAAACTCTAAAAAATGTTAAGGTACCAACAAACGGGTCGGTTGCAATTTTAAAAGCTAGAGCCGCAAATGGTTCTTTATCATCGGCAGGGCGAGTCGCTTCTGTCTCGCCATCTTCTAGCACGCCATTAATAGCCGGAATATCAATCGGCGAAGGCATATACTCAACCACCGCATCCAAAACATTTTGCACACCCTTGTTCTTGAATGCACTGCCGCAAGTGGCTAATACTATTTCATTAGCAATAGTTCGAGTTCTCAAACCAAGTTTTATTTCTTGTTCGGTTAAGTCACCATTTTCAAGGTACTTATCCATTAATTCTTCATTAGCTTCGGCAGCGGCTTCTATCATCGCTTCGCGATAGGACTCGCAATCGGCCTGCATATCTGCCGGAATTTCTGCATATTCAAAGGTCATACCTTTGTCTTGCTCACTCCAATAAATCGCTTTCATTGAAATAAGATCAACCAGCCCTTTAAATTCTTCTTCAGCCCCAATCGGTAATTGAATAGGAACGGGAGTAGCACCAAGGCGGTTTTCAATTTGATCGACAACTCTTAGGAAATCAGCGCCAGCTCGGTCCATTTTATTTACAAAGACCATTCTAGGCACATGATATTTATTGGCTTGGCGCCAGACTGTTTCTGATTGAGGTTCTACCCCAGATGAACCGCAAAAGACTACCACGGCTCCATCTAACACTCGCAACGACCGCTCTACTTCAATAGTAAAGTCAACATGTCCAGGGGTGTCGATGATATTAATTCGATGTTGTTCATACTGCCCCTGCATACCACTCCAAAAAGTCGTGGTTGCAGCGGAAGTAATGGTTATACCACGCTCTTGTTCTTGTTCCATCCAGTCCATAGTGGCCGCGCCATCATGAACTTCACCAATTTTATGAGACAAACCGGTGTAAAACAAAACACGCTCAGTTGTGGTGGTTTTACCCGCATCAACATGAGCGACGATACCAATATTACGATACTTTTCAATTGGCGTACTTCGTGGCATAACGTTTTCTCTATTGAGTGGTGCTTACCAACGGTAATGGGCGAATGCTTTGTTAGCTTCAGCCATTCTGTGGATATCTTCACGCTTCTTGATACAAGAACCACGTCCTTCGATAGCATCCATCAATTCACCCGCTAAACGAGCATTCATTGATTTTTCACCACGCTTACGTGAACCTTCTACTAACCAACGCATAGCAAGAGCAGTTTGACGTGAAGGTCTAACTTCTACTGGTACTTGGTAAGTTGAACCACCAACACGACGAGATTTAACCTCGACTAGTGGTTTGATTTTGTCCAATCCTTCTTCAAAAATTGGCATTGCATCATCAACATTTTTCTTTTCTTTAATAATGTCGAGTGCATCATATACAATTTTTTCTGCAACAGATTTCTTTCCATCAACCATTAGAATGTTGATGAACTTTGCTAGCAATTCACTTCCAAACTTAGGATCAGGTAAGATCTCACGTTTGGCGACGACGCGTCTTCTTGGCATTTTATATTTTCCTATGTGTTCTTCAGGTTTATCCAGAACTGTGTCCGGGCCTTACTCACATCTCAAAGGGATGTCTAAATTAATTTAACATTTACTTAGTTATTCGCCTAAACCCGTTGCAGGTTTAGGTGAAAACTAGTGTTTTGTAAATGTCAGTTTCTTGAATGAAATAACTGCTTTCATTCTCACGAACCAATAATAGGTTTGTGCATTTTTTACTTGGTATTACAAAAGTGTAATTACTTAGGTCGCTTAGTTCCGTACTTAGAACGGCCCTGCTTACGATCTTTAACTCCACCTAAATCAAGATTTCCACGTACACAGTGATAACGTACACCCGGTAAGTCTTTAACACGACCACCACGGATAACAACAACACTATGCTCTTGCAAATTATGACCTTCACCACCGATGTAAGATGTTACTTCGAATCCGTTAGTTAAACGAACACGAGCAACCTTACGCAATGCTGAGTTAGGCTTTTTAGGAGTAGTCGTATAAACACGAGTACAAACACCACGCTTTTGCGGATTAGCTTCTAGCGCAGGTACTTTACTCTTAGCGACGATTTTCTTACGCCCTTTGCGTACCAACTGATTAGTAGTTGACATTGTTTACAATAACTCCAGCTCTATTACTTGATAAAAAACCCTATTAATAGATCATTTTTTGCGCAACCTAGCAATAAGGGAGCGGCATTGTAATGGCCTACTAGTAGGATGTCAAGCAAGCTAGCGACAGAGCTTATTCAAGATCGCTAACTTACTGTTTCTAGATGATTTAAAAGGCTTTCGCTAAATTGCTCTAGCCCCTATTAACCACCTAAGATTCTTCGTTTCCTTCCTCAGATTCAGCCAAAGAAGAACTTAAAGCATCACTCAATGCTTTTTCGACATCTTCCGCTGAAACCGATTCTTCAGCTTCAAACTCAATCTCACCAGCTAAACGCTTGCGGCGCTCTTCATGATAAGTAAGACCCGTTCCAGCTGGGATAAGACGACCAACGATTACATTTTCTTTCAATCCACGTAGCTCGTCTTTCTTACCTGCCACGGCAGCTTCGGTAAGTACTCGCGTTGTTTCTTGGAAAGATGCTGCAGAAATAAAGGATTCTGTCGCCAGTGATGCTTTAGTAATACCCATTAATACTCTTTCAAATTTAACAGGCTCTTTTCCTTCAGCTATCAGCTTATCGTTTGTTTCCAATACACGTGTATATTCAGCTTGCTCACCTTTTAGTAGCATACTGTCGCCGGAATCGGTAATTAACACTTTACGTAGCATTTGACGAACAATTGCTTCGATGTGCTTATCGTTGATTCCAACACCTTGTAATCGGTAAACATCTTGAACTTCATTAACGATATAGTTTGCAAGCGGACTAACGCCTTTTAAACGCAAGATGTCATGTGGGTTATCTGCACCGTCGGATACAACCTCACCCTTCTCAACTTTTTCACCTTCAAACACGTTAAAATGACGCCATTTATGAATTAACTCTTCGTAAGCATCCCCCTCTTGAGGAGTGATCACTAAACGACGCTTACCCTTAGTCTCTTTACCGAAACTAACCATACCTGAAATTTCAGCTAAGATGGCAGGCTCTTTAGGCTTACGAGCTTCAAATAAATCAGCAACCCTTGGAAGACCACCCGTGATGTCACGAGTTTTCGAACCTTCTTGAGGAATACGCGCAATCGCTTCACCAACACCTACATCTGAACCATCATCCATACTTACAATTGCATTGATAGGTAACACATACTGCGCAGGCGTTTTAGTTCCAGGAATGTTTAACTCTTTTCCTTTCTTGTCTAACAAGATGATTCGAGGACGAAGGTCATTTGCTTTAGTACCAGTACGTTTTGATTCAGTGATCAACAATGAACTTAGGCCAGTGATCTCATCAGTTTGACGAGTCATGTTAACGCCTTCAATAACGTCTTCTAGCTTAAGTTGTCCAGCTATCTCCGTGATAATTGGGTGAGTATGTGGATCCCAGTTAGCAACAATAGAGCCACCTTTAACTTTAGCGCCATCCTTATACTCTAAGACCGAACCGTAAGGAACTTTGTATCTTTCTCTTTCACGACCGAACTCATCGATCAGAGTCAGCTCGGTAGAACGAGAGACGATAACTAGCTTCTTATCTTTTCGAGTTACAAATTTAGAGTTATGAAGTTTTAATACACCGTCATTCTTAATTTGAACATTGTTCTCAGCACTTGCTCGAGATGCCGCACCACCGATATGGAAAGTACGCATGGTTAACTGTGTGCCTGGCTCACCGATAGACTGTGCAGCGATAACACCAACCGCCTCACCAATGTTAATCAAGTGTCCACGAGCTAAATCACGACCGTAACACTGAGCACAAACACCATGGCGAGTTTCACAAGAAATAACCGAGCGAACAACCACTTGATCGACACTGTTTTCTTCTAAAATTTCGACCCATTTTTCATCAAGCAAAGTGCCTGCTTCACATAAAATATCGTCAGTACCGGGTTTGTAGATATGATCTGCAGGAACTCGTCCAAGTACTCGCTCACCTAACGGTTCAACAACATCACCACCTTCGATTAGCGGTGACATAGTAAGGCCTCTTTCTGTTCCACAATCATGTTCGGTAATAACCAAATCTTGTGCAACATCAACAAGTCGACGCGTTAAGTAACCTGAGTTAGCTGTTTTAAGTGCTGTATCAGCAAGACCTTTACGCGCACCATGAGTCGAGATAAAGTATTCAAGTACACTTAATCCTTCTCGGAAGTTTGCTTTGATAGGGCTTTCGATGATGGAACCATCGGGTTTTGCCATTAATCCACGCATACCAGCTAGCTGTCTAATCTGCGCTGCACTACCACGAGCTCCAGAGTCAGCCATCATAAATACTGAGTTAAATGATTCTTGTTCTACCTTGTTACCTTCAGCATCTTCAACTGTTTCAGTGCTAAGGTTATCCATCATCTTCTTAGCAACTTGCTCATTAGTATGAGACCAAATATCAACTACTTTGTTGTATCGCTCACCTTGTGTAACAAGACCGGAAGCAAACTGGTCTTCAATTTCTTTTACTTCGTTTTCCGCTTCATCAATGATAATTGCTTTTTCATCAGGAATAACCATATCGTCAATACCGACAGAAGCACCTGAAAGTGTTGCGTAGTTAAATCCTGTGTACATCAATTGGTCAGCGAAAATAACTGTCGCTTTTAGTCCAAGACGACGGTAACACTGGTTGATGATGTTAGAGATTGCTTTTTTAGTCATTTTTAAATTAACTAAATCAAACGGTAATCCGGTTGGAACAATTTCATAAAGCAATGCACGACCAACGGTAGTATCAACTAGTTTAGAAACTTCATAGCTCTCGCCATTTTCGTCGGTTTCTGTAACCGTTAGTCTCACTTTAATTTTTGCATGAAGCTCTGCAACACCAGTACGGTATGCACGAAGAACTTCGGCAGTATCAACAAATACCATTCCTTCACCAGCGACATTAATTTTTTCGCGAGTTAGGTAATAAAGTCCCAATACAACATCTTGTGAAGGAACAATAATCGGTTGACCATTTGCTGGTGCTAAAACATTGTTGGTCGACATCATTAACGCGCGAGCTTCTACTTGAGCTTCAATAGTTAATGGAATGTGAACCGCCATTTGGTCACCATCAAAGTCAGCGTTATAAGCCGCACAAACTAATGGATGTAATTGAATTGCTTTACCTTCAATTAATACTGGCTCAAAAGCTTGTATACCGAGTCTATGCAGAGTCGGCGCACGGTTAAGCATGACTGGATGTTCGCGGATAACTTCTTCAAGGATATCCCAAACAACCGGCTCTTCTCGCTCTACCATTTTCTTAGCAGCTTTAATAGTTGTCGCTAAGCCGCGCAGCTCTAGCTTTCCAAATATAAATGGTTTGAATAACTCTAGTGCCATTTTCTTTGGTAGACCACATTGATGTAAACGCAATGTTGGTCCAACAACGATTACTGAACGACCTGAATAGTCAACACGCTTACCGAGAAGGTTTTGACGGAAACGGCCTTGCTTGCCTTTAATCATGTCAGCAAGCGATTTCAATGGGCGCTTATTAGAACCAGTAATTGCTCGACCACGACGACCGTTGTCTAATAGAGCGTCAACCGACTCTTGGAGCATTCTTTTTTCATTTCTAACAATAATGTCTGGCGCATTAAGATCTAATAAACGCTTAAGACGATTGTTACGGTTAATGACTCGGCGATAAAGGTCATTCAAATCAGATGTTGCAAATCGTCCACCTTCCAAAGGAACCAACGGACGTAAATCAGGTGGTAGCACTGGAAGTACAGTCATGATCATCCACTCTGGTTTGTTGTCAGATTGAATGAATGCTTCTAAAACTTTTAATCGCTTAGTAAATTTCTTTAGCTTTGTTTCTGAATTAGTATTGGGAATTTCTTCACGAATATTTTTGGCTTCTTCGTTAACATCGATATGAGTTAACAGATCCATAACCGCTTCAGCACCCATTTTCGCTTCGAACTCATCTCCAAATTCTTCTAGCGCATCTAGGTAAGCTTCTTCATTTAAGAGCTGTCGACGCTCTAACGTTGTCATGCCCGGCTCTGTAACAACGAACGCTTCAAAGTAAAGCACGCGCTCGATATCTCTTAAAGTCATATCCAATAACAAACCAATTCTGGATGGAAGTGATTTTAAAAACCAAATATGCGCAACAGGACATGCTAAATCAATGTGTCCCATTCTTTCACGTCTAACTTTAGCGAGTGCAACTTCTACACCACACTTTTCACAGATTACACCACGATGCTTTAAACGCTTGTATTTACCACAAAGACACTCATAGTCTTTGATTGGGCCAAATATTTTTGCACAGAAAAGACCATCTCTCTCCGGCTTAAAAGTTCGGTAGTTGATTGTTTCTGGCTTTTTAACTTCGCCATACGACCAAGAACGAACCATTTCTGGTGACGTCAACCCGATTCTGATGGAATCGAATTCTTCAGTTTGATTTTGTTGCTTTATAAAGTTTAATAAATCTTTCAACTTATTCTCCTCCCGGAGTGAAATAAAAACTGAGGGTTTAATCAGTTGCTCAAGGACTCACTTGAGCAACTTATACCGTATTTAATTAATGTTCTTGCTCTAGTTCGATGTTAATACCTAGAGAGCGAATTTCTTTCACTAGTACATTAAAGGATTCTGGCATACCAGGTTCCATACGGTGATCGCCGTCAACAATATTTTTGTACATACGAGTTCGTCCAGTTACATCATCGGATTTAACCGTAAGCATTTCTTGTAGTGTGTATGTCGCTCCATATGCTTCAAGAGCCCACACTTCCATTTCCCCAAATCTTTGTCCACCAAACTGCGCTTTACCACCTAGCGGCTGTTGAGTTACAAGACTGTATGAACCTGTTGAACGAGCATGCATTTTGTCGTCAACTAAATGATTCAGTTTAAGCATATACATGTAACCAACAGTTACCGGACGCTCAAATTTTTCCCCTGTTCGACCATCAAATAACCAAGACTGACCAGAACGATTTTCGTCTGCTATTTCTAGCATTTCTTTAATTTCTTCTTCTGCAGCACCATCGAATACAGGTGTTCCCATTGGTACACCGTTTCTTAGGTTCTCACAAAGATTGATCACTTCTTGATCGGTCAAGCTGTCTAAGTCAACCGTTTGTTCTTCGCGATGGTTATAAACCCTAGCTAAGAATTCACGCTTTTTAGCAACGTCTTGCTGCTCTTCTATCATGGTATCAATCTTGCGACCAATACCCTTTGCAGCCCAACCTAAATGGGTTTCAAGGATTTGACCGATATTCATACGAGAAGGTACACCAAGAGGGTTTAACACGATATCAACCGCCTCGCCGTTTTCTAGGTATGGCATATCTTCAACCGGAACAATGTTGGAGATTACCCCTTTGTTACCATGACGTCCTGCCATCTTGTCACCTGGTTGAATACGACGCTTAACCGCCATATAGACCTTAACAATTTTCAGAACACCTGGCGCCAAATCATCACCTTGAGTGATTTTCTTACGCTTCATTTCTAATCGGTTATCGTACTCTTGACGCTTTTCTTCCAAGTGAGTCGATAATGCCTCAAGTGATTGTTGCGCAGTCTCATCGCGAAGTTGGATATCCAACCATTGCTCTGAACCAACTTCTTCCAAGTATTCCGCAGTTAGCTTAGAACCTTTCTTTAGTTTGTTCGGACCTTTTTCTGCAACAGCACCTTCGAGAATTTTATAAGCACGGTTATAAATGTTACCAGTAAGAATTGCGAACTCATCATTCAAATCTTTTTTGGCCTGAGCTACTTGGCTTGCTTCGATACTAAGTGCACGCTGATCTTTGTCAACACCGTCTCTGGTATAAACTTGAACGTCGATAACAGTACCAACTGTTCCAGTTGAAACGCGTTGAGACGTATCTTTTACATCACTCGCTTTTTCACCAAAGATTGCACGTAATAACTTTTCTTCTGGTGTTAGTTGAGTTTCGCCTTTAGGCGTTACTTTACCAACCAAGATATCACCGGATCTTACTTCGGCTCCAACATAAACAATACCGGACTCATCAAGTTTAGCTAGAGCACTTTCGCCAACGTTTGGAATATCAGCTGTGATTTCTTCTGAGCCCAGTTTAGTGTCACGAGCGATACAAGTGATTTCTTGAATATGAATACTTGTGAAGCGATCTTCTTTAACCACGTTCTCAGAAATAAGGATCGAATCCTCAAAGTTGTAACCATTCCAAGGCATGAAAGCAATTTTCATATTTTGACCTAGCGCCAACTCACCTAAGTCAGTTGAAGGGCCATCAGCAAGCACATCACCACGTCCAATTGAATCACCAATATTAACGATTGGTCGTTGGTTGATACAGGTGTTTTGGTTTGAACGCGTGTATTTTCTCAGGTTGTAAATATCAACCCCTGCTTCACCGACTAAGGTTTCATCATCATTCACACGAACAACGATACGACTCGCGTCGACAAACTCAATTACTCCACCACGTTCTGCAGCGACAGTTACACCAGAATCAACAGCTACAGTTCTTTCCATTCCGGTACCAACAAGCGGTTTTTGCGCTCTCAACGTTGGAACCGCTTGTCGTTGCATGTTTGACCCCATCAATGCACGGTTAGCATCATCATGTTCTAGGAACGGAATTAACGATGCTGCGACCGAGACGATTTGTTGTGGCGAAACATCCATATACTGAATGTTGTCAGCTGAGGTTAGAGTAAACTCACCTTGATAACGACAAGAGATTAAATCATCTGTCATTTCATCTTTATCATTCAACGCAACATTGGCCTGAGCAATATGAAACTCACCTTCCTCAATGGCTGATAGATAATCAATTTCAGAAGTCGCTTTACCATTCTCGACTCGACGGTATGCTGTTTCCAAGAAACCGTATTCGTTGGTTCTTGCATAACAAGATAATGAGTTGATCAAACCGATGTTTGGTCCCTCAGGAGTCTCGATAGGACAAACGCGACCATAGTGAGTATGATGCACGTCACGTACTTCAAAGCCTGCTCTCTCACGAGTAAGACCACCAGGCCCTAAGGCTGAAACTCTTCGCTTATGAGTGATTTCAGATAATGGATTGTTTTGGTCCATAAACTGCGATAACTGACTTGAACCAAAGAACTCTTTAATCGCTGCTGAAACAGGTTTTGCATTGATTAAATCTTGAGGCATCAAATTATCGGCTTCAGCCATGCTCAAACGCTCTTTTACAGCGCGCTCAACACGTACAATACCAACACGGAATTGATTCTCCGCCATCTCACCAACACTTCGGATACGACGATTACCTAAATGATCGATGTCATCTACAACACCTTTACCATTTCTAATATCAAGTAGTGTTTCTACTACAGCAATGATGTCTTCTTTAGAAAGCGTACCTTCTCCTTCGTCAGAGTCTGCTCCGATTCTGCGGTTGAACTTCATTCGTCCAACTCTTGAAAGGTCGTAACGATCTTTACTGAAAAATAAGTTTTCAAATAATGCTTCTGCTGAGTCTTTAGTTGGTGGCTCACCAGGGCGCATCATTCGGTAGATTTCAACCAGAGCTTCAAGTGCGTTAGTGGTTGGGTCTATGCGTAAAGTATCAGACATATACGGACCACGATCTAAATCGTTGGTATAAAGCGTTTCGAAGTTTTTGATTTCTACTTCTTTTAGCTTCTCCAATAGCTCTTCCGTAATTTCAGAGTTTGCAGGAACTAATACTTCGCCAGTTTCAACATCGATAATATCTTTAGCGATGGCTTTACCAATCAAGTAGTCCGCTGGCACTTCTAACTTCTTGACACCAGCTTTTTCTAACTCTTTAATGTGTCTAACAGTAACACGACGACCTTCTTCAACGATAACCTTACCGCGCTTTCCTTTGATATCAAAAGTAGCTGTCACACCTCTTAATCGCTCAGGAATCAGATCGAGTAATATCTCACCTTCTTTACCCAATTCAATTTTGTCGAACTCGAAAAACATTTCGAGCATTTCTTGGGTTGAATAACCTAGTGCTCGTAAAAGAATCGATGCTGGAAGTTTACGTCTTCTATCTATCCGTACAAATAAACAATCTTTTGGATCGAATTCAAAGTCTAACCATGAACCACGGTATGGAATTACACGTGCGTTATAAAGTAATTTACCCGATGAGTGAGTTTTACCTTTATCTGAATCAAAGAAAACCCCTGGACTTCTATGTAACTGAGATACAATGACTCGTTCAGTTCCATTGATAACAAATGTACCGTTATCAGTCATCAATGGCATTTCGCCCATGTAAACTTCTTGTTCACGAACTTCTTTAACCGTTTTGTTTTTGTTTTCTTTATCGTAAATAACTAATCTAATTTTAACTCGCAGTGCAGCCGAATAAGTTACACTTCTCATTTGACATTCTTTAACATCGAATGCTGGCTCACCTAAGGTATAGCTAATGTATTCTAGTGCCGCAGAACCAGAGTAACTGGTGATGGGAAATACTGATTTAAACGCCTTTTCTAACCCAGACGCTTGGATATTTTCTAAGTTCAAAAAAGAACGATATGAGTCTAGCTGTATAGCTAGCAAATAAGGTACTTCTAAGACTCTTTTATTACGACTGAAATCCTTACGGATTCTCTTTTTTTCAGTATATGAATAGGCCATCTGGGCTCCTCAGTTAGCTATCACTTTCGTGTCTAATCAACTCTTGATACGGCGAAATTGACTAATATATTTCTAAAAATAATCAAACAAACTTCACAAACCTATTTTTTATAAACTCGTTTAAAGAGTCTTAAATTGTTTGAATCAATATTCAAACTAGGCCCGTATCAAAAGTTGTAAAATTACATTGAATAACCGCTGTTTTAAAAACGGCAAAACGGCCGGTGGTTAAAAACCACCAGCCGATAAGTAAAATAAAGAATTCGTCTTCGACGACAAGTCTAAATTACTTAAGTTCTGCAGTAGCACCAGCTTCTTCAAGCTGCTTCTTGATTTCTTCTGCTTCAGCTTTATCTACGCCTTCTTTAATTGGAGTAGGTGCGCCTTCAACTGCTTCTTTCGCTTCTTTTAGTCCAAGACCAGTGATTCCACGAACTGCTTTGATAACGCCAACTTTCTTATCACCGAAACCAGTTAAGATTACGTCAAATTCAGTTTGCTCAGCAGCAGCTGCACCAGCGTCACCAGCTGGACCAGCAACTACAGCAGCAGCTGCAGCAGCAGTAACACCAAATTTTTCTTCCATTGCTTCAACTAGTTCAACAACGTCCATTACTGACATTTCAGCGATTGCGTTTAAGATATCGTCTTTAGAAAGAGCCATTACTCATTCTCCTAAGTTTTATTGATGACTTAATTTATAAGTCTGTATCAAATTAATTGTTTAAAAAGATTCTTATAAAGAATCTCGTACTGTATTTAAATTCACTCTGTTTTAAACAGGGTCGAAATTTTATGCCGCTTCTTTCTGAGCACGAACCGCATCGATTACTCGCGTAATACGTGATGGGAATTCGTTTAATGTACGAGCCAGTTTTGTAACCGGTCCATTCATTACACTCATCAATTGCGAAATTGCTTCGTCTTTGGTTGGTAGTTTCGCAACAGCTTCCAATTGATCTGGACCATGCAAAGTACCACCCACAGCGATAGCGGTTGTTACTAGTTGATCGCAATCTTTTGCAAAATCACGAACTAATCTAGCAGCAGCTCCAGGCTCTTCAAGCGAAAACGCACAAATAACCTGACCCACTAAAGCGTCGTTTAAACAAGCGAACTCTGTATCTTCTACAGCACGTTTAGCTAAAGTGTTTCGTACTACTCGTAAGTAGACTCCACCGGCTCGAGCTTTGACACGCAAGTCAGTTAATTGCTCAACTGTCATGCCACGGTATTCGGCAATTACGGCAGACATTGCATCAGAAGCAACTTCAGCTACTTCTTTAACGATCTGCTTTTTACCTTCTAGTCCAAGTGCCACGTCGTTCACCTCCACTATTTCCAATCAAAATGATTGGAAGGTTTACAAAATGAGCTAACACTTCTGTATTACTACAGCTTGTTAAAACTCCCGTAAACGGTGAACCGAACAGAAATCTGTATCGGGTCCCACCGTCTGCGCAGGCCATTTTAAGACAGCTTTTGAAATCGCCTCATAAAGGCGAACTACTTTCAAAAACCTCACCTACGGTCTTTGACGGTTTTTGATAGTTTCAAGTATGAATCCATCAAAAACCCAAGATCTTCATAAAGTAGCTCTCAATTAAGAGAGCTAATCTAATTTGATCTATTCTTTAATCTCAATAGAAGCGATATCAACTTGGATACCAGGTCCCATAGTAGAGCTCAGAGATAATTTTTTCATGTAAGTGCCTTTAGCAGAAGCTGGTTTTGCTTTCTTAACTGCGGCTAAAAGGCTACTTAAATTTTCGTTTAATGCTTTTTCATCAAATGCCAATTTACCAATGGTTGCATGGATGATTCCGGCTTTGTCAGTTCGATATTGAACTTGACCAGCTTTTGCATTTTGAACCGCAGTTGCAACATCAGGTGTTACTGTTCCAACTTTAGGATTAGGCATTAATCCACGAGGTCCTAAGATTTGACCAAGTTGACCAACCACTCGCATAGCATCTGGACTAGCGATAACTACATCAAAATCCATGTTGCCTTTTTTAACTTCATCAGCAAGGTCATCCATACCAACGATGTCAGCGCCAGCTTCTTTTGCAGCTTCTGCGTTAGCACCTTGTGTGAACACAGCTACACGAACATCTTTGCCCGTTCCGTTAGGAAGAACTGTCGCGCCACGAACTACTTGGTCTGATTTTCTTGGGTCTACGCCAAGATTTAGAGCAACGTCACATGACTCACTGAACTTAACTGAAGAAACTTCTTTAAGCACTTCGATAGCTTCAGCAAAAGTGTATGTTTTGTTAGCGTCAACTTTTTCGTTAATCGCTTTTTGTCTTTTAGATAATTTAGCCATTGGTTTATCCCTCCACATCCACGCCCATCGAGCGTGCAGTACCAGCAAGAGTTCTTACAGCGGCGTCCATATCAGCAGCAGTAAGGTCAGGCTCTTTAGTGTTAGCAATTTCTTCTAACTGAGCGCGAGTGATTTTTCCAACTTTTTCTGTGTTAGGACGACCACTACCTTTCTTTAAACCAACAGCTTTCATGATTAAAACAGCCGCAGGTGGCGTTTTAGTAATGAAAGTGAAGCTTCTGTCACCATAAACAGTGATTACAACTGGAATCGGTAGACCTTTCTCTACTTTTTCAGTTGCAGCATTAAATGCTTTACAGAATTCCATGATATTGACACCGTGTTGACCTAGAGCAGGTCCGACCGGTGGACTTGGATTGGCAGCACCAGCGCCAATTTGTAGCTTAATATAAGCTGAGACTTTCTTAGCCATCTTTCACCTCGTGTGGGTTCAAACGCCGTACTCTTCAACCAACTGGTTAAATTTTAGGCTCCCCTTTCTTTAACGTAAAAAAAACACCCACGGCTTTTGTAAAGCTATGGTTGTTTTATGCGTGAACGTTCTCGTTCAAATTTAGAGCTATCTAGTAGACAGCTTTAAAATCTCTTTCAATTAGCCTTTTTCAACTTGGCTAAAATCTAATTCAACTGGTGTAGAGCGTCCGAAAATCATCACTGAAACCGATAGTCGGCTCTTATCATAATTAACGTTTTCTACTACCGCATTGAAGTCCGCAAACGGACCGTCAGTAACGCGAATTGCCTCACCAACTTCAAATAATGTTCTTGGTCTAGGTTTGTCAGTCGACTCTTCTAGTCGATTTAATATTTGATCAGCTTCACGCTGACTAATTGGTGCAGGATGCTCTTTAGTCCCGCCAATAAAACCCAAAACTCTTGGTGTATCTCTTACTAGATGCCAGCTTTCATCATCCATATCCATTTCAACGAGAACATATCCCGGAAAAAATTTTCTGGCACTTTTACGTTTTTGGCCATCTCTCATCTCCACCACTTCTTCGGTAGGCACTAAGACTTGTCCAAATTTTTCTTCTAAACCGAACTGCTTAACTCGATCTTCAATAAAACCTCTGACTTTGCCTTCATAGCCAGAATATGCTTGTACCACATACCACTTAAGCGCCATAAAGACTAGCTCCCTTTAACGGTTAAAAAGTTAACGATATTTACGAGTACAGCATCGACGCCCCAAAGTAGCAATGACATAATAATGACTGCAACCATGATGATCATACTGGTTTGAACGGTTTCTGCACGAGTAGGCCAAACAACCTTACGCGCTTCGATTCTTGATTCTTTAGCAAAGGCCAATCCGGCTCTGCCTTTTGTTGTGGAAATTGCGATAGCAAAACCAACAGCGACTAGCACTAGAATAACAGCGACTCGAATGAGGATCGATTCATCAACTAAGATGTGATTCGCATAAACAGCACCACCCAGAGAAAGAAAAGCAAGTAGCCATCTTAAACCGTTAAATGGAGCAACTGAATCTTGTTCGTTTACACTCATGAGCTTTCAACCATATTCTTTCTAGGTTTCCTCGACAATCTTAAATTATCAAGCAACCCTTAATTAATAACATTTTATTGCAGTGGCAGGCCAGGAGGGACTCGAACCCCCAACCCTCGGTTTTGGAGACCGATGCTCTACCAATTGAGCCACTGGCCTGCAATAAAATCGCGACTTCGATTTAGCTCGAAATCGCGATGTCTACAATCAAGATTTACTAATGTAAATCATCGCACTATTAGCCTAAGCTTAAAGTGCTATCTTTCTAACTAAGCTAAGATTTTAGCAACAACACCCGCACCAACAGTACGTCCGCCTTCACGGATTGCAAAACGTAAGCCTTCGTCCATTGCGATTGGTGCAATTAACTCAACTGACATTTTGATGTTATCACCTGGCATTACCATTTC
>JBDVOJ010000086.1:0-62981 GCA_039969155.1 Kangiellaceae bacterium
AAGCTGGTTATGCAAAAGCGAGGCTTGATATTGTTTGTTGGTGGAACCGGCTCGGGCAAGTCAACTTCTCTAGCAGCTCTGATCGATTATCGAAATTCGAATTCGTCGGGTCATATTATTACGATTGAAGATCCTGTCGAATTTGTCCACCAGCATAAAAAATCGATTGTTAATCAACGTGAAGTCGGTGTCGATACGGACAGCTATGAGGATGCGTTGAAGAATACTTTACGGCAAGCCCCAGATGTTATTCTAATTGGTGAGATCAGAGATCAAGAAACCATGGAGCATGCTCTGGCTTTTGCTGAAACTGGTCATTTATGTATTTCTACATTGCATGCCAATAACGCCAACCAAGCGCTTGATCGAGTGATCAATTTTTTTCCTGAGGAGAGGCATAAACAATTGTTCTTGGATTTGTCGCTTAACCTTCAAGCCTTCATTTCTCAGCGGTTAATCCCTACGGTTGATGGAAAACGTTGTGCAGCTATTGAGATCTTACTCGGCTCGCCAAGAGTGTGTGATTTGATCAAAAAAGGTGCCATTGATGAAATTAAGGAAGTGATGCTTAAATCTGAAACTGCCGGTATGATGACCTTTGATACAGCGCTGTTAAACCTCTATAACGAAGGCAAAATATCCTACGAGGAAGCTCTAAAAAATGCAGACTCTAAGAATAACCTAGCGCTAAAAATAAAACTCTCTGGAAAGAAACAATCTCCTAAACAAGCAGCCAATACTGCACCTGCTAATAAATCAGCCGCTTCTCCAGTTGCTCCACAGCGTGCCGCGGCAACACCAGCGCCTGTTGCTAGACCATCTGCTGGTTTGAGTTTGGAACCTAAGGTTGAACCGGTCTCCGATGAGCCGATTTCTCAAGAACAATCTGCAGGTTAGTGTCGGTTGTAACAACCTGATAGCCAATTCATAAAAAAACGCTAGCGGCTAATTATCTCTTCCTTTTCGTGAACGATTACCCGAAGAACGGTTACCAGAAGAACGATTTGATGAGCGGCTTTCCGAGGAACGGCTTCTACTAGAGCGCTGACTGGACGAAGAGCTTCTATTAGAACGGCTAGAAGCTCCTTCTCGTGATGACCTGTTGGAGCGGCTCGAGCTCGGCGGTTTTGGATCTTGAGAGCGAGAGCGCTCCTCTTTTGGCGGCTTGGGGCGCGGAGTTTTTACTGTTTGATTTGGTGCTTGCGAACCATCACCTCGAGAACCTTCAGAGCGCTGAGGCCTTTCCTTTACTGGAACTTTGGTATTTCTACTCGAATTGTCGCGGTTAGCGCCTCTATTATTTCGCGCTCTCGGTACATACGAGTCATCACCACGAGGACGAGTATTTCTTTCTTCCACACTAATTCTGCCATCATTTAACTCTTCGCGAATTCGACGAGGTGTAGCAATACGGGTATCTTCTCTTGGAGCCCGATTAGCCCTGCTGGTTTGACTGTTTTGTCCTCGTCTATTTTCTTCTCGATATTGGCGAATTTCCTGTCGGCTCGCTCTATCACTATGATAGCGATCTCTCACTGTGACGCTGCGATATGACACACCACGTCGATGAGCCGGATTATGCTGCCATCTTCGCGCGTGCTCATGTCTTACAATTTGTCGACGATCGTAGTAGTGGCCAGGATGGTAGTGTCGACGGGGGATACGGATGATATGGTGGTTATGCCAATGAAATGAACTAAAGTAAAAGCCAAAACCAACATGTACACTATGTCCCCAGTAAAAAGGGCCGTGGTGATGTGAGTAATGACTGTGCCCCCAATAAACGGGTGGGTAATGCGACCAATACCATGGGCCATATACAACACGAGTGTCGTAGTAGGGAACATAGACGATTTCTCGCTCCCTCGGTTCTATCACAATAGAATCATCTTCGTGGGTCACCGACATTTTTTCCATCTTGTCTAAATTTCCAGCCCGGTAAGCTTTTTGTCGAAGGGATTGCACACTAGCCAGCAATCGTTTTTCATCCTGTAAGAAAGCATCACCCAACTTTTGGGTCCAATCGAGATTCTCACTGAGTTTTTGCAACACTTGTGGAAATGCGACCAGTGCTTTAACGCTCGGATCCCATTCTTGTTCTTCAACAGCTTCAACCGCTGATGAGCCTGTTAGATCGGGATTTTTTGAGGTCCATCTTTCAGCCTGAATGACTTCAAGCGGATAGGTGGCGGCAACCAGTATGTGGGAAAGCACGGTGTCTGGATACAAAGCTATCGGGGCGAGTATTTGTTCTAATTCACCATCACTAAATGGCTCGCTCTCGAGTTCAGATTGTTCTGCCATGACATTGCCGGCAGTTAGAATCACTGACAAAAATGCCAATAAAAGGACTTTAAAATTCTTCATTGTCTACTCACCTATGGATAAAACATCGGCAGTTATCACCAATATAGACTGATTATCCGTGTTGTTTGCTTAACTATAGCTGAACGAATTGTTCATTTTACGAACAAACTCGACAAATTTATACAACTATACTTGGCTTTGGACGATAGGGTGCAAGGGGGATAATACTGGGGAGAAAAAGAGTAAACCTTCGCCGAGTGCTTGTTGCGCTCGGCGAATACTGTATAAATGGACTGTTAAATTACCATTCGACCAATGGATCGACATCCTGATCATAATCGACACCATCAAACTCAAACCCGAAAAGTTTGAGGAAATCTTGATTATAACCCTGATAGTCGCCCAGTTCTGGGAAGTTCTCTGTAGTCACTTTTGTCCAAACCGCTTTGATCTTTCCTTGAATATCATCATTGGTTTCCACTCCATCCATCCGTAAACGTTTGGCTTCGTCGAGTGGTGGGTTATCAGATAACAACAGATTGTTAAATAAGCCGTAGATTTGTTCGATAACACCTTCATGGCAACCTTCATCTTTCATGATTTGATACATCAACGAAATATATAGTGGCATCACTGGAATCGCAGAACTCGCTTGAGTGACAACCGCTTTTAGTGAAGTTACATAGGCTTTCAAGCCAAGTGACTGATAATCTGCGTTAAGAGCGGTAGAGGCTCGATCTAAGTCTTCTTTAGCTTTACCAATTGTTGCATGACCATAAATAGGCTGAGTTAACTCTTTACCAATATAAGTATAGGAAGAGGTTACACATCCCTCAGCAAGCACTCCGGCTTCGCTTAGTCTTTTCATCCAAATTTCCCAGTCTTCGCCGCCCATGACCTTAACCGTGTTATTTATCTCATCTTGGTTAGCTGGCTCAAGAGAAATGTCATGGACTACTTTTTTATTGGTATCAAATGTTTTGGAAACTACCGGTTCGCCCACTGGTTTCAAAGTTGAAACATACGCTTCACCGGTATCAGGATCGGTTCGTTTTGGAGAGGGCAAGCTATATATTACTAGGTCTACTTTGCCCAAGTCTTGCTTAATTAATTCAATGGTTTCATCTTTGATTGCATGCGAAAACGCATCGCCATTAATCGTTTTGGCATACAGGCCAGCAGCCTTAGCTTCCTTGTGAAAGGCCGCAGTATTGTACCAGCCAGCCGTCGCGGTCTTGCGTTCTGTTGGAGGCTTTTCAAAACAAATTCCAAGAGTTTTGGCACCACCAGCAAATGCTGATGTTATTCTCGAAGCGAGGCCATAGCCTGTTGAGCATCCGATCACTAGCACGTTTTTAGGCTTTTTAGTCAGTTCGCCTTGCTGTTTAACATATTCAATTTGTTCTTTTACGCTTGCCGCACATCCAGCCGGGTGAGCATTGGTGCAGATAAATCCGCGTACTTTTGGTTTTATGACCATGGATAAGGTTCCTGTTTTGAAGGACTAAATTTAGTAATCATGATTAGAGCGGATTCTACCGCGCATCAAGGGCTTAATAAAGACTATTTGTGCTGGTCGGTTTAGTTTAATTGGCTGCTCGTTATAGGGTTTTAGAACGCTTAATCCAGTAAGGTAGGCCTTTTCGTCGCTAACTATTACCAAGACAAACTTTGTTAGCCCCATATCAAATAAGGCGAAGCGAAAAATCGCGGCATATGATTCGATATCATTCGACACAGTCGTCCAAACAACCTGTATCTGGTTGGTTTTGTCGGATTGATGTGGTGAGTACGTACTGTTGAAAAATGCAGCCGCTAGTCTAGTTTTTACTAGCGAGCTGGCATTGGTTTCTTGCTGATTTAGCGCAACTTTCGGCGAATGGTTAGCGGAATGAATAACAGAACTAGTAAAAGTAGACTCACCGAGCCACCACCGCCCGAGCTATCCGGCTCTTCAGGTGCAACAAAGGGACCGACATTGGCTAGAGGGTTTAAATTAGCAGCTGTGTCTTCGGCAGGATCGATAATGGAGATACTCGATACGATCACTAGATTATTGTTAGTTGGTGTAGTGATTGGGTTGGTAATGGTATATCCATCAAGAGGAATGTTAGTAAATGCGCCACCAAAATTATATTGCTGGATACCTGCAATCGTATCGATGGTAGCCATATCTTCGGCAACCACTTCACCAAACACGGTAAAACCACCGTTTTGTCGATCAAGGTTGTTGGGGTCAGCTAAAGCATTATTATTGGCTAAGTTAATAAACCATTGATTGCTGGCGCTGTTAGCATTGCCAGCCAACTTTGCCATTGCGATGGTTCCGCGCACGTTCGAGAAAACTGGTTCATTGGTAATGCTGCCATTGCTGTTGGCTTCAACGACCGGAATAGCATTAATATCGCCTGTTTCATCGTAAACGAATCCGCCACCTTGGATTACAAAGTTAGTCGCAGTGCGATGGAATATTACGTTTGAATAGTCACCGTCCTCGACGTATTGTAAAAAGTTGGTGACCGTAATAGGGGTGCTTTGATCATATAGGTTGATTCTAATGTCGCCAAAGTTAGTAGTGAGTAAAACTATTGTGGCATTGGCTTGAGTGGCGATTGAAGCGATCAGAAAAGTGAGACCTATCGCGAGAACTTTAATTATTTTCATAGTACAACTTTGACTCGTTTTATCAGTGAATAGGGTGTTAGTATTTAATTAGCGGCTAGCATTATCTGTTAGAAGAATGATTGTAATCAAGCTAACCACTAAAATCTGTTAAAAATCGTTAGTCTTTAGATTTTTTCACAGCAAGGCGATCTTTGGATACTGATTAAAATGAACGAGTCGAGGGGATATTGATGAATCAGCAGGTTAACAAGAGTGACTATGGGCGAATGATGACTCGCTTAATTTCGAACTCGGTGGGATTGTTTGTAATGTTATTCTTCGTTCTGTTGTCGACGACTGAGCCAGCTTTCGCCCAATCTAATTCAGTAAAACCGAGCGGCCCTCAACCAAGGGTGCAACTAATCATATTGGGAGTTGCACAAGACGCAGGCTATCCACAAGCTGGGTGTTATAAGCCGCATTGTATGCCCGCATGGCGTGACCCAAGTAAACAACGGCTGGCTACATCGTTAGCGGTAATTGAACATCAAAATAAGGTCAAGTATTTATTTGAAGCGACACCTGATATTAAAACTCAGTTATTTCGTTTACATGAAGTTGCGCCTGATGAACAGTATTCTTTAGCTGGCGTATTTCTGACTCATGCGCATATGGGGCACTACACAGGATTAATGCATTTTGGTCGTGAAGCCATGGGGAGTCAGAATTTACCCGTTTATGCCATGCCTAAAATGAGTTCGTTTTTAACTAATAATGGACCATGGCAACAGTTGGTAAAACTCGGCAATATTAAACTCAAACCATTAGCCGATGGGCAGCCAACAAAACTCTCAGCTCAGTTAACCGTTGTTCCGGTTAAAGTGCCTCATAGAGATGAATACTCCGAGACTGTTGGTTATAAGATAATTGGACCTAACAAAACCGCTCTTTTTATTCCAGATATTGATAAGTGGCAGAAATGGAAATTAAGCATTGCTGAGCAAATCAAGCAAGTTGACTTTGCTCTTTTGGATGCCACATTTTTTGCTAATGGTGAATTACCGAATCGTGATATGAGCGAAGTACCTCATCCATTTGTTGAAGAAAGTATGCAACTATTAAATAAGTTATCTGACGAACAAAAAGCCAAAGTTATTTTTATTCATTTCAACCACAGTAATCCGCTATTGATTGAAAATAGTCATGCGCAACAGCAAGTACGTAAGAATGGATTTAGTTTTGCTAATGAAGGGATGATGCTCGATCTTTAGTGTTCAAAACTTGCTGAAAATTAAACTCTAAAAATACGAGCGCATTCGATTTTATTGGTTGATATTAGAAGGGGTATCTAAATTCGAGCTGCTGATTTAGGCTCAAACCGAATGGTTGGCTTGATAAACTGCTTCAAGTTGAGCCATCACCGGTGTTAAATTCAGCCCTTTGGCTTGCGCTTGTTCTAATACTGACTCTGCTGGAATCGTGCGAGCCTGCGATAGCCCCCAAAAAATTGAGCAGCGAGTCCCTGTGCGACAATAGGCATGTACTTTGTCGTTAGTTGTTTCAATACACTCGATAAATTCGTTTAGTGCTGGTGTCGGGATTTCTCGACCTGGAACAGGAATATGAACGAATTTAATACCATTTTTTTCTGCGGCGGCTTTAATCGTTTGGCAACTAATTTGGTTGGGCTCTTCACCATCAGGTCGATTGCAGATAATCGTTTTTACCCCTAGCTCAGATAATTCTTTTACATCTTGTTCCGTGATCTGTTCCGAAATGGTTAACTTGTCGTCAATTTGTAATATATTCATAGGATTTTGCCTCAGAGTCTTTGTATCCAAATAATTTGTGGTATCTAAATAATTTGTGGAAGTGACCTTGCTAGAATGTATATCCCCATAATGATGAGGAAAATTCCAAACATTTTCTTTAACTTATCTTGTGGCACTTTATTAGCAATATTGTTGCCTAGGGTGCTGCCAATTCCGCCAATTACGATCATTACCGCAATCACGGTCCAGTCTAAACTGAGCGATTCTTGTTCTAGTACTTCGAGATATTTTATAAAACCGCTGAAGGATTTTAGTGCAATGATCACAAGGCTACTAGCAATCGCAGTTCGCATGTTCAAACCGCCGAGCAATACCAAAGCAGGTACTATCAAAAAGCCGCCGCCAACTCCGACGATACCGGTAACGATGCCAACAATTAACCCGTCAATAACAATTTTAAAAATGTGCCGCTGGTGATCCGACTTTTTCTCAATGTTGGATTGGGGGCGTAACATGAAGTAGCTGGCTAATAACATGACGACTGCAAAAATTGATAATTGCAATAAGCCAGACATGTAGGAAGCGACCCATGCACCGGCATAAGTGCCAATCATTCCAGGAATGCCGAATAACCAAACGGTGGTCCAGTCTACCTGTTTTTGTTTCATGTAAGGGAGTGAGCCTAATAGAGCGATAGAACCTACAATAAACAGAGAGCCAGCGATTGCTACTCTTTCAGGTTGATCGACCAAATAAACCAGCACAGGGACTGTTAAAATCGAACCCCCAGAGCCCATCAGTCCAAGACTTAATCCAATCGCGCAGGCGCCCAGCAAGGCAAAAATGCTTAGTCCAAACATCGTGTCTTAAACCGCATCAACTGGGATTTTGAGATACGACACACCGTTACTTTCTTTAGGCGGAAGGTTTCCAGCCCTAATGTTAACCTGTACCGAAGGCAAAATAAGTTTAGGCAGGTTCAAACCGGCATCTCTTTTTTCTCTGAATGCGACAAATTGTTCTTTGGAAACCGATTGGTTGATATGAATGTTTTTGGCTTTTTGCTCGGCAACGGTCGATTCCCAAGCATAAAAATCTCGGCCTTCCGCCATGTAATCATGCCCAGTAAAAATTCTAGTGGTATCAGGTAAACTCAGTATTCTTTGAATGGAGTTATATAGAGTTACCGCATCACCTCCAGGAAAATCAGTTCTTGCCGTACCAAAGTCCGGCATAAATAGGGTGTCACCAACAAACGCAGCATCTTCAATTAAGTAGGTCAAGCAGGCTGGTGTGTGTCCGGGCGTATGCATTACTTGAATGCTGGACTCACCCAATGCTATTTGATCTCCGTCGTTGAGCAAACGGTCAAATTGTTTGCCATTAGAATTAAATTCCGGTTCAAAATTAAATATCTTGCTGAAGGTTTTTTGAACATCCGTAATATGAGCGCCAATGGCCAAGGAGCCACCTAGGTGCTGTTTTAAATAGGGAGCTGCAGATAAATGATCTGCGTGAGCATGAGACTCTAAAATCCATTCAACCGATAGATTTTCAGCTTTCACATGTTCAATTAGCTTGTTAGCAGAGTCTTTGCTGGTTCGGCCGGATGCAGCATCATAGTCTAATACTGAGTCGATTATAGCCGCAGTTTTTGTGGCTTTATCGAAAACGACGTAACTGATCGTAAAGGTTGCCGAGTCAAAGAAGGCATCTATCTGTATTTTACTCATAAAAAATGGTTACTCTTGTTAGAAAGCGTTGGTAATGTTTCTGGTAGATCTTTATATTAGTAATTGCTAATATTGTCTAGGTTATGTGATTTCGGTGCAAAATTCAAGTTTTTAGTGCAAGCTAGAGCTTATCTACAAGCTGTTGCGCAGATTGGAGCCGCATCATTAAGCGCAAAGCTCTGGGTTTCTCAACTAAATGTTATTTAGGTTAATTAGATGGAGGCAATATGACAGAATTTACCCCCGTAGCCGGGCTAGTCGGAGGATTATTGATCGGACTTTCTGCGGCGATGTTATTAATCTTTGCAGGCAGAATCGCAGGGATTTCAGGAATTGTTAATGGAATGTTTACTCGCGATCGTAAAGAGATATTATGGCGAGGAGCATTCGTAGTCGGTTTGATTATTGGACCAGTCATTGCGTCAAATTTTAATTATTCTCTCCCAACCAATATTGAAATGACATGGCCTCAAGTTATTTTAGGTGGGATATTTGTTGGTCTGGGTACAAATCTAGCTAACGGTTGTACCAGCGGTCATGGAGTTTGCGGTATTGGAAGATTTTCCTCTCGATCAATTATAGCAACCGCAATCTTTATGTTGGTCGCGATGATTACTGTGTGGTTAATGCGCAATGGATTAGGAGAACTGCTATGAAGTTACTCGTTTATTTATTAGCCGGAGTAATATTTGGTATAGGGCTAACCATTTCACAAATGGTCGACCCTATGAAAGTTCTTAATTTTTTAAGTATCACTGAGTCGTGGGACCCGAGTTTGGCTTTTGTCATGGTTGGCGCGATAGGCCTATTTTCGATAAGTCGAATTGTGTTTACTAAGAACAACAAAGTATCCATTTTTGGCGATGTTATCGGTCAAAAAATATCTTCAGTGATTGATAAAAAATTAGTCGTTGGCTCGATTTTATTTGGAGTGGGGTGGGGAATAACTGGGTTATGTCCTGGGCCGGCAGTGGCAAATATTTCTAACCTTGATCCAAAGATATTAGTGTTCATACTTGTAATGATCATTAGTATGAGAATTTCACATCGATTAAAGTGATTTAGCAATTAGTCTATAACAATACGATTTATTGAGGAGCAACTAAACTAGCATAGATCAAAAAGTTACTAGACCAAACTGATCAAAACTAGCGATAATCGAAAACAACTTAAACAAGTCATAACAAAAATGACTTAGCGATACCGAAAATTAGAATCATATGTTTAAGCAAGTTTTAGTATTAGTCCTAGTCCTCGTGGTGAATTTAAATTCAAAACGGGCTTGATTGTGTGACCAAAAAAAAATATCAAAAACCCGTTTCGAAAGAGACGGGTTTTTTTTTGTCAATTAACTTAGCAAAGAAAATATCCGAGGTATAAAGTGGAACAACTTAAATTGTCGGGCGCTCAAATGGTTGTGCAAGCACTGCAAGATTTGGGGGTGAAACATGTGTTTGGTTATCCTGGTGGTTCGGTACTTGATATTTATGATGCACTTTTTCAACAGTCATCTGTCCAGCATATTTTAGTTAGGCACGAACAAGCCGCCACTCATATGGCCGACGCATATAGCCGATCCACTAATGAAGTTGGTGTTGTGTTGGTAACTTCTGGACCGGGCGCAACGAATTGTGTCACCGGCATTGCGACTGCTTATATGGATTCTATTCCTATGGTTATTCTTTCCGGTCAGGTTGCCACTCATTTAATAGGAGATGATGCCTTTCAGGAAACAGACATGCTGGGTTGCTCTCGGCCAATTGTCAAACATAGCTACTCTTGTCGAAATACTGAGGAAATTCCTAGTTTAATTGCTAAAGCTTTTCATTTGGCTAGGTCGGGTCGTCCTGGTCCGGTAGTGGTTGACCTTCCTAAAGATATTCTAAATCCCAACCAAAAATTTACTTATTCAATTCCGAAATCTATCAGTCTGCGTTCATATAATCCGACGATTAAGGGTCATACTAAACAAATTAAGAAAGCTGCAACGGCATTGAAAGATGCAATTAGGCCCGTCATTTATGCTGGTGGCGGCGTGATTAGTGCTAATGCATGTGACTTGCTAACTTCACTAGCGGAGCTACTTAATGCTCCGGTAACCAACACCCTAATGGGACTTGGTAGTATTAGCGGTGAACATTCATTATTTGTCGGAATGCTGGGAATGCATGGGACTTACGAAGCCAATAAGGTAATGGGGAACGCCGACGTCATTATTGCTATCGGTGCGAGGTTTGATGATCGAGTGACTAATAATACGAGTAAATTTTGCCCCAAAGCAACGATTATTCATGTGGATATTGATCCTACTTCTATCTCAAAAAATATACATGCGGACATTCCGGTTGTTGGTAGCGCTGATATCGTCATCCAACAATTGATAGACAGTTTGCAGCAGCAAAAATTTATAATTGATCAAGAGGCCAATGGCAATTGGTGGGATACGATTAGCCATTGGCAACAACGACAATGCTTGGAATTCGAAAGTGACTGTCGAACAATCAAACCGCAACAGGTGATTAGAGCGCTACATAAAACTACTGGTGGTGATGCTTTTATTACTTCCGATGTTGGTCAGCACCAAATGTTCGCAGCACTTTACTATCCGTTCAAGCGACCGAAACAATGGATAAACTCGGGTGGACTCGGCACGATGGGATTCGGGTTGCCGGCGGCGATGGGGGTGAAAGTTGCCCATCCGCAAGCAGAGGTTGTCTGTATCTCAGGGGACGGTTCAATCCAAATGAATATACAAGAACTTTCCACCTGTTTGCAGTATGGATTACCCATAAAAATAGTATTGCTTAATAACGGTAACCTAGGAATGGTAAAGCAATGGCAAGATATGATTTATCAGGGGCGACATTCACATTCTTACATGGAGTCGTTGCCTGACTTTAAACAACTGACTGAGGCCTATGGTCATGTTGGAATTGATATCGACTCACCCGATGAACTGCAAAGTGAGTTGGATAGAGCTTTTGCCATGAAGGACAAATTAGTCTTCATTAATATCAAAGTCGAAGAGCACGAGCATGTGTATCCAATGCAAAAAAGATTCGGCGCGATTGACGAGATGTGGCTTGGAAAAGGAGTAGATCACTGATGCATTCTATATTATCGATACTGTTAGAAAACGAGCCCGGCTCTCTTTCTCGAATCGTTGGATTATTTTCCCAACGAGCATTTAATATTGAGAGCTTAACTGTTGCCGCAACCGAAGATAAAAGCCTTTCGCGAATTACCATTGAAACCTCTGGAGATCAAAACAAGATTGAACAGATCACTAAACAAGTTAACAAGCTGGTGGATGTGCTAAAAGTTTCAGAGCTTTCAAGTAAAGCTCATCTAGAAAGAGAGCTGATGTTCGTTAAACTAAACGCTCAAACCTCAGAAGCGCGAGAAGAAATTAAGCGCACCAGCGAAATATTTAGAGGTCAAATTGTGGACAGCACCAATCAGCTTTATACGGTTCAATTAACCGGTAAAAAAGAAAAGCTTAATGCGTTCTTAAGATCGATTCGTCGGCAAAGTGATATCGTTGAAATAGTGCGTTCGGGGTGTGTTGCTATTGCGAGAGGATCGACTGCGTTGAAGCCATAGAGGGGTGATTTGCACTAGCGTGGTCTTGACCTTGCTATATAAAAATAGTTAATTTTGTTTTTTTAGTCTGAGTTTTATCAATAGCGGACAGTTTATATTGTCCTTTAATAAGAGCCCAAATCCTCAAAAAACCAAAGTCAATGCCTCGACTCCGCTCTGTAACCTTTTTTCGCAGCGCTGGCGCTCTAACTGCGAGTTACTTTTTTCAATAGCAAAAAAAAGTAACCAAAAATGCCAATGACGTTCGCACTGGGCACCGCGATTAGGGGCTTTATAAACTTGAAATAAAGTACATTGCGTTTACCCTCCGAATACCAGCACAATTCGTAAGAGCTTGGTTTTGACTTTGCCCAGTGGCTACGAGCAAACCGACATCCCCATGTCCATCGGATTAGTGGAAAAGTTGCTTGAGCGCAGCGAAACGCCCTTAATCTTAGCTTTAAAAAAGACCGCAATGGCCTGCAATGGGAACTTTTCAGCCATACACAACACTAATTCAACATTGAGTAAAAAACTCTAAACTTTAGCTTCTGGAGTTAATGAAAACTCAATAGTTAGGCTGTTTCAGCATTATGATAAACGTTCTGAACATCATCCAAATCATTTAGCATCGCTAGGAACTTATCAAACATTTCAACGTCATCGCCACTGACAGGTGTCATGGTCTGAGGAATAAATTGAATTTCATCTACTTCAAACTCTATTTCGTCAAAGGCTTCTGTTAAGGCTTTTTTTGCCTTGAAATATTCGTTGTGAGGAGCAAAAACGGTAATCATTCCGTCTTCATTTTCGATATCTGTTACATCAACATCGGCCATCATTAATGCGTCTAGAGCTGCTTCTTCATCATCGCCTTTGAATACCAAAATCGCACTGTGATCAAACATATGACCAACACTACCTTGAGTTCCAATTTTGCTATTAGTTTTAGTGAAACAGACTCTAACATCGCCAAAAGTTCGGTTAGGGTTATCGGTTAAACAGTCAACAATCACCATGCAATTACCAGGTCCGTAACCTTCGTAACGTGCGACAGCAAAGTCCTCACCTGCGCCACCTTGTGCTTTGTCGATGGCTTTGTCTATAACATGGCTAGGAACTTGGTCCTTTTTGGCGCGATCTATCAGCCCTCTAAGAGCTAGGTTACTATCAGGGTCATGCCCACCCGATTTAGCGCAAACATAGATTTCGCGACTGTATTTACTATAAATCTTGGCATTTGCATCCGAAGTCTTAGCCATTGATTCTTTGCGGTTTTGATAGGCTCTTCCCATGGTAGTACTCTTAAACTGGTATAAAAAACGCTATTTTAACCCGCTTCTAGCATCGATGAAACCTACTTTTTACACTGGTCGGACACTAGAATGAGGCTTTCTCGATGGTATTCACACACAAAGGTCTGTATAGTGCGCGCTTAATTTAGCAATTGGTTAAATATCACACAAATAAGCAGTTTTAGGATACACCTATGTTTACTCAAAATTTCTATACAAAAAAAGACAATCAGTACGTTTTTTCTCGTCAACAAGGTAGCGATTTCGCGAAACGAATTGCTGGTGACTTTAATCCTCTACATGATACCGACAACTCTAGATTCTGTGTTCCTGGAGATTTGTTGTTTAGCGTTATGTTAAGCAAATTTGGGGTAAGCAAGAATATGACATTCGACTTTCAAGGAATGATAGCCGGTGACATGCCTATTTCATTAAGCGAAACAGAAAATAGTATTGTCGCTGAAAACGATAAAAATAAGGTTGTTCTTTCTGTTGAGAAAGCGGGGGACGTTTGTACTAATGAGCAATTTGTTGAAGGGCTAATACGATCTTACGTTGCATTTTCAGGAAAAACTTTTCCGCACATCATTATCGAATTAATGAAAAAAGAAGATGCCATGATAAACACCAGAAAACCAATGGTGATTTACGATCAAATGAAATTATCACTCGAGGCATTTTCAACGTCAGCTCCTGAAGTATTACTTAAAGACTGTGATTTTGATGTGACTGGAAAACGTGGAATGGTCACTATGAATTTTGACATCCAAGCCGATGGCGCGTCGATCGGAACAGGCGAGAAGCAAATTATCATGAGTGGGCTGAGACCTTACGCACAAGAAGATATCGATTACTTAGTTGACACTTACAACGCAAGTAGAAATGCTTATCTAGAGAGCTAGGCTACACTTAGAATGCTAAAGCACTCGTAGAGCAAATGATTTTCTTAACGGCTGACTCAATGAGTTGGCCGTTTTTTTTTGGTAATTATTTAATTTAAATTTAATTAATGTTGAATAAAAATCCCTAGCAAATTTCTTTTAATGTCAGAGAGTATCTAAATGTTGTTCTGACTACTCAAATGCCCCTATTTTAAACCTTAATTCAATAAGTATAACTACTGTTACATTCGGAAAAACAAAAATACTCGTTGCTCTGCTAAATTATTGGACAACTACTCGAAATGGTACCGACAAATACAAAATGGATACTAACAAGCAGGTTGTAGCTTAGGTTCGCGTTAAAGGGTAGTCGGCTTTTAAAAAATCTAATCCGATAGGAGAACAACGATGAAGAAAATTAAATACCTGCTGCTAGCAACCATCGCTGCGTCAGTATTACCTTTAAGTGCGGCTCAATATGTTTTTGTACCAGCCAATGATCGTATTGAAACGCAAATATGTATAGCTGCTGCAGAAAACAAGCTCTCAAAATTCAAGCATAAAGCTAAAGCTTTATCGCGAGATTCTGGCGTTTATAGAACTATAGCAAAAAAGCTAACTTGTAACGAACAACCAATTGCCGATTTCGCATTTCAGTACGACGCCAATAAAACAGTAAAATTTCTTGACCGATTTACCGGGCACGATGTCAAAATCCGTCGCGAGATAAGTGAGAATAAAAAACGATTGGAGGAAAACGAAACGAATCCCGAAAGGATTGTTTATGTAACCGTTGAGTAGTATTAGAAATCGTTAGCACAACGGCTCACAACGATTCTGTAGTGAGCCGTTGTGCTAATATTGCAACAAAACTGACCATGACTTCCCGCAATTATTTACACTAACCACAATACTCCCTACAATGGCTCCTAGGATTTCAAAACCCAAGGAGTTTTTATGCAAGTCCCTTCGTCAGAAAGACTAACCTATTCAATGATGGATGAAGCAGATGCGGAACTACTTTATCAACTAGATCAAGATGTCGAAGTTATGAGGTATATCAACGGCGGTAACAAAACAACTCGGGAGGATATTGAGCAACGATTTATTCCACGCTTACTCCGCTATAGAAATCCAGAACAAGGCTGGGGCTTATGGAAAGTTTCACTGAAAGCGAGTCAAGAATATATTGGCTGGATTCTGATTCGTCCGATGCACTTTTTCAGCGCGCACCCAGAATATAATAATCTAGAGATAGGTTGGCGGTTCTTTCAAAAATCTTGGGGGTTTGGGTATGCCACTGAAGCGGCTGCTAGACTGATTGAAACAGTGCAAGTAGCGAGCAATAACGGAGAGATTAATAGGATTGATAGAATTAGTGCTATTGCGATGCCGGGTAATCAAGCCTCAATCGGCGTGATGAAGAAACTGGGATTAAACTACCTTAAAACCAGTATTCATCGGGATCCATTGGGGGATCAGGAAGTGGTTTATTACGAAAAGTCTTTAAGCTAAAACCAACAGAACTAATTCGTCACAATTACTACTTGGACTCGCTTGACCTGACTACAGGTTCAGGGTTTAGTATCAGTTTGCCGTCATGGAAATTTTAGTCTTCTAGTTGTCGGCATAATTGGAATCGGTCCTTGAAGGGCCTATATTTTTGTGAGAAACCTCGATGTTATCCGATCAACAGTTTATTAAAGAGTTTGAACAGCTAAGCCTAAATCCGGCGCACTTTAATCATTTGGGACATTTGCGTATTACTTGGTTATATTTAAATCAACATCCGATAGAACAGGCTACCGAGAAAGTAGTCAGCGGGATCAGGCAATATGCGACGTCATTAGGCGCCCCAGATAAGTTTCATATGACCATGACAAGAGCGCTTGTTACTATTATCGCCAATCGATGCCAACCAATTGCAAATCATAGCTGGAATGAATTCATTGAGGCCAATCAGGACCTTGTAAACGATGCAAAGGCACTGGTAGGTGCTTATTACAGTGATGCGGCTCTTGAGAGTGAAATTGCGCGTAGGGAATTTGTGCAGCCTGACAGAAAGAGTTTTAGTAATGGATAAGCAGAGTTTTGTCTCGATAGGGCAACTAGCCAAACGCTTTAAGCTTTCGCGCAGCACATTACTTTATTATGAGCGTATTGGTTTGTTGGTTGCGTCAAATCGGTCCCCAGCAGGTTATCGCCAATACTCGTCAGATGATATTGCTAAACTAGAAAGCATTTTGTTTTTTCGTTCAACGGGGTTATCGCTGGTGCAACTTGAAAAACTAGTGCAACCGAATAAACTATCATTAAAAGCTCAACCCTTCCAACAAATACTGCAACAAAGGCTGAATCAGATTAATACCGACATAGACGAGTTACGCTCTCAACAGAAGATCTTAATCGAGCTTTTACACAATGATTTATCTACGACTTCTACGCAAAAAATTGACAAGAAAATATGGAGTGAAATGTTGCGAGATGCCGGTCTTGACGAAAACGGAATGCAAGAGTGGCATCGTCAGTTTGAAAAACGAGCACCTATTGAGCACCATAAATTTCTGGCTTCTCTTGGGTTAGCGGCAAAAGAAATTCAATCTATTCGAGAGAATTCCAAAACCGAATAAGAAGCTGTGATAGGCCGCTGAAAATGGACTGAGCCCACTTTGTGTTTACAAAAATTAGCTTGCAAGCCAACGAACTGACTGTTGCCACTCTGAAAATATTTTGAATTCGACTGGATAGTGAGCAACGAGCGTAATATAGTTTTCTAGCAAGGCAGCATCATGAGGGTCTGGAACGTAAAAGGCTGATTTGGCTGATTCAGCCCGTTTGCTTGCGGCAGCGATTACAGCGTTTGCAATAACATGCATATCTGGGATGGACAAGAGTACAATGGCGTCTTTGAAATCCCATAAGGTGTGGGATTCAGGGGTAAAGTCTTTGTGGCGGAGGAGATCTGGGTAAGCACATTGAATAGTTTCAAGATCGACTTGTGTCAAGAACTTTAAATGGAAGTATCCTTCGTTATTTGTAATTTGATATTTGGTCAAGTTATCTGAATCCGATCTTTACTTATTCTTATACGTTAAAAAACTCTTGTGTAAAAACACTTAAGCTGGAAAAAATGCAAGAGTTAAGCGGTTGATTCTATCTAATTTATCAGTGATATTCAGCAAATATCGTCCAAAGTAGTCACTTTATAGAATATAGTACGCGTTATACAGCTATTCAGATTTAAATACATTCAACATAAACGGTATACCTGGCCAAACATCAATATACATATCAATATTCCAATCCTTAGTTAGCTCTCCAAACTCGCTGAGTTTACTTAAATCAGAGTCCGAATCCATGTTTAAGGTAATACGCTTGTTTTCGCCACTAGCTAACGCAAAACCGTTGATGTTGAGTTTGGCGATTAGGTTTTCTTTTTGCTCGATGTAAAGCTCACTGGGCTCGATGATGATATCGAATTGGGTTGGGTTGTTAATAACAATATCCATCGAAAAATTACTGAGAGCCTTGCCACTGGATAATTCGGAAAACGAGGGAAGGTCAAAGCTGATACTGGACCAATCCAAATCATATTCAGCTTTTAGTAGCTGGCTTTTATGATGTAAAGAGACCACAAGTTGTGAATGCAAAAATAGAGTAGACAGCAATAATACCGTCATCATCACATAAGAGGCTCTCACGTTCCTGCGCTTGGCCGGTTCGGTTTGTCTTACTTCGGGCAGTAATTTACTAGCGATAAAAGTCCCAGCCGGCACTGCTAGCACTAAAAATATAATGTTCAAAAACAATAAGAAACCAGTAATTTCGATAAAACTTAATTCTGGGATAGAGAATATATAAGGACTAATCAGTACCAACGGAAGGCTAAACAGAGTACCGAAACTTAGTGCTATCAGCGGGTGTTGTAATAAAAACTTGATCATTAATGAATAAGTTACTCTGTGGCGTTGTAGTGTTGGTGCAATGAAGTCTAAGCCAAAAGTTGCGAAAAGAAATACGAAACTCAGCGTGTTAGAGATTATGGTGGTCCAAACGAATGGATAATAACCAATCCATAGAATGACCGACTGTGCTGTCAGATAAAGCAAGAATAGCTTAACTTCTTCCAAAGCTTGCATGTACAGAGGAAATTCCGACGTTTGTCCATTATTGTGTTTAAGTGTCTTTTCAAATTCAGATGAATATTTCTCTTTTACCGGAAACAGTGTTATCGAAGCCAATACTAAAGAACCGGATAGGATCATATTTCCCAAAACTATTTTTGTTTGAGACTCAAATAAGAAGTTTGCAAGTTGTTCAGACAGGCTTTGCCAAGATTTTGGGAAAAGATAGTCAAGTAATGCTGCTTTAATAGGAACTTGGTAATTGAATAAAAACCACACAAATAGACCAAAGATCACAATTGTCGCTAGTGAATAAATAACTCCCCAACTTAGAGCTTTTCGATTAAAAAAGCGAAGAGAAGCTATTGCCTCGAATAGTGATAGTTTTAGTTGATAGAATATCGACATTGCTATACCTAGTTGTATGACTTTAATTTGGACCTATTACTAAGTCGTATCTTATCACTACAAGGTTTGGCTTGTTTAAAAAATTGTGCAATAAATCGATCTTAGAGGTTATACAGTGTGAAGTTTTATTCAAGTGTTTAGGAAACTGGGAAAAATAGAAAAGGCTTTTATAGGTAGTATCGAATTCCCAAATTTATTTGCATTTCCTTATTGTCTAGCATACCGCCATCATAAAGCCTTGACGCTCGAGTGCTCTCTATGTGGTTAAGTTCAAGTAACAGGAAGTAATTTGAGGACAGTTGATTAATGTAGGCTAGTGTTATCGCATTGCCACTTTCAGCATTGTCATCGTTTTCAGTATAGTCCATATCCCCAACCGAAAACCTCTCGTACCTGAGCGTAAACCGGTGTTGATTGTCAATCTTTTTGGAGAGTAACAAGAACCAATTATCGAAGTCGTTATAGACAATGTTTTGCCTCGCTTTCGATTGCATCAAGGTAGTTCCCTTCATGTATTGCGCTATTAGTCTTAGACCATCTTTAGTCGCTATTTTTGCACCCAGGTGCTCGAATTTAGTGTGCCAACCATAATTTCCTTTGCTAAGAACATAGGGTTTAGCGTTATTATCAAAAGTGCCTACAGAGAGCTCAATTCTGCGGTTCCACTTTGACTTTAATGTAACATGATGACCAAGCCTGTCATCCATCTCTGTAAAGGGTGAGCTTTGACTGGCTTGTTCTTGCAGAATCTCACCTTGTTCGCGTATTTGAGGGTTTGGCAGGGCAATACTCTCGGTCCATAAAGTTTGTCTGCTAGTTTGAGTCCATCCTTGCCAAGCGAGCAACGCGCCATTTGAATCGTTATGAGTAAACAGAGTTGCAGAAATACTATGGTCAAATTTCGAATCGTGAAATTTACCTAAGGACGCTACTTCAAATTCCCAACCAAAATGTCTTACTTCTTGGCCCAGCCAGCTATTCTGGGTAGAAGGCGTCAAAGTAAATGGAGTTGACCAGCCAACAGCGATGTTTTCTAAGGATATTTTTGGATAGAAAATACCAAGTTTTGAGCGGGTTTGAAAACCGAGTGTGTTCGGCAAGCTTCGATACTTGAGATAAGCTTCAGTTATTCCTATTCCATCTTTTTCACTTCCTAGGTAACCATCTGAAATAAACCTTGCACTGAAATTAGAGTCCCAATCGAAATTTAGGCTAAAAGCGATGTGCGAAACTTGTATTGAGGTGTCCTGGGAAGCGAATTTTCCATAGCCTCCGTTTAAATGACTTTGTCCGGCTAAAGTTCCAGTATTAATATCACTTTCTATTGAACTAATTGATAGCTCTAGAAAACCATCTAATTTAATTTCCAACGCCCTGCTTGGTTTTGAAGCTAGAAGAGCTAAAGGAAAAAATAACAGGGTAAGAGTTTTAAATTTCATTTAGCTCGGTCATAAAATGGTGAGTGAGTTAACCATGATTCCAGCTCGTTAGCAGGTACAGGTCTGCTAATATGGTAGCCTTGCGCTCGCTCGCAGCCTTTATCT
The DNA here is from genome assembly GCA_039969155.1 of Kangiellaceae bacterium. Taxonomy (GTDB): domain Bacteria; phylum Pseudomonadota; class Gammaproteobacteria; order Enterobacterales; family Kangiellaceae. The sequence goes on from JBDVOJ010000086.1 coordinate 20,251, forward strand.
CTAAGCCAGTTCATAGCGAGCTCGTTTTCAACACCTTCAGCAACCACGGTTAAACCCATATTATGGGCAAGCTCAATGGTTGAACGAACTATAATTTTGTCTCCATCATCATGCGGTAACCGTTTGACGAAAGACATATCAATTTTCAGCTCATCTACCGGTAGGTCTTTAAGTTGTGCTAGCGAGGAGTACCCCGTTCCATAATCATCAATAGAGAGTTTGAAACCTCTGTCTCTAAATCTTCGTAAAATAGCAATCGCTTCACTAGGATTGTCTACAACAGCACTCTCTGTTATTTCTAACATTATTGCTTCCGTCGAAATCCCTGCATCTTCAACCATTTGACAAACACTCGAATAAAACTCGGGAGCCTTCAGGTTTTCTGCAGAAATATTAACCGCAATCACAAGTTCTATATTTTTGGCTTTCCAGATCGAGAATTGAGACATTGCTTCACCAAGAACCCAGTCAGTCAATGGATTAATAAGACCTGTTTTTTCTGCAATTGAAATAAATTTGTCAGGCGGTACCATACCCAGTTTTGGGTGTACCCAGCGTACTAAAGCTTCTACAGTTTCTACCTTGTTTTGTTCTAAACTTACTTTCGGCTGATAGTATAAGACCAGTTGGTTTTCTTCTAGCGCTGTACTCAGATCATTTATTAAGTTGAGCTGCTCTAACGTGTCAACATCTTGACTGGAATCATAGACTTTTAAATGTGCGCGTTCTAATTTAGCAAAATTGAGAGCGACGCTAGCCTTTTGTAATAACTCCTCCGCGTTATCGGAGTGCTCTGGATAAAATGAAATACCAGACTTTGAGCGAAGATTGAATGTCATAGACTTTTGAATATATGGCTTTTCAAACACTTCAGAGATCTTGTCAGAAAGCTCTGAGATTTGGTTTTCACCAACACCTTTGACGACAAAAGCGAACTCATCGGCACCCACATGGTATAAGTCGTTATAGCCAACGAATGATAGCAGGCGAGTCGCGAATTCTTTTATAACAGTATCCCCGACTTGGTGTCCAAGAGAGCTGTTAATGTCGTTGATATGACTAATGTTAAGTAAGTAAATCATGGCAGGTGATGATGTAGACTTGATATATTCGCCGAGCTCTTCCACGAGTTTATTGCGGTTCGGCAGCTCTGTCAGAGGATCGTGAAAAGCACGATGAAGGATTTGTTTTTCTCTTGCGAGTACTTGTTTTTGCATGACGCCAAATTCACGGGCTAGTTGCCCCATTTCACCCTTATCAGCTATTTCAACTTTTTCCTCATAGTTACCTTCAGCTACAATTTTTGCCATATTAACTAGTTTGGTTACTGGGCGAGTTATGGAGGCCGAAATAACATAAGCACCTCCAAGCGAGAGGATTAAAGTCGCCCCAGCTAGGGCTAAGAATTGAAGCCAACGCTTTTCTATTGAATCAAGTAGATCATCTCTTCGCCCGTGTAGTTCGACTGTCAGGAACTTATTTCCTTGGCTTCCTACTTGTCCCAACTCTATTAATGCCGCTATTCTATTTCCAGATGTTGGAAGGTCATTATTTTCAATTGGATTTTTCGAAACTTCGGTTTCGCTATCCGAACTGGCGATTGAGTATTTGTCGCCACCAGCTTTGACGATAAAATCAGTGGTAAGACCGGTAAGTTCTTCAAAATCATGGGCAACCTTTTGGCCAATCAAAAAGCCAAAAGCAATCCAGCCAATATTTTCAGTACCACTTTTTACCGAAGCCACACTCATTTGATAGAGTTGATTATCTAGTTCATATAAATATTCTTCGCTAGGAAAAAGCAACCACTCCCCATGCCTAAACTGTGTCCCTGTCTCACTGCCTTTAGTCACTCGGACTCGTTGCGAGTCGAGGGTGATTTGGACTAACTGAGACTTAATGTTTTGTTGATCGTCAATAGCCATCGCCAAGTCCGCATTTATTCGTTTGCGATGATTGTTTAAGGCGACTAAAAAGCTTCTTTGGTCTTCGTAAAAATTTTCCCGTAGCCCGCCATCTTGTGCCGCGGCTTCAGCAATGGCGGAAAGCTTCTCAGTATTTGACTCAAATAAGCTCTTAAATATAGTCGTCGCATTGGTGAGTCTTGTATTGATTGAAGCTTCTGATTGTTCTTCGGTTGCCCTGTATATAGTTAGGATCGCGATTGATTGGACGATTAGTAATAGTCCAACAAACAGAGTAAAGATTTTAACTTGTAGGCTATGCATGATTAAAATTCCTAAGACCGAATTTAATAATCATCGAGAAAGTCGAGGTCATCATCAATAGATTGTTCTGGAATTTCGCCAAGCTCATCTTCTAGTTTGAGCTCCAATAGTAGGTCGTTACCGTCCAACACGATGGAAACTCGCTTTTTCTTTTCTTTTTCTGACATTTGAGGGTGCCATATTCGCAAACTAGCTTCGCCTATTTCCTCTATATCAATACTGCTTAAGCCCTGTTCATCTGTTAGAGAGAAATGAGGAGTGTCAACTACCAACAAATGCCCACTCATCCAGTCATGAATATTACAGCCCATAGATATTTCAGCTGGTTGCAAGAACTCAATTGAGTTGTTAGATTGGCCTTTCCGAAGCTTGAACGCAAAATTCTGATCGCGTGAGGCAGAAAACACGTGGTGAGTAATATCATCATTGTTGGTAAATTGAACGGGTTGTCCCGCTTGCACGACACTTAGGTATGGTGAAAAAGCCATATCCTTTTGGAAAACTGTCTCTGTTTGAGCTTTTGAGTTAGCGTTAAGTTGCTTTGGGGTAATGACAACTGCGATATTTGAAAGCATACCACCATCACTATTCTCAACTCTGACCTTAATTTGGGCAGACTGAAGACTATTTGAAATTAGTAATAGTGCTACGAATTGTATAAGTGTTTTCACAAAATCCCTCCACACAAGCTATCTAGAATTATAGTTAGCAATTTAATATTTTGCTGAGTATTAGCGAACCCAACTTCGGCGCTGAGAATTAGCCATCGATGCAGTGCTTATTGTTTGAGAGTATCAGTATTGAAAGGTTACAAAAAAGTAGTTTAGGTACTAAGGACGAGTGTTTTACGAGTAAGAAATACCAAGTTGAGTGCCAACACTAAAGCAGCCTAAAACGGTTTTATTATGATTTCGCAATATATGGTTTTGCCATTCTAAAGTAATATTACTTTGGTGGTTGGAATGGATTTCATTGCAATAGCGGGAAAAAGGATCTCCAAATCCTTTCATCATTTGTTCAAATACGATGGTAATTTCGGTACGTTGCTCTGGCAAAAGGTAATTAGTGAGCCAGCATTGCCCATAGTAATCCTGATTATTAACACCTAATAGCTCACAGCCAAATGAATTTAAATAAATAATTTCAGCTTTTACGTTGAGTATTACGCAAAGACTTGATTGCTTTTCTAAAAATTGAAACTGATGTCTGTAGCTATTCTGATATGAAATATCGGCATCCAATGAGTTAAGTTCGCGAATAAGTCGAGAAATTCGAACTGAATCTTCCTGAAAAAGGCTAGCAGCCGATTCCTCTATCGAGTCCTGAGTCATTAACCGCTGATTTAAGCTGTATTCTTGCATTGGAATACCTAAACAGGTGGGGCTCATAGTATTGTACAATAATTAAACTCTAGAGGAGAACCTCTCACTTTTCAAGGGTTTTTTGAGCTTGTAAACGGCTATTAACCGCTTATTATCGTTTTCCAATAACTGTAGTTAAAATCAGCGAGTTAATTTCAAAGTACTATTTAAGGTGACTTGTGGATAGACAACTAGCGCTATGAGTGTGAGTGAATCTATGAGAATATATTGGTCGAAATTCTATTGTAAAAAAGGAACCTAAAAAATGAGAAGAATAATCAGTGCAATATGTTTAGTGGCAATAACTTCTCCATTGTTGGCGAGCGAAGCTAGCGACCAGTTTTTCAATAATTTGAAGCAATTATGTGGAAAGACAATTCAGGGTAAAAGCGTTTATCCGGCTAATAAAGACGATTCTTTTTATGGTAAAACCTTAATAATGACAGTGAAATCATGCTCAGATACTGAGCTAAGAATTCCTTTTAGTGTCGGTAAAGATAAATCGAGAACTTGGATATTAACTCGAACCGAACAAGGATTGTTATTTAAACATGATCACCGACATGAAGATGGAACTCCTGATGAGTTGACCATGTATGGTGGTTACGCCAATTCAAATGGAACGGCCTGGTCTCAAAGTTTTCCTGCGGATGATGCAACGAAAGTTCTCGTTCCAAAAGGCGAAACAAATATTTGGCATTTGACGATTGATAAAGAAAATAAGCAATTTATTTATTATTTGGAAAGACATCAAAAGCCTAGATTTAAGGCTGTTTTTGACTTAAAAGAAAAAGGCTAAAACAAGATTCACTTCGCTGGACCGAGAGTGCGGAGAGTCAAAAATAGCGTTTATTAAGGTAGCTATTGACGATGCTTCGACAGGCCTAGCTGGCTTGGATTTGGACTTGGGTTTGGACTTGAGTAAGGGCCTGGGCTTGTCTTTGATTTCGGGTGTTACAAAGCAAAGTCCAAAAATAACGCCCCTTTAGCCGGTAGTCTAGGCAGCTAACCCTCGAATAATTCCGACTAAATAGGCTATACCATCATCGAAGCGAGACTGATCTTTGGTTTGCTTGGCGCAACACTGGATCCCTTGAAATGATGCAACGATAAACTGTGCGGTTTTTTTTGCATCCACATCTTGCCTAACTTCACCAGATTCAATGCCTTTTAATATCATGGCCTCAATACCGTCGGTCCAATCGTCAAAAATCTGAATAATTCTTAATCTGAATCCTTCATCTTCAAAAGACATCTCGGAGCCGATGTTGGTCAATGGGCAACCGACTTCTAAGTCGCATTGTTCGAGACCATCACTCATGTTTTCAAAGGATTTTGCTAACACTTCGATCACACTGCCGGGTTGAGATAGTGACTCACTCCAAAAAGCTTTAAATTGATTGCCCAATATATCATCAACCACCGCGTAACCTAGGGCTTGTTTATTGGGGAAATGGTAATAAATAGCCCCCTTGGTGAGCCCTGTCTGTTCAACCACTTCATCGACCCGCATGCCTTTATAGCCATGCTGATGGATCAAAGTGGCTGCCATTTCTAGGATCTCTTTACGAGTTTGTGTGGGGTTATTCTTGCGAACCATTAACTTCTCTGGGGTGCTAGCTAGCTTCATAGGGTATTAGTAAGCGTTTAGTGTATGAGATACCTTGCAATATCGCAAGGTATCTGACTCTGCTTATATAACCTGTGAAAGCCTAAAGACACTACCTAACTCGCTTTAAACTGTTACGGTTAAAGTCATCTTCGTTAAGGCCAGTTTTAAAGTGATACTCTGACCAGACGAGTTCAGTGCTCTTTTCACTTTGATGATTAACCATGACCATCTTATGCGCTCGCCAATATTGGCCCAAGTACTGCTGATAGTTTTGATAAGATAAAGTCTTTAACAATGCACCTTTTCGATCATAGAAATCGGTTTTTAGCACTCGGTATTCCTGTTGGTCTATCCAAGAAATCATTTTCTTATAACCAGAGTGTTTATAAGTTGGATAGTACTCAATTTTGAAAGCCTTTTGACCCGCTACATCTTCGTCTGCCAGGTATTTATAGTGATACTTACCGACTTCAAAAGAACTGAGATCCTCAAATGCAAATTCACTGCCCATAAACGGCCCAGATTTATTCGATGATGAAATCCTCTTCACTCTCTTAAGTGCCGGAAGATAAAGCCATTGATCGTCTGCTGAAACGATATGCGAGTAAGACAAAAACGCTGTTCCTTTAACATCATTGGGGCTATCAAAAACCGTCAGGCTTTTGTCACCATTATCTTCACCACCCGTTTCCATTGATTTGATTCGAATGTCTCTGGTGCTGCTTTCGCCAAGCTTATTGCTCAAGATCATTTGCATGTTTGCACTCGAGTCTTGCCAACCCAAATCACGTTTGTCGGCCTCTTTGGCGATGGCCAGTCCTTTTTCTTCTGGAGTCTGGGCAAAGCTACTAACTGGCAGTGTCAGTAGCAAGACGGTTAACAACTTGTACATTTTTTTGCTCCTTTTCATAAGTAATTAAAATGGCAGGTAATAATAAGAAATCAGTGATTAAAGCAATCACAATAGTCACTGCGGTAAGAATTCCCATATCGGAATTCATGGTAAAGGTAGAGAAAGTTAGAACACTAAAGCCAGCAGCCAATACAATAGTGGTAACCACGAGTGCTTTGCCAACTTGCGAGAAGGCATAGCGAACTGCTTCGGTAGGATCTAAATTTTTCTCTCTGCGGGCTCGTAAGTATTTGCTTAAGAAGTGGACCGAATCATCCACCACAATACCAAGTGTCATTCCAGCAACAATGGCTAGTGACATGCCTATTTGAGAAACAAAGATCCCCCATACTCCAAAAGCAATCAACGCAGGAACCATGTTGGGTATGAGTGATACCACGCCAATGCGGAATGATTTCAAAGCAAAAATCAGTAAAATCGAAATCAATACTAAGGCGATGGCAGTTCCACCGAGCATACTGACCACATTGCGTTCTCCAATATGGGCAAACATTAGTGAAGGACTAGCAGCATAAAACTCAAAACCTTGGCCATTACGCACCAACCAAGCGCCCAAATTCCGCTCTAAAGCAATGGTCTCTTTGGTAGAGAGATTTTTTGCAGTAATAATGACTCGGGTACTGGTTTTATTGACGTTGATCTGATTGTTAAGATCTAAACCGTAGGGCAACGACATTTCATACAACAATAAATACTGAGCGGCGAGGTCGCGCTCTTTGGGTAGGTTGTAGTAAGACGCGTCATCGGCATGCATGTTTTTATTTAACCGCTTCATGATATCGGTAAAGGTATTAACATGAATAACCTCTGACTGCTGGTTTGCAAAAACCGCGAAGTCTTCAACGACTTTTAAGAATTTTGGGTCACTGACCGAACCGTCTTCACCGGCATCAATCGAAAATTCTAGGGTGTATAAGCCGGTAAGATTTTCTAATATAAAATCGGTGTCTTGTCTAAACTCTGTGGAAGTGTCAAAGTATTGCACCCACTCATCGTTCAGTTCGTTCTTGGGCAAGAACGCAATGGTAGCTACAGCAAACAAGCTCATTCCCCATAGTAGGCGCTTACGATTATTAATTACAAAGTTGGCCAACCCTTGCATATGTTGATGCTGAGAATTGGGATTTTGTTTCACCAGCTTTTGCTTGATTGGTAGTGCTAGAACAAGCGCGGGCAAAAGTGTAATTGAATAAACAAAGGCTGCAGCAACTCCCATAGAGACAATGTTTCCTAAGTCGTGAAATGGCGGCACTTCGCTGAAATTCATACTTAAGAAACCGATGATGGTAGTCACACTAGTCAAAAAGATCGGCTGTAAATTTACTCGAATGCTTTCCCTCATTGCTTCAATTTTATTGGCACCGGCATGATAATTTTGCAAGAAGGCGACCAATACATGCACCGTATCTGCTACCGCCATTGTCAGGATAATGGTTGGCGCAGACGCCGAAGGCGGGGTAAGTTGAATTCCAAACCAGCCAGTTAATCCCATGGCTGTCATTATCGATGCAATGATAACGACCAGAGTGGCAAATATGGCGGAGATACTTCTGAGTAGAATGCCTAAAGTCACCAAAACCACCAAGAACATCAGTGGTACCAATGTGGCCATATCGTTTTGTGATGAGCTTTGAAAGGCCTCATTGAGCATAATAAAGCCAGACATATACACTTCGATATCGGGAAATTTTTCACTAAATTGCGAACGCAATTCACGAGAAAAACCGGCGACATTGCCATTTTCATCCAGCGCTAAGCCTGGTAGCTTTACCGTGACATTAACGGCCGCAACATGCCCTGATTCTGAGATTAGTCGGTGGACCAACAGAGGATCTGCTAAGGAAACGTCTTTTATGTAGCGTATTTCATCGCTGGTAAGCGCTAACTCATCAGAAACTAAGTCCGCGACAATCAAATCGTCTTGTTCCGCCCGCGTGTGTTGATAGTTACTAATAGAGTCAACCCGAGTTGAGTAGGGTGTTTGCCAAGCTTCATTGGTTAGCCATTGAATAGCTTTAAGGGTTTCTTGGTTAAACACATCACCTTGCTGAGGTTTTAAAACAAACAAAACGTTATCTGATTTTTCATAACTGGCTTGTAGCTTTTCATAAGCTTCGAGTTGTTCATTTTCTTTATCAAAAAATACGCGGTAGTCACTTGTGAAGGCTATTTTGGAACCTCCCATGCCAGCAAAACCAATAGCGGCAACACATAAAACAAGCAATAACCAACGAAATCGAATGACTTGATTGGCAATAAATTCGGACATTTTTCCTTTCCTCTGAATAGAATTTTACAAATACATACCGGTTGGTATGTTTATAATACATACCAGTTGGTATGTGATCAACTCAAATTTCTATCGCATTTGCCTTGGGTCGTCAGTTCGCAGTTATCTGAAAGCTAAAAAACTTAAGCAAATCAAGCAGTAGAGGGATTTTTTGAGATAAAACAATTTTTGTTAAATTTTCGTTATAAATTCGTGAGGAATGCGGACGCGGGATTCACTATCGTTATCAGGCTTTAAAAAAACAACAAACTTAAACCTCAAATGGAGAACGACATGAAACAACTAAAATCACTCTTTAAATCGGTTTCTTTACTGGTTTTAACCAGTGTATTTGCCACCTCCGCTTATGCTGGCGGTGCAAAGTATGAAGTAACGGTGACTAATTTAACTAAGTCGATTGCTTTTACACCGATCATGGTAGCGGCTCATCATCAAAACGTCCCTTTGTTTGAACTGGGTAGCCAGGCTTCAGATGCCGTGTCGGCAGTTGCTGAGGGTGGGGATACCAGTGGTATTGCTGCAATGTTCACTAATCCTTACGACCAAGTTAGCTCTACTGCTGGGCTATTAATGGCAGGGCAGTCTGCAACGGTTAACTTTGAGGGCCTAGGAAGGCATTCTCGTTTTTCTGTGGCTTCTATGCTGCTTCCTACAAACGATGCATTTGTGGCAGCGCAATCTGTGAGACCACCTAAGCGCGGTTCTAAAACTTTCTATCTAAGAGCTTATGACGCAGGTACAGAAACCAATGACGAACTTTGTTCAAGTATTCCTGGTCCTCAATGTGGCGGCGAACCATTCTCTCAAAACGATAGTGGCGAAGGGTTTGTGTATGTTCACTCTGGTATCCATGGAATTGGCGATTTAAGCGCAAGTCAATACACTTGGAATAACCCAGTTTTAAAAGTCACGATCACAAGAGTTAAATAATTATTCCCTCACAATAAAGTTTCCCTAACATTTGCTCCTGTTTTGCGCAGCATCCCGTGACTTTGATGGTTGAGTCTCGGGATTTTTTTGTTAAAAAGAGCGCAAGATATAATCTCACAATTCAATACATGCTTTATTATCATCTATCAGGCTGGGTTGGGTGACCGCAACGCAGGATTTATTGCCACTCATGCCTTGACCTGATAACCTCCGTTAAAAAATCAATACACGGACGCCGTTTTGTACAGAGACATTAATGTAGCAAAAGTTGGAAAAACGCTTAGGCGCCTTAATCTTCGTATTGAGGAACGTTTTCCTAAAAGTGGTCTCCACAAAGTTTGTGAAGAACTAATTGTGGTCTTCGCAGAAACAGAACCTAATTTACAAAATATCGCGAAAACTAATTATTGGTTACGAGGTACTGTCGCGTTTATTGTTACCAGTGTGTTGCTAATGATCTTTTACGGCTTGACCTTATTCGATTTCAATTTTGGTAAAATCAAATTTATTGAACTTGTTCAGTTCGCTGAATCAGCTGTGAATGATGTGATATTAATCGGCCTGGCAATTTTTTTCCTAGTGTCATTAGAAACCCGCATCAAGCGATCTAAGGCGATTAGTTCTCTAAACGAGCTCCGCGCGATCGCACACATTGTCGATATGCATCAATTGACCAAAGACCCAACGGAAATAGGTAAAAAAAATCCGAGAACAGCATCCTCACCTAAACGGGTTCTAAGTGCTTTTGAACTTCAACGATATCTTGACTATTGCAGCGAGATGTTATCCATAGTAGGAAAAATTGCAGCGCTTTATGCTCAGCACCTGCCTGATGCCGCAGTTATTGCCAGTGTTAATGAAATAGAATCTTTGACCACAGGGATAAGCCGAAAGGCATGGCAAAAAATCATGATCCTACAGCAATCTAATTAGAAAGCTGTTCGATCTTCAATTAATTTGAAGGTAAGTGTCGATTTTATGGTCGTCACTTCGTCTTAAAGATAACAGAGTAATCTGGACGACTCAAACGCCAGTTAATTCTGGAAAAACAGCTAACTTATTGATGTAGTGTTCGATTTCTAGGAATGCTTGACCGTTAGCGCAATGACATAACACGATTACAAAAGGACGAATACAATGCAATTCTTATGTTTAATTTATGAAAACGAATCTTTAATGGCGACTCGATCTGATGAAGAAAACGGTAAAATTTTTCAGGACTATATGGCATTTACCGAAGAAGTAAAAGCCGGTGGGAATTTTGTCGCAGGAGATGCTCTTCAACCGACTGATACAGCGACTACTGTTCGTGTACGTGACGGCGAGACCTTACTAACAGACGGGCCCTTTGCAGAAACTAAAGAGCAACTTGGTGGCTACTATCTTTTAGAATGTGAGTCCTTGGATGAAGCAATTGAAAAAGCAGCCAAGATCCCATCTGCAGCTGACGGTAGTATTGAAGTGCGCCCAATTATGGTTTTTGAATAGTAAGGCTGACATTTCGACTCCGCTCAATACAGGCATTTCGACTCCGCTCAATGTGCTATGAGTTTTGAATGTTAGAATCCAGAGATTGCTAGCCGGCTGAGCGGAGTCGAAGCCTTGAGAGCATAAAATACCGTCTGAATGCTAACACTTCGACGTAACTTAATGCGCTTTAGTTTTTATAAGGAAACACCATTTGTCTGAGCAATCTAAATTGCTGCATTCGCAAATTCAAACAGCCTATCCACAGGCATTGGCTAAATTGCTAATAGTGCTAAACAATATTCAGGATGCTGAGGATTATCTTCAGTCAGCGGTAGAAAAAGCGTTGGTAAAATGGCAAGAGCAACGTCCAGATAACCCCGTCGCCTGGCTGGTTCAAGTCGCACGAAATCAGTATATTGATTTTTATCGTCGGCAAAAAAGACAGGTTTCCGATCAATCCGTTCAAGAACAAAACGTCGAAGTCGATTTAAGTGAAGAAGCATTGCTGCTAAGTTACAATGATGATTTACTAAGGCTTATTTTTACAAGTTGTCATCCCGCACTTAATCAGCAGACTCAAATTATTTTATCTTTAAAGCATGTGTTAGGTTTAAGCGTCAATGAAATTGCCAGTGCTTTATTAATCCCCACCAAAACACTTCAACAAAGGCTACTGAGAGCCAAGAAGAAAATTATTGGTAACCATATTCAATACGAAGTTCCCGCCAAGTCGAGTTGGGGTTCGCGTTTGGATGGCGTGTTAAAAACAATCTATTTGCTGTTTAATGAAGGCTACTTATCAACTCAACATAAAAATCCTATTCGAACTGATCTCTGTAAAGAAGCCATTCGCTTAACTCGCTTATTGCATATAGGCATCAGAGATAATTCAGAAATCTTAGGATTGTTAGCCTTACTCTTACATCAGGATGCGAGACGCCCAGCCCGTTTTGATCAGCAGGGCAATATGGTCTTATTAGAACATCAAGATAAAAAATTGTGGAAACAAAGGAATATTCAAGAAGCTAATTCATTGGTCTACAAATCGCTTAGAGCCGGTGGCGGAACACCTTACGCTTTGCAGGCGGCAATTGCGGCGTTACATAACCATCCAGGAAAGTCAGATGAGACCGATTGGCCGCAAATTTATGGTTTATATGTTAAGTTGCTTGAACAGCAAGACAATGCAGTCATTCGATTGAACTCTATGGTGGCATTAGCTAAATGCGGGAAATTTGAAAAAGCCATTAATCAAATATTAGAACTGCAATCTCAGCTTGAGAACTATCCTTATTATTATTCGGCATTAGCGGGATTGTATTTTGAGAATAAGGATTTTAAGAATGCATTGGTTTATTATCAGAAGGCTTTGCGGAATACTGGGAGCGAGTTTCAGTTGAGGTTTTTGCAGGGGAGAGTTTTGGAGTGTGAGGGATTGAACTTTCGAAAAAAGAGTTTATAGTTTATTGGTCATTAGTTGTTTCGAGAGCATAAAAATATTTAAATATTGAAAGAATGTATGGACTGTTTATTACAAGGATATGTATATGAAAAAAATTGCTTCAAGGGCGATTGCCCTTTGCATGCTATCAATTAGTGGATTGTGGTTTTATGGCTTTTTTGCCCAAGTAACTATTCTTGGTACTTTTAATGGAACAACTTATGTCTCTTGTACTGGGGGCTGTGCCTATTCACCGAGTTGGTTGGGTTCAACCAAAGTTTGCGATGTCAATAATGCGTGCCTGAGAGTATCTGGCAAGCTCAAGGAAGGAGCTATTTCGAATGAATAGCGGTGCAAACAAATAGATGGCTAATGGGATGAGTACTCTCGAGTTCTTCTGGCCGATTAGATCTCATTCTGGGTCTCAAGTTGATCTGACCCCAAGTTTGCCAAGTTTCCTGCACCGGGAATAAGTTTAATCTTTAACGTAATTATTAATGCAAAATTGACGAATAAGGACTGTTCTCAGTTGTCTGATGCCCCGCTAAAAAGACTTACGCACGATAATCAGTCATAAAAAAAACGTCATTAATCAAACTTTTTAACAACCAGCGACGTCTTATTTATTCTCTAGTACTTATAATCAATATTGAGGGTTCGTTAATGCAATGTTATCTACACCCAAGAACTAAAATGCTTGTCTTCACGGTATTCATACTAGTAAGTTTAATTGACTACTCTAAAGGCTATTTGAATGCTAACGAGATGATGAGCTCTCAAACCACTGCGACTTTTGAGTTTGAAAATGATTCACAAAAGATTTTGTCTTCAGAGAATAAGACTAAGATCAAACAAGCTGTTTTTAACAGTATCGCTACAATGAACAAAATAATGCCGGGTCTAGCCAGCTCGATCCATTTTAAAGTGGGAGTTGTCGACCATGATTTATCAATGGTTAGCGGTGTTACCGGCAGAGCGGATAAGCCGACAGAAATTGAATTAACTATTTCTACCGCTTATGAGGGTGGTATAGAGCAAGCTATTGTTGATGGTCTACAGACTACGTCGTTACACGAGCTACATCATACTATAAGAGGTTGGACTATCTACGGCAATAAGTTTGGACAAGGGATCAATATTGCTATCGTCAATGAAGGTCTGGCTGATGTTTTCGCTGAGTATTATTCTGGAAAGTCGTCGGATCATTATCCAACCGATGTGGACTTAGACCAGTGGGTTAAGGAAATAATTGCCTTACCCAAAGACGCAAATTACGGTCAGTGGATGTTTAAGCATGCTGATGGGAGAGAGGCTATTGGGTATAGGGCTGGTAGCTATTTAATTAAACAAGCAATGAAAAACTCGGGAAAGAACATCCTGCAACTGAGTGAGTTGCCTGTTAAAACTATTTATAAATTGGCGGGCTACTAAGGCTGTTTCTTAAGATTGCTGAATACGGTATAAAAAGTCGGGCTAATTGCAAGTTGATGTAGCGTATTCAGCGAATATCCAAAACGCTCGATGTACGCGCAGACCCGACTATACTCTAAATTGAATTCATGGCCTTCGATGCTTAAGAATTAAACTCGCCAATTTAGCTTGGCTTGATTTGTTCGTTTCTTTTCGTAATCGAGATTCTAGTATTTTGATTTCTTCATCACTATATTCAAATTCGATTTTCTTTAAACTTGAAATGGATTTTTGTTTATGAGATTGAGCGCCTTGACCTTCGACTATTTTTAGCAGTTGTCGCTTTACCAAACTATCATCTTTATCTGCTTTACCTAATAGCACGATTAATTGTTCTTTTGTAGAGGACTGCTGTTCGGAGTCGAGTTGATTGACATAAAGTGCACTATATTCTCTCTGATAGGGTATCTTACTTAAAGCGTTAAGAGCTGAATTCTTCACCATTGTATGTTTTTCATTTAAGCCGTTGATTAATAATTGCACTCCCTGTTTATCGATGCTTGCTCCTAACGCTCCGATAGATTCATAGGATGAAGCTTTAAACTGCTCGCTAGCACCTTCTACATTATCATATAAAAACTGTTTAAGTTCCTGAGACTGAAGAGGTGCAATCTGACTTCGTTGATTTGCCAAAGCGCCTAGCGATCTTAGTAATAGCAGTTGTTCATTTGAACTGGTTTCTGAATGCTTGGAATCGGCTAAATGGCTCTTTAAGTCTTCGATTGCTTGTTGGTCGATTTCAGCCGATGAAGTAATCAGCGTTAGAATTGATCGGTAAACACTTTTGGCGGGTAATTCACTCATTGAAACTCTGAGCAAAGAACTCACTGATGCCGTGGAATTGATTCGATTCAATGACCAAATAACCCGATTGATAAATTCCGAAGAACTATTTTCCTGAGTCATAAAGTCAGTAAGAAAAGGCCAAGTGGCTTGTTCTTCTTTTAGCAAGGCCAGAAATGCCAATTTATCATCCTCCACGGATTGGAGTTGCTGATAAATTACATTGAGCCGTTCGAAAGCTTGTTGCTGAGTCAATTTTATTTCCTGTTGAAAACTTGGCCATTGTGATAAGTCATTACCAAGCGAGTGAAAATAGTGTGATTTCTCTAACTCGATAGTGTTATTGAGCATAAGGTTAATTTGAGTATCACCTTTTAAAAAGGAGCCTTTTGCAATTCGATTGATAAATACTTCAGTGGTATTAGCGGACTGGTAAAAGCAATTAGTATGATCTTGAGCTTGCTCAAGTCTTATTAATGTCTTGCTCATTTTTACCGTTAGCTGATCATTGTTTAGGTATCCTTCATTCGACTTTTCTAACGTATGATCAGTCCCAACAATATTATTAACTTGCGCTTGATAATATCCATTGCCATTGCGGTAACGAAAGCTTCCAGTGTCTTGAGAATATTGAAACAAATCAAAGTAACCTAAATACTCTTTTAACATGGCCTTATTGGGCGAAGTTGATTTTATTTCAATTAACTCTCCAGAATAATGATCAACGGTTACCAAAAAAGGGTGTTGGTACTTATCTGCCAAACTTTTCGCATGACCCTCAATAGCGTTTTTGCGGGGGTTAAGCAAAAACACATAGCTGCGAACATTCTCTTGAGCCATTCCGTCTAATTGGCTAGCTGTCGAAAACATTTCCCTAGAATTCTCGATGCTTCGAACGTGTACTTCCATCTCTAGATCAATGTTTTTCATCTGAGTGGTATCACCCAAGCTCAATGACATCGTTAAATCCTGCTCTAATTGATAGGCCGAGTAACAAGACAAACTCTGCTTGGTCAAATTGCTTGCGTCTGCTCCCCCAGTGCTGGTGAAGAGCAGCACTGCAAGGAGACTGATTAGATTTTTCATAGTAAAACCTCTTACTCCGTGATTGTCCGATTAAAGTTTAAATTCCAATTCTACGGCGCTACCTTCAATAAAGTTATTGTCATAGCTAAACAAAGAATCTGATTCAAATAAGGTCTTTTCTTTTCGAACCATTTTAAAAAGATCAAAACAAACACAGGGCTTTGGAAATTCACCGAATAACACCACTTTACCTTTCAAGATATCCAGCTCTAATTCAAGATTTGCCTCGGCACTAAATTTTATTTCAGGCTCTAATAATGCAAAGTCATCTGAAGCGGAAAACTGGCCTGATTGGTCAAAGCTAAAAGTTTTATCGATGACTGTTACGGTCCCCTCTAATCCAGCGGAAGCAATAAAAGCGTCTACGCTGGCACTTAGAGTAGCTTCCAGTAGCATCTTAGATTCCAGGTCAGCGCTTAACCCAAATGGTTGCAGTTCGTTTAATGAGCCTTTTAAAGTTAGTTCGCCTTCCACTCGGCCTTCTAAAGTCACTGGAACACCAAACACCACCAAAACACTACTGAAAAGTTCTTGGTCAAAATCGTCATTACCCAAATCAATGTCAGCGATTTCTTCTGGGTCTTCTTCAGCAGTTAGGAAAGTGGCTAAGTTTTCTAATGGGTTATAACTCTCGGTAATGGTAGAGGTTTCCATTTCACCCAGTGTCGTTTCCACACCGAGTAAAACGAATTTTGCTTCTTTGCCATTTTTAACCTCTACTGGACTGATATTTCCAGAAAGGCTAGTCAATTGTTTTGATAAATGTCTTTGGTAGTCGAAACTTGCAGATGCTAGCTCGAGTGTTTGCTCAAAGAAACTGACAAAAAGCTCTGCGCTACCTGTTGCGCCAATTCCCGCAACGGGTTGATAATCTATATAGGCTTCGCCGCCATAGTTGATACCTGCTTGTGCGAATTCTGCATTGCCAATACTCAGTTCTGAAAAATCTCCTACATAAAAGAGTCGCCCATTGCGGTCAATATCAACGCCTTCTGAGTCAGAAAAGAAGTTTGGAGCCTCACTTTCTTCTTGGGTTAAGCTAACCGATTGAACTGTGGCGTTACTAAAGTTCACATCTAAATAGAGCGGTACTTGTTCACCAATAATGGGTTCTCCACTTTCGAATAAGAATCGCTGAGCACTCTGACCAATGTTGATATTGACCGGATCAAAGCGACATGGACTTAAACGATAAGTATCTGGCAGAATATTAAGACCAAACATTTCAAGGCAAAAATTATTACCATTTTCATCGGTGATTTTGTGGATCAGTTGACTGGTTTGAAAGTCGTAACGCCATAGCTGGTTTTCTCCAGCTGAACAAGCTACAGCCTGTATGGTGACACTTATATTAGGCGTAAAAAAGCCAGAATCTATATCGGGTATCGCTTGAAGGCAAGCCGAATTGGTATTGCCTGCACGCAAAACGGTATATTTGATAATGTCACTGTCTGATTGAATTGTAGGCCTTAGATCTTGCTTAACCATCGGTAAGTTAAGATCAAATGTTAGTGGCTCAACACCGGAAGTAGTATTTTCAATAGAAGCCACCGATAAAACAAAATTCGCCGATTCTGGAGTTTGGTCCGCTATATCTCTTATGCTAGTTGAGAAAGCGAGCATATCGGTATGGGCAGACTCGGTAAGAAAAGCAAGTATCGGGATCTGAACGGATTTTGCTCCATCTCTAGCAACTTGAAATTGCGGTTTTTCAGTAACAGTTGATTCACCATTTTCATCAATGCTCATTAAACCCAGTTCGAACGTATCACCTTTAGAGGTTGTCCAATTTAATGAAAGTTCAAGTGTTTCATTCTCGTTAAAGCTGGTGACATCTACTTCCAGATGAGTCTGAAAAATCGGCTTGGAAGAAAAGCCGTTGGAGTCAAATGTGCTAGCAATCTCTACATGAGTAAAGTCATTGGTATTTAATAGTTCGGGGTTTTCTATAACATTGAGAATTACCCCATCGAGCTGTTGGATATTGAGGATTTCAGGTTTTATAAAAATTGGAGTCAACGCGAGTTCTTCGCGTTGAAGCGGCTCGCCCGAGGCTAAAAAACTAAAGTCTGGCGTGATCACTAGACGATAATCAATATCTTGTGACAAAGCAGGAATTTTAGTCTGCAAAACTGCGTGATGGGTTCCTGTATTCTCTACAATCGCCTGTGCAACCCCAAGATTGATGATCTCCTCACCTTCATCGGCGACATAATCTCTAATGATGACTTCACCGAGTGTTGTACCAGTTTCAAATTGGCTGACCACGCTTTCTGGCATGAGTTGCACTGAGAAAATAAAGTCATCTACCAGCAAATCGCTAATATCAAATTCTACCTCTACCGTAAACAAATCCCCTGAACGTAGCGAGGAGACATCCAGCGAAACCGCGTCTCGATCATCGATATCGATATGGTTTTCAAACAGGTTGACTTGGTTGATCGATACAATTTCTGTTTTTTCAACGAAATTGGCATTCAGTACCAATATTGTGGTTACGCTAAAAGTATCAGAGACCCCGCCGATGGTAAGTACCGTGTCTGTGGTTGTTTTTGACGTCGAAGAGGAGGTTTGCTGAACAACAATACTTTGACCGTTGGTGACGGTACCGCTGGTTGAAGCAAAGGTCCCTCCATCAATAGAATACTCACCGCCGGAAATACTGATGCTGGTTGCAGCGTCAATACCAGAAATGGTGATAGGGTCGGATTGTGTCAAAGTGTCCAATTCTACGTCTATTTGGTCAGTCAAAGTGAAAGCATCAGGAGTAGTGTCGGCTTGAGGTGGTTCAACAGGATCGGGATCACCACCGCTTCCACCGCCACACGCGACAGAAAATACTAAGATTAACCCGACCCAAAATTGGTTGAATAGTTGTTTGGTTTGGTGATATTTCATCGTTTACTCCTTAAACGCTTCATGTAAAAGTAATTTAGAGATAGACGTTTAATGTACAAAAGATGATGTGAGATAACCTATGATTTAGCTAATGATTATCTATTGATTTGCTAATGAATGCGGTTATAAGGATTTTTTACTTCAATAATCTCTTTGTGCAAAATGAGTTAGCTCAAGAGCGCAGTTATAATTGAGGGAACGGATAATAAAGTGGCAGAGGTTGCGGTCGAGGCGGGTTAACGAATAAAACGGTAGATTTGAAGGGGCCAGAAAGAGGAAAGTTAAGAAGAAGAATTGTTAAATCAGTTAGTTAGATTGATTATGTATTTCGATTCCATACCTATATTGGGAGTTAGCCATTGGGTAAGGCGATTGATTGTAGAATCCGCTCTAAAATGAATGGCCGTAAGCCAAACAGCCATTGCGGTAAAGCAGCTCAGGTCGCAATGAAAGGGAATAACTATTTATAAATGAAAGCTTGATTTCGACCATTTTCCTTAGCGAGATATAGAGCTTCATCGGCTTTTGCGATGATTTGTTGACGAAAACTGACCCAGCTTTCTTTTCCGGCTTGATAAACAGGTGTTTGTGAAACTATGCCTACACTTAAAGTTACCACGTCTGAGCACTCTGAAAACTCGTGTTTTTCTTGCAATGAGTTGACTTCCTCAACACATCTTTGAGCCAAAGTAAGCGCTTCTTCTGTGGTCGTATTATGCATCAATGCTATAAATTCTTCCCCACCAAACCGAGCTACAAGCTCACCACTGCGAACAAATTGATATTTTAAAGTTTCTGCGACTTTTTTCAAACATGTGTCACCGGCTAAGTGGCCGTAATTGTCGTTATACTTTTTGAAGTAATCTATATCAAACATCAAAACGCTTAAAGGTAATTTGTCACGCATTGAGCGTTTGATCTCGTTGTTGATTTGCTCGAAGAAATAGCGTCTGTTATATAAACCGGTTAACTGATCTTTAGCGGACAAATTGGCTAGCGACTCATTAAGCTTCTCGAGTTCTTTATTAGCCATGGAGAGTTCCAAAGTTCTATGCTGAACCAAGCGTTCCATTTCCTCATAACTTTGTTGTGTTTGAAAGAAATGGCGTAGCATTCGATACTTTGAAAACGCCTTCTTACTTGCTTCTAACGTTGCGATCCCAATGTGCGCCATCCAGTTTTCCGCTTCAACCGTTATCAACAACAGCTGATAGGAGTTTTTTGACTGTGCTAAGTTATTGGAAACTCTTACTTCCAATACGTACTCTCCGACTGGTAGCGTCATGAGTTGAATTCGGTTACCGTCAATTTTGCGCCATTCGGGTAAAAGCCCAACCAATTTAAATTCATAACTAAGAGAGTGCTCCTGCCAAAGCCAAGCGCATCCAATATTAATTTGCAAGCTCCAACTACCTTCTTGAATTCTGAGTTTTCCTTGTTTTTGTTTGAAGTCCGCATTCGAGTGAATGCTCATGATCTCTGGAATCGGCTGGTGAACTATGCGTTCGAGTTCACGGAGTTTTACGCATTGCAATCCCTCATTTAGCCCACACCAAAAATTAACTTCCGATTCCACCAGTAAACTACGAGCTGTAGTAAACTCAGAAAATTGATGTCTGGGAAATTCGTCTACAACAAAAGTAATCTCCTTTCTTTCGAGATCGAATATTTTTAACCCATTGGATGTACCTAGAACGACTTGATGAGCTGAGTACCAACGACAACACCATGCAACCACCGATTCTTTCGATTCGAACAGCAATCTTTTGATATCTTTATCAACTAACCACAATTTGTTATCGGCGGCGAATAACAAGCGACCATTACGGTCGATATCTATATCATAGACATTCTTAGTGTTAAGAGAGGTGTAGACTTGTTCCAGCTTTTGAGAGTCGCATTTGTATCGCCAGACACCGTTACCTAGCGTTGATATCAATAGTTCCTCTTCAGATAATTGTTTTGTCGAATACACATAGCCTATGGTTTTGTTGTCAGGTGCCAGTAAAGCCCTAAAGTGTTTAGAATGAATGTCAAATAGGAATAGTCCGGAAACGCTGCCGTAAATCACAGTATCTTGATAAAAAGAAATACAACGACCAGCCCCAACTCTTTCGTCAATAAAGAACTTGGCTTCCGCTTGTGTTAGATGACTTAAGCTTAATAAACCTTTGTTAGTCGCGGCCCAATAACCATTATCTGCACGGCTTTTCAGATCCCAGCAAGCAATGTTTCTTAATGATGGAATCTCCTGTGCGCTTTCTGGGTATTCTGAGTTAAAGTGGAAACTGCTATTGGTCCCACCTACAAGAAGCTCGTTTGCAGCGACAGGTGATGATTGTTGGCCGCTACTTTTATGAGTCATTTGAATCGAAAGTATCGAGGATTTTCTATTTGGTTGGTAATTTTTGATAAGACTATCGAGAACTGGAATTTTTAATAACCCACTGAAATCGCTGGCAATCCAAGTATTTCCATATCGGTCCCTCGCGATATCGTTCACACATAGGTCAATATGCAGTGTTTTAATAGTCTGCAAACTGTCATCATCACGAGCTAGTTGGATGAGTCTATGCTCGTCCGCTACTAGAACGCTGTTTTCTTCATTTTGATAGACTACTCTAATATCGCTTAAATCGTTAGGTAACTTCAATTGGGAGAGTATATGTAAATCAGAATCTAGTTGAATAACGTATTTATCATAGACAAGCCAAGCAAATTCCGTTTGCTGATATATTTTTTTTATATCACCATATTCAGAAAGGTCTTGTGAATCGAATGGGCTCAGTAGATTATTAGTATAAAGCCACAGTCCGCTTTTGGTTGCATGAATTAGAGCTTGGTTTTTTTCAAAACCAACAATGCTTTCAATAAACTCGCCTTCTAGTTTTTCATCTATTAGATTAAGTTTTCCACTTCGGCTATTCCAACATCTCAGGCCTTTTGCACAAGCCAGTAAATACTGGTTGGGTGCTATTTTTTTAAGGTTTTGACACCAACCCAGACCATTTTGAGTGGTTGATACTTGAGCAATAATATCTAGGGTTGAGCTATCGAGCATATCAACACCGCGATCTGAACAGACGAGAACTTTCTGATGATCTTTAGTTAAAGTACGAATACCGTGAGTTTGAAGTTTATTCTTTTGATCAAGAATACTAACTCTCTCGCCATCGAATATCGCAAGACCATTAGGAGTAGCAAGCCAAATTCGATTATTTACTATGAGCAGGTTGTGTAGTTGGTGTGACGGCAACCCTTGTTCACGAGTAATCCACTCAATTGGTGTCTTATTTGTAATGAATTGCTGTGAAAACATGAGTTGATTTTCTGTATTAGTTAGCTTTGGGCATCATTTCAGTAAGTTCACTTATTTGGATAAGCGAGAGTGACAATAAAAAAGGCGAACTTAAATAGCTTATATGCCTATTGTAGACTCAAATTTGATCATTTGTAATCAAGACGTTAATAAAAGATTGGTAACTGATTATAGGAGTTTCAATGTTTGCACATCCAACTAGCCGCTGTCGTCTAAATGAGAGCTCAAGTGGTCGAGAAGAATAGGGCGGTTGTCTTAAAGCTTTTGACCTTTGATTGTTCGCGAGTAGCGGTTAAAGTCAATTAGTTCTTATGGATTGAATAAGAGACTTTTCAAAATGCGAAGTGGTAGTGCCATAGATAAGTCGTATCATTATAATTTCTTAAGTTAATAGTTGGAAGAAGCTGGGTATTGATGTCGGTCCCAGATTATAGACAAACGACCCGTCTATGTTGTTTACATATTTAAGCAAATACCTTATTTCGTCCCTGGTTTTTCGCCAAATATAAATGCTTATCGGCTCGTTTATAAAAAGATTCGTAGTCTTCTTCTTCCCTTAAAGCAGCGACGCCCAGCGAAATGGTTACTTTAACTTGCTCTTGTTCTTGGTTTAAGAATTGATACTGCTCAACTGATTTCCTTATCCTTTCGGCATTAATTTTCGCTTCTGAAAGTGGACAATTTGGTAGAAGAATTGAAAATTCCTCTCCACCTATTCGAGCAAATATATCGTGTGCTCGAATATCGTTTTTAATAGTCGCACATACTTTTTTTAGGACTTTATCTCCAAATGGATGACCATAAGAATCGTTAATATTTTTGAAATGATCTAAATCAAAATAAATCAACGAAAGAGGAGTCTTAGTACGGTGCGAATAGGAGATTTCTTGTTGCATTCTCTCCAAGTAAAAACGAAGGTTGTAGATTCCTGTTAATGAATCAATAAATGAAAGCTTTAGAATAAGATCTTCTTTGTGACCCACGTAACGACCAAACAGAATAAAAACGCCCATCGTAGCCAATAACATATACGAGTAAAGGGCGAAGTTATTGGACAACTCGGCAACTATTCCAAAGCCAGAAAAACACTGAATGATTAACCAGCCTAGTGGCGCGCCTAATGACAACAATGCACCTTGTAGAGCTCTCAATCTAGATTTGTTCATGTACTAAATAATAGCAGAAATTTTAGCTGGTAGTGTTGACGTTCGACATATTAAGTGCGAAATCACAATTGATTAATTAGTGGAAGGTTTCGTCAAGCTGAGGTTAGAGAGCTAACCCCAGTAACTTTTCAACTTTTAGCAGAGTTTATCAGTGAAACTGATTAATGTGCTATAAGAATTAGCTCCTTAGCACATAACCAAGAGTAGTTCTAATGCGCCCAAGTAAACCCTAAACTGAATCCACTATCTATGTCACCACTTACATATTGGCGATAGCCCAGGGTGAAGATAAAGTGGTTATCACTCATCACACGAATTCGAGGTTCAACATAAAAGCCACCATCTAGATTGATGTCTTCGGAAGGGCAATCTGAGCAGTTGCTGATACTTCGTTCAGCCCAAAGAAGGTCAACGCCGCCCATCAGGTCGAGTTTGTTGTTAGTTCCAAATGAGTAGCTCATGCCGACTTCACCATAGAATCCAAACGCGTTGGCGCTAGATGACTCTCTTGAGCGATCACCAAAGACATCTTCGACAATCACTTCGAAGGAATCATTGTCTTTGAGGAGATATCCATCAATACCGGCCCCGTAAGCAAAATTGTTGGTTTGTCCTTCCCATCCCATCTTAAAAAATGTCGCATTAGTTCCAATGAATTCGTTTCTCGCATTTTCCTCTTCAAGACTCGTGTAGCCCAGTGCAAATGTCCAGCCGCTATAATCGAAGCTGTTGATTGGAGGTGATTCTTTGGATTGTTTTTCATTCGCTATTGCGGAATCGGTAACGCTGACGAGAAAAAGAGCAACAATGATGTAAACAAGTTTCATAAATTCTTCCTTGATAAAAGATTCTTAAATAAGTCTATAGGTGTTTGATTCGTTTATATTATAGCTTGAAGATTGTATTTCTTCATTAATGAATATTGAGAAGTTAGAGTGGCATTTTGGGAAGACGGCTGAAGGCTGAAGGATTCACTTCGACTACGCTCAGTGAGCTTGATAGTTGGGGGGCACTTCGACTACGCTCAGTGAGCGTGATAGTAGTAGGGGGCACTTCGACTGCGCTCAGTGAGCTTGATGGTAGTAGAGGGCACTTCGACTGCGCTCAGTGGGCTTGATGGTAGTAGAGGGCTTTTAAGCCGAGGCAAGCTTTCTGAGCGAAGTCGAACGGGATTACATCATGTCATTAAGCGACTGCTTTTTGTAACCCTTTGGTGGGTTAAACAGTTCTTCAGTAATTGACTCATCATTGATTGATTTGAGTTTTGATTGTTCAGTTATTTTGCCGTTCTTATATTCTTTATAAATAATAGGGAATCCACCTAATTCGTTGATTTCAGAAAACGGCATATTGTCATCTTGTGCAAATTGTCCGACAGAATCCATGACTTTTTCGAAGAAGCTCATCATGCCTTGCATTGCTGTTTTAACTTCACCGCCATTGGTAAGTTTTGACCAAGGAGTAATGCAGAGTTCTCTTTTCTTCACATCGTTAGAGTAGACTTCAACATACTGGCAATCAAATCCTGCTGCTGAACCAGTGTTATCTGTTTTGACGATCTTCTTGGTGGGTTTCTCTTTTGGTTTGCCAATGCCCAGTTTGCCAGCCATCATTTCACGCATCATTTTTTGTTGCTCGGCTGGCATTTTTGCTAGTTGCGCTTCCATTTGTTGTTTTACTGCATCCATTTTAGCTTTGACACTGGCTAAATGAGCCGCCTCAAATACCATATAACTTTTTTCCTCAGTATCGATTGCCATCATTGACTGGGATTGATGATTAAAAATAATGTCGCTATTAGAGCTGTCGCTTTTATCAAAGTAACTCATGCGTAATTTATTACCTTGGATAAGCATGGTTGAATCGGCTTCGTTTTGACCGTCTTCAATAGCTTGAATGACTATTTTTGTCCCTGCTAGGGAATTACAGGAAAATATTAAAGAAAGCACTGCGACCAATGCCATAGTTCGATGGTTTTTCATGTTAAGCCTCCGTTCCTTGTTTATTCCAGTTAGAGCGTCGATTTAGCTTGGTTGTTTCAATCGCTTTCGATCTTGTCTCTGACTGATATGATTATACAAAAGATAGTGTACGGAATGCTGGCGAGTTAGTCACGAAAACTAGAAAATCAAAGTTGCTAGTTGCTAGTTGCTAGTTGCTAGTTGCTAGTTGCTAGTTGCTAGTTGCGAGAAGATTTTGGGAGCTGGGAGCTGGGAGCTGGGAGCTGGGGTGGATTGATTCTAAAAAGGTAGAGTGATTGATAAAATTATAGGGTGAAGAATTTAAAATGGTATAGAGGCGATTCTCCTCTATACCGAGTAAATGTTATTTAGCCAAATAAGATAAAACGGTTTGATCTTCCAAAGCATTTTCAACTGCAATCGCAATCATGCTATCAAACCCGGCTTGAATTCCAGCTGTTACCGGTGCACCATGTTTGTAATCCATATTTAGTTTTGTGCCATCACCTGTAGTTAGAGTTCCTTTAATTTCACATCGATATACCCAAGTATTGAGCCCGCGAGTTTCACATAGGAAATGAGTAATTGAAGTTTTGATGGTTTTTTGAGCCGAGGATGAGGCTACTTTCGCATGTTTACTAACTTCTACATCGAACTGAGTATTAAAGCC
Organism: Kangiellaceae bacterium; assembly: GCA_039969155.1. Taxonomy (GTDB): domain Bacteria; phylum Pseudomonadota; class Gammaproteobacteria; order Enterobacterales; family Kangiellaceae. The sequence continues at coordinate 45,849 of JBDVOJ010000086.1, forward strand.
GTCGGTGATCTCTTTATAAGTGTAACTGTGAGAAACGCCTGAATTACTAGATTCTTTTACTGTGGTCGAACTTTGAACATTTTCTAATGCTAGAGTTCCTTTAAGCGCAAACGCTGGAATTCGATCTTGAGCCAAAGGATAAACACTTGGTTTGTACTCATAGCTTGCACAGCCAGTTAATAGAGCCAAAACTGATATGAATAATAGATTTAGGGCGATGGTTGTATGGGATTTTAACATCTAGAATAATTCCTTGTACTTATAATTAATTGTTGATTATTTTTCGGCCGCGAATCATATCGAAAAAGCCCCGATATTTACAGCCAAATATTAGGTAATAGTTACCATACTAGAACTTCAAGCTTAGACCAGGTTTTTGTGATTCGCTAATAATTACTTCGATAAAAAATGACTAAGAAAACTGATATTGTCGTAACGACGTTATAAAAACAATCTTGGTTTAGACTAGCGAAAAATTGCGAGTTAATTTTCAATAGGAACTAGTAGCATTTCGGCGGAGCGGAATTTGACAGTTTTTTTCTGAGTAGTTTAGTAATACCAGTTAAGCGACTAGATAAACTGCTTAAAGTGCTCAGCTCTTACTTTATGTCGCGCAGCGACTTGACCTACTCGATCAAGCTCTTCGATATGTTCTATATTATCCATTGCCCATAAGTTTTTTGGCGGCACATCGGTTATTCCGACAGCGGTTAATCCTTTCTCGGTGAGTTCAGTGTTATAGCGCATGTAGGTAAAAAGCTTTTCTTTAGTGGGGCCTTGAGAATTAATTAGGTCGCCTATTTCCATATCAATTTCATCACCCGCTAAGCAGTGACCAAAAGAACGGCACAATATATCTTGTTCTGCGCTAGCTGCAGACATCAGAGCCTGTGGAGTTTGAGTGGCGGTATAACCGATATGCATATCTTTTGTTTCTAGCTTTTTCTTGATTTGTGGTACGTTTCCAGTGCCTACAGAAACCACTAACATTTTATCCTGACCGGTTTCCCATTGGAGGCGATACGGCTCAATTGTTGCCATTAAGAATGTTTGGAACGAAGGATTATTGTAGGGCGTAACACCTCCATCAACAAAATGAAATTGGGTGTCGCCTAAGGTAATGCTTTCTGGCTCGAAAAAAGTGGGTGCCGCGGTGCTGGCACGAACGACTTGCCATAATGGTAAATCTAAATTGCAATCAGCAAGGGAGCGGTCATTAAACATGGCTTTGGGATTATTACTCATAAGCCAAGGCGAACCTGTTGAAGCGTTTCGAAGCACGATCATCAGTAGCGTCTTGATCTTATCACTTCCGAGGGTTGTGTCTTCTCCAAAGGTATCTTTTAAAATGCGTGTAATAGCTTCCGATTGATATTTAAAATATAAACGCTTTTTGAGCGCGGCTTTCTTAAAAATTTCTTGACTGCATTCTAGGTAAAACGGTCTAATTTCGGCAGTACTCATTCCGGTAGAAAGTGCGGTCGCTAAAATGGCACCAGTGCTAGTTCCGGCAATATAGTCGAAGTACTGGCAAAGCCTTAGCTCAGGATCACCTGAAAGTTGACGGAGGTGCGTTTCAATTTGTTCAAGCATACCGAGTGCGAGCAATCCACGAATACCGCCGCCATCAATGGTTAGGATTTTTTTCTGAGTCATAGAAGTCATTGATTTACTGGTTATTATTCTGATTAATACTAGTAATATCTAAGCCCAAGCGCAAGCCGAAAATAGCCAAGATTAACCACTCTTTGGCCGGTTCACTTAAGAATTTGCTTGTTATTACCTAATTAGCTAATCTTTTCCTATACTTGATTCATATTCTAAATAGTTTCTTTGCTCCTAATAAATAAGAAGTGAACGCGAAATCAACAGGCTAACCAATGATAACCATAATCAAACGACTATTTTGGCAGATTAAATCTCCGGTGACGAATATCTTATTTGGTCTCCAATTATCATCACTGATACAACGAGCCATTATTTTGCTTGGTTGTATCATTTTGTCTGCTTGCGGAACGATGACTGTTAAGCAGCAGGAACTCAGCTCGCTTCATCAAAGCTTTTACAACGATTATGAACCTAACCTGCAGAAGTTTAACGCCGAAATTAACCAATCCTTGGTTTTGCGCAAGCGCTCTGTTGCATTCTTTACTCAAGAAAGATTGGAAGGTGAACAGCAGTACTTCGATTCGGCGGACATTACTCGAATTCAAACCACCGTTAAACAATACGACCAAAATCGTGATGTTCTACTCAATGAAATTGCCTATCGATATCGAAAGCTGATTGAAAACGTGGAGCTACAATTCTCGTTAACAAAACCAAGCGGGTTAGTGTTAGGTAAGCAGTTTTTAGGTATGGGAGCGGGCAATGTACTTTACGTGAACCCTAATGATGAATTGGGTCAACAGTATTTAACCGTCATAAAACTCGGGTTGGCGGCTACTCTTACGCTTTATGATAACTTCATTATTGCGATAATGCCCTACCAAGAAAATGGCCATTTCAGACGAAAAATAAATTACGATAATATCGACAACGAGAAAATTATTGAAAAAATATCAGGGAATTTTAGACGGCTTGATAATTATAAAGATGCCTTACGAGTCGTTGAATTTATGGACTCTGTTCGGAGTTGGGAAGAATCTGATCCCGAGCATGCTCTTAAACTAGGCAAGGACAACGATTACTTCAATGTGCTTATTTCTGGGAGCTACACCAATAAACGAATAAAAGAAATTACTATGATGGATCGGTTAGCATTTAGAACCGTTCGTTTTAGGCGCATATTAAGAGATATCTTATTTGATGTTGGCAACGAATCGATGAATTTAGTTAGTAAAATATTTGGCAATACCATGGGACTGGTCTCTTCCAGAGAAGGCTACTTAAAAAATATTCCACGAAGTCATAAAGAAAAGTTGGAAGCCGAAATGAAACCCGGTGATATTCTTCTTGAAAAAACGCCGTTTAGATTAACTGACCGTTTTATTCCAGGGCATTGGGGACATGTTGCCATTTGGGTTGGTTCGGAACAACAACTGAAAGAATTGGGTGTTTGGGAGTTGCTACCTGAGCTCTACCAAAAAGCACAACAACGCTTCGATTATGAAGGCCCATCTTTTCAAGAAAAGATCCGCTCTGGACATAAAATCGTTGAAGCGCTTAGACCGGGAGTGCAAATCAATACGCTTGAACATTTTCTTAATATTGATGATATGGCAGTGCTTAGAGATCAGAATGTTGATAAGGCAGCACTAAAGCGCTATGTGATTCGAGCTTTTGAACAGATTGGTAAAGAATATGATTTTAATTTCGATGTCGAGACAGACAAGAAAATTGTTTGTTCTGAACTAGCATTTGTAGCTTACGATGATTACCAATGGCCGGTAGCCAAAACTGCCGGGCGTTATACGATATCGCCTGATCATGTTGGCGAAAAAGCTAATGGCGAAGGTCCTTTCTCGCCAGTGCTGTTATATCATGACGGTAAATTGGTAGAAAATAATATTCAATTGAATTTTAATCGGTTAATGAGAGAGGAATACGATCAGGTCCGAATGGATTTGACCCCAATTAACTAAGTGTTGTTTAAGTGAACTATCTGATTAGTTTTTTAATCCATTTTGCTATGGGTGTTGTCACTGGCTAAGTCTAAAGTAAAATTGAGTTTTGTCTTGAGTCAACATGAAATGCTGCGATCAGCGAGTACTGCATAAACTCGCTACAAGTGGTTAAATAGTTGTGGATGCTTTCTCTCATACTTTGAGCGTACTCATTGTCGCTGTCGAGGCAATCAAATTGAGTAAATTGGCACTTAACGATATGTTGACTGTCATTTAATTTTGAATCATCGGTGACCACAATGCTCAGTTCCTTTTTATCTTGTTGCCATTCAAACATTAAATACCTTGATTCGTCTGTTAAGTTTTCTGCCAAAAGGCAAGCTGCCTTTTCAATACATTGATTAACGATGGGGACAAGTTGCTCTATTCTTTCGATGCGACAAGTAGCCGAATGAAGAGTCTGTCTGGTGTTGTCATACTGAGGCGAAGTTCGCTCAATATCACTCGTCTTCCAAGCGAGTTGGTTTGTCATAGTTTAGTTTTCTCTGAGCTAATAAGACAACAATAAATATTCACTGAGCAATAGTTGCAAATTGTGACAGAACATGGCTCTCAATATCAATACAAACTTTTAGATGGTGCGCCAATTGGTTAGCGGGCACTTGGTGAGGTTTCCCTTGATAAAGTGGTGAGTCAAAAAGTCGTTGATAGTGAATTTCAGCCTGTTCAATATTACCAGCGAGCAGATAGGATTCTGAGAGTGATGCCAAGTCCCAATAGTCCATTTTTTGGTCAGGTTGGTGAAGCCGCTCTTGCAACACGGTAGCTCGAGTGGTGTAGGTATCAATAATTGAGGAAGCAATGGATTGACTGGCCTCCCTATCGCCAGACCAGAGTGAATAGGTGGCGGCATTGATCCCTAAGTAAGTATTTCGGTATTTTGACTGTTGCCAGCCTTTGACATATAGTTTTCCCCACTGTGACAACTTATCTTGCGCACCATTTTGCCAAAGTTTTTTTATCACGCCTGCCAATATCCCAATGGTTTCATCATCGTTGGGAAATTGTTTTAATAGTCTTCGCAAGTTAGATTCTGCTTTTCTTAGCTCGCCAGTTCTACTTAACAGTAACCCGAGCAGTTGTTGCAGCCGAAGATCCTTTGGGTGTTCCTTAAGGGCCTCGGATAGGAAATCATTAGCCGTAGAATAGTTTTGCTGATTAATTAACTCCTCGCAAATAACTGAGGCGAACACCGGTTGCCTTAAATAATCATTAGTATTTCCTTGAACTAATTGATTGAGTTGTTTATGTTCTAACCATTCTCGTAGGGCATTAAACTGATAATATAATTGCTGCTGTTGATTGCTAATTGGCACGTAATTTTGGCTATCGCTATTAATTAATTGTGATCGATTTATTAGCCAGTCCATCCACATATCTAACAAGATGACCGATATATCGCCATCATTATCTTCCGTGGGTTTAAGTATGTGTCTAAATTGGTTTGCCAGTCGACGCAATGCGTGTGCCCAGTGCCGAGTTTTCTCGTCTAACAAATTAAAGTCGTTAATATATTCAATATTAGCAAAAACATTGGATTTGGCTTTATCACCGAGTTGTATTACGCAGTAGTTCGAGGTAGCTTCCAGAATTCTGCCGCAGTAAAATACCATGGCTTCAGTTGCCTTTATATGAGCTACCTTTGTTAATTGCTCTAAATCGGTTGCCAGGCAAAAATTTTCTGAATCGAGAGCAGAACTCTGTGTCGAAGACATGCTTATTTTTCGCCTCCAATCCTTAAGTCATTAATCAAACCCAGTGCTTCTAACACGGTTGAATCGAAGTCGACGGGCTGCGCTTGCATTATATAAAAAGCTAACAGTCCGGCACAACGGTCAGTAATTCCTGATGAGGCATTACAATTTAAAGCGCCAAAAATATCTTGATCTAAATCCCAGACAATGGCTTTGTTATTGGTCAATTCTTTGGTGTGGGAAAAAAAATCGCTTGGATTTTCGATTCTAACTACCGGAGTTTGTTGTTGGTAAGCTGCGATAGAGAAATTGTTTTTCGCTAAATTCGAATGCTGTAGATAGTTAAATTTGGATAATTGTAATGATTGACGACGGTTATCCTGGACGTTTAGATGTTGCTGCTTGCGAGTAATATCTAATTTTGTATCATAATAAAAACTCTGCAAACCTAGCGAATTCCATCGCAACATATCTGGATAAGAACCCGCTTCTCCATCGGTCGTGTGGCCGTCCCAGAGTACTAATTGTTTTGCATCATATAGCGAATCTGTTTGTGCCGCGGCTAACAAGCCCAGCCCCATCGCAACTTCAGTGCATTCTGCGTAACTGATTATCTCGTCTTTCGGTTGCCTTTGGTACACCACTGTTGTTGACTTCGCTTGCTTTAATAATAAATCGAATCGGTCTACCCAGTTTTTGCCCGATGGTAAAACAGAATTATTGATAAAAGTTTCAATTGAATAAGGAAAAACTAAATGGAGACCAACCCCATGCTTAATTGCTGACTCGGCAATTAGAATGTCGGCACCTGCGGCAAGCGAACCGAAAGAATCAGAAACTTGATTGTTTTGGAAGAAGTGGTCTACTGCACGTTTTAGTGGCTGTTCATGCGAATTAGGAAAGCGACCTGACTCATCACGCGAGATCATATGACCACAAAAGTGGATGATGCCAGTGGCACACGACCAGCCATTCTTGTTGAGTTGTGACAGGTGGGAAAGCATCGCTTATACTTTTTTGTTGGTTTTGGGTAAATTGGTTTTTGACGGTTTCGGCGAGCGGCTCGACAAAATCACAGTCACCGTAAGTGCAACCAGTACCAAAAGAAATACCGCGATTGAAGAGGGCTCAATATCGCTAGGCTGATATATGATGTCGTGCAAGTTAAGCCCCCATAAATCGACCCAACCGATAATCGCGGCAAACAAGGAACCGAGTATCCCAAATTTTCTCAAGCGCGCTTCTTGTTGTTGGCTAACATGGTCAGCGATGTATTGCTCTACTTCATCAACATCATTGGTAGTATCTGTTAGTAATTGCTCAATCTCAAGAGCCTGCTTATTGGTATTGCAAAATAGATTATGATTGGTATTGCTACTGATTTGAGTAAATCTAAAATTTAATCTGAAATCATATAGTTTACTTCGATATTTGCGTAACCGATCTAAATTTTCACCGGTGGGATTATTCATATCGATTTGTTTTTGATGCGAGTTCCCAGCCATTTCTCTTAGAAAAATATATTCGGCATAGGTCAAAAGTATCAATGGCGCATAGGCTTGCTTAACTGCGGTCTTGCCAAAATTCTTAATTGATTCTGGGACATCGTCCTGATAAAGCGACCAATCAACATAGGTACAACAACCTTCCAAACTAAACGCATGGGTAATCGTTTTAAAAGGTTCGAAGTAGCTAATTTGTTGTTGCGGATTTTCAGGTAAATAGAGGTCATTGTATTTTCTCGCTATTCTAAAAACGCAGTTTTCTTTGGCTTCGCGATCCAACGATTCCTCGCTAGCTAGGAATACATAGCTGTAGGTATTATTCCTATCTTTGCAAGCTCTTAAGTTAAGTGAAGCGATTTCCTCCGTCGGCATCAGTCGATCAATTAACGGCGAAAGTCCTTTTGTTGTTGAAGGTGAACTATCTGAATGGTCTGGATCAGTACCCCAATTTATACTAATTGCTTGGTGATCATTACTATTTCTTGCGATGGCATAGTTGATTTCTAATAGCGCTTGTAGATGACTAATTGCTGCGCCATTTTTGACAGGTTGTTTAAAAGCCAAATCGATCACCAGCATTCCAACGCCAAAATTTAACCCGTAGAAGCTGACTTCGTTAAACATCATGGGCCATTGGTCATTGTCCAACGGCGCTGTTATCCCGATCGCTTTAAGCCGATTGGTTGCTGCTTGCTTTAGAGAAATCGCGACGCCGGTACCTAAGTGGTTGGGAGTTCCATTGTTGAGGGTTCGCAGGGCTTGCTTGCTAAGAGATAGCGGAGGCATGCCGAAGAAACCTTGGGAGAAATCTGTATTTATCTCGCCGTTAACTAAGCTTGAAGAAAACTCATGAAATCGCTTGTCCAACTGAGTTGTTTTGATTTCCCAAAGCGAGGACTGTAACTGCTGTTGATGTGATTGGCTGCTTAAGAAATCAGCGGCTTCGGTTAGTTCCTGAACCTTAAGCGCAATCTTTTGATCTAAAAAGCCTTGATAGGCCGCTGGGTCGGCCGACGATTCAAAGGTATAGGGAAAATAGAGTTTTATAGAATGATTCTGAGAGATAACCATAGCTGTTGATAATTATTATTTGGATATGTCTTAGTCTAGGCTAATATTCAGCAAAAATCTTGATTTTATTGAAGTTTTTCGATTTAAGACTGTGGACTGTTGGAGCAATATTTGACCTCATAAATAAGACTGGGTAAGGTGGCTATAAAACGCTGTTGACTAAGTCAATAATAATCATAAGAGGAATGCTGCGCTTTGGACGATAAAAAACAATCAACCACCGAAAATAGCCTGACTGAGCGGCAAACTATCTACAGAGACATTATTAAACAACCGCTTGCGCCTATGGTACTGAGGGTAGGAGTGGTTAATCTAGCAGAATCCGCGAGCTGTGAGGATGTAGAAGCGGCTATTTCAAAACCGCTGGTCGATATTTCCAATGAGATCTCGAAGTTAGCTCAAACCTCATTAGCCGGTCAGATTTACAGTCAACAAAACCCGATCTTAAGATTGGTTTCAAGCTTTGATTTATCTGTTCCAGAGAGTCACTCGGTCACTACTGAGTATTTCAAAATTCATCACGTATATCAGGACAACCTGTCTCGCCGGACGGGGAAAAAAACAATAGAACATCAAATTGCATTCGAATCAGACATTCGTGAAGGGCATGAAGATGAAACGTTCGACTTTAGACAGGTGAGTTCACACTCTGATTTGTTGTTAGTCATCGTCGATGATGGCAGCAGCAGTGAGGAAGTCATCAACCAGTTAAACGGTGAGGCTGAAGAAGGGGAGATAGCACCATTGGTTATGTCAATACAATTTGACTCGCAACAACCGGCTCAATCTAAAATCAGTTTAGCGGGCTTGAACAATGTGCAGCTTTCGGGTGCGTTATCAGAAATTCTTTTGTTCGATTCGCTATTTAATTCTTCGCCAGTCTCGTCATCCGCAAGTGAAAAATCCAATGACTCCGATTTGAAATCACATACACTTAAACGAATTGCAGATTATGTCGACGAAGTGTCTTTCGTGATCAATGAAGAGCAGCCCGACTTTGACTATCAGGGGCCTATAAGGGCGAAACCATCATTTATTAGTTGGCGAAATATTTTTACTCGTTTCATCAATTTTCTATCACCGTTAAAACATCAACAACCTTTGCAAGCTAAAATCGCTCAATCTGAGGATAGTGTTACGGTAGAAAATCTATCAGCGATGCGACGATCTCAATCTTGCCAAACACTTTATGCGCTATTTATGCGGTCCGATCAATTGGCTATTCGATATGCTAATGCTCATCGAAGCTCCTTTATTTTGATTTATTGTTTGGGTGCGTTTGCGCTAGTGAACGCAGCAATAGCCATTGGCTTTTCTGATATTGGCTGGTTGGCATTATCCTCGGCTCTGGCAGAGTTTTTTGCACTAGTCGCGATATTTCTTATTTACCGCAATGATCATAAAAGACGCTATCATATTAAATGGTTGGAATACCGTTCCTTGGCAGAAATATTGAGAGTTTCACCGCACTTGAATAGTTTGGGTATGGTATTTACTACAAAAGGATTAGAGCGTCATCGAAGCAAAGAAAATGAGGCAAACCTTTCAGCCCATAGTGTTGGAAGAACTTGGCTTATTATTTATTCTGAAAGCATAAAGAGGTGGTTAGATCGCAGTAATAATTCAATCAGTCAGAAAAGCTTGCAACAGGGCAGAGCTTTTCTAACGGATAAACTGATCGCAGGTCAGGTAAACTATCACCACAAAAATGCCCATCGCATGCACATTGCTGGACATAACTTGGGCAAATTTAGTTATGTTCTATTTGTGCTAGCTTTTCTTTTTGTTAGTGGGAAATTGCTCACTAAGTTGTTGCATGGAATGGACCTTGGACTTAATCCAGAAGAGCTCCATCATATTGGTCATTACCTAGGATTTTTAGCCGCAATCTGTCCAATGCTTGGCTCGGCAGCATTCGCCATTCGAAATCATGCGGAATTTGATATTTCTTCGCAGCGCTCACAAACTATGTTAAAAAAATTAAATCGACAGCTCGAGGAGTTTGAGCAGTTAGGTCAACCGATAGCTTATCAAAAGTTGCAAAAGGTTTGTCAGGAAACTGCTCTAATCATGCAGTCTGAGACAGCTGACTGGTTAGAAATCTACGAAGTTAAAGAGACCGAGCCTGCCTAAAAAATTCTTGGCAAGCTTGGGAAGATTAGCTTAGTTTAAGCTCGGACTGCAAAAAACGTAAGCTACGAGTCCCATACCATGAGTATAATTCTCCATCGATAAGAGCGCCGGTAAAATTGATGCCATTCAATTCATCGAGATGTTTTTCAAAGGGGAAGGGTTCGCTGGAAAATAAATAAAAACAGTTGTCACTAGGTAAGCTTTCGGAATCGATATTGGGGTATTTTTCATCTCTTCGAATTAACAGCTGACTAAAACCAAGTTTACAAAGAACTGACCAAATAAAAGTTTCCGGACCAATTGCCATCCAAGGATCTTTCCAGATTAAATAGTCGACTTTTGCTTTACTTAAATCCGTTCGTAGTTTTTTTTGATGGTTAACTTTGCCCAAGTAGCTAATAGCTCCTGGTATGTGGTTCAAGTCAATATGGTTCAAAGTCTTAGAATCGGCTATTTGTTTCCATTGATAAGCGATTTCTTTTAACTGCGAGTTGTTTAGCTTGTTGGCTAAACTGAGTAGCTCACCAGAAATATTAGCTAAGCTGGTGATATGTAATGTAAAGAACGGACAGGGACAAGCTTCAGCCATTTCGAGAGTGTTTTCTTCTTTATCTAGAATGACTAAATCGGGTTTTAACTCAGTTAACTTGTCCCATTTGACATCTTTAGTTCCACCCACCACTTTGATGTTTTTCACTTTTTCATTCGGATGAATACAGAATCTTGTTCGACCGACCACATCAACACCACAGTCGAGCAATGTTTCTGTGATCGATGGTATAAAGCAAACAACTCTGGTCATTAAAGTGAGCCTTCTTAACTAATACTTTAGGTTAACGGTGTTATTCTGCTAGATGCTTTTTTAAAGCATCACACAGTAGCACCGATTCTTTAGTTTGAGCCAAAGCCAACTCATACCCAGGTGCTTGCTCAGCATATTTTTCAAACAGCGCATCGAGATCATTCAACCTATCTTGACTACAACTGCCGCCAGCGAATCGAGGGCTCCGACGTCGCCACTGTGCGGGTATTTTCTCGAGTATATTCGCCATATTGGCTTTAAACCAATGCCAGTGTTTATCACCGAGTTGTTTATTAGATAACATCGCGGCGATAATAGCGAAGCTTTCTCTTGCACCAATGTTTTCACTTAACGCATATTGTTGAACGATTTCTAATAACGCCGGATCTTGAATTGTACCAAGAGCATACGCGCTGGCGTTATCAAATAGTGGGTTGTCGACGTGCTTTCTCGCTTCTACCAATTGTTTGAAGTATTTGACACCGCCGTCCTCAACCGCAATTGTGAAAGCGGTTGTGTATAGATCGCTGGATAATTCTGAAGACTTATTCACTTTACTGGTTTCGAGAAAGTTATCCACGAGTGACCTTAGCTCGTCTCGAGTCGCTTGGTTCTTAAGAGTATCAGCGGCATATTTAGTTAAGTTATTTAACATTAACAACTCACTATCAGTTAAGTTAGCTCGGTTAGATTGTAGTTGCTTAATTTTGGTTAAATACCAAGGAGAAATAATCGCTCTCATTTGTTGGGCTTTATTCTCAGAAAATACCTTATCTAAGTAATAGCTTATTTTTGATAATGGCAGCTCAACCAGTTGTCGAAGGTTGGAACGTGAAGACAATTCTAAACTTTGAGTCATAAGCTCAAGCTCCACATCACCCGCTTCAAAACCTGCAAAAATACTGTCTAGTACTGCAATTTTTTCAGCATTTTGTAATTCCTCAAAATGGGACATAAGAGCCGCTAGATTAGCATCGTTCATTTTCCAGCGGTAATAACCAGAACCGTTTGCATTTGGCATTACCCAGGTTGGGCACTGCTTAGTTGCCAAGGTCATCTTATTATTATTGGGATTGATCAAGTCACAAGACTTTTCAATTTGACCGGCTATTTGGTAATTGACGCACATCGGAACTGTCCAGGCTGAATCAGAGTTAATCGTCGAACCTAGCGGCTTGTATCTAGATTGACTAAACTCGATCGAAGTCTGTTTTCCTTGTTGGCAGTTGAGTTCGATACTAAAAAAAGGAACTCCTTTTTGTTCGACAAATTGTTTGAAGGTTTCTGTGAGCGTGGGCTCTCCCGTTTGTTCCCCAATACTTTTGTAAAACTGAGGAGAATCTGCGACTCCATCGGCATACTCGGCGACGTAACTGCCAAGAGCCTTGCGAAATTTTTCTGGGCCAAAATAGCTATCAATCATGTGAATGACTGCCTGGCTTTTTCGATAGGTTATTGAGTCATAGGCGTTTCGAATGTTGGCGTTTTTCAATATCGGTTGACGAATTGCACGAGTGCTTGCCAATGAGTCGGAAGTCATCGTATTAAAGTTGGATCGTATGGCATTCAAATCATGTCCTGCACCGGGCTCAAATTGATTAAGAATGACTGGGGTTGCCCAAGTAGAAAATCCCTCTTTTAACCATAAATCGTCCCACCATGGTGGAGTGACCAAATTACCAAACCACATATGCGCGATTTCATGGGCATGGGTATTCATAATACTCAATTTTGCACCGGGAGCGGGATTATCTCCGAGTAATACTCGTTGCTCGCGATAAGTGATAGCGGCGGATAACTCTGTAGCACCGCTTGGCCACTGAGGTGCTGCAACAATATCGAGTTTCTTAAATGGGTAAGGTTGCACTAGTGCAGTTTCAAACAACTCCATGTATTTTGCCGTAATCCCCATAACGAAATTCATATCTTTCGCTCTTCCGCGCCTTGCGACGGCGCGTAGTGGAATTTCAAAGTCTCTAACCGCATTGGTCGGGATCGGAGCAAACTCTAAAATATCAAATGGCCCAACCGCGACAGATAATAAATAAGTCGGCATTGAGCGCGTTTCAGCAAACTGAAATTTAACGAAATTGTCATCAACTTTTTCTACTGACTGTTCTCGGGTATTTGAAATCGCCGTCATATCTTTTGGGATAGTCATGGAAATCAAGTATGGAGATTTAAAGCCTGGTTGATCGAAGCCAGGTAAAAACTTTCGCGCTTGAATTGATTCAGACTTAGCTAACACATAAGCATCGCCCTGTTCTTCTACTTTAAATAGCCCCGATAAATTTCGATCAAATTTTGCTTGATAATCAAAAATGAGCGAAAGTTTTCCTTTCGGGAATTGTTTTCCCAAATCAACCCACGCGACTCCAGAGTCAGAGCGTTGAATATATTCTGCTGGGTAGACTTGGCCATCTTGAGTTGCGCTAATCACAGAGGTAACGCTTAAATCTTGACCATGCAACCAAATACCATTGCTCGGTTGCTTTAACTCGACATCTAACTTCGCATGTCCAGTAAACGTTTCCTGGTTCGGGTCGATGGTTAAATCCAGTGTGTAATAAAGCGGGTATGCTAGATCTGGCAATGCTCCTTCGGGGACCAATTCAGAATCTTCATCAGCGATATTCGAAACAAGGGGTTCGGTATTGAGCTTAGTTTGAGAATCTTCAGCAACCGATGTTGACTGAGGTTCTGACTCAGAACAACCTGACAGTGCAATCAGAAATGCTAATAAGGTAAAGGTCTTGATAAAAAAGCGATGTTGATTTCGCATAGGTAAGCTCTCTGTATAGTCTAATATTTAATTCGGATATTGTAAGAAGCCCCTCAACTATTGAAACTAGCTTGAGAGCTTAAAGATTACTGGTATAGTCTAGATATTTATTCCATATTCGCTCGAAGCTCTTCAAGTTCAAGTTGAAGCAGTTCGACCTGTTCTTCTAATTGAGTAATTCTACTTTCCATGGAGTGTTTGTCTAGATGATTAGAGTTGTCCGCTTGTGCGGTGTTTCCTAGATGATTCTCAGTTCGGTCGCTGTCTTTGGAATCATCGTCAGGTGTTACAATCGATTCACCAAAACAATGGGCATAGCGCGATTCACGTTTGCCTGGTTCTCTGGCTAATTTTATTACCTTTGCAGGCTTGCCATTTTCATCGGGCTGGCAAAGTTGATTAAGCACTTGCTCTGTCTCGTGCACATCAGTAAATTCACAGAGTCTATTAGTCCTAGTACGCAGCTCTCCTGGCGTTTGTGGACCGCGTAAAAACAACACGCATATGATCCCTAATTCTTGCGGGCTAAGTTGTAACTGCCCAAATTCCGTATTGCAAAATCGATGTTTATATTTGGCCACTCGGCTGGTAGCTCCGGATTGATTCATTACCAGCCCTTGGGCGGCCAATTCGTCGATAGTATTTTGTACTTCTGTTTCAGTCATTGACATCACTGGGTCGCGGTTACTCTTTTGGTTGCAAGCGTTGGTAAGCGCATTCAGCGAGAGTGGGTACTGATCGGGTGTCGTTAGAGATTTTTCAATCAAACAGCCAATGATGCGAAGTTCGTTTTTTGATAGTTCCATCCTATAACTTCCTAGTTTGCAGGCTTTGTTAATATAAAAACCAATCAATATTGATGAGTTTGTTGGCGATTATATCGAAATTGTGATGATACTGTGAATTTTTTACTTGCGACACCTTAATCTAACTAATAGAGTAGAGAACGAAACGTTTCGTAATTAAGGATAGAATATGGATTTTAAATTTCGTCACAAGTTAATACTTGCGCTGGCAGCTGTGACTACTGCATTTAGCATACCAATGGCATCGGCAGAACAAGTTCACAACCATGCCGATAAATATGCAAATAGTGATGGCTATGTGTGGATATCAATAGGGACAGATGCGTACAAAACTATCACCGAAAAATATACTACAGACTTAGACTTGATTGTCTCAAAAGAGCAAAAACTAGTCTTTAATAAAGCCAGCCAAAAAGAGCGATTGATGAGTACACCTATGGCTCTTCAAGTTAGAGCAAGCCAGTTAGATAAGCTGAGCAAAATAATGCATCAAGAGTTTCATCGTTGTGCCGGTTTCATTGCCCACGCTGATTTCGAAGGGGCAAAATCAGCCACTGTATTATCTAACCAAACAGCGATAACCGCGGTCGAGTATTCAATTGATAACCCTGCAGTGGTGTCGGAGCTGCTAAGCCAATTACAGCCAACAAACTTAACTTCAACAGTCACAAACATGAGTAACTATAATAACCGATACTATACCGCTCAAAGTGGTGTTGAGGCATCCAATTGGCTTAAAGGAGAATGGGAGTTATTGGCCAGTTCGCGCGATGATATTTCGGTAGAATTATTTCAGCATTCAGGTTGGGCTCAACCGTCCGTGATTGCAACCATTGAAGGCAGCACTCTTGCTGATGAAATTGTAGTGATTGGTGGTCATTTAGACTCAATTAACGGCAGTAGTCCGGCTAATGGCAGAGCTCCAGGTGCTGATGATAATGCATCTGGAATTGCAGTAGTGACAGAAACTCTTAATGCGATTGTTGCCAGTGGCTTTAAACCGCAAAAAACTATTAAGTTAATGGGTTATGCTGCAGAGGAAGTCGGTTTAAGAGGTTCCGATGAAATTGCGGCACAGTTTGCTCAAGATAACATAGATGTTGTCGGAGCTGCGCAATTTGATATGACTGGGTTTCGCGGCACAACCGGCCAGGATTTTACCTTTATTAGTGATTTTACTAATGCAGAACAAAATCAATATATGGCTGATTTAGTTGATACTTATTTGACCGACCTTACTTATGATTTTGATCTATGTGGATATGGTTGCTCCGATCACGCGAGTTGGACTCGACATGGATTCGCTGCTTCGTTTCCTTTTGAAGCCAATTTCAGAAATAGTAATAGTCGAATACATACCTCTGGAGATAGCGCCTTTGATTCAGCTCACGCTATCAATTTTGCAAAGTTGTCGGTCATTTATGCAGCGGAGTTGGCTAAAGGAACCACGGAAATATCAACTGCTCTTAGTAGTTTATTGTTTTCTCAGGCAGAATTAGATGCTGAGAACAACTCGACCATAACCATTTCAGTAAGAAGAGTCGGACCAAACCAGTCCGCAGTGTCTGTGGATTTTCAAACGGTTGATGGCAGTGCCATTGCCGGGACTGATTATCAAGCAACATCGGGCACTTTGAATTGGGATGCTTTGGATAATGCCGAAAAACAAATTTCGATAGTAGTTAATAGCGTCGATGTTGATAAGAGTTTTACCGTAGATTTATCGAATCCACAAGGTGGCGAGTTAGGTAGCACATCAACAATTAGTGTTACAGTTAAAGCTCAAGCGGTCACCCAACCCGATCCAGAGCCTGAAGCTGAGTCGAGTGGTGGAGGAGGCTCCTTGGGGTACTTATCGATAATATTGTTGTTGCTCATTCGAAACAGAAAGTTACGTTACTAAAGTTAGGGAGTTGTTGACGTCAGGTCATAAAATTTGCTTGGAGGGATAAAAATGAAAATTAAGTGGATACTAACCATTGGGTGTTTTATTTTGCTACTTGGCTTATCGCTAAATTTTCTCAATACAGCTAAGCAATATTCTCTCACTAAACAAGAGAGCCAGACGTTAACAAAAAGTCACCACAAACAAGCTGCAAAAATAAACGGGTTGAGTCAATCGCCGAATGGTTCCGCTCAATACTTTTCCAATAAGCGATTAGCTAAAGGCGCTAATCGTTTTCCGTCCGAAAATATCGTTAACGCGATTCGTGATAAGCGCCAATATTTTAGTCAAACTAAACGCCTTACAGCAGAACCATGGGTTAATTTAGGGCCACAAAATGTTGGTGGTCGAACGAGAAGTTTTATATTCCACCCTACGAATCCTGAAATTATTTATTCTGCAGGAGTCTCTGGTGGTGTCTGGAAATCTGTCGATGGTGGTGGCGATTGGGTTGCCATAGCCGACGATATTGAAAACTTAGCAGTGGTCAGCCTAGCACTGTTTCAAAGCGCGCCGCAGACTTTGTTAGCAGGCACTGGCGAAGGTGTATACATAGGCCGTCCCATTGTTAGAAGTCGTGGAGTTGAAGGTAACGGAATATTTAAAAGTGCCGATGACGGCGTTACCTGGCAAGCTGTATCACAAACACTTAATAATCCTGACTTTCAATTTGTAAACAAAATTCGAACTGCTACCGATAACACCGCTTTTGCCGCGACAGGCAAAGGAATTTGGCGCTCGGTTGATTTTGGTGATAATTGGGAGCTAG
>JBDVOJ010000087.1:0-8147 GCA_039969155.1 Kangiellaceae bacterium
GACAGAATAACGAGCCTTATTTTTATCAACATCAAGTGACTTATCTAAGAACATTTGGCTGTATGCCGCTTTTGGAGCCTTTTCGCGATAATCTAATGAGCGAACTTTCCCGCTTTGCTTGTCATAGATCATCATAAAACCACCACCACCAAGGTTGCCAGCTCTCGGCAAAGTAACCGCTAGAGCAAATCCTACTGCGACAGCCGCGTCAACCGCGTTACCACCTTGCCGTAAAATTGAAACGCCAACTTCGGTTGCTCTCGCTTCTTGTGTAGCCACCATGCCTTTTGTCGCTATTTCGGGAAAAATTCGATCATTAAAATTTAAAATAGGTGCTTTTTCATTGGCCGCATTAGCCGAAATAGAAACAAGACAACTCAACACGCCTGTTACAAATATCCGCGATAGATAGCTCAATTTCCCATAACCACTTCTACAAATTTTATTCTTCACAATTATCACCAATAGAGTCTTTGCTCGTTAGAGCAATCTTTACTAAAAAATTTTAATTCGCTTGCAACGATTAAAGCGTCGTAACATCGACTATTTTTTGTTCTAACAGCTCTTCCAATCGCCAGCTGGTTTTACTGAGTTCTTTTGGATTCACCCATGTATTTAGGATAATCCTCCGGTTAGGTTCTTGTCTATTCAAACATAACTGTTGATGTAGCTGGATCAATAAATCGATAGCAACATCTAATTGCCGTTTACTATTAATCGATACCTTTTGTACATCCATAAAAGTCTGACTAACTCGAGAATGTTCAGAAAGTCCATTCGCGACGCTAACTTCAAATCTCTCTATAATATGCCCAAGGTTGAGCAATTCATCTTCAAACTGTTGGTACTCGATTTCGCAACCTAAGATCAAATAAATTCCACTTTGAATTTGAAATATTTGAATTCTGGAGTTTAGGTTTCGACGAATAACCATAGAAACTTGAGAGACAAATTCGGATACAGCGAGCGGCCCCAAGTTCTGGAATATTTCTGAGTAATCCTTTAACTCGAATACCGCTATGCACTTGTAACAATCAAAGCCCTTACCACTATCAGCGCCCTCTTCTAAAAAGTCATCCCCCTCTAAGCGGTAAAAATAATTTAGCCTATAAAACCCCGTGGAGACGTCTCTGTATTTTTCTATATCTAACTTTTTCTCACCGATTTCAACTCGGCGATTTAATGTCTGAATGCTTTTAGCTTTTTCGGCTAGCTCATCTTTTAACGATTCATTATCTACTCTTAACTCTTTTACTCTTAACGCTTCAAGAGTAGTTTTTTTCTGGGAACGTTCGACTAGATCTTTATAATATCGAGAAATTGATAGAATCGAAATAGCAAATACACCTAGAAAAATAATACCAATCAAGTAATTTGCTTGTGAGCTACTCCAAAAATCTGTCTCGACCACAACATTCAGTAATTTACTCTTATTCGCCCAAGGCAAACCAGCCATCTGGGTTTGTACTTCTACTTTATACTTACCTTCAGGTAGGCCCGCAATAAAGATGTTACGACGAGTTCCCAGATACACCCACTTTTCGTTAACACCTTCAATTCGATAACGATACCTTTGAGTACCTAACTTTTCATAACTAATATTGGCGACCGAAATGTCGATAGCATTTTCATCACTGTGTTGCACTATTAGAGGATTCGTTTGATTGTTTAAATTGAATAAATCGAGCTCCCTGTCACCCACTTGGACATGGGTAAAGACTAAATTGTTTTGATTCTCCCGAGTATATGACACGACATCATTAATGATGGTAACACCATTAATGCTGCCAAAATAAAGTCTTCCCTCTGCATCAGAGAAATATGAGGCTGTATTAAACTCGTCGCTGGACAAGCCGTCAACACTTCTAAAAGTATCACTGGTCACAGCACCATTGGCATATTTAACAATACCTAAGTTAGTACTAATCCAAAGCTGACGTTTCTGATCCTCAAGGATCCCATAAATTGAATTATTAGGAAGCCCCTCGTAAGTGGTGATTCGTTCAAAGTAAAACGTATCTTTGTCTACACTTGAACGGACGACGCGATTTAAACCATCTGATGTGCCGATCCAAATAAAACCGTAGCTGTCCTCATAGATTACTTGAATAACATTACTTGTAATACTTTGTGGATTATCGGACTCGTAAACGAAATAGTTGTACTGGTTTTTGTCGACTTGATAATAGACTAATCCAGCACGACTACCAATCCATAAATTCCCATCGGCGTCATCAATTACCGCAGTAATAACTTGAGTTTTATTGGTAAGAGAAACCGGCAGCTCCCGTGTCATGTTTTTTAGAAATACAGATACGGCCCCATCGGTTTGCTCAAGCTTTTCTAACTGAAATAATCCGCCTTCAGACGCGATAAAAATGTCGCCTTGATAGTTTTGTGTTATCTGATTAGGCCGATCAAACTTTTGTATTAATTCACCATCGACGTACACAAGTGTGTCGAGCTCTACTTCAGTATCCAAATTAACAATTGAAAGTTTATCGTACCCCCCCAACCACAATCGATGCTCATGGTCAATGAACAAAGAATATATATGACTGACTAATTCGGAATTTGACAACTGAACTGGCTTACTTATTTCACCTGAAAGTAAATCATATTTAAGAAGTCCTCCACCGTAGCTGGCCATCCACAAATTATGATTTCTATCTTTGACTATTCCGTGAATGGTATTATCTTTGCCTAGATTTGAAACATCACTTTTAGTCAATATATGCTCAAACTTATGCTGGTTTGGATTAAGAATGTTTAAACCACCACCGTATGTCCCTAACCACAACAGCTTTTCTTTATCTATCAACAAGACACCAATATCTTTAGCGGATAGCCCCTCTGCCGAGCTGTCCTGTTGGGTGTAATGTTCGAAAGATTCTTTATCACTATTGTAGTAATCTAAACCAACAGTTGAGCCAATCCATAATGAACCATTTCCATCCAATGCAAGGTCCTGAACATAATTACTCGCTAAAGAATCTTTATTATTTGGCTCATGGTAAAATTCTCTGAGTTTATCTGAGCTAATTTCATAGTGAAATAGTCCTCGATTAGTCGCTAGCCATATCGTATCTCCCACAACTAGCACTTTCAGGATGTATCGTCCTTTTAACACCTCTAAACTAGGTAAATCACACATGTTAAATAATGCTTTGCTAGATTTGGTTATTCGAGTTAAACAATCAGAGGAAGAGACGTAAATAAAGTCTTTGGTATCACCTATTGAGCCAACATCAGAGGTTATTTTTTTTCCGAGAGAACTTTCGAATGGCACTACCGCATCGTTGTTTTCATCGAAGAAATAGAGGCCATTTTCGGTCGCAAAATAAAGCTCACCTGTGGTCAGCCGAGTAATCTCGGTTATCATCGCTTGCAGTTGCGTGTCTTCCGTTGAGTAATTCTTAAATTGCTGAGTATCGTGATTGAGAAAAGTGACTCCTGAGACCGTGCCTACCCAAACCCCTTTGCCTGGTTCCTCTGCTAGGCTGACTAACCAATTTTCGTGAAGTGAAAACTTGTTTTTATGATCATGCCGATAGTTTTTAAACTCGTAACTATCAAAACGACTTAAGCCATCTTCAGTCGCTACCCAAATATAACCTTGTTGATCTTGGATAATATCTTGAACAACGCTGGATGCTAGCCCTTGTTCTAACGAAAGACGTTGGACTTTAAATGCTTTTCGGTAGCGATAGTCTTGAATATTGCTTTTAGCGGGAAACACCAAAATCAAAAGAAGTAAGCAATAGAATAGGTTAATAAGAGGTCGCCAATTCATAATAAATTAACCTCTAAGTAAGTTCATTATGAATCTTGGTTTGATTTAAACACAATCTTACTAAATTTTTCAGGTTTAAATCCTTGTTTGTCACGATAGAATTCTTCAATCCTTTTTAAATCCTTGTCTTTATCATCAGTTAGATGGAACATAGGCCCCCATCCAATTGTTTTGCTAGCAGTGTCGAGAAAAAACGTTTGTACTGGAACCTGTGCTTTTCGAGCAATGTAATAAAAACCGCTTTTCCAATGAGGTAGATAGCTTCTCGTTCCCTCAGGAGAAAGTGCAAAAATCATTTCGTCTCGCTTTTCAAATTCTTCAGCAATTGCGTCTACGACATTATGCGCACTAGACCTATTGACAGGTAAGCCTCCCATTTTACGTAACACCCAACCAACCGGTCCGACAAATATAGTGTGTTTACCGATAAAAACTAACTTAAGCTTCAATGCGAATTTAACTAAAACGCAAATGAAAAAGTCCCAATTTGAAGTGTGTGGGGCAACAATAGCCACAAACTTTTTTTGCTCCGGCATTTCGCCAACTAGCGTCCATCCAAAACTCTTCAATAGGAACTTTGCAAAAGCCGACAAATTAAGAGCCACCTACATTATGCAATTCTATATTTGAATCACTATCATCATCATCGTCGACATCTTCGATCACGGAAACGTTGGATGCGCCACCTTTAGCTAAGTCGTTTCTTAAATCGTCCAACCTTTTTAAATAGGCCTCATCGATACCGCCAGTGATATAGTCACCATTAAACACCGAAGTATCAAAACGTTCGATTTCTGGGTTTCCTTCTTGGCAAGTTTCAATTAAATCTTGAAGATCTTGGAATATCAATTTATCGGCACCGATTAACTCTCCAACTTCTTCTTCTGTTCTCCCGTGAGCAATCAGCTCTGAAGCCGAAGGCATGTCAATACCATAAACATTAGGATATCTAACGGGTGGAGCTGCTGAGGCGAAATACACTTTATTAGCGCCGGCGTCTCGAGCCATTTCAACGATTTGTTGACTGGTGGTGCCTCTAACGATGGAATCATCAACCAGTAAAACATTTTTACCGTTAAACTCTAACCCAATCGCATTTAGTTTCTGTCTGACAGATTTTTTACGGACTTCTTGCCCTGGCATAATAAAGGTACGGCCTATATAACGATTTTTAACGAATCCGTGACGCATCTTTATGTTAAGTTTATAGGCTAGTTGCATTGCGCTTGTCGTAGAAGTATCTGGGATTGGAATGACGACATCAATGTCATGCTCACCCCAATCTTTCATGATCTTATCTGCAAGCTTCTCCCCCATTCTCAACCTCGAACGGTACACAGAAATATCATCCATAATCGAATCAGGCCGAGCCAAATAAACGTGCTCAAAAATACAGGGTGCTGGCTTATCTTTCTTAACACAATGACGAGTATGTAACTCACCATTTTTGTCAATGAAAATGGCTTCTCCAGGTTTCACATCTCTAACTAAGGTAAATCCAAGTGCATCCAAAGCAACACTCTCAGAAGCAACCATATATTCGTTAACGCCATTCACCACTTTTTTTCCAAACACCGCAGGACGGATACCGTAGGCGTCTCGGAAACAAACCATGCCATAGCCAGCGATCAAAGCGACAGCGGCATAAGCGCCCTTACAACGCGCATAAACTCGCTCGATTGAATCAAACACCACATCCGCGGTCGCTCCGCCATCTTGGCGCTGTTGCAATTCATGAGCAAAGATATTTAATAGAATTTCTGAATCAGAACTTGTGTTGATATGTCGCTTATCGGTTTCCCAAAGTTCTTTTTTAAGCTCGTTTTGGTTAGTCAGGTTACCATTGTGAGCTAATACGATACCGTATGGAGAATTTACATAAAGAGGCTGAGCTTCAGCTGAGCTGGCACAGCCAGCAGTTGGATAGCGAACATGGCCTACCCCAATATTTCCTTGAAGTCGCCTCATATGGCGAGTATGGAAAACGTCTTTAACCAGACCATTGGCCTTTCTTAAATACATTTTACCGTCTTCTAAAGTGACAATTCCGGCAGCATCCTGGCCTCTGTGCTGAAGCACTGTGAGTGCATCATATAATCCTTGATTCACTGGCGAAGAGCTATAAATTCCAACTATGCCACACATGATAATAACCTTTTCTGAAAGCTCAGATATCTAAGCATTAAATCAACAATTACAACATTAATTCGAAGGTTTCTTTACGTTTACAGGTAAACGCGAAGTAACGCCAGGAATAACATCATCGACTTGTTCGTAAAACCAATTACTTAATTGCTCCACATGTGGGATCAATTGAGATTTTTGCCACCATCTATCTTGCTGGACTGGAGTGAACTCTCGGAGTACGAGAATCAAAACGGCTACTATGAGCACGCCTCGTAAAGCTCCGAATGCCATACCCATAATTCGATCCATTCCGCTTAGACCCGCTTTCTCAACGAGTTGCCCTAGTAGATAATTTACCAGCCCACTCACTGTTAGGGTTAATAGGAATAGCGCAGCCCATGATACAGCGTACCGCAGACTGGGTGTTTCAATATGAGAATCTAATAATGAGGAAAACTCTTGGTAGAAGCCTTTAGCGACGAAGAACGCGATAACCCAACCGGCTAAAGACAATGCTTCGCGGACGAATCCTCGTATCAAGCTGATTCCTGCTGAAAGCCCAATCACTATTAGGATGGCCCAGTCTATCCACTGCATATAGGTTGTTATCTAACCAAGATTTATGATGGCAGTGATTTTACCAAAGAAGCAAGCTCTAGGTAAACCTAGATTATTGTCCATTAGTGTTTTACTGGGTCAAAAACCCTCAACACCACTTTAGTTTCACTGACTTTACTGATTTCAGCTGTTTTACTCTCTGCCTTCGGTTTATCAATAAAAGGTCCTACATAAACTCGATAAACAGTCTTATTATCGGCTTTAGACTTCCTGCGGTACGCTTTAAACTCATGCTTTTTAAGCTTTTCGACCAAATTAACAGCGTTGGACTCGTTGGAAAAACTGGCCACCTGAACAACCCAAGCTGCGCTTTTAAAGTCTGGTCCTAAGGTCTCTGATTGCACCACCTGTTTAGAGTCGGGTTTAGCTTGTCCGACCGGAACCTCCGCGGCTTTTACGGTTTCGAGTTGCTCGGGCTGGGTAACCTTTGTCTTGGTTTTTCTGGAAGCGGTTTTATCGGTATTTGCCGGTGCTGGCTTAACTGATTCTTTCAATTCATTAGCGGTAGCCTGATCTTCAGTAGCGCTATTCTCTTTTATCACTTGTCGTTCTTGTCGAGTTTCTTTGGCTTGCTTCAATTTCTCAATTTTATCGGTATCAACCCGATATTCTTCTAACTCTTGTGGCTTTTCAGGGATTTTGCTTTCAAAAGTCCCATTGCTGGTCTTTTCTTTAAGAATTGCAGGCAAGAAAATGATCGCCAGCGCGGCTAGAACAATCGCACCAATGATTCTTTGTTTTAAACTGTTTTCCACTGAAACATCTCTTAAATCGCTAATAGATTGATAGGTTATCAAGTTTCTCGATAATAATGAAGCATCTCGGCAACCGTGATAAACGATCCTATTACCAATATTTGTTTGTCAGGCTCATCAATTGCTAGTGCAGCTTGGTAAGCGCCAGCGACAGAATCAGCAATTTCAGTTCGGCTCTGCGAAGAAATAGACTGATGAATACTCTGTATTTGCAGGCCGCTGGCAGCCCTATCACCGGGCAAGTCGACAAATAGCCAAATGTCGACGCATGAATCTAACGCGGCTAAAAACTTAGCTATCGCTTTATCGGCCATCAGGCCACAAATCGCTATTCTCAATTTAGGCTTTATGAATGAATTCAGTTGTTTCGCCAAATTAATTGCAGATTGTTCGTTATGACCAACATCCAAGAGAGTCAATGGAGAATCGCTAATCTGTTGCAATCGCCCGGTAATTTGAATATTGGAAAGCACTTTTTGAAGATCAAGCGACTCGATTAGCTCGGGAAACAACTTATGAAACGCTACGATAGCACATTCGACATTTTGTTTTAGCAATCGATGGGGATTGATTTTGGGGTCCGCTAGCATTGCCTCAATTTGTAATTTAGGAAGCTCATTACCAATATATTCTTTCACCAACACTGGCAACGCGATGCTACCAAGCGCTACTTGCTTAATCAGCTCTTGACTTCGACGATCTCCGATTAAGTTCAAACTTGTCTTTCGATAAATCCCAGACTTTTCTTGCGCAATTGAAATTAAATCACTACCTAACCAGGACTCATGATCGCGGTCGATAGTAGTAATTACGCTTACGTCTGGCTCGACAATATTGACAGCATCCAGCCTTCC
>JBDVOJ010000088.1:0-20757 GCA_039969155.1 Kangiellaceae bacterium
AAAATAAATTAGCGTTAAACTAACTAGAGGCATAACTCAATGAATGTTGCGGAAAGAGTCGAGCAGATATTTAATCAAAAGCTAGCAAGCGATCACGCTGCTTCAGATAAGATCATGCTGTATATTTTGGCTGCACACTTACCTTTTATCTATTTTATTGTTCCAATGGGGTATGAGACCCACATGCAAGGGGCTATTCCCGCTACTTTAGCTGTAATAGCAAGTGCCGTCGCATATTTTGGTGCGCGAGGAACATTTATTAGTCGAGCAGTAATTGCTACAAGTATGATGTTGATGTCTATGATTCTAATCATGCAACAACTTGGTCGACTTGAAATGCACTTTCACATATTTTCAGTTTTAGCTTTTCTCATTATTTGGCGAGATTGGAAAATACTTATCCTAGCAGCCGGTGTTATAGCAATTCATCACGCGATGAGTGTGCCGTTGCAATTGTCTAAAACCAGCATTGGCGATGTACCCTATGTGGTCTACGGACAAACTTGTGACTGGCCAACTTTTTTTGTTCACGCAATTTTTGTCATTATTGAAACTGGGATTTTAGTTTTCTTCTGTTTGAGGTTAAACACTCAATTTGGTCTCTCTAACCATATTAGCGCGACACTACAAATTGCTGCGAACGAAAAAGACTTAACTGTCGATCTAAAATCGATTCCAATTAGTACTGCCGAAGACAAGGAGTTCCTAAACTCATTAGAAAACTTCTACCAACTAATGAAATCCACAATATCTGAATTTCAGAATGCCGCTGATAGCCTAAAGAATATCGCCGAGACATCTGATGATATTAATGCTGGTAACCTTATGCAATTAGGAAAGCAAAGCGATTATATCAGTACCGTAGCTTCTTCAGTTCATGAAATGGCATCTACAATCGGTGAAATAGCTGAAACGACCGCTAATGCTGCGGCGGCTTCAGATAATGCCAAAGCACTCTCTTCCGAAAGTAATGACAAAGTGACCGATACGGTTAGCCAGATGGGAGAGTTAGTAGAACAATTACGTGGCGCCAAAAGAGTGGTTGATAATTTGGCTCAAGATACTAATGAGATTGTGAGCATCTTAGATGTCATAAGGGGTATCGCCGATCAAACCAATTTACTTGCGCTCAATGCAGCGATAGAAGCTGCCAGAGCTGGCGAGCAGGGAAGAGGTTTTGCAGTAGTGGCTGACGAAGTTAGAACACTGGCGCAACGAAGCCAAGATGCTACCAATGAGATTAATGGTGTCATAGAAAAACTGCAAGCCGCTGCGGGAGAAGCGGTAGAAATGATGGACAAAGGACAAAGCAAGAGTGAGCACACCATAAAAGCCGCCGAGGAAGCTAAGGGCTTTTTAGTCGAAGCGAACCATGCAACGACCAAGATTTCAGATTTGAGTTTTCAAATTGCCACTGCGGTGGAAGAACAAAAAGCGGTATCGGATGGCATCACAAAGGATATGGAATCTATCAGTGTTTCTAATACCCATGTACGAGAAAAATCCAGTGAAAGCTCCGAATTAGCTAAGCGAACTTCTGAGTTGGGAGCGAGTATCTATAATTTTGCTTACCAACTGAAAATCGAATAACCAATGGTGAGTTTTTAATTAAGCAAACCAAAAAAGCCGATGAAGTTTCATCGGCTTTTTTCAATACTATCAATAATCTGCAGATTAAAATGCTGGTTTTTCAGGCGCTTCTTCGTATCGAGTAACACTATCGATGATTTCTTTCTTGGCCGCCGCGGCATCTTCCCAACCGTCAATTCTTACCCACTTTCCAGGCTCTAGATCTTTATAATGTTCAAAGAAATGCTGGATTTGATTTAGCAGGAGCTCAGGCATATCGGTGGTTTCTTTAATACCCTGGTAAATTGGCGATAGCTTCTTAAGAGGAACCGCTAATATCTTAGCGTCGGTGCCTGATTCATCGGTCATCATTAACATGCCAATTGGACGACAAGTAATTACCGAACCAGCTAAAAGTGGGAAAGGAGTCGGCACTAAAACGTCTACAGGGTCTCCATCTTCTGAAAGAGTATGAGGTACATATCCATAGTTGGTTGGATAGTGCATACAAGTAGCCATAAAACGATCGACAAATAACGCACCGCTATCTTTATCGACTTCGTATTTCACTGGGTCAGCGTGCGCAGGGATTTCGATAATGACGTTTATTTCTTCTGGAAGGTCTTTTCCAGCTGATACTGTATTTAGGCTCATGATTCCGTTTTCATTGCGGTTGATTTTGGGCGCGTATTATAGCGATAGTGCACTGCAAAATAAACAGCCCAAATAAAATAAATTAATACTATATAAATCAATAAGTTAAAATAACACCATTTGGTTGATTGTTCTGATCATACTTTATTGTTATACAAGCACTAGGTTTTTCCGTGAATATCGACAATTTGCGGGTCTTTTAAACTGAGATAGCAGCTTTTGTTCCACTCATTCGATAAAAAAGGATAATGCTATCGAACCTTAGGCATTGGGCGGTCGATTAAATAGATTGACGATCCGTGCCCAGAAGTAGGTCTGCCCAACGTGAAGATAAACGGACGCACTAGCAGTTAGAGTGTCGTCACAATAATAAATCTAATTAAGTGAGGGAAGTATGGATCTTGTTCAAATACCGCCAATTCTTGGCGTAGTAGGGCTCGTCGTAGCCTTTGTCATTTATTTATTAATCATGAAAAACTCTGGCGGCGAAGGAAAAACAGCAAAAATTGCTGCAGATATCCATAACGGCGCGATGGTTTTTATGCGCCGAGAATATACGATTCTCGGTGGATTTCTATTGGTTCTGACCGTTTTACTCTACTTTAGCTTCGAAAGCTGGCACACTTCTGCCGCTTTTGTCGTTGGGGCAATAAGTTCCGCAACCGCAGGTTATATTGGCATGTTAACCGCGACTAAAGCAAATGTTCGAACTACCGTCGCTGCCGCAGAAAAGGGCTCAGCAGCAGCTCTCACAATTGCGTTCTACGGTGGTTCAGTGATGGGGTTAGCCGTCGCATCTATGGGGTTGTTAGGTTTAGGGGCGCTTTATTATTTCTTTGGTGCCGAACATGCTGAAGCCATTCATGGATTTGGGATGGGCGGTTCAACCGTAGCATTGTTTTCTAGAGTCGGTGGCGGAATATTTACTAAAAGTGCGGATGTTGGTGCGGATCTGGTCGGAAAAATTGAAGCTGGAATCCCAGAAGATGATCCAAGAAACCCTGGTGTGATCGCAGACAACGTTGGTGACAACGTTGGTGATGTTGCAGGAATGGGATCGGATATTTTCGAATCTTACTGTGGTTCTATGATTGCTACCATTGCGATCGCTTCAACCATGGGATTAGCTTCGGTTGATTTCCTTTCGCAAAACGGTAAAGAATTCTTAATGATGCTACCACTATTGTTAGCGTCAGTGGGACTGCTTTGCTCAATCGTTGGAATTATAATGGTTAAAGCCTTTTCTGGGATGGAAGCGGCTAAAGCACTCAGAACTGGTACCTTGGGAGCGACCTTACTTTTAATAGCTGCAGCATACTTTATCGTGGTGAATTTGGGTTTACATGTCAATGTTTGGTATTGCGTTATCGTCGGTGCAATTGGCGGGAGTATTATTGGACTAGTCACCGAGTATTACACCGGAGGTAAGCCAATTCGGGATTTGGCTAGGGAAGGTGAAACTGGACCAGCCACAGTCATGATTGGCGGTCTTGCTCTTGGTATGGAATCAGTAGTAGTTCCAGTATTAACGATTGCAGGTATTATTTTCGCAAGCTCGGCATTACTAGGTGATGCGGGCGTTTATGGCGTCGGCATCGCAGCAGTTGGTATGTTAGCTACTGTGGGAATTACCATGGCAATCGATGCCTATGGGCCAGTAGCGGATAATGCTGGTGGTATTGCTGAAATGGCTGGACTAGGTGCAGATGTTCGCGAAATTACCGATGGCCTCGATGAAGTGGGTAATACCACTGCGGCTATTGGTAAAGGTTTCGCGATTGGTGCAGCTGGTTTAGCAGCTCTAGCAATTATAGCCGCATACATAGAAATTGTTTCTGTCAGTATCAAAGACTTCTCTTTAGAAATTAGTAACCCAGTGGTACTAATGGGGATGTTTATCGGTGGTATTTTTCCATTCCTCGTCTCGGCAATTACCATGAGAGCGGTAGGTTCAGCAGCTTTTGACATGATTAAAGAGATCCGTCGTCAATTTAAGGAAATCCCTGGGTTGATGGAAGGCACTGCCGAGCCAGATAGCGCAAAGTGTGTTGATATTGCAACTCAAGCTGCGCTTAAAAAGATGATATTGCCGGGTGCTCTAGCGATTGCAGCACCAGCTGTGGTTGGCTTTTCTCTCGGTGCAGCCGCACTCGGTGGCATGTTATCTGGAGCGCTAATCACTTGTGTGTTAATGGCCCTTATGATGGCTAATGCTGGCGGTGCATGGGACAACGCCAAGAAACACGTTGAGAAAGGTAACTACGGTGGTAAAGGTTCAGATACTCATGCCGCGGTAGTCGTAGGTGATACCGTAGGCGACCCGTTTAAAGATACTTCGGGACCTGCTATGAACATTTTAATCAATGTAATGGCGATTGTTAGTTTGGTCATAGCGCCACTGCTAACTTTCTAAACTTATGATTAAAGTTTAATCAGCGTTTAGTTAAGGCCCCAAATTTGGGGCCTTTTTTATTCTTATTATGTTCGCGTTATATCTATTGGTCTTGACTGCTGTTCTATCGCCAAATAATCAATTAAGTTGATGATTTTATTATTTTTCCTGAATAATCCTAAAATTTTTGCCATACTTGCAAGCAACTAATAATTTTAGAGGAAAATTGGTGTCTGGTAACGTTTATCAAGAGTTTTTAGAACTAGACGACGAAATCAAACAAGAGTTTTTTGAAGACGTAGTCGCAGCCGTTGCTGATGTTAATCAATGTGTCTCTGAGTTGGAAAATTCAGTTAGCGATGCTGTTATTGATCGACTATTTCGCGCGATCCATACTATCAAGGGCAATTGCAATATGGTTTTTTTGCATGCCTTTGTTAATGCTACACACAAATTAGAGGACCTGTTTTCGTCAATCCGCTCAAATGATATTGCCTATCATAATGTCTACGGGCGCTTTGCGGTGCAAGTCGCTAATTTCGTGCAAGCTCAATTAACAGTGTTGCTAGAGTCCGCGGCGTTTGAACCAGAAAACCTAGAAAAGTTAGAGCAGTTAATAGAACAAATTCAATCTGCTGAAGATACCGAAAAGGTGGCAACCACTGAAAAAGCCATTACGGCGATGGATGATGGCCATTTTACTATCTCTTTGGTTATGCAAGATCCAGAAGATGGGCATGCGTTTAGTTTTATGGATGCCACCGATATTGAATTCTTTGAATACATGTCTAGTCGTTACCAACAGAACCCTGCAAGTCATCAGTTCTTTGATATATTTTCCAAACTAGCTTTTAAACTTAATGGAATGCTCGGTCGTTCCGCTGACGAGCAGCAGTTTGAAGCGGCGATGGTGTTTATGTTGTTAAGCCAAAAAACTAATCAGCATGGCCAACTAGAACCACTTAGCCTGCCGCAAGCGATTATTTCAAACGGTATCTTGTCTCGAATGGCTGGATGGTCAATTGCCGCTGAGCTGTGTTTACAAACCACTGAATTCCATGATGGAAGTGGAGCGCCTCGAGCGTTAAAAGAAGACGATATCGACCCCGCTGCGCAAGTATTGTCTCTAGCCTATGATTTTGCTTTTTATGTGATGCAGTCTTCTGAGCAAGGTTATAAGCAGTCGTTATTTGCAGCCGTCAAACAAATCAATAGTCAAAAAGACACTCGCTTTAAACAGCGATTAATTCAGCGATTTAATAATCTAATTAAAGCCGAATACCTAAATAATAAGATGTTTTAGTTGGCAGGCTTTGCCTGCTTTCTCACGATTCTTTAAGTCTGATTTTACTCCCTTAAGACGACCTATTTAACTTTTTCGTAAAAGATTAACCCTTATTTTTATCTGCTACGTTTGTAATAGATGAAAGACAAATGATAATAGCCAATAAGGAGAGTAAGAAATGTCTAAACTACTATCAATTATTTTAGCCATGGGCCTTTCGTTCTTAATGTTTTTAGGAATGACTTGGATGATAAAGCCGGAAATCTTAATGGTTGAAACAAAGCCAACCCCACCGATTTCAATCGTCTATAAGGAGACCGATGATGAGCCAAAAGACAAAATAAGGGTTCTACCGAAATTTGAGAAACCAGATCTTCCCGCAGTGGTTTCCGAAGTTTCGGAAAGTCCAAAGCCAAATAAAGTTCAGCCCCGAATAGAACATGTTGCATATCATCCGAAAAATGTTGTTGTCTCAACGGGCATATTTGGCTCGAGTGGAAATGGTGACGCTTCCGCAGTTCCTAAGGTTAGGATTGACCCTCGCTACCCTAGAGTTGCGGCGCAAAACGGACTAGAGGGGTATGTCACCTTAACATTTGATATCAATTCTATGGGAGCTACCGAAAATATTTCTATCGTCGATCAAAAGCCAAGAGGAGTATTTGCAAAGGCAGCTCGTAAAGCGCTAGCGAAGTGGAAATATAAGCCTAAGATGGAAGGCAACGTTGCCGTCGCGCAGCCGGGGCAAAAGATTACTCTGGAGTTTAATTTGGAAAAGGAGATGTTATAGAGGGGGAGGAGGTGTGGCAAGATTTGCCACATTATATTTGTGGTGTAAAAGCCCCTCCTCGAGAGGGGCTTTTGATTGAGAGAGTTAAGAATTATTCTATTGATTTTGGCGAGAGTTTTTTAAATGACATTTTTTGCCAGCAACTTTTCCAAAAGGGACATGCTTGTTGTTCTTTTCGAAAGAACCAAATCTAAATTCAATGCGTCGACTCCGCTCAGCAACCCTTTGTTTCGCAGCGCAAAAGCTTTCCTGCGACATACTTTTGTTAAAAGACAAAAGTATGCAAAAGCTTTTTCGCTGAAAATAACTAGCAGTTTGCCTGTTGAAAGTTAGTTCAAGCCTGAAAGGTCCTTATTCGCTGGAAGCGAGTCAGCGGAAGAAAAGAGCTCGCTGGCGCTCATTTACTTTTCTTGTCTACCCGCTGCCTCATGAGTTTCACCAGTTCGTTATAAGCCGCTAGGCGGGTATATCTTCGGCAAAGTCATTCACATCACCGATTACGTGTGATAAATGGACCTTCGAAGTAGGGAGCACCGGGATGGGCCATAAAGACGAACTGGTGGTGGGCGACCCACAGAAAGTTGAGACAAAACATTAGGTCAATCTCGGTCGCCCAGTGCGTAACGTAAAAGGCATTTTTGCATTCTTTTGTTGCCAGACAAAAGAATGTCGCAGTCAGAGCGCAGCGCTGCGAAACGCTTTTGACTTTAAGCTTGGTTCTTTACAAAGAACGATAAGAAAATTCCGCTATAGATAAAAAAGCAGCTCAATTCTAACTCGCTACATTGTAGCGAGTTCCAAATTCCTACTACTAAATCTTAAACTTCTTTTTTAGTAGCTTAGGAACCGCTTCATTTTTTAAAACCACATATTGCGGTAAACCATTCTTAAAGGGAGGATAAGATTCACCATTAATGAGAGGAAGCAAATAATCTCGACATTCTTCAGTAATATGAAAACCGTTGCTAGAGATGTATTTTCTTGGCATCATTTTTTCTACGTTAGCGACTTCTGAAAGCTTGGCTTCACCAATTGTCCAACTATATTTTTTAGTTGGTTTTCTAACAATAGTCGGCATTACCGCATTTTTGCCTGCTAGGGCAAATTCCATTGCAGCTTTTCCCATGGCGTAAGCTTGATCAACATCGGTTTGCGAGGCGATATGACGAGCGGCTCTTTGTAAATAGTCTGCCACTGCCCAGTGGTATTTATAGCCAAGTTCATCTTTAACCATTTGCGCAACCACCGGCGCTACACCGCCAAGCTGTTTGTGTCCGAAAGCGTCAACTGAACCGGCGTCGGCTAGAAACGTGCCATCTTTGTAGGCGGCACCTTCGGAAACAACAATGGCGCAATAGCCAAATTTCTTAACGCATTGCTTCACTTTCTTTAGAAACTTTTCTTTGTTAAAGGCTATCTCAGGAAACAAAATGATATGCGGTGCATCGCCTTCCTTTTCTGCGGCTAAGCCACCGGCTGCGGCAATCCAACCTGCATGACGACCCATTACTTCCATAACAAAAACTTTGGTCGAAGATTCTGCCATTGAGGCCACATCAAATCCTGCTTCTCTGATTGAAACTGCCACGTATTTAGCAACAGAGCCAAAACCAGGGCAGTTATCAGTAATGGGTAAATCGTTATCGACAGTTTTCGGTATACCGATACAAGTTATTGGAAACCCCATTTTCTGGCTGATTTGCGAAACCTTATTGGCGGTATCCATCGAGTCACCACCACCGTTGTAAAAGAAGTATCCTATATCGTGTGCTTTAAACACTTCGATTAATCTTTCGTATTCGGCTTGATTGTCTTCAAAACTTTTCAATTTATGGCGACAAGAACCAAACGCACCAGAAGGAGTGAATTTAAGCGCAGCGATGTCCTTTTTGGATTCTTTGCTGGTATCAATTAAATCTTCGGTGAGTGCACCGATAATACCGTTTCGGCCCGCATAAACTTTTCCTATTTTACTTTTATGTTGGCGAGCCGTTTCGATTAGGCCGCAAGCAGATGCGTTAATCACCGCAGTTACTCCACCAGATTGAGCGTAAAATGCGTTTTGTTTTTTGTTAGCCATCTAGGCGATTCTCCATCAGTTTGCAGATTAATTTTTCGAGCCGAATTATAAATTATTCGACCATGATTAAGAACCGGCTAAAGCGCTATTTTGGAAAAATTTAACTTCAAAAGCGCTGTTTTACGCTAGTCGTCTGCTATTTCGAGAGAAATTCGACTGATTATGCCGCTTGAGCTAGGAGTGGTTTTGTCTTCTTTGAACGCCGTTTTTTGTGTGCACCGCTTGGCAGAAGTAGCAAAAACTCGGTGATACTCGTTAATATTCACCATCGAGAGTAACCCTGCTTCAACTAAACTATCTAATAACTGGTTTATAAGAAATGAAGCTATATCTGGGTCCCAGTCTAGCAATTCCATTTACCGGGTAAAAATAGTATACGAGCATCAAGGATGTCAGCGCTCCCGAATTTATCGAGCTAGCACATTGAATAAGGCTATCTTGAGTATTGTTAAAGAGAGAGTATCAATGAACTTTAGAAAATCAAAAACCTGCATTATTATCGCTAGCCTATTAGCTTCCCATTCTGCACTCGCTGCCGGAGCAAAAGGTTATTTAGGTGGAACTTATAACAACCGTTCAGAGCAACTCTATTCAAAACAGTCAAGTGACCCAGTGATGCTGAAAGGGCAATATGACGAAGAATTTTCCACCCAGACTTTCTTATGGAACAAAGGAGGTGTTGCGAACATTCCTCTCGACAAAGGTCTGCCACTTGAGCCTCAATATTCCAAGTCAATCAATCACTATTTTTCTCAAGTGGCAACAAGTCATGGCGCCAACAAGCAAGCCGTTACGAGCTCACAAAAAAGTTGGCTACACAACACTGGTCGAGGCGGGATAATAGCAAAGTATCAGCAGCGCGTAGATGGTGTTGAAGTATTTGGGCGCTATATTAATATCGTTATAAATCGAGAGAATGAATTAGTCGCATCTTCTGGTTATTTTTCTCCGGCTAAAAAGAGCATCCAATCGCAATTTAATTTGTCCGCTGCTGATGTCCTTAAAGTTGCCATCAATAAGCATATCGAAAGTCCCAAATCTGAAATTGAACTGCAGGGCATTGACTACAATATCGTTAAGGGCAATGGATACTCTCGGTTGCAAAATGGATTGCAATTGAATGACGTTGTTTTGTCAAATAATAGTCGCGCTAAAAAAGTTTATTTTCCTCTAGGAACTGAACAATTAGTCCCAGCTTATTACGTCGAAGTAGAAACCTCTAAAAGGGGCAAACGACAATCGAAGTTTTATAGCTACGTGATTCATGCAGCAAGTGGCGAAGTATTGTTTGAGAATAATTTGACTTCTCACGTTGCGACTACCTACAAAGTTTTTGCTGAAACCTCAGGACAAATGATCCCATTTGATGGACCACATGGTAATGATTTAACACCTCATCCAACGGGAGATATTAATGATACTCCTGAGATTGCTGGCTCGTTTGTCAATGAAAATACCGTGACTCTTGATCATGCTGGACTTTCGACCGGTGATTCATGGCTAACCGCTTCTGAAACAACAACGGCAGGTAACAATGTCGATGCTTACGCGGATATTTCGGGTGAGAATGGATTTGACGATGCCGACGTAAGACCAGGGTTTACTGGTGCTAACGCCTTTGAATATGACTTTGCAACATTTGCGAATGGGCTGACTGGCGATGCCCAAAAACATGCTGTCGTTAACCTTTTTTATGTGAACAACTTTTTACATGATTGGTTTTATGACAGTGGATTTGATGAAGCTGCCGGAAATGCGCAAAACAATAATTTTGCAAGAGGTGGTTTAGCAAACGATCGTTTGTTAGTTGAAGCGCAAGATTCAAGCGGCACCAATAACGCCAATATGGCCACCCCATCGGATGGCGGAAATCCGCGAATGCAAATGTTTTTGTGGACCTTCTTAAGTAATGCCGAAATAACGGTTGCTGGAGTCAATAATATTGAGACTCGAGCTGCGAGTTTTGGTCCAGAAGAATATGATGTAACTGGGGTAATGTCATTGGTCGATGATCAGACGGCGACGATAGCTGATGGTTGTGAATCAATTGTCACCGACTTAACCAATAAAATCGCCATTATCGATCGTGGAGATTGTAACTTTACAGTTAAAGTTAAAAACGCCCAAGACCAAGGAGCTGTGGGTGTCATTATGGTTAACAACGTCAGTGGCGATCCTATCGTCCAAGGTGGTGAGGACGATACCGTCACTATTCCTAGCATGATGGTGACTTTAGAGAAAGGTGATGAAATTAAGGCGGCGCTAGGTGCCGATGATACCCTACAAGCAAGACTTTCTAACGAAGCAAGACCACTAGATGGAACCTTAGACAATGGTATTGTCGCGCATGAGTGGGGGCACTATCTAAGTAATCGGTTAGTAGGTAACGCCAACGGGCTAAACAACAATCAAGGCCGAAGTATGGGAGAAGGTTGGAGTGACTTTGTTGCTCTACTGATGACGACTAAAGAAAGCGATAATTTAGTTGTTGGTAATGAAAACTTTCAAGGCGTTTACTCAGCATCAACCTTTATTGGTGATGCTTACGATGGCATACGACGGGCGCCTTATTCAACCGATATGACTAAAAATGCCCTCACTTTTAAACATATAGAGGAAGGTGTGAGTTTGCCGCTTTCTCATCCCATTTCTTTTGGCGTTAGCGGTGCGAGTAATGCGGCGGTTCATCAAACCGGTGAAATTTGGGCGAACACCCTTTGGGAAGTTTATGTGGGTCTTATCAACAAGCCTGGCAATTCTTTTTCTGAAGCACAAACACAAATGAAAGATTACTTGGTCGCCAGTTTAAAACTGACCCCAAGTCAACCGACCTTGTTAGAAGCTCGTGATGCATTGTTGGCAGCAGCTTTGGCTAATGACGCAGAGGATTTTGAGATAATCCGAAATGCGTTTGCTAAAAGAGGCATGGGGGCCAATGCGGCGGCTCCTGATAGAAATTCTGGGGGCCATCTTGGTGTGGTGGAAGATTTCACGACTGGAATTGACCTAAAAGCTTCTATGGCATTTGATAGGGCAAGTATTGATCTGAATAGTTGTGATGAAGATGGTGTATTGGACAATAATGAAACGGCCACGCTGGTGCTCACTTTGGAAAATTATTCAGCTGCAGATATCCCATCCTTTAATATAACACTCGACGCCGATCCGAGCATGGCTGTGGCTAGTAACATCAACGTCCCAGCAATGACAGGATTTGGAGCGAGTCAAACAGTGACTACTGAAGTAGCAGTAAACAGTGCATCTTTTATGCAAGACCTCACCATCACCGCAACATTTGATGAGATCGGCGCCACAGATAATGCTTTTAGCGAGCCACAACCGATTGATTTTACCTTCACCGGTAACTTCGATTTATCGGCGACAGCTAATTCCGACGACATGAACTCATCTCAATTATCATTGTTAGATTGGACCGTCGAAGCTGACAATGGGCTAGTTCCATTTACCGTCAGAAATGGTCTGTGGCATGGTGAAGATAGTGGTTCAGGTGGAAGCTCAAGTTTAACTTCACCAGAGATAAACATAGCCTCAAGTGACGATTTAGTGGTTAGTTTTGATCACTTCTTTAAATTTGAAACTTCAGAAGATGATCCGGGAGTTTTTCAACACTGGGATGGAGGCGTTATAGAAGTCTCTATGGATGGTGGCGCTTGGACCGATGTCACAGCATTTGGAGCAAGCATATCGGAACCTTACAACGGAACCATTGAAGCGTCTAATGTTACTTTGTCCGGACGCAGTGCCTATGTCGATACAAGATCAAGTCGCGACTTAACCAATAATCAAATCACTTTCCCCGCAGCTGTTTTAACCGGTTCTTCTTTGAGAATTCGATTTTTAATCGGAACCGATAGCAATACCGGAGAGTTTGGTTGGCAAATTGATAACTTTGCTGTGACCAATGCCGCAGCGCCGATGTTCAGCGAAGCCGTGGCAGAAAACAATAGTTGCCCTTCAGCCACTAGACCGGTGGTTGATGCCGGAACTGATAGTGTTGTAATCTCAAGAGATAGCAATGATATCACTGTCAATTTATCCGGTGTTGCGAGCGATCCTAATGGTGACGCTTTGACCTTAAGCTGGACTCAATTGTCCGGGCCCAGTGTCACCATTAGCAATTCTGATAACCTTAATGCCAGCTTTGTGGCGGCCAGCCCAACGGCGGATACTGATTACGTATTTCAATTAACCGCAGATGATGGCAGCGAGTCAACCAGTGATGACGTAATGGTGAGTATTAATCCAAATCAAGCGCCGGTTGTCACTGTTAACAGCAGTAGTGTCAACGAAGGCGCGCGTTTCACTTTTAGTGCGACTAGTAGTGATAATGAAGGAGACAGCTTAACTTATACTTGGAGCCAAACTGCTGGGCCAAACGTGTCGTTGACTAATGCTGATTCATTAACACCTAGTTTTACTGCTCCAGACGTTTCCAGTAACACCCCAGTATCCTTTGAGCTTGTTGCTAACGATGGCTCGTTAGATTCGAACGTTGCTACGGCGACGATCACGATTAATGATGTACCCGAAAGTAGTAGCGGTGGTGGCGGAAGTTTATCGATTATAGGGTTGTTGATGTTAGCTTTAACTCGGCTGACTAGATTATCAATTTCACAAAACCGAAAGCATTACTAAGGAGAACTTGCTTGAAATACTTATTCGCTTTTTTCATCATTAGTGTCCTCGCTGCTTGTAGTGGTGAGGAGAATTCAAATGCTTCCGATGAGCAATCGGCTAAAAAAGATAGTGCTCTGCTAGAATCGGATAACGCATCGGTTTTAAAGAGTAACCTAGAAGAAAAGCTAGAGGATAAAAACTCTTTAACGATTGATGAGAATGTCTCGTTAGTCAAGCAATGTCAAAACAATCGCTGTGAAAGCTATCATCTCACTATTAATCAAAAACCAGTGGTTGCGGTTAATTACGCCAGTAAAAAGGTGAAAGAGACGAGGTTTGTGTTAACGCCGGACAATATACAAAGTTTTAATAGCGCCCTTTCTGACCTGAAGAATCTAGACACTAGTCAGTTAATTTTATGTTTAAATTCTCAAGAAAAGACAGCTAGTTATTCATTAACTCTAGGTGACGCCCCAAATTCTACCAGCTACCTCTTTGCCGTAGGATGTCAAGATGATCCGGCAGAGCTAACAAGGCTGGCTCGATGGTTTGACAACAAAGCTTATGCTGCGGTGGAGAATTAGAGAGGAGTTTAAGATTGGTCGGGAGTTGACTCGTTTCGAGTTGCTAGTCGCGAGTTGCGAGTTAAGGTTAAACCATAAAACTAAAATGCTGCACTTCGACTGCGCTCAGTGAGCTTTGGTTGTTTTATAACGCGGCACTTCGACTGCGCTCAGTGAGCTTTGGTTGTTTTATAAGGCGGCACTTCGACTGCGCTCAGTGGGCTTTGGTTGTTTTATAAGACGGCACTTCGACTGCGCTCAGTGGGCTTCGATTGTTTTATGAGTCGAACTACCTGTCGAAGCCTCGTTCACTCAATTGATAAAGCCATTTCAGCAAAGCAATCCTCAAAATAGCTCACTCCATTTCACTTGTGATACAATCGCTAGCTATCAACACGGTGATTCACAGGCCTATCCGCAGCCAATTCAAAGCAAACTATAATAACAACACTCAACTATCCAATTATGAACGATTCCTCAACTCAATCTAACTCGCACCTGCATATTCTTGGGATCTGTGGCACCTTTATGGGCGGAATTGCTCGGCTGGCCATCGAAAAAGGCTATAAGGTGACAGGCTCGGATCAAAACTGCTACCCGCCGATGAGCGATCAATTAGAGCAATTAGGGATTGAGCTTGACCAGGGTTATGACACTAGCGTGCTTAAACAGTTGCCGGAGACTGTCGTGGTCGGAAATGCCTTGTCTCGAGGAAACCATTTCGTTGAAGAGTTACTTAATTCAAATCAAGCCTACTGTTCCGGTCCGCAATGGTTAAAAGAAAATATCTTGCATGATAAATGGGTTATCGCGGTCGCAGGAACTCATGGTAAAACCACCACTGCCAGTATGATAGCCTGGATACTAGAAGCGACTGGTTATAATCCCGGGTTCTTAATTGGTGGTGTTTTAGGAAACTTTGGAGTATCTGCTCGATATACCGATTCGCCATTTTTCGTGGTGGAAGCGGACGAATATGACACTGCATTTTTTGATAAGCGATCAAAATTTGTTCACTATCGAGCGCGTACTTGTGTGCTAAATAACCTCGAGTTTGACCATGCTGATATTTTTGCTGACTTAGCGGCAATCGAAACTCAATTTCATCACTTGGTTAGAACAATTCCACAAAATGGATTAATCATTCATCCTAAATCACATCCTTCTATCGAGCGAGTGTTGGCTAAAGGATGTTGGACTCCGACAGAAACTTTTGGCACTAATTTTTCAGAGCAAGTCGATAATCTTCACTCTCAGGCCGATTGGCATTTACATAAAACCAAAGCGGATGGTAGTCAAGGCGATATCTATCTAAAACAAGATCTCTCAGGTCATTTGGATTGGCCCTTAATTGGTGATCATAATGTCAGTAACGCGTTGGCGGCAATTGCAGCCGTTAGGCATGTTGGAGTATCTATTGAAGATGCGCTAAAAGCGCTTAGCCGATTTACCAATGTAAAGCGACGCATGGAGTTACGAGGTCGAGTAGCAGAAATTACGGTGTACGATGATTTTGCCCATCACCCGACAGCTATCAAATCGACTGTCGAAGGTTTGAGGAGTAAAGTGGGTCAGCAGAGAATTATTGCCATTGTTGATCCACGTTCCAATACTATGAGAATGGGTTGCCATAAAGAGACGCTGATTAACTCAGTTCAGTCTGCAGACTTAACGATTTTTCATATTCCAGAATCCTATGATTGGACTCTCAATTTAGAGAACGAAAGTGCTATTGAAATGTCACCTTCGGTTGATAGTATATTAGAATCGTTAAAAGCTATTTTGCGGCCACATGATCACGTGTTAATTATGAGCAATGGAAGCTTTGACGGCATTCATCAAAAGTTGCTCGATCAACTCGCTCAATAAAGTCGTATAATTGATTACACTAATCGTTTGAGTATCGATTACACTTTTCAACAGCCAAAGCTTAAAATGGTCAGCTCATGAATCAAAATATTGAAACTCAGAATAAACAAAATCAGAATCAAAAACGGTCAATTACCTTTGCTATGACCGGAGCCTCCGGGGCTATCTATGGTCTTAATTTGCTGACTCATTTGACTCGCTTTTATCACCAAGTGCATGTGCTTTTATCCGATGCCGCCCGTATTGTTTTGGCGACAGAAGTCGATTTAAAGGTGCCAGAGTCACCCAAAAAAATCAAACAGATTCTTACCGAGTATTGCCAGTGTGAAGAGGGTGTAATTGAAGTCTATGCCAAAGAAAATTGGTATTCACCTGTGGCTAGCGGCTCAGCTGCGCCCAAGCAAATGGTGATCTGTCCTGCGAGTATGGGGAGCGTATCCGCGATTGCTACTGGTGCAAGTAATAACCTGTTAGAGCGAGCCGCCGATGTGGTACTTAAAGAAAAAGGTCAATTGGTCATAGTGCCGAGAGAAATGCCTTTCTCTAGCATACACCTGCGAAATCTATTGTCATTATCAGAAGATGGAGCAACCGTAATGCCGGCATGTCCGGGTTATTATACCGGTCCAAAAACGCTTGATGATTTGGCTGATTTTGTCAGCTCACGAATTCTTAACCATTTAGGAATTGATAATCAGTTAATCGAAAAATGGGGTTATAAGAAACCTTAAAACACGAAAACAATTCACCACGGAGGCACGGAGGCACGGAGAGCACGGAGAGCACGGAGAAAGAAAAAACTGGTGTTGTCAGTCCCCTCTCTCTTCGGGAGAGGGCTAGGGAGAGGGGAATTGTAGGTAAGGTGGGAATGTCTGCTAAAACACAAAAAACAATTCACTACAGAGGCAAAGCTTGCCCCGCGAAGCGCAGTGGGTACGGAGCGCGCGGAGAAAGCTGTCTAGCTGTTTTTGAATGTAGGTCAGTCTTCGGGCTGACACCCACTTTCAGACAGTGATGCACTTCGACTCCGCTCAGTGCGCTTATTGTTTTTAAGTGCTACACATCGACTTCGCTCAGTGTGCTTATTGTTTTTAAGTGCTGCGAGTCGACTCCGCTCAGTGCGCTAATTGTTTTTAAGTGCTACACATCGACTTCGCTCAGTGTGCTTATTTGTTTTTAAGTGCTGCACATCGACTTCGCTCAGGGTGCTTATTGCTTTTAAGTGCTGCACATCGACTCCGCTCAGTGCGCTTGTTGTTTTAAGGCGATGCAGTTCGAAGTCTTTCCATTCTAATTTACTCACTAAAGCTCTGAATAAAAAATCACTTCAACACCACTCCACGAGTGCTACTTCTTCACTTTCTTCATTGATTTCTTTTTACGATTAGACTCTTTAATCGCTTTTTTTATCGCCGACTTTTTAGCGGCATTTTTCTTCGCGACTTTTTTAGATTTTTCTTCATTAACCGCTCGAATTGATTTCTTTAATCGTTTCTTAGCTTCTTGCGCTGCCTTCTCTGCGACCTCTGCGCGCTTTAGTGCTTTCTTGGCAATGTCTGCAGCACGCTCGGCTGCTTTCTCTGCGTTACTAACTTCTTTTTTGGTTTTCTTTAAAAGTTTTTTTAGCTTTGCCAATTCTTTAGTGTTCATATGTAAAATCCTTAATTTTGGTTTTCATTAAAATCGTTTAAATTTACCTAAACAATCTACCCGAGGGTTATTGGAGTAAGACTATTTGTTTTCACCCTTTTCATAAATATCCGAAGCACTGCCCGCTATCAGCGGATCGGGCGCTTGTACTACGTCCGTATCTTTACCGGGGTAATCCATCTGCGATAGGAAATGTCGCATACAGTTTATTCGACCTCTCTTTTTATCGTCTGAACGTATAATGGTCCATGGTGCATCTTTAGTATCAGTATGAAAAATCATCGCATCTTTAGCTTTGCTATATTTAGGCCACAATGAGAGAGAGGCCATATCCACGGGGCTAAGCTTCCATTGTTTTAGGGGATCGTTTTGTCTCGATTTAAAGCGTCTAAACTGTTCTGTTCGACTGACCGAAAACCAGTACTTGATCAAGGTGATTCCGCTGTTCACTAGCATCCGCTCTAGCTCGGGAGC
Organism: Kangiellaceae bacterium; assembly: GCA_039969155.1. GTDB lineage: Bacteria > Pseudomonadota > Gammaproteobacteria > Enterobacterales > Kangiellaceae. The sequence continues at coordinate 17,965 of JBDVOJ010000088.1, forward strand.
TTGTCTCAGAAATTCTAAATACTCTTTGTCAGAACAAAATCCCATGACTTTTTCTACGCCCGCGCGGTTGTACCACGAACGGTCAAAAAACACGATTTCACCTTTACTTGGAAGCTGTTCAATGTATCTTTGGAAATACCATTGATTTCGTTCTCTATCAGTCGGTTTTTCAAGTGCTTTGACACTGGCACCACGAGGATTCAAATGCTCCATAAAACGCTTGATGGTTCCGCCCTTGCCGGCAGCATCTCGCCCTTCAAATAGCACCACAATTCGTTGTTTAGTATTCTTAACCCAATTTTGCATTTTCAAGAGTTCGATTTGGAGTTCGTGCTTTTGACGCTCGTAATCGATGATGTCCATCTTCATTTTATAGGGATAAGCATTATCCGCATTCCACGGGATCTTTCCGTTCTTCACAGAAAGGTCATAGACAATCTTCTTTTTGAACTTGTTGCTATTGGCTTTTTTTGGAGTCTTCTCGCTCTGTTTGAAAGCCTTGGGCTGCTTGGATGATTTTTTGTCTGTTTTTTGTGTCTTTAATCGCACGAGAGTATCCATAGTAATGCCTTACTGTTATCGAGTTGGTATTCATTCTCTTAGAAGTTACAGATAAAACGATGTATTTCGTTTGGTTTTGTACCGAGAACCCATGTCGCCGTGTTGGACTGATTATCTGGTCGGAAACTAGTCCAATTTTAAGAAGGAAAGAGGTCAACCGATGATGGCATTGCTGCCTAACTCGTTCTCGATTGGTTTCCTTCATTAGTACTTTAGAGCAAGCCCCTACAATTTGTATTGATATAGGTCAAGCATGTCTTACCTAGGGGGATTATTGGTTGGAAAGATTGTCAAAGATTAAGACCTTACCAGTACCAAACAATGAATTTGATAACAAACTGATATGGAATGTCAGTAGAATTGTTGGCATAATCGATTGCTTTGACCTAACTAGCCGGCATTGATGTGTCCGGTTTTAAAATCATTAGGGTTATCAGTCGCTACATGCCTTAAAATTCGACTGTTTGTAGCATTTAAGAGGTTTTGAATGTCAGTATCATCTTCTTCCGAGTACGCGATTGAAATATCCAATCTTAAAAAGATCTATGCGAATAAATTTGAAGCGCTTAAGGGGATTTCTTTTTCAGTAGAAAAGGGCGATTTTATTGCTCTGTTAGGTCCTAACGGAGCTGGAAAGTCGACAACTATCGGTGTGATCTGTTCCTTGGTGAACAAAAGCGCTGGTGAAGTCAAAGTCTTCGGACATTCTATTGATTCCGAGCTTGAGCAAGCGAAACGCTGTATTGGCCTGGTACCTCAAGAGTTTAACTTCTCACAGTTTGAAACCTGCCAACAAATCGTGGTCAACCAAGCGGGTTACTACGGAGTACCACGGTCGAAAGCCATTCAGCGCGCAGAAGTGGTTCTTAGGCAATTAGATTTGTGGGAAAAACGCAATGACCAAGCGAGAATGTTGTCCGGCGGAATGAAACGGCGATTAATGATTGCAAGAGCGTTAATGCATGAACCAAAAATCTTGATTTTGGATGAACCAACTGCTGGAGTTGATATCGAAATCCGCCGAACCATGTGGACTTTTCTGGAAGAGTTAAACCGACAAGGTACAACGATTGTCTTAACCACCCATTATTTGGAAGAGGCAGAACAACTCTGCCGAAATATTGCCATTATTAACCATGGTGTGATTGTAGAAAATACCAGCATGAAAGATTTGATTTCAAGACTAGATATTGAAACCTTTGTGTTAGATGTAGACAAAGTGCCAGATGAGCTGCCCGAAATTGAAAAAGTCACTATTCGCAAACGTGATGACACTTGTTTAGAAATCGATCTACCCAAAGAAAAGGCATTAAACCAAGTCTTTGACTGGCTATCGCAACACGGCATTCGAGTGATTAGTATGCGAAATAAAGCCAATCGTTTGGAAGAATTGTTTGTCCAGCTAACTGAGAAAAGTACGAATAAAGATCAGAAGCAGCCAAGTACTCAGGGAGGCCAATAACATGAGCTCAAAAATATATAACAAACAAGCTTTTATTGCCCTGCAAAGCATTATCACTAAAGAAGTCACTCGATATTTTAGGATTTGGATCCAAACATTATTACCGCCAGCCATTTCGATGACGCTGTATTTTGTAATCTTCGGACAATTAATTGGCTCGAGAGTTGGCTTAATCGACGGTGTCACTTATATGGAATATATTACACCGGGTATTATTATGATGTCGGTGATTACCAACTCTTATTCCAATGTGGCTTCTTCTTTTTATAGCGCAAAATATCAACGAAACGTCGAAGAACTGTTAGTAGCCCCGGTTCCAACTTTATTTATTCTACTTGGATATGTCTTTGGCGGTGCCAGTCGTGGCTTGATCACTGCAGTCATTGTGACGTTAGTTGCCTCGCAATTTGTAGAGCTCAATATCAATCACTGGGGCGTTGTCATTTTTGTAGTATTTTTAACCTCAATGATGTTTGCGACAGCCGGATTAGTTAACGCAGTATTCGCGAAAAGCTTTGACGACATTTCAATTATTCCAACCTTTGTACTGACACCACTAACTTATTTAGGCGGCGTATTTTATTCGATCAAGATGCTGCCCGAGTTTTGGCAAGGTATCTCCATGGCAAACCCTGTACTGTACATGGTCAATGCGTTTCGCTATGGATTTTTCGGTTTCTCAGATATCCCGATTGAAAATGCCATTATCTTAATTCTGGTGTTTATAGTTGCCTTGTTTTCGACGGCCTACTATTTATTAGTGAAAGGGA
>JBDVOJ010000089.1:0-5191 GCA_039969155.1 Kangiellaceae bacterium
TCACTGGGCTCTAACAACTTGTTTGATGAGTATCCAGATGAAAACCCTCACCAGCTAGGATGGGGTGCTAAGTACCCAACCACATCACCATTTGGATTTAATGGTCGATTTGTTTATGGTAAAGCGACTTACCGTTTCTAATAGCTAAGTAGAGAATAGGCTATTAGAGACCTGATCTGACTTTATAAAAATAGTTTTACTCAATAACGATTTGGCCATGCGCAGTTTGCATGGCCTTTTTTATAGCTAATCAAGAAGTTTGGCTAAACCGCGACGATAACTCTGACCGAGTCCATCTGTAGCTGTGTGTCACTTAAATACTTTTCAAGCAGCTGAGTTTGTTTTTCAATAAAGCCTAATTCATCATCTCGAATACTTGGATTCTTTTGCTTTAATGATTTTAAACGTTTTAATTCATCATCCTGCTCGCTTTGCATTTTTTCTACCACATTTTCTAAAACTTGATGGGCTTGTTTAGCGGCCAAATTATCTGTTTTTTCAATAATTCCTTTCAGCGTGTTTTCTTCACTCTTAAGAACTAGTCGAGCATTTCTTTTATCTAATTTTGAGCATTGTTTGCTTAATGCTGCATGACTAACTTTGGGCGCTAAGTTGGAACCATTAACGTCAGTGAGAAAACGGAAACATTGATATGGCAAAAAGCGTTGGGCTTGTAAATACTTCGGAGCGATACATTCTAATTTATACAAAGTTTCAACTAGAATAGTGCCTGCTTTTATTGCTTTATTCTTCAAAATACAAACACTAGCATTACCTTTGTTTTCACTCAGAATTAGGTCAATCGACCCGCTGATCATCGGATGTTCCCAAGTAAGAAAATGCATATCATCACGACTGAGTGCGGTAGCTCGGTCAAAGGTCGCGGTTAGACCGTCATCAGGAAGGCCCGGGAATGCGCCAACAAACATATGGTCGCCAGGTCTAATAACTAAAGCTTTCTCGGAATGGTCTTCATAATCGACACCGAACCGATGCCATGTTTTCTGCATAAACTCTTGCGGAGACTTGGCGTCCATTTGGCCGACACTTTCAATTAACCGAGTCGCATTTTCAGGATTATAGGAAGAAAGCTCTAACAGCTTATCTTTGCCTTGTTCTAGGTCATGATTGATTTGTTTCGCTAGCGATTCTGTTCGTTGCAGCAGCGCTTGCTGTTTGTCACTGTCATTTGGGTTGAAGATAGCTTGTTCCAACAAGTCTTGAGTTTCAGCGAATATTTTTCCGCCAGCAGCATTGGTCTTTTCGAAAGCGTGCATTCCTTGGTGATACCAGTCGAACAAAACCTGTTGGGCAGTTTGCTGCATATAAGGAACATGAATTTGAATATCTTCCGCCTGACCTATTCGGTCTAGTCGGCCTATTCTTTGTTCTAGTAAGTCTGGGTTCAGTGGTAAATCCATTAGCACTAAATGATGACTAAATTGAAAATTCCTGCCTTCGCTACCAATTTCTGAACAGAACATAGCTTGTGCGCCATCTTCCATGTCTGCAAAGTGAGCCGCCGCTCTATCTCGACTAATGAGGTCTAAGTCTTCATGGAAAGTACAGCAATTGATGCCAAGCTTAAAGCGACAATATAAGTCGAGATTAATTGCAGTATCTTTGCTGGCACAAATGATCACTATTTTTTCGGTGCGATGTGCTTTTAAGAAATCCTTTAACCAAGCAACACGTGGATCAAAACTACACCAACTGTCATCTGACAGTTGGCTTTCTGGATGAATCAACTGTTGTATCGCATGTGATTTTTGCTCGGGCAAATCGAGCTGCATCGCTTGATATTCCGGCGAATTGTCGAGTGGGTGGGGAACCAATATTCTGTTTGGAAATCCCTTAATGTTTTTTCTAGTGTTTCGGTAAACGACGCGTCCTGTACCATTTCGGTCAAGCAGTTCCGTAAGGATGATGTTACGGTTAGATTCACAGATTTCACAATCAGAGATGTAGCTAGCTGCTTTATGCTTAAGTGCTTCTGACCAGCTCTCATTTTCTGAAAGTTGAGTAATTAGCTCTGCAATGGGTAAGTAATCTTGTTGTTCTTGAATGAAACCGTCTAAATCGTAAAACCTATCAGGATCTAACAATCTCAATCGAGCAAAATGACCATCTTGGCCTAATTGTTCTGGGGTTGCTGAAAGCAGCAAAAGACCAGGTGTCTTGGCTGCAATCTGCTCAACTCTTGAGTATTCGTTGCTGGCTTTTTCTGGGTGCCATTCAAGGTGGTGTGCTTCATCAACGATTAATAGATCCCACTCGCCATCAGCCATACTTTGAATATCACAGCTGGCCATAAATTCGCTAGAGCAAAGTACCAGTTGTTCGCTTAGGTAAGGGTTATCTAACTCGATTCCCTCAAGATCACTAGCATCATCTAGGCCTAAGTGCTCAAGTTCTTGCTCATCAATTTCGGTTAGTGAATCAATGCGAGATTGATCGAATATATTAAAATGCAGATTAAATCGTCTAACCATTTCTACAAACCATTGGTGGATTAGGGTTTGTGGCACAATGATCAATATTCGCTGAGCTCGTTGACTGATCAATTGTTGATGAATAATCATTCCCGCTTCAATGGTTTTGCCTAATCCGACTTCGTCAGAAAGTAATACTCTAGGAGCAAAACGGGTACCCACTTCGGATGCAATGTGCAGCTGGTGACCAATCAGGTCAACGCGAGGACCTTGGAGGCCTATAATTGAGGAACTCTGCTGCTTTTCCTTAGCTTTCATTGCTGAATAACGAAGTTCAAACCACTTTAGGGAATCGATTTGTCCCGAAAAAAGTCGGTCGGTTGCTCGCTCAAGATCCAAAAAGTGATTGAGTTGTGTTTCTGGGATCGGTAACAGCTTGTCGCTACCTGGCTCAGCCTTCACCATATACACCAAAGTGTTGTTGTGCGGCATTACTTGTTCGACAGTAAAGCTCTCTCCATGGGAAGTTTCAATTTCATCTCCCACCTCAAAACTCATACGTGAAAGTGGAGCATTATTGCTGGCATAAGTGCGTTGTTCTTCCGTTGCCGGAAAATAGATGGTTACTAAGCGGTGATCGATTCGTTCAATAATTCCGAGACCAAGCTCTGTCTCGTTTTCACTAAGCCAACGTTGGCCAACAGCAAATTCAGTCATAGTCTATCTGGGTATTCTTGTTTACATGAAGATTTGGGGGCGCGATTATAGCATTAGTTTTATTGTAAGATCTTTGTCATATCCCGTATTTTACAGTGTTTTGTATCGATCTTATGAGGATGCTAAGATAATTGAGCCAAAATCGAAAATTCCAGTAGAGTGGAAATCAATTCACGCTTATTAGATTTAACAAGAAGTTGATTGAGCCGACGTTTTATTAACTTTAGGGGAGCCTAATCATGGCAGCCAATTCTATTATTTCTTCAATCGGTCAGATTGCTATTGCAATCAGTGATTTAGAGCAGTCGCTCATTTTTTACAGGGATAAGTTGGGTTTGCCTGTTTTGTTCGAAGTACCCCCGAATATGGCATTTTTAACCTGTGGCGATGTCCGCTTGATGTTGACCAAATTGCAGGGTGACCCCAAAGATCATAAGACATCGGCAATCTACTATAAAGTCTCCGACCTTTCCGCAGCTGTCGAACAAATAAAATTAAGTGGCATACAATTTATCCAAGAACCTCAACTAACAGCGAAAATGCCCGATCATGAGTTGTGGCAAGGTTTTATTCGCGATCCAGATGACAACTTAATTGGGATCATGGCGGAACTACCTCTGAAGCAATAACTTCATTTTTTGCTTGCCGCAGGAGTCCCTAAAGTTTCAAATAATCGCTAGATTGCTGGTATTGGTTAAATAGTTCTTCAATGCTAAACGAGTCAGATTTAATCTGTTTTGTGGCTAAAAACTCGTTATTCCATAATTTTGAATAAGAGCGCTCGCCAAGATCACATGAAAAAGTAACTATTCGTTGGCCAGGTCCCATCTTAGCAGCGGCAAATAATGCACCGGCAAGATTAAGGGCTGAACTTGAGCCAAGGACTAAACCTTCTCGATCGCGAACGTAGCGAGAGATTGCGACTAAATCTTTATCCGGCAAATTGACAGAACGGTGAATGTTTGCGGCTTTAAAGTTTTCTACTAATCGCATAATGGCGATTCCTTCAGTAAACGAAGAACCCTCACTGGCAACGTATTCTCCCGACTTAAGGTAGTTGTGAATACCTGAACCGTCTGGATCGACTAACCAGTTTTGGATGTTAAGGTTCTTTTCAGAGAGGTATTTAGAGTTTCCTGCGATGGTTCCTCCGGTGCCACAAACTGATACCAACGCATCAATTTTTCCGTTTGTTTGTTGCCAAATTTCAGGGCCAGTATGCAGGTAATGGGCCTTATAGTTACTGGTGTTCTCAAATTGGTCTGCCCACCAATAATCTGGATTATCTTCCGCTATTTTTCGAGCGGTATGATAAAAGTGATTCGGGTTGGCAAAAGGACAGGCATCCACTAATTTCAGTTGCGCACCGTGTAATTCAATTAGTCGCTCTTTCTCTGGTGTTTGTCCTCGAGGCATCACTACTATCAATTTAAACCCCAAAGCCTTGGCAACCAATGCTAAGCCAATCCCGGTATTGCCTGCAGTCCCTTCGACTATGGTCATTCCTGGCTTTAGGCGACCACTTTCTATTGCATCACGTACCATTTGAAGAGCGGCTCTATCCTTTATGCTACCTCCAGGATTTTGGTGCTCACATTTGACCAATATTTCGCAATCACTAATTTCCGATAGTGATTTTATTTTAAGTAGATCGGTTTGGCCTATTAGCTCACTGATATTTTGGATTATGGATTGGTGGTTTGTAGCGTTGGAATTTGACACAAGCTGTTGCCTCTTTTAATAAAACATTGGAAAGGCTCGATAACCTATCAAGCAATTAGAAATGATTTGCAACCAAAAGACTAGCAACCTTAGGTTATATCTCCAAACAAATGGTTATAAGGCCCGCACCGATTGAGATTGGTAGATTGAATAGGATAATGAAAATATCGAGATCAAAATGTCATTAGAGTAAATCATAGCTATTTAGACTTATAACTATAGTGTGATTCGATGGTTTCCTTGGTTAGAATCCCATAGATTTTGTCAGAGGTTGCTGTCGTGGTTCGAAAAATATAGACCGCTTCAACATCTTCACGTTC
>JBDVOJ010000090.1:0-147152 GCA_039969155.1 Kangiellaceae bacterium
GGCGCCTTTTTCCTTGTTCGGTCATTATGCTCATGTACGGAAAATTAAAACGGCTCACGGTTATCTGTTTCGACTCCAATTGATTTGCCATTGAAACCATAAACTCGCTATCTTTTCCGGCTCCTGCGCCATGAGCAAAAAGGAGTAAAGACTTAGTTTGTTTGACCATCGATGTTCTTCTCTTTGAAATGTGTCGCTATGATTAATTTTTGCTAAGATTAATTTAATGATGGTTAACTAGGAATTACAAGAGCACTTATACTGAAGTAACTGAATGAAAACTGTTTTGAATAGGACTAAGAGAAATAAATCCCAATTAGGCAAATAAACGCGTGAAGTGATTCTTAGTAGAATGCGCTACTCGACCACATTTTCGGCCAGCATATTAATTAACTCATCCACTTCCACAAGCGCGCTCATGTATTCTACTACCATTCCGGCAAACCACGGTCTTTTGGACGACCTTGCGGACCAACGAATATCGTCAGGTGACAAGTTTTTGGCATCATTGACAGCGTGGCAAGCCAACGCCCAATTGGAATTATCTAGAACAATAAGGTATTCATACCCAACTGGTTCTGAAGGCGGTTTTTCTGGCATTAAAAACTTTTGCGTATCAACCACCATTAGGTTTCCACGTTCATTCGGGACTAATCCTAAGAACCATTCAGGTGTCCCCACTAAAGGCGTAACATCTTCTTCTGTGAAATTGACTATCCCACCTAGTTTTACCAATGGCACAGCCAAGGGTAGTTTATGTACTTCAAAAACCAGTGTTTGAAAAACATCACCCAGCAACTCCTTCATGGGCTTTGCATCTCGGTGCAAGAACGAAGCTTGCGCCACCTCAGTCGAGACAGCTTGTGACTCTTGTTGGCTGTTGTCTACCTCTGTTTGGGTAGCGATTCTTGATTCGGCTGTAACGTTGCTTTCGGTGGGCTTTTCAGGTGCGACCACGCTCGCCAAGGCTATTCTATTTAGTAACTTTTCAACATTCTTTAATCGAGGATCTGGATCAGGAATACTACTATGAGCACTCTCTTGATAAGCCTTGAATTCTTTGGTTATTTTCTCGTGGTGCTGCTGTGCAACGTCATGTTTGCGTTCAGTCCCCACGGGACTAGTTTGTTGCTTTTCTTCAGAAATAGACTTCTCATTGGATTCAATCGGTGATCCCTCTTGTCCATTTTGGCTGGGCTGAGGGTCAAGGCTTTCTACCGATTTGCTTGCATCTTTTTGGTGGATTAAAGGTTCTTCGATAGAGTGACGCGTTTTTAAATTAGCCTCTGACAAAGGCAAATTTTCTCGATGACTATCCAGAACCGCACCTTTAACGAGTGATCTCTTTCCTCTCAATGGCGTTACTTTACTGTCGGCGGTTGTTACAAGCTCAACATTGTCTTTCAGCAAGCTTTCGACGTAACTCTCCAGCTCGGATTGATTGTCAGTTACTTTAGGTTTATTCAGTTTCATTACTGGCTAATTCGAGTTCAACTAAGCGACTTTGGATTGTGTCGACATTGCTAAGAGGGTATCGGCCAATTTTTGGTAGGCTTTAACGCCGTGAGTATCTGGATACAAATGACTGGGGGTGCGATGTCGACGAGATGCGTCTCTAAACTTGGTATCTACGGGTATAACTCGCTCCCATAAATGCCCTCCAAACTCGTCTCTCATATTACGTAGCGCCTTGATAGAGGCTCTGGTGCGTCTGTCGAACATGGTCGGTACTATTTTATAGTCAATACTATGGTGCTGGGCTTTAATCACCATATTTAGGGTTTCCATCATGCGTTCTAGCCCTTTAATAGCTAGGTATTCTGTCTGTACTGGAATTAACAAAAACTGACAAGCCGCTAACGCGTTAATCATTAATATCCCAAGTATTGGAGGACAATCAATGAGCACATAGTCATAATCTTCTTTAATCAGCCCCAACACTTTACTGATCACCAGCCCCATGCCTTCACGTCCACTAAACTTTTTATCTAAGGTGGCAAGACTCAGTGAGGCTGGCATTAAGGCTATGTTCTCATTTTCAAGCTTAATAATGGTGTTCCTTACTTGCTTTTGCGATTTTGGTTCTTGCGCAAACCAGTCAAATAAACTGTAATTAAGCTTTTCACTATCATAACCAAAATAAGATGTCAGTGACGCGTGAGGATCGCAGTCCAGCATTAACACTCGAAAGCCTCGAGATGCCAATATACCAGCCAACGCGGATACCGAAGTGGTTTTGCCTACGCCGCCTTTTTGGTTTGCAATAGTCCAGACTTTCAAGAGTTCTCCACTCAGCTATTGATTATTTTCGTTTTCCGGTGATTCTTTGCCGCGAATCAAGATTCCACCACCGGGTAACCTGATTATCTCATACTTTTGTTCTTCTTCTTTGACTAATCCCGTTTGCTCATTCTGCGGTTGATTAGCAGCAGTACGATCGGAATCAAGTTGCGGCGCAGCCTTAGGAACACTTTGCTTTCGCGAGATTGAAATAACCACTCTACGATTTTGTTGGCGTCCCGCAGCTGTTGCATTATCGGCTATTGGTTGATATTCACCATGGCCTTCAACACTCAATCGATTTGGTTGCACACCTAAATTTTGCAATTTGCGTACCACCGCCACACCGCGAGCGCTTGAAAGCTCCCAATTTGAAGGAAATTTAACCGTATTAATCGGAATGTTATCGGTGTGTCCATGCACCAAAATAAGTTGCAGATTGGTATTTAAGTGTTTTGCCAATTCATCCATTAGCGGATCGGCATCTTGATTCAAGAGGTCACTTCCAGACGGAAACAATAAGGCACTTTTTAAAACAACATTGATCCAATTGGCATCAGAGTTGATTTCCGCTAAATCTTGATCAATTAAATCTCCGAGACTTGCTTGTAAACCACTTTCAAGCTCCCTAAACTCCTCGGTGCTGGCAAAATTTTCCGAGTCAATGCCATCATTCTCTTGTTGAATATTATCAACTTCTGGAAATTCCGTTTCATCTCCTGTAATCGGTTGCAAACTTTTAGCGGGATCGCCAATTGGCACTATTTCTGTACTTCTTGACGGTGTATCGAATACCCCTTCCAACGATTGTGAGAGGATTTTGTACTTACTCACATTGACTTGTGAGATCGAATACATTACAACAAAAAACGCAAATAACAGAGTAATAAAATCAGCGTAAGAGATAAGCCATCGGCCGACCTCTTGTTCATCAACATCAATATTATTTCTAATTCTACGCATTTTTATAGTGCCATTAAGGACTAGTTAAATCAGCTTTTTCTGCCAGCATACCCTTCTAACTTCATCTCTATCACTCGCGGATTTTCACCTTCCGCAATACAGGCTATTCCTTCAAGGATCATTTCCATATATTGAGATTTTTCAGAAATTGTTGCTCTTAACTTGTGATAAATGGGCAAATAAACAAGGTTTGCAAATCCGACCCCATAAATTGTTGCCACAAACGCAGTCGCAATGCCCTGCCCCAGTAACTCTGGATTACTTAGATTACCCATCACTTGAATCAATCCAAGCACCGCACCAACGATCCCTATGGTTGGAGAATAGCCGCCCAGTGATTCAAATACACGTGATGCTGCAAGCAGTTCTTTGGCGGTCACATCCAACTCGATATACATGGCATTTCTTATGGTCTCAGGATCGTTACCATCGACCAGCATGTTAAGGCCTTTCAAAATGTAAGGATCAAGACTTTGATCGATGCTTTTTTCCAACCCGAGTAAACCTTCACGTCGAGCCAAATGACTCCAAGCCGTCACTTTTAAAATACCTTCGGCAACCGGCTGCACCGGAGGCTTAAAAACCCATTTAAGAATTTTTAGCGCTTTAATAAAAGTCTTTAAATGAGTTTGAATCATGACGGCTCCAAAAGAACCGCCTACCACAATGACAAAAGCGGCTAAATTGAGCAAAGCTCCAATACTGCCGCCTTCAAGAACCTGACCTCCAAATATCGCCACGAGTGCTAGTAATAGCCCGACGATGGTTAATCGATCCATCAAACCTCCTTCATAAGTGCACTCGCAAACTGCTCAATTGAAAGTTCTTTTTCAGATAATCCAGCTCTGGCGACAGACATTGGCATACCGTAAACCACGCATGAAGCCTCATTTTGTGTCCAAATTTTTCCACCGGTCGCTTTAATTAGTTTACTACCTTCGGTACCGTCAGCCCCCATACCAGTGAGAATAATCGCTAGGATTTTCCCAGCAAAGACTTTGGAGGCGGAGCCAAAGGATACATCAACACTCGGTGAAAACTGAAGTCTTGCATCTGTGGGTCTTATTCTGATTCGTGCATTTTTACCGCGCCCTTCAAATATCATTTGTTTGCCACCAGGTGCGACATAAACATGTCCAGCTTTCAATGGCATGCCGTCTTTAGCTTCACAAACCTCTAACTGACATAAACCGTTTAATCTTGTAGCGAACGCACCGGTAAAAGTACCGGGCATATGTTGAGTAATGGTAATCGGACACGGAAAATTGGCGGGCAAAGGAATCAGCAGTTTTTGCAGTGCTACCGGTCCGCCGGTAGAGGCTCCAATTGCGACTAAGTCATAATTTGAAGCTGATGAAGTCGTCTTGGCTTGGTAAGTAGGAAATGGCTTCGGTTTATTTACCGCAGCTCCAGTGGGTGCAGCTGAACCACGCAGAGTTCTAGCCTTTCCCAACTCCCGAATCTTATCGCGCAGTTGATTAACTAGACCATCAGTATCACTAGAAAGAGACTCATAAGACTTAAGCAAGAAATCAGTCGCTCCGGCATCCAGAGCATCGAGAGTTACTCGCGCGTTGTCATAGGTTAGTGATGACAACATCAAAACTTTGGCATCGCAAACTTTAACAATCTGCTTTAGAGCAGTAACACCATCCATCACCGGCATTTCAACATCTAAGGTAATGACATCCGGCTTTAGCTTCTCTGCTTTATCAATTGCCTCGCGACCGTTATTGGCAATGCCAATTACTTTAATATCATTGGCACTGTTTAAAATTGAACCGACACGACGACAAAAAAATTGAGAGTCATCAACAATAAGAACCGTTATTGCCATTAATTAGATCCCTAATACTAAATTGCTGAGTATGATGCTAGCTAACATAATGTTTGAGTAGGCTTGGAATATCAAGAATAAGCGCAATTTTTCCATCACTAGTAATGGTTGCTCCAGCCATCCCAGGCGTTCCTTGCAAGGATTTGCCCAAAGGTTTTATCACGACTTCTTCTTGGCCAACTAAAGAATCAACTACAAAGCCGACTGTTTGCGTTCCTATTTGAGCAAGAACCACGTGGCCTTCTCGCTCTCTACCATTACTTTGATGTTCTTTGGACAACATTTCGTTTAAGAAAAAGAGTGGTAAGGCTTTTTCTCTTACGACTATCATCAACTGACCATCAACAATATTTGTCTTAGTCAAATCTAGATGAAAAATTTCGTTTACGGCAGTTAATGGGAATGCGAAGGCTTGATCTTTCAACTTGACCATAAGAGTCGGCAGAATCGCTAAAGTTAATGGTACTTTAATCAGGATCTTAGTTCCTTTGCCTAATTCCGATTCGATATCGAGGGAGCCATTCAACTGTGTAATCTTGGTTTTTACAACATCCATTCCTACACCGCGACCAGAAATATCAGAAATCTCTTTCTTGGTGGAAAAGCCCGCATGAAAGATTAAGTTGTAACATTCGTTGTCCGTTAACCGATCGGCATGCTCTTTATCCATTAGTCCTTTGTCGACCGCGATTCCTCGCAAGATATCCGCATCCATACCCTTACCATCATCTTCGATAATGAGCATGATATGATCGCCTTCTTGCGCAGCTGACAAAGTAATTGTTCCAGCTCTAGTTTTGCCCGAATCAACTCTAACATCAGGCATCTCAATTCCATGGTCAACAGAGTTCCGAACCAAATGAACTAACGGATCGGCAAGCGCTTCGACTAAGTTTTTGTCTAAGTCGGTTTCTTCACCAACCATTTTTAAAGTAATTTCTTTCTTTAAACTACGTGCTAAATCTCTAACCACTCGAGGGAACCGACCAAAAACCTTCTTAATCGGCTGCATACGAGTCTTCATCACTGCACCTTGAAGATCACCAGTGACAATGTCTAAATTGGATACAGCTTTACTTAAGTCTTCATTGTTTTCCATTGCAGCTGAAACAGTCTTAAGTCTGTTTCTAGCCAATACTAACTCACCAACCATATTCATAATATCGTCTAACCGCTTAGTATCAACTCGTACTGTTGCCTCGGTAACCACCACTGGTGGCTTTTTGGCTTTAGCAGGTTTAGCCGACTCTTTTACTGGGCTAGTCGCTTTTGGCTGTGCTTTTGGTTGTGCTTTTGGTTGTGCTTGCGGCTTAGGTTTAGCCACTGGTTTGCTAGTTGCTGCTGGTTTAGGGGTTACTTTATTTTCGGCAGGTTTACTTGCTGCAGGCTTCGTTGGTGTAGCTTTAGCTGTTTTTCCAGAGTCTGTCGACGAAACATTATTGGCAGGCCCTTTCCCACTACCATGAAGTTCATCGAGCAACGCTTCAAATTCAGCATCATCAATCAAATCATCGGAACCTGACGAATCGCTTTTTGAAACCTGAGGAGTAGCCGCTTTACTGGGCTCGCTCGCTGTTACCGCGCCGCCCTTGCCATGCAATTCATCGAGTAGTGCCTCAAACTCATCATCGGTAATGTCATCACCAGCTGCGGGCGCTTTAGCTTTAGTTTCAGCCGCGGCGGGTTCACTTTTAGCAGGAGAACTCGCGTTAAATTTACCATCCCCATGCAACTCATCGAGCAAAGCCTCGAATTCGTCGTCTGTTATGTCATCACTTGTACTTGGTACGGCACTATCTGTAGAAGCCTCATCTTGATTTTTGCCTTGAAGTTCATCAAGCAGCGCATCAAATTCATCATCGGTGATCTCGTCGTCTGCCCCAGCCTCGTCACTCAAGGACTCTTCTACAACTTGCTCTAATGGCTCGACATCTTCAGAATCTTCACCTGCAGGCTTAGCAAACTGACCTAAATGTTGCAAGAATGCTGGATCAGCATCCTCAGGATCTTCACCACCTTTTACTGAATCGAACATTTCATTGATGATATCGAGGGATTGCAAAATATTGTCCATCAAGTCAGCATCCGCGACTCGATCACCGTTTCTTAATATATCAAAAATATTTTCAGTAATGTGGCAGATATCAACTAGGGGTTTTAAGTTTAGGAACCCCGCACCACCTTTGACAGTATGAAAACCGCGGAATATACCATTGAGTAAATCCATATTCTGCGGTTCGTTTTCTAGTGCTACTAGTTGTTCGGAAAGTTCTTCAAGGATCTCTCCAGCTTCAATAAGGAAGTCCTGCAGTATTTCTTCGTCAGCTTCAAATGACATCTATGGCTCCCTTAAAATCCAAGACTGGATAATAGGTCGTCAACTTCGTCTTGTCCTTTTACAACATCGTCACGTTTATCAGCGTTAACTACAGGTCCTTCAACGCCCTCTTTTCCGGTTGTTTTGCCTTTCGCGGAGTTATATCCATCCATGCTTCCAAACATTTTGATAATGTGAACCATACTTTCTTCGACATCATGAACCAAAGTGATTACTTGGCGAATAACCTGACCCGTTAAATCTTGATAATCTTGCGCCATCAGCACTTCGGTGAGTTCAGCATGTAACTCATCGGCATCATTTTTGTTCTTTTCTAAGTGAGACTCTATTTTTTTGCAGAGCCTTCTAAAGTCCCCTGGTTCCAACTCTCTTGAATAAAGTTTCTTCCATTCTTTGAGTAGTTCTTGTGAGTCTTTCGCCATGGTATTGGAACGCTCTGTGCAACTTTCCACTTTATCCATGGTTTTATTAGCCGCGATTTCAGTCTTTTCAATCACATAATTTAGGCGCTCTTTCGCATCAGGGATCTCCGATGCTGCGATATCGGTAATTCTTGAGTCCATCTGAAAATTGGTCAGTGCTTCATGTAAATTCCGCGTCAACTTTCCGATTTCTACAAATAAGTCTTCATCGCCACCAGTGGCAAGCGAATCGATAAGCTCTTGTGCATCTTCAATTTCATTGTTTTCCAGGTGAACTAAAAGTTCTCTGGTTTGATTGATGGTCTGAGAAAGCCTGTCTTTATCGGATAAATTCATTTTAAAAGGGGTCCTTTAGGGCTATGCTAAGAGCATCTTAACCGTCAATGCGCTCAAAAATCTTTTGTAGTTTTTCGTCTAAGGTTGCTGCTGTAAATGGTTTAACAATATAACCATTCACCCCAGCTTGAGCCGCTTCAATAATTTGTTCTCTTTTGGATTCTGCGGTCACCATTAGCACAGGTAAAGATTTTAACTTGTCATCAGCTCTAACCGCCTTCAACAGGTCAATTCCTTGCATTCCTGGCATATTCCAATCAGTAACTAAGAAATCAAAATTTCCAGACTGAAGCATAGGAAGTGCGCTATTGCCGTCATCGGCTTCTTGAGTATTTGTAAACCCCAAGTCTCGTAATAGGTTCTTGATAATCCTACGCATAGTAGAAAAGTCATCAACAACCAGGATTTTCATGTTCTTATCCAAGATAAATCTCCGTCTGAATACTTTATGAACGATTAAAGTTTTGACTGTTTTGAAAGTTAATTAGTGTTCTTGTTCACTTGGTCTGCAAACAACCGTGTGCCTACAATTAATCTAGTCTAAAAATGCTATTTCTTCCAATCTTTTAGTCGAGATTGTAATCTCAGCATGGCTTGGCTATTAATCTGGCTAATTCTAGACTCGCTAACCCCCATAACTTCGCCTATTTCTTTGAGGTTTAGCTCTTCATCATAATACAGAGCCAATACAAGTTTTTCTCTTTCCGGAAGCGAAGAAATTGCTCCAGCGAGGGAATTTCTGAAGTCTTCTTTTTGAATGCGTTCGAGCGGTGTTTGGCTACTATCGGACAACCCTTGCGAAAAATAGTCCTCCGTTACCCCCATAGCCTCGAAGTCCATCATGTGTCCGTTGCTCACATCCATCAGCATTTGTCGGTATTCGGCTACCTCAACACCGAGCTTTTCAGCAACTTCCGAATCTCGAGCATCTCGTCCTGTAGTTTGTTCAATTTCTTTAATTACCGAAGCGATACTGCGAGCATTTTTATGCACTGAACGAGGAACCCAATCACCACGTCTTATTTCGTCAATCATCGAACCGCGGATTCTTATCCCTGCAAAAGTCTCAAAGCTCGCGCCCTTAGTCGCATCAAAATTGCTTCTTGCTTCTAACAAACCAAGCATTCCAGCTTGCAACATATCTTCTAATTGCACACTTGAAGGCAATCGAGCCATTAAATGGTGCGCAATTCGCTTTACCAATGGCGCGTAACGCTCGGCGAAATCATCGTCCTGAATTTTCTTGTAGGTATCAGCTCCGGTCACATCTAGGGCCTTAAATTATTGATATTATTATTTATCTTAAACTACTAAAAGACTAATCTTTCCATAAAAAACTCTATATTTCCACTGGCATCTTTAGGGATAGGCCATTGTTCCACTTTTTTGGCAAGACTTTTTATTGCTATTGCCGCAGGACTTCGCGGGAACGCTTCAACGAGAGCTTTCTGCTTTCTTACTGACTTACGTATATTCTCATCAAATGGAACACTGCCAAGGTAATTCAGAGTAACATCGAGAAATCGATTGCAAACACCACTTAAATTAGCAAATAGCTCACGACCTTCCTGACTAGTTTGCACCATATTTGCGAGAACGTTGAACCGCACAATCTTATGATCCCGATTCAAAACCTTCATTAGTGCATAAACATCGGTAATAGAAGTCGGCTCGTCACATACTACAGCGATGATATCTTGGGCCGCTTGAACGAAATTTATCACCATATCGGTGATACCGGCGGCGGTGTCGATAATCAAGAAATCGAGGTTTTTGCCAATATCGCTAAATGCTTGAATGATTCCCGCATGTTGCACCGACGATAGTTCCGCCATACTTTTTGTTCCGGAAGAAGCAGGTACAATTTGCAGTCCATGGGGACCTTCTATCACAATATCTTGGAGATCACACTCACCATTCAGCACATTTGCAAGGTTCTTAGTGACCTTAACTCCCAACATAATATCGACATTGGCTAAACCTAAGTCGGCATCTAGCAACATGACCTTATGCCCAAGTTGGCTCAGTGCAACTGCCAAGTTGACCGAAACGTTACTCTTTCCTACACCACCTTTTCCACCGGTGACGGCTATAACTTTAACGGGTTTTGATGCTGCGCTTCCGGCAATATCACTGTACTGGCTCAATCGAGCTTCTCCTCGTAAAAAACGATTGTATGAACATCAGCCTTATCTTGATGTAAGCTTAGCCCAATTTTAGTTAACTTGCTGATAATTCTGAACTTAAATCAACTTAATTCAGCTAGCCGAAGTTTACCGCATCCAATGATTGGGCCAACTGCCATTCTTCCGGACTTTCGGCATATTTGTTGGCAAGCCAAACCGCCTTTGAAACCAAATGATGACTTCGTGCTAGCCTTATATCCTCGGGTACTCGCTGTCCATCCGTGGTGAATGCGACCGGTAAATTATACTTGACCAACAAACTCAAAACTTCTCCCATACTCGCGGCCTCATCAATCTTGGTAATGATCACGCTATACGGAGAGAAAGACTTGAAGAGTTCGATCGATTGTCGTAAGACTGCGGTTTGATTGGTTGCTGGCATCATCAAGAATCGCTTTATCGGTTTGGTCGACTCTTTTATACTTTCAAGTTGCTGAAATATTGCCGTATCTTTCGCAGACATACCAGCGGTATCAATAAGCACCAGCTTTTTATTTTTAAATTGTGTGAGAAGTTCATCCAAGCTCTTAGTTGAACTCACGCTGGTCATTGGGACGCCAATTAACCGTGCAAAACTAGCCAACTGATGCTGTGCAGATATTCGGTAATTATCAGTCGAAATCAAAGCCACAGAATCGGTGCCGTGCTTGATGACAAATCGAGCGGCTATTTTGGCGATTGTGGTTGTCTTACCGGCTCCGGTGGGCCCCATAAATGCAAATATCCCTCCGTCACTAAGAATATTTTGACAATTAACGTGGATCGACTTGGCGAACAGCGCCAGTAGATTTTGCCAGCTGCATTCGGCATCTTGCTGCTTATTGACATTAGGAATCAAACTATCCGCAATTTCTCGGGTAACACCAAGGCTCGACAATCGCCGTGCAAGCATTGCTTTTGTCGGCTCTGTTTCTGCAAAACGATCCCACTTCAAGCCCTTCAACTGCTCTGACATCATTTCACGCATCAGCTTTATTTCTTCTTTCATGGCGGCTAACCCAGGGTCTGTAGTCCACTGCAACTGACGCGGATGGACTTTCTTGCTGGGCTCGCTGACCGAAGTATTTTGTTCGAAAGAGTTGCCTATATTAGTTACTACTGAATCGCCTGAACTCACCTCACCCGGTAATAGATCAACCAATCTTTGGTTCGATTGTTCAGTTTGCATAGAATGATTTTGATTGTCATTGATAGTGGCAGTGTTCCGCTCTCCATTGAGGTGGACTTGGCCGGCATTGTTATCCTGAGACTGTGAAGATGGCACTTGTTCAAGGCTTTCCGGTAAAAGGTCTTGATCGTAGTCGAGCGCTGCAATCACCTCAACTCCGGTCGCTGTCTTTTGACTCGATAAAATAGCGGCATCTTCGCCGAACTCTTCCGTAACCTGACGCAGAGCATTTCGCATGTTATTGCTATAAAATCGCCTTATTTTCATATTTCTATCCAATCCTAAACTCGTTAGCTTGATTTTTGTTTAATCCCAAACCCAACCAAATAAACGTTGGTATGTTTATCGACCTTACTGGTTGCCAACATTGGCTATGACCTTAATTTGTTTGTTATCAGGGATCTCTTGATAACTCAACACGTGCAACCCTTTAATTCCAAAGCGAGCGAATTTTGCCAGAGCAGGTCTTAGGGTTGGAGCGACTAACAGAATCGCCGCTTGTCCTGCCGCTTCTTGCTGTTCAACAATTTGCTTTAGTGAAACCTGAATACGCTCAGCTAAACCAGGCTCAATTCCGACCGCATCTTCAGAACCAACAGCGACTGATTGCTGTAAGATTTGCTCCAACTCAGGAGCTAAGGTGACCACTGGAATTTCGTCTTGCAGACCAACAATATTCTGCACAATCAAGCGGCTTAATGACACTCTAACTGCTGCAGTTAGTACCGCAGGATCTTGGCTACGACTTGCAAACTCTGCCAGAGTTTCGGCAATAGTTCTTAAGTCCCGAACCGGAACTTGTTCTAACAATAAATTTTGTAAAACCTTCACTAAAGTTCCTAAAGAGACCACATCAGGAATAAGAGTCTCCGCAAGCTTCGGTGCACTTTTGGCCAATGCTTTGAGCATTTGCTCTGCTTCTTCGTGACCAAATAAGTCCGCTGCATGAGATTGTAAAAGGTGACTTAAGTGAGTTGCGATAACGGTACTTGCATCAACCACCGTGTAACCCAATGCTTGAGCATTATCTCTTTGAGAAGAGTCAATCCAAACGGCTTCAAGTCCGAAGGCTGGATCTTTTGCTTCAATTCCTTCTAATTTTCCAAACACCTGTCCAGGATTAATCGCTAGTTCTTTATCTGGATAAACTTCAGCATCTCCAACGGTTGCACCTTGAATGGCTATTCGATAAGCATTAGGAGAGAGATCGAGATTGTCTCTAATGTGAACCGAGGAAACTAAAAATCCTAATTCTTGCGAGACCTTTTTTCGGACGCCTTTAATTCGCCCCATTAATTTGCCATCTTGAGCGGGGTCGACCATTGGAATCAAACGGTAGCCGACTTCTAGCCCAACTTGATCGACTGGAGGAACATCATCCCAACTCAACTCTTTTACGACTGGCTCTTCGACCGGTTGTCGTTGCGCAGCTTGTTCTAACTCGACTTTGGTGTTCTCATGTTTTTGCCTAACTAAGTAGCCTCCACCTGCACATACAGTGCTAAGCACCAAGAATGGGATATGTGGCATTCCCGGGATGATCCCCATAATAAAAAGAACGCCGGCAGTGACAAACAAAACGGTTGGGTTCATCACCAACTGAGTCACTAACATATCTCCCATGTTGTGAGCACTGTTTTGTCTGGTGACCATAATTGCCGCTGAGGTTGAAAGCAACAGCGCAGGTACTTGTGCGACTAATCCATCACCAATAGTTAAGAGTGCGTAATACTGCATTGCGGTTGAGAAATCTAAACCGTGTTGACCCATTCCAACCGAAACACCACCAATAATATTGATGAATAAAATCAAAAGACCGGCAACGGCATCACCTCGAACAAACTTTGAGGCACCGTCCATGGAACCATAAAAGTCGGCCTCCTCTGAAACTTCCTTGCGTCGCTCTCTGGCTTCTTCTTGTGACAATAATCCAGCATTTAAGTCAGCATCAATTGCCATTTGTTTACCCGGCATGGCGTCTAAGGTAAATCGTGCGCTAACCTCAGAAATTCGTCCGGCACCTTTAGTGACTACAACAAAATTGATGATGACTAGGATTGCGAAAACCACCAGCCCCACTGCATAGTTTCCACCAATGACCACAGAACCAAATGATTCGATAACATCACCAGCCGCACCGGGTCCAGTATGACCGTTAATTAAGACTACCCGCGTCGATGCAACATTCATTGCTAAACGCATTAAAGTAGCGACCAAAAGGATCGTTGGAAATACTGCGAAATCTAACGGTCTTTGGGCATAAACGGTAGCCAAAACGACTATTAACGCCAATGAAATATTAAAGGTAAATAGAATATCCAGTAAAAAGGTTGGGATCGGCAAAGTCATCATTGCGAGTAATGACAACAATAAGATCGGCGTTCCTAATGCAGGAATGCGACTTCGAATTGTATTGGTTGAAATAGCTTCGGCCATTGATACCATTCTTGTTATGTTGTTTATGTAAGCGGCAGAGTGCTTAAACAATAAACGTCAAAAAACTAACGGATTGTTCGATTTAATAGGAAATTGCAAGAATCGAGCCTAAAATTAGTTTTAGCTCAAAAGAATGGAAAATTTTTCAATTCATTGTTTAAAATTGAAATTCATCTGGGATGTCGAGGTCTTTTATATCCTCGGGTCTGGGACCCTGCCCTTGCTTGAAGCTTTTCAGTTGAAAAACAAATGCAAGTACTTGAGCAACCGATAAATAGAGTCCTTGAGGAACTTCTTCATCGATTTCTGTGGTGTAAAATAGCGCTCTAGCAAGCGGCGGCATCCTCATGATATGAACGTCATTGGCATTGGCAACTTTTCTAATTTGCAACGCTATCAAATCGGCTCCTTTAGCAACAACAATAGGTGCTCCAGATTTCATCACATCGTATTTAAGGGCGACGGAAAAATGCTCGGGGTTAGTCACAACGACATCCGCCTCAGGAACAGCTTCCATCATCCGCTGTTGAGAAATCTCTCGTTGTTTTTGCCTTACTTTGCCTTTAACCTCTGGGCGACCTTCTGTCTCCTTAAATTCATCCTTAACCTCCTGTTTAGACATTTTCAGTTCTTTGGCGTGGTTCCAGATTTGATAAGGTACATCTATTAAAGCGATCAAAATTAGCGATAAGGAAAGAAAGAAAAAGCTACTGGCAACAATATCCATCGCTGAAGCAATTCCCGATTCAACATTCCCTTGGCCTAATTCAGTTAACGATGGAAACGCAACGGTCATGACAAGATATCCAACTAGAAATACTACTGAGATTTTAGCTAACGCTTTGACCAATTCAATCAAAGCATGCAACCCAAACATTCGCTTTAATCCCTTTCCAATCGACATTCTATTGGCTTTTGGGGCAATAGCCTTGGTACTAAAAGATAACCCTCCTAGTGCTAGTGGAGAAATTAAGCCGATAAAAAACAAAACAAGAAAAAAAGGTAAAACAGCCAATGCGGCTTCGCCGACTAATTCCTGTAAACTGGAGAGCATTTGTTTTGGGTTAAATATAAATCGCCGGTCTGGAGAAAATGCTTTACGCGCGATATTCGCGATATCCGAGCCTGCTGAAGACGAAAAACTATACAATGCGGTTGCCGCCGCCATTAATAACAGAGCGGTCGTTAGCTCTTTGGAACGAGCTATTTGCCCTTTTTCACGCGCCTCTTTCAGGCGCTTGGGGGTCGCCGCTTCTTCGCGTTCGCCGGCATCATTTTTAGCCATAAATGCCCCCTAAGAAATTTAACATTCCAAATTAACCATCTCACACATCAACCCATTTGCTCGTACAAGCTGATTTTCAAAGTGAGGTAAAAAGTAAACTAAGCTTAGCCATACCAAAATTAACCCGGTCACCATAGTCAAAGGAAATCCAACAGCGAACACATTGATCTGAGGAGCGGCTCTGGTCATTACCCCAAATGAAATATTGACTATCAGTAACGACGCAATTGCAACAAGTGACATCAATAGAGCGGCTGCAAACATCCACTCGGCCCAATTCACCAGTTGAATAAACAACTCAGAAATATTCTGTGAGGAACCGATGGGAAAAGAAGTAAAACTTTCTACTACTAGCCGAATCATGACTAAGTGACCATCGACTGCAAGAAATAACAACGTGGTTAGCATTAGAAAAAACTGTCCTAACGCTGGTACGCTGTTACCATTAGCCGGATCGACTAAAGAGGCAAACCCGAGTCCAGACTGCATTGCAATTATTTGCGAACCAATAACGAAAGTCTCTAGCATCAATCTAGAAACAAAACCTAAAGCAATTCCAATTAAAGTTTGTTCAGCGACCAGTAAGAAACCTTCGAGAGCAAATAATTTAACGCCTTCAGTCGCGGGGATCACTGGCACAACGATGACAGTGATAGCCAATGCCAATAACATTCGAAACCGGGCCGGAAAATTACGCGAACCGACAACGCTCAACACCATCAAGAAACCAGATAGCCGAGCGAAAGGCAAAATATACATTGCCATTACATTAAGGATTTGCTCAGCTTCGATATTCATCGTTGAATTTAGCTTTCATGATGTTCAACCGATCAACTCTGGAATGGATAAATACAATTCTGTGGTAAATCCTATCAGTGTAGAGAATACCCAGTTAGCTAGAAACATCATCGCACCTAGGGTGACTAACAACCGAGGTAAAAAGGAAAGTGTTTGCTCATTAATACTGGTAGCTGCTTGAAAAATAGCTACCAGAAGACCAACAATCAAACCGGGAACTACGATGGCAGCCACCAATAATATGATGACATACAATGCGCCTCTAAAAACTTCTACTGCGACCTCGGGACTCATGATTTCCCCCTAGCTAAGTAAAACTATTTGCAAGCGTCCCTACGACCAACGCCCAACCATCTATCAAAACGAAAAGCATAATCTTAAAGGGAAGTGAAATAATTAGTGGTGACAGCATCATCATTCCCATAGCCATCAATATGCTGGCAATCACCAAGTCTATAATCAAGAAAGGTATAAATAACAAGAAGCCAATCTGAAAAGCTGTTTTGAGTTCGCTAATAATAAAAGAAGGTACCAGCACTTTAAACGGAGGCAATTCTCCCTCCTCTAACGCTTCTGTACCAGACAAATCCATGAATAAGATCAAGTCGCTTTCTCTGATTTGACCAAACATAAATTCCGCGAATGGTTGTTGCGCAGCCTCCAAAGCTTGGGTAGAAGTTAGGGACTCTTCTAAATAGGGTTGAACAGCTTCTTGGTTTACTCGTTCGATAACTGGCGACATAATAAAAAAGCTGAGGAACAAACTTAGTCCTATTAGAATTTGATTGGATGGTGTTTGTTGCATACCAAGCGCCTGCCGCAAAATAGCAAAAACAACGGTCACTCTGATAAATGAAGTCATCATCATGACAATAGCTGGCAGGAATGTCAGCATTGTCATTAGACCTAGAATCTGTAAAGTTACACTGTATTCTTGGTTGCCTGAATCGTTGGTCTCAACGGATAAAACAGGAATTCCAGGGTCAGCGAGCGCAGTTTGACTTACAGTTAATATGAATGGAACAAATAAAAACTTAGCCCATTTTAGCGACTTCATAGGATCAACCAGCCAACTTATTTACATCATTTGATGTACTTGGTAAACCGACTGACTTGCGCACAATATTACTTAAAACGGATTTGAAATCAGGGGCTTTCTCGGACTCATTTAATGCGCTTGAGTTTAGAATATCTTCCTCAACAGACTGATTGTCTAAGTCTAACTCGCCCAGCTGACTAATCGAATTAGCCGTTACTCCTATTAAAAACTTTTGCTGCTGCACTTTTACAATAACTAGCTTTTCCTTGGTGCCAATCATTTGAGTTTCGAGAATTTTTATGTTCTTACTATTTGGACTAAAATTAGTGAACCGTTTAAATAAAAACGCTAATCCAAATATAAAAAATAGAATAACTACCAGACCTCCCAACATTGGTAATAAACTATCTGCTGGAGTTAATTGGAGCTGCTTTTCTTGTGATGATACACTCAAAGAAAATAGTACCATACAACTCGAAAGTAGCGTTTTATGGCAACAAGGTTTAAGTCTTGGCCGATCCAACGGGTGTCTATTTGAGTTTTTGAATTCGTTCATGTGGACTCATTACATCAGTTAAGCGAATTCCATATTTCTCGTTTATTACGACAACTTCACCATGGGCAATAAGCGTACCATTTACCATGACATCAAGCGGTTCACCCGCGAGTCGATCTAATTCAACCACAGAACCTTGAGTAAGTTGTAGCAAGTTTCTGATTGGGATCTGCGTTCGCCCCACCTCAAGAGACATAGAAACAGGAATGTCTAAAATAACATCTAATTTTTCATTTTTGATGGTGTTTTCATCAACACTTTCTTCCAGAATTTCAGGCGCTACAGCTTGAGCTTCAGATTCAGCTTGCTCATTCATAGCATCAGCCCAATCGTCTGCCGCGTCATCACCTTGGCCATTTTCATCAGACATTTGTTTTAATCCTCTAACATTGATCGCATAATATGTTCACGCGAAATTTCTTCTATGATCTTAACCGATTTATAGCCATTGGATTTTCCATAGGTGGCTCTAAAGCAAGGCATATCATGGGCTTTCACTACTATTTTTTCTGGCATTTCAAATGGAATAATATCGCCCTCTTTAAATTCCAATACATCTTTTAAACTCACTTCGGTATCACCAAGCGAGGTCGATAGTTCCACTTCGGCAGTTAGTATTTCTTCTTTCAAAGCATCCGTCCAACGGTCATCACCTTCGTCTCTGTCCGACTGAATTCCGGCATCCAGCTTTTCTCTGATCGGTTCTAACATAGAGTAAGGCATGGTAACGTGAAAGTTACCTCCGCCACCGTCCAATTCGATATTAAAGCTGCAAACACAAACCACTTCACTTGGACTAACAATAGTCGCAAGTGCGGGATTGACTTCTGAGTCCATATACTCAAAATCAACTTTCATTACCGGAGCCCATGCTTCCTTTAAATCAATAAATGCTTGGTCGAGAAGAAGTTGAATAATTCGACGCTCAGTAGGTGTAAATTCTCGCCCTTCGATTTTGGTATGAAAACGCCCATCACCACCGAAAAAATTATCCACTAAAATAAAAACCAATTTAGCTTCAAGGGTAAATAACGCAGTACCTCGTAACGGCCTTATTTTCACCATATTCAAACTTGTGGGTACAAATAAACTATGAATGTACTCGCTAAATTTAATCATCTGGATTCCATTGACTGAAATCTCAGCACTTCTTCTCATCATGTTAAACAAGCTGATTCGCATATGCCTAGCAAAGCGTTCGTTAACCATTTCCAAAGAAGGCATCCGACCACGAACAATTCGATCTTGAGATGAAAAGTCATACGTCCTCGCTTCACCGGGGTCAAGCGACTCGTCTTCGACTTCGACGTCACCATCATCCACTCCATGAAGAAGCGCATCTATTTCGTCTTGACTTAATAAATCGGACATAATCTCTCTTTAATAGCTCTTAGTGCCTTACTTTTTTATTTGTTGCTCTATTGCATAACAAAGCTGACAAACAACACTTTTTCAACGGTTGGATCGTTAACTAATTTAGTTAAAGTATCTTGAACGGTTGTTAGAGTTTCCTCTTTTAATTTGTCATAACCTTCTGGCGTTTTTAATTCTTGGGCATTTTTTTGGCTGAGTAGCATCAATATATCGTTTTTAATCTGTGGCATATGCTGCTTAATATTTTGTTTTGCTTCGCTACTACGGACCATAAACGAAAGTTTAATTTGTACCGTTCGACTTTTTCTATCTCCTGGCAAATTAGCCGTTATTGCATTCGGAACACCAACGTATATTGCCGGTGCTTTTTCCTCAACAACTTCTTCATCGGCTGCCTGTTCTTCGCTAGCTGGTTCGCTATCTCCCATTAAGAAAAACGCAGCGGCTCCACCGCCCAACAGTAATACCGCTGCGGCGATAATAATGATTAACTTTTTGCTACTTTTACCACCTTCAGAATCCTCACCGCCATCTACGTCAAGTTCTAAATCTTGGTCATCTTGTGCCATTTTTTCTCTACTCCGGTTAGTTAAATAAGCTCAATCATAAACTTACTAACAAGTATGGCCAACAATTGTAGTATTTGCATAGCGTAGCAACGGCCTGATGACGGTATTTTGTCAAAAATATTACTCTATTTGGAACGATGCAAGACTTATACCAAAAAACAAAAACAGAATTAACCCAAATTTTTCAACAACTTACAAAGGCTTACTTTAAAGAAAAGTCACTGTGTCGATTTTTTGGCGGTAAGTTGCACAGAGGAGTCGACTGATGTTGTCCACTCGTATTTAGTTAAGAGTAGGAAAGAATTTTCACAGATGAAATAGTCAAATTGCCGCTTTGCCGCGGCAACGATTAAATATACGCGTCGAGTAGTGCCACCTGTTCGGAATCAGATACATTGTTTTTAGCCACTAATTCGTTATTGTCTAACGGCTCTTCATCAATAGCAACTTTCGAATTCTCAGGGTCTTTCTGCTCTTCTTGTTGTTGATTCTGATTAACTTGAGTATCACCAAGAGCGATCCCTTGCTCTTGCAGCATCTCTTTGAGCTTTGGTAGATTTTCTTCAAGCATTTCCTTGGTCTGTGGGTTATTCACTTGAAAAACAATACTTGTTTCACCAGCTCTATGTTGCATTTTTACAGTTAACGGCCCAAGTTCAGGAGGATCCATCATTATTTCGGCGCTTGATAAGGCTTGCTGAAAAATCCATTGGATTCTTAGAGCTAAATTCGGAGTAAAATCATTCCTTAAACTGAGTCCTTGTTGAATATTTGACTGACTAGAGATTTGAGTCGATTGAATATTCTGCCCTGAAGTAACTTCTTGCACAGTCTGCGAAATACTAGGGCTTGGTTCGCTAGGGTTCGCTGTTATCGAAGACAAGTTTTGCAGGGTTTTAACATCTAATGGTATCGACCCCATCGCCATTGCTTTGCCATTGGACAATAGGCTATCCGAGGGTTTTAATATGTTGCTACTTAGTTTCTCTCCTTTTTCCGAAAGCAATGCAGCTTCAGCGCCCTTCGGAAACGAGGTCTCGGAAAACAAAATTCCAGAATTTGCTTTAACTTCAACGTTATTTGGCTTTGAGTTTGCGAGAGGCTCACCAACCTTGCTGAGATTTTCAGCATTAACTCGCTCTCCTTTCGCAAAATCCTTAAAACTTGTATTAGCAAATTGCTGTGCCGACTCACTAGCGCTTTTCTTCGAGTCTCTGGATATCATAATATCATCAGAGCCAAATGTGAATTTGCTCTTTTCTGACTCGGTGGCTAATGAGTGTGCAATAGAATTATTTGTCTGAGAACCACTACTCTGCAATGCTTGGTTAACCCTTTGCATCGCCTTAGTTGAGTCACTGAGCAATTCCGCGACGGCTTTTTGCAAAAGCTCAGGACCCACAGACAGTTGATTGGTTTCTGCCAGAACTAGATTCACTTTGTCTAACTTAGTTTGTAGCACTTCTATCGCTTGTGAAAGCTTACTCACTTGCTGATCTGTTAAGGCTAGCTGCTGTTCAGCATTGATGCTATTCAGGTGATTCAAGTTTTCTGATATTGAATCTATCAAAAGTTGTAAATTCGTATTTACTGACTGCTCAGCCCCATCACTGGGCGCCATGTTCGAGCCCGTTTCAAGTAATTGGCCCTCAGCTATTTGGCCAAATTGGTTAATCATCAGTTGCAGTTGCGAGAGCTTTTCTGCCATTAAGTTGTGGCTTGAGTTAATATTCAGGTGTTCGAATTCCGGCAATCTTTTGCCTGTCCCGCCGAGCGAACCTTGCAGTAGTTGCCGAAATTGATTTAATTGATGAGCAAAATCGCCGTTCGAAGCGGTAAAATTTTGACTGCTTTCAAAACTATGCTGATGCTGAGACTGAATTGAACTAGCTGAAACCTCAGTAGATTCCTGCTGTTGGCTAGATGTAATATTCAAAATAGAATTAAGCATTAAACGTTACTCTCAAATCAGAGGAGAAAACTTAGCTTTAGAAATGCAATTGCAATGCCAATAGAAACAGAGCTCAATTGGCAAAATCGAGAGGCAATGGTAGTGACCACTTAAAGGGGGACTAAAAACCTAGAGAGTTCTATGGCTTAGGTGGCAATGATAATTGTTGTTGGATTTTATCAATCGCACTGTTAAACAGAGCATGTAGCTGCTGTTGATTAAAACCGCTTGAATCCAAGGTTTGCGCTCTTGCGCGCTCTTCAATCTCTTCGCAATAATCAGCAAATGCTGAAATGCCAATATTTCGACTACTTCCTTTTAAGCTATGTGCCAGCCTAAAAATCGTATCATGATCGATATCCGGCTTTAATTGCGCGAGCTCTGCCAATTTAGCACGGGTATCTGCAATATACGAATCAATCAGCATGGACATATCTTCACCCATTATCTCAACTAATTCATTAACTGTTTCAAGGTCAATAGCTTGCTCTTTCATACTTTACCTTAAACTCAAATTGGATCGGTTAATTTGTCTTTTTGATCTTCGAATTTCCAACGATAGCTAGCGACTACTCTTGAACCTTCATCAAAATACTCTATGGAATCACAAAGATTCAACAATAAAGGTAACCCTCGACCGCTATAATCTTTGACACCACGCTTTAATAATTCTTCGACCTCAAAACCTATACCACTGTCTTTAAGTTCGAATAATAAAATACCACCATCTTCGGTTGGTTGATGATCAACGCTAACATCCACAAAACCCTGTTCAATGCTTTCAAGACTCCTTGCTCTAGTCTGATAGTATTTAGTGAAGCCTTCATGATCATTTTTCATTTCAGACTCCAATCCCAATACTCCGTGATCGAGGGAGTTGTTATAAAGTTCAGAAAGAACTGTAAATATCCGAGCACGGTGCGGTCCTAACTCGTTACAAGTTAGCAAGGTTTGCATCACCATGGGGATTGGATCAAATGTCCCCAATGACTTTCCACGTAATCTTAAAGACAAGGCTGTATCACAGGTTCCTGAAAAACTTTTTGAAGTGGCCGTCGGCTGAACGAACTCTTCTTTTACCGACCTTGGTAAAACCACCTCGAGCAAACTCACATCATCCGTTTGTTCAGTTTTACCGCAAAAGCTTTCAACTTCTTCCATCAGTGCATCACAGATGCTTTCGCTGTGTAGGTTTTTTCGAATTCCTGCAATTAACCGCTCTTCTCCAAACAATTTACCATTGGAATCTTCTGCCTCAATAATGCCATCGGTTACTGCTATCAACTTGTGGTCACGCGTAAACTCGTGAGTTTGGCAAAACACTTCGAACTTTTCAGGTGCTTGAATTCCTAGAGGAAGGTGGGAAGACTTCACTGGTTCAATATTCTTAGTTCGAGTGTTCAGAACAAAAGAGTCAGGGGCTCCCGCATTCCAAATAGTTAAAGTTCTATCTCTAGCATCAATATCAATAACAATTACACAGCAAAAAACGCCTCGTGGCAGAACGCCATATAGTCGCATATTCATTTCGACCATCATGTCAGGAATAGAAAACCCCTTGGTAGTCATCCCATAGAATATTTCAGATGTAGGCATTGCTCCGATGGCTGCCGGTAAACCATGCCCAGTAAAATCAGCTAATAACAACCTCATTCCGCCCATTGGGAGTTCCGCGGCTAACATTAGATCACCATTAAAAATCGACATAGGCGACAAGTGATAATTAATATTGCTAGATTCTAGGCATCCGCGATGGGCGATATTGTTGAATATTCTCTTAGCCGCTTCTTGCTCTTGGACTAAATGTTCATGATGAAATTGAATTCGTTCGCGTTGCTCCGCGACAGTTTGATACAAATTGATAATTCGTTCGAATGCATCAATTTTGGCTTTAATGATAATTTTGTTAATTGGTTTTGAAACAAAATCATCGCCACCGGCATCGATGCATTTGGCTAGATCACTTGCCTCAGTTAACGAGGTTAAAAATATGATTGGAAACCAAGGCTTACTCGATTTCTCTTTGATGATCTCTGCGACTTCATAGCCGTCATAACCAGGCATCAATACGTCTAGTAAGACAAGGGAGGGATCGTGCTCAATAAAGTTCGCGATTGCATCGTTACCATCGCTGGCTTGAATCACTTGATGACCTAGATTTTGTAATACTCTGGAGAGGATTATTCGATCGGTTGTGTTGTCATCCGCGATGAGTATTTTCAAAATAACTCACCGTCAGACTTAAACTATCTCGAATAATTGTTCGAAATTTGAAATAGTAAGAATTTTTCTAATGTCTTCATTACAGCCTGTGAGCTTAATATTGGAGGCATCTCCACCAGAGTGGTCTCTCAGCAGCAGAAGCATGCCGAGAGCCGAGCTGTCTAAATAAGTGGTCGCCGACATATCTACGGAAATATGCTTTGGAACCGGTGAAACTTTCTCATAGGCTCCCCTGAAAGCTTGATGTGCACTAAAGTCAAAACGGCCTTCAATAGAAATTGTTAAAGATGTACCATCCGTTGAAGTAGCAGAAGTTACTGCCATAGTTTATTCCTCTCAACAAAAATAATTAAAAACACTTAGTTTAATCAATACAAGGACCGCAAGAATCCCTTAAAGGTTCGAGCCAAGCCTTCACTAAAACTAAGCATAGTTCAAAATTAGCAATTGCACGAATTTTATTGTGACTATTAGTTGTCGCTAACCTGCCAATCAAAACGTTCACTAAGTCATTGTAAACATTAGCTTTTCAATCATAATTAAGCGCTTAGTGCGGGATTATAAACGTAAGATTTAAGCGATTCTCAGTGTCTAGAATCGATTATAGAGATCACTTCTTTGTCATTGAGGGGCGGATCGATGTTCTTTTCTTGTTGAGCGAATGGTGATGCTCAATCGGCGAAGTCAGGAAAATTGTCTATTTGAGATAACACATTAGTCGTGTTTGCACGAGATCTTAGAATTGTTTTTGCCGAATAAAAGCTTGGGTAGAAAGCTCGTCAACTTGGGCATTTTCACGTTTTTCTTTTTGTTGGTTTTCTTTAGTTTTCATCTTATCAATTGCACTTGATATTGCATTGGCTCGACTACTATCTGCGCGCCAATTATCTTGACTTTCGACCAATGACTGTTCACTTTGCGCTACGATTTGTTCTTGGTGTTGTATGGCGGTATCGAGTTTAGTTAGAAACAGGTGGTATTGCTGTAATTGATCACCAAACATTCCTTGCTGAGTCTTTTGTGACATTGAATTGACGTATTCTGCGCGATAGTTTCTAAGCTGGGCAAGCTTGTTAAGCTGTAACTTTCGGTATTCAACCGACTTACCCAGGTTTTGAGCAGCTTTTTTTTCTTTGTTTTCAGCCAACTGCTTAATCGGCTTTAATCTTTTCGAACTACTCATTATCTTCGATTTCCACTCAGAAAAATTTTGAATTTGCGAAATGAATACACTTTAATTATAAGCGTATTCCAGTGCTATTGCGTCATCATTTGTCGTAATTCATCAATACTTTCATCCATTTTGACCTTCTCATTAATATTTTGGCATAGGAAAGAACGAATCTCAGGCATGCTATCAATGGCGTCGTCGATGACCGGATCACTGCCTTTTTGGTAGGCTCCAACGGTTATAAGATCTTTGTTTTGTTGGTAACTTGAATACAGATATTTAAGCTGAGATATCGCTTCTCGATGGTTTTCATCGGTTATTTGATTTATCACTCGACTCACCGAACCTTCGATATCAATCGCCGGATAATGACCGGAATCCGCCAACGCTCGAGACAGAACAACATGTCCATCAAGAATTGCGCGAGCCGCATCAACAATAGGATCTTGTTGGTCATCACCTTCCGCGAGCACTGTGTAAAAAGCTGTGATTGAGCCGCCGTCTGTGTCACCGTTGCCCGCTCTTTCGACTAGTTGTGGCATTCGAGCAAATACAGAGGGCGGATACCCTTTAGTCGCGGGTGGTTCGCCGATAGCTAACGCGACTTCTCGCTGAGCCTGACAAAAGCGCGTTAACGAGTCCATTAATAAAAGCACATCCTTTCCTTGATCTCTAAAATACTCGGCAATAGTAGTCGCCGCCATTGCGCCTTGTATTCTCATTAAAGGAGAGTTGTCAGCTGGAACAGCAACCACAACCGCACGTCGCAGCCCCTCATCCCCGAGAATTTGTTCGATGAATTCTTTTACTTCCCGGCCTCTTTCTCCGATTAGTCCCACCACGATAATTTCGGCTTCAGTAAATCGAGTCATCATTCCAAGTAATACACTCTTACCAACCCCACTACCCGCCATTAACCCCATTCTTTGTCCACGTCCTACCGTTAAAATAGAATTGATAGAACGAACTCCAACATCCAATGGCTCTTGCACAGGTTTGCGTTTCAACGGATTGACGGTATCAGCGACCAATGGTCTTGTTTGGGCGCAATGAACTGGGCCTTTGTTATCGATTGGTTGTCCTTGTCCATTGAGAACTCTGCCCAGTAAAGCCCTACCTACTGGAATTTCTGGTGCACGCCCAGTTGGAATAACTCGCGCACCTGGGCCTAAACCTTGAATGCTACCAATGGGCATCAGATAAATTTTGTCATCAGAAAAGCCCACAACTTCGGCGTCCTCAAGAGCGCCTGAAATAGTCTCAATTTGACAACGTTCTCCTATATTAACGTTGCAACCCACGGCTTCGAGCGTCATTCCAATCATTCTGGTCAAGCGACCTTCAACCACGATGCTTGATTGGTTTTCAAGTTTTGTCTGATATTTTTTTAAGAAAGCACTATAGGATTCATCCGTTTGCATCGTCTTCGCCCGCTCTTTGCCCACCGGCTATTCGGCTGAACAACACTGCAATTTGACGATCGACCGAGGCATCAACATTAGAATTGTCAGTTTTAAGTAAGCACCCTCCGCGCTCCATAGACGGCTCTTCAACTAACTTCCAACGCGAATCGGGTGAATCTTCATCAATAGAAAGTACACTGCGAATAACCGATGCATCTTCTGGATGGAGTAGGACTTGAATATTTTTTGAACCGATAGGAAGCAATTTTAAAGCATCACGAATTATGGCTATCAATTGAGTGGGATCTTGTTTAAGTTCTCGACGCACAATTTGGCGAGATATGGCAAATGCCATTTCTAACAGCTCCTGTTGAGTTTTTTCCCCACAGGCTTGAGTCGGCTCAACTAATTGTTGCAACATACAGTCTAAAAGCTGTCGCTTAGTTTCAATTTCATTTTGAGAGGCTTGCAACCCTTCTGCGTGACCTTTTTGAAATCCTTCTTGATAGGCATCATCTTTAATTTTTTGGATTTCTTGTTCCGATATTTTTTCGACTAATTCGACTTCTTGTTTTTTCTCTTCCTCAACCGGCTGCCTAAAAACTTTACCTTTAGGGGCATCGATTGATGGCATTTCCCATTTAGAAAAGTTAGTCACATTTCTAAGCGGTTTTATCGGTTTGTCTGATTTAGTTTTAGTTACCATAGGATCAAATTGTTACAGGGTTGAGTTTTATTCTCAAGCTTAAACCATTTCCTCCCCGCTTCCTCCTAGCACTATCTCTCCCGACTCGGCCATTCTTCTGGCAATAGTTAAGATTTCTTTTTGCGCTGACTCAACTTCACTGAGCTTAACAGGACCCATAGCTTCTAAATCATCTCGCATTAATTCAGCCGCACGTTTTGACATGTTCTTAAATATTTTTTCCTTGATAGATTCTTCACATGCTTTCAATGCCACAATCAAAGTATCGGTCGATATTTCTCTGAGTAGCGCTTGAATTCCGCGGTCGTCGACTTGCTCCAGGTTATCAAACACAAACATCAAATCTTGGATCTGCTGAGCCAAGTCTTCATCTGTTTCTTTAATCGAATCCATAATTAACGCTTCATTGGAACCATCCATGAAATTCATTATATCAGCAACTTTTTTAACGCCACCTATCTCATGAGCTTGGGTTGAACCACTACCAGTAAACTGTTTTTCCATGATGTCGTTTAGCTCTTGCAATGCATCAGGCTGGACTGCTTCTAAGGCAGCAATTCGCATTGTTAAATCAATTCGCACTTTATCAGGTAACAACTTTAGTACTTCGGCTGCTTGGTCCGGGTCAAGATAAGAAAGAATAATCGATTGAATTTGTGGGTGCTCAAATCGAACCACGTCGGCAACTGAGCGAGCATCCATCCACTTTAAAGTATCTAAACCTTTTGTATTTGCGCCTGCCAATATTCTGTCGATTATGCCGCCCGCTTTATCATCACCTAGCGCAGTCTTAAGCGTGTTACGAATATAGTCTTCGGTACCAATACCGATACCCGTTTGTTCTTCAACCTTTTCTAAAAACTCGCTAACTACATTTTCAACAGTGCCCTTACCAACATTTTTTAAAGAAGCCATGCTCATACCGAGCACCTGGACTTCTTTTGGTCCCATGTGTTTAAGAACTTCCGCCGCGGTGTCCTCTCCAAGAGACAAAAGCAAAACCGCAGCCTTTTCTACGCCGGATATTTTTTCAGCTTTATTCTCAGCCATCTTCTTCTATCCACCCTTTAACAAGTTGCGCAACTAAAGTCGGGTTGTTACTAACCACCCCTTTGGCTTGCTCCAGCTTTTCGACTTCGCCAACTGTTGGAGGGGGTAATTCAAGGTTTTCGTGACCCGCTAAGGTTACTTTATCACTAGCGAGCTCATTATCGCCAGTTAATCCGCTGGCTAAATCTTCAAACTCATTCTGTTCATCTTGGGTTGAAGGTTTTGCTACAGCCGGTACTGTCGATAGACGATTAAACATTGGCTTTAGTGCAACAAATATAAATACCAACCCTAATAACAAAGCGATTGCTGGCTTCAATAGCGTTTGAAATAGCTCTTGCTCATAAAACTCTGGTGGAGGCGGAGCTGGTAATGTTTCGCCAGCAACAAATGGAAAAGAATCAACACTAACGATATCGCCCCGTTGCACGCTGTAACCTACAGCAGCTTGAATTAACCGAGCTATCTTATCTACCTCTGATGCCGGTCTAGCAACCTTTTGACCTGCATTAGCTGGATCGTCTATATAGTCTAATCCAACAGAAATACTGAGTCTCTCCAACACGCCTACCTGGGGAACAATATGACTGATAGTGGTATCTAAATCATAATTTCTTTCAGCTTCCAAACGACGATTTCCTGAGTTAGTAGCTTCCGCTTCGCCTCCCGCTCCTGTCGCGTTTTGAGGTATCGCTGAATTGGCCGGGGGTTGATTAGAGAGTGCTCCAGGCACACCGCCAGCGCCGCCCGCATTGCTAGAATCTTCGATGGTTCGCTCACTTCTTACCGCGGGCAAATCCGGATTAAATGTCTGCATGGTTTGTTCTTTCTTACTAAAGTCCATATCCAAATTGACTTGAACTGTGAACGCCGCAGCGCCAACAATTGGTGTTAAGATTTGCTCTATTCGATTACGAATATCATCTTGGCGTTGCTTAACTATATTCAATTCTCTTGAGCTAGCGAGCTGTGCATTGGTCATAGAACCTGAATGATATAAACGCCCAAACTGATCCGTTATTGTGACTTGATTTCGTTCCATATTGGGAATGCTACCTGCAACCAAATCAACCATGGAGTTACTTTGTTCTTCGGAAATCGCACCTCTTGAATAAAGATTAAGTAAAATAGATGCACTCGGCTTTCGACGGTTTTTTATGAACGAAGACTCCTTAGGAATTGCCAGATGAACTTTTGCCGCTCTGACTCCATTAAATTCCTCTAGGGTTTGCTTTAGCAAGTTTTCTTGATTCCTCAATAAGCGCGCTTTTT
Organism: Kangiellaceae bacterium; assembly: GCA_039969155.1. GTDB lineage: Bacteria > Pseudomonadota > Gammaproteobacteria > Enterobacterales > Kangiellaceae. Next base: position 29,364 of record JBDVOJ010000090.1, read on the forward strand.
CCATGCGTTGCGAAACACCAAAGCCGCTATCCTTATCTAAATAAGATCGAGTACTGCTGTCCTCTAAGTTGACCCCTTGTGCGCCTAATTCTATTTGAATTCTTTTAAACTTTGATTGCGGAATTAGAATTCTGCCATTAGTCGACACTTGGTAAGGAATTTGTTGCTGCTCTAAATAATTAATAACATCCATTGACGCTTCGGGTTCTAGATTAGCCAGGGGTCGCATAGGCGGTTCGCTTGACCACATAGCGACCATTACTCCCATAGCAATACTCGCTGCGATTGCAATAAGAACACCTACTTGTTTTAAAGGCGCGAGACTTCCCATACCAGGAAGGATCCCAGCTGAGTCGCCTTCCAATTTCACCATTTCTGAAGTTGCTGCTTCGGCCACTTCGTTCTCTCCAGTTATTGTTCGATTTAACTAAGTATTTCGACTATGCATTAATTCTAAATTGGCATATTCATGATATCTTGATAGGCAGATACCACTCTGTTTCTAACTTGTACGGTCGCTTGAAACGCAACACTTGATTTTTGCGCGGCAATCATAGCCTTAACAAGGCTCACTCCACCATCTCCCATATCAATTTGTGCTGCAAGCTTACCGGATTCCATTTGTTGTTGATTGACAGTATCGATAGCTTTAGTCAATAAACTTCCAAACTCGTTTCCAGCAGGATTAGTTGGATTGATGCTTTCGCTAGTGCCAGCTTTTGCAACTTTATTAAGTTGCTGCATTTGCGCTAACAGTTGATTATTATCAAATGATGTTTTCATAAATATTTAAACCTAAGCAAAAGATTTTTTATCAGGAATAGCATAACCAGCCTCTCGCATTTTTGCCATTTTATACCTCAATGTACGAGCGCTAATTCCTAGTTGTTCTGCGACAGCTTTTTTCTTTCCGTTGCATTTCGCAAGCGACTCTACAATTAATTGGTATTCATGATTTCTCATATCGTTACCAAGCTGATTATCGGCTTGGTCAGAGTTAACTGCCGCTAGACTAACTAAACCACTTTGCGTTGATTGCCCTAAAGGCATCTCAAAAACAATATCTTCAGACTGTACTAAATCATCTCCGGCCAAAACTGCAACTCTTTGAATAAGGTTGTCTAACTCACGAACATTACCAGGCCAAGAATAACTAATTAACTTTGCTTTGGCCTCAGCTGAAAATTCGGGAATTTGAAGGCTCTGAGAATCACGATAATTTTTTAACAACGATTTCGCTAAAGGCAAAATATCCTTAGGTCTTTCGCTTAAACTTAAACAACGTATTGGAAATACATTCAAGCGATAAAATAAATCTTCCCTAAACGTTTTATTACTGACTTCTTCTTTTAAGTCTCGATTAGTCGTAGCAATCACTCGCACATCAAGCTTAATTTCTTTTTTACCACCAAGGCGTTCTACTTCACGCTCTTGAATCACTCTCAAAATTTTAGCTTGCAGTGATAATGGCATCTCCGATATCTCGTCCAATAACAAAGTACCACCCTGTGCTAGTTCAAACTTCCCTGGCATTGATTGGTGAGCTCCAGTAAAAGCCCCTTTCTCGTAGCCAAACAAAGTTGACTCAAGCATGTTTTCCGGAATCGCCGCGCAATTAATTGCCACAAACTTATTATCTTTTCTTGGCGAATTCTGATGGATAAACTTTGCCATCACTTCCTTGCCAGAGCCACTCGCCCCAGAAAGCAATACATTAGATTGAGTAGCTGCAATTTTTTTCGCATATTGAAACACTTCTATGCTCGCAGGGTCTATAACGATTATTTCTTGGTCGCCAGTTTGAGGTAAGTAGCGCTCAATTATTTCTGTCAATTTTTCTGGTTCAAACGGTTTTTGAATATAGTCGCAAGCGCCTAGCTTCATCACTTCAACAGCATCGCTAACATCCCCGTAGGCTGTCATTAGGATCACTGGCATTTGTTGATTGCTCTTTCGTATGTGTTTTAGCAAATCAATCCCGGATAATTCACTCATTTGAATATCGGTAATCACCATATCTGGCAGCGGCGTCTTAGCAAGTTGCGTGATGGCAGACTCTGCACTTTCACTTGATATTATCTTGTACCCAGAAACTTCTAAGCTAGCCACTAACGCACTTCGTAATGCAAAGTCATCCTCTACGACTAGTACTCTAGTAACCATACGATGCCCCCTCAATAACCTGCGACTCAGCATTTGCGAAATGTCGAGCTTGCTGAACTAATGCTTCGGTATTTGTCGACACTGGCAAAGTAATCTTAAATTCACTTCCCTTTCCTTTTTGGGAAGTCACAGAAATAGAGCCTTGATGATCAATCACTACACCATGAACAATACTTAACCCGAGTCCATTTCCGTGGCTTTTAGTAGTATAGAATGGTTCAAACAAGTCTCGTTGTTGGCTCTTATTAATTCCTACCCCAGTATCGGTCACAGCGATGACTAATTGATTTGTCTCTGTCATATGAAGCGCAATTGTGACAGCCTGCCGCTCCTTAGAAGCTTCCACCGCGTTGTTGATTAGATTACTAATCGCACCGTTAAGTGAGTCTAAATCGCCAGTAATTTTGGCCTCCAGATCGAGTTTGCTATCAACATCGAGAACAATCTTATGACTGGTTGACTTACAATTTATCGAAATAGCTTCAACTAACTCCGATAAGCAGAATTCGGATTTGGTCTTACGTTCACCTTTAACAAAGTTCAACATATCGCCGATCTGGCGTTCCATGAAATTTAATCGTTCGAGCAACAGTCCAGCAAATTCTGATGACTTTTCCTCGTTCAGCTTATTGCTGGATAAATGCGATGCATACAATAACGCTGCAGATAAAGGTGTTCTTATTTGATGTGCGAGTGACGCAACCATTTTACCCATGCTTGATAGTTTTTGTTGTTGACTTAGCTCGGCTTGTAATAATCTTGTTTTCGTCATATCGGTAAGTACTATTAATTGGCCAGGCTCCGAATCCAGAGCTCGAGTTTCAATATGTACTTTGCGACCGTCCTTTAAAGAAATTTGATGGCCATCATCAGCTTGTGGGTCGAAAGTCCTTCTGATCACGTCCACCCAAGCTTCCCCTAATAGTGGCCTTCCAAGAATGTCGATCGCGACGGCGTTGCAATCTCTTACAACCCCCTTTCCGTCTAAAACGACAACCCCAGAAGGCAAAATTGCTAGCAAGTTTTGCAAGCGATTATCTATCGCTTGCTTTTCATCGATTAGTTTTTGTTTTTCTTCGATGGCTTCACTTCGTCGCTCACTTGCATCTAGCAATTGATCGTTAAGCTGTTCAACTTGACCTTCGAGGTTTTGATAGGAGTCAACAAAAGACCTTGATAGTCGGTTGAGATCTGACATGACTGAGCTTAGATGAGAGTCTTGACGCGAGTCCTCTTGGGCAGAGTAATTAGAGGTATTCGTTTCTTGACTCAAATTAGCTTCATCGACAGCAACAGACGAAATAGTTTGAACATTTTGTGGCATACAATCCTCACTAGATTCAATGTATAAAGTGCCAAAGTATTCACAGCTTTAACAATCGTATCTAGAATTGCAATTTACGTGCCTATTTTATTTTTCCTTTTATATCAACAAGATAGGCGTAAACACTTGAAGGAATTTACTAGCGGTGTCAATATTCCGCCATTCGGGAATGGATAAACTTTATGACTTTTGTAGATCGTATTTACGCATTTTTTCTACTAAGGTCGTGCGCTGCATTTTCAATCTTTTAGCAGCCCGCGCAACGACCCAGTTTTCATGCTCTAGTGCTTTTTCAATGTAATTGATTTCTAAATTTTGAATATGATTTTTAAGATCGATGCCTTCTTCTGGAATTTCACCATCCAACATATCAACCGTTTCTGTTGGGAGTGACTTTACTTCAGGCTCTGCAAAACTACTCTCAACCTGTTCATTTTGATAATCAGCAGGAAGATCTCTGACATCAACCACGCCATAGGGATAGAGAATACATAGCCGCTCAATCAAATTGGCCAGTTCTCGTACATTGCCAGCCCACTGGCAATGCTTCAAAGACTGCAAAGCATTATGACTTAAGCGCACCGAACCTCGATTTTCCTTTTCTAACCTTGCCACCAAAACAGAGACTAGCTGTGGAATATCTTCGACTCGATCTCTCAAAGGAGGCATATCAATTGGGAATACATTGAGTCGATAGAATAAGTCTTCTCTAAATCGGTTTTCTTTGACCTCTTCGGCTAACTTTCTATGAGTAGCGGCAATAATTCTGACGTTTGCTGCAATAGGAGTACTGCTGCCGACTTTTTCGAAAGTCCTTTCTTGCAGTACTCTTAATAACTTAACCTGCATCGGCATTGGCATATCTCCAATTTCATCAAGAAAAATGCTGCCTCCTTCTGCCAATTCAAATCGCCCTTTCCGAGAGGTTAAAGCGCCAGTAAAAGCTCCCTTTTCATGACCAAATAGCTCACTTTCCAACAATTCGGCTGGAATAGCACCACAGTTAATCGGCACAAATGGTTTGTCTTTTCGATCAGATAAATCGTGCAAATTTCTTGCAGCGACTTCTTTACCTGTACCTGACTCCCCTAAGATTAATACACTAGCCTCACTATTGGCGACTTGTTGAATCAATCGACGGACGGCGCCCATCGATTGGCTATTACCAACCATTTTACTTCTTAGTTGCTTTTCTTGTCGTTTTTGCTCGGCACTAAGTCCCGCTTGTTTTGTTGTTTGGCAACTATATAAAACATCGTTCAATTGCTCTGATGTAAATGGCCAAGATAATTGGTAGAGACTACCTTCAAACTCACTTTCTAGTTTGCATTGCGCATCAGAACTTACCAAACTGATAAGCGGAGAGCTCAATCGAGATGAATGATTTTCTGATAATAACTTTTGGCGTGCATCTTGATGCTGAAATTGACCGGCAATAAGGGCAGTACAGGAGCCAAGTTTCTCCGTCTCTGCCCATTGCTGACTCGTCATTATCTGACAACCTACTTTCGCAATCGCAAATACCGCAGATAATTCAGACTGTCGAATCGCGTCATCTTCTATGACTAATAAATGAGTCGTGTCGCTCATAGAGTTCCTAGAAATTGTCATTGTGGGCTATTAAGATTGCTAATTTCGTTATATTTATGAACAAATTGTTTAAAAATTAGCAACATACAAGTTGTTTTCATTTAAGGATAGCCCATTTGTCAAAGTTTTGGCAGTTTTTTCTTTGACGATAGGAAACCAGGGCTAACCCGTCAGAGTACGGTCGAACCAAGCCGCATAAATGCGGTCAAAAACTTCCGCTGCAGGATGCAAAAAGTAACGAGAGAGGAATTTTATCGCCGGAAAAAGAAAAGGGGTCGACATGCGACCCCCTTACCGTACGACAGAAGTTAAGCGCTAGATGGCTGTTCTCAGCAACCAACTGACTTAGAGCTTCATACTAAAGCCTTTGAATTAAGCTGTTCTCAGCAACTTAACACGCCAGTTTTAGCATTGTTCCGAAGAACAGAACAGATATAAAGCGTGGAGATTTATCATGGGTAATGATTAACTATCACAAATCATATCGTTCGGTAGAATTAAAGCAAAGCCTGTGCCAACAATTACAAGTCGTCAGAAGTTACTCCGCTAATTTACTGATATTGCTAAATAAAGTACTCCACTTCTATAAATCCAAAAAGCAGTTAAACAATTCGAAAATTTTTAAAATTATCGCTTAATTAAATTAAAGACGGAATTTTGACCGCCGATATTAGTTGTAGCGCGAAATTCTCAGTTTTGCGTTTTGCTTGGTAACCATTCTCAAGTTATTCAAGTGAATCTGTCGACAATTCTCAGGTGTTCGATTTTTAAATCGAAAGTAAAATTCTCAGTTTTTCTTTCCCAATTAAATTTTATTGTTTTGTTTATGCTCTAACGACTACAGCAGTCTCGAACTGACTTGTGTTGTTTACCGGCATTAAAATAGGAGTAGATATAATGGGAAACGTACTTAATACCAATGTTTCTTCGATAAACGCACAGCGAAGCCTGCTAAAGGTTAATACAGACCTAGGCATTACCTTTCAGAGATTATCTTCGGGTTTGAGGATTAACAGCGCCAAAGATGACGCTGCGGGACTTCAAATTTCCAATAATTTATCATCTCAAATCAATGGTTTAACAGTAGCCATTCGAAATGCTAATGATGGGATATCACTAGCGCAAGTGGCCGAAGGGGCACTTCAAGAATCCACTAATATTTTACAACGAATTCGAGACCTTTCGATTCAATCCGCATCTGATGTTAATGGGCCAACAGAAAGAAGCGCGTTGCAATCTGAAGTGAGCCAGCTGATTCAAGAGCTAGGCAGAATAGCCGACACCACTCGATTTGGTAGCACTCAGCTCTTGGACGGTTCGTTCTTAAATAAGCAAATACAAGTTGGCGCACAAGCCAATGAGACCATCAACGTCAGTATTGCTGACGCGAGAGCGACCTCATTAGGTACTCATATCCTGACTACCGCCGGAACGATTACTGGAGATACAGTTTCTACCGTCGCCAACGGGATCGCAGCTGAAACAGACTTATCTCTAACCACAGCAGATGGTGGTACAGCGTCCAATATTTCTTACGCACTCAATGCATCCGCGACAGACATAGCTGCCGCTATAAATACCGCTGCAAACGGTATTGGAATTACCGCTACTGCGAGTAATTCAACAACCCTAACGGGTTTATCTGCGGCGGGCGATGTCACTTTCACCCTCAATGGAAGCGCAATAGCAGCAACAGTTTCCAACCCCAATGATCTTACAGCCATCGCAGCGGCAATCAATGGTTCTTCCAGCGCAACTGGTGTAACTGCTACTTTTGCTGACTCTAACAACTTATCTTCATTGACTTTAAAAACCACAGACGGAAGAGATATTTCGCTTTCAGCTTTCGCCAATGCTACGGCAGGAAACGATTCGATCACCATCGGAGCTGATACTCTGACAGAGGGTGGTACGGTAATCGGAACCGTCGTTGGAACTGTCGCTTTGTCGAGTTCTAAAGGGCAAATAACTACCGCAACAGCTGGAACCGATGTTTTCGCTAGCGCATCTTCAACTAGTAGTTTTACCTCTGTTGAGAGTGTTGATATTTCTGATTTTGCCGGTGCACAGAGCGCATTGGCAGTGGTTGATGCAGCGATTAGAAAAATTGACTCTCAACGAGCTGATTTAGGTGCTGTTCAAAACCGTTTCTTGGCGACAATTTCTAACCTCGGAAACATCATCGAGAGCGCGTCGGCGGCAAGGTCTAGAATAACTGATACCGATTACGCAGTAGAAACTGCAAACTTAGCCAAAAACCAAGTATTGCAGCAGGCCGGGCTTTCGGTTTTATCCCAGGCTAATGCTTCTAGTCAGTCAATCTTATCTTTACTACAAGGTTAATAACATGACAGTCCAACGCTCCCCTACCGTACGACAACTTTAGGCGTAGTATTTAGGTAAACGGACTCGATTTGTAGTTCTTCAAATGCCAACCCATCGAAACATCTCGAGACTCGATGGGCTGGCAAAACACGCCTTTATTCCAACGTTTTCGTCATTTCTTAAAATAATTTAAAATTTTAAGTAAATATTTTAAAGTCGCTATTTTTGGCGCCGATACCCTCTTTGAGCGCGAATTGTTCTCAGCAGTTCTCGAACACCGTAAGTTATTGTTTCTCAGGCGATAAACTTTATCTGATATCAATCAGTTCTAGCTTTTCTCCTATCGACTCAATCTCTTGCACGAATTAAAGCGTTTCTCAGATGCTTAGTTCGATAAAAGTCTTATTAACAAGACATACGCGGACGGCTAACCCCGTCTATATTTTAAGCACTTTGTAATTTCATATTAAGGCTTACTCTTCTCAGGAATAAGTTTTTGTTGAATATCAAAGGTTTAGGAGATTTATCATGGGTAATGTAATACAAACCAATGTATCGTCTATCGGTGCACAACGCTCTCTAGGGCGAACTAACGAAGCTTTAAGCACAACTTTTCAACGTCTATCAACCGGTTTACGAATCAATAGCGCAAAAGATGATGCTGCAGGTCTTCAGATTTCTAATAACTTAACCTCACAAATCAACGGTTTAGGCGTTGCAGTAAGAAATGCGAATGATGGTATTTCTTTAGCTCAAACCGCTGAGGGTGCGTTACAAGAATCTTCAAACATTCTTCAACGTATTCGTGATCTATCAATCCAATCTGCATCTGACGTTAACGGAGCTACAGAACGTTCTGCTCTACAAGCTGAAGTAACACAACTTGTTTCGGAGCTAGGTCGAATTGCTGAAACAACTAGTTTTGGTAGTACAAAATTATTAGATGGAACTTTCTCTTCTAAAAATATCCAAGTTGGTGCTCAAGCAAACGAAACGATTTCAGTAAGTGTAGCTGACGCTAGAGCAACATCACTTGGTAGTAATGTACTATCTAGTGCAGGTGGCTCGGTATTAGGCACTACTGTTTCTACGGTACTTAACACGATCACCGCTGAAACGGATTTATCACTAACAACAGCCGAAGGTGGAACAATCACTGGAATAGCTTATGCTGATGATGCTTCTGCTACTGATATCGCCGCAGCGATTAATGCCGCAGCAAGTGGTATCGGCATCACTGCAACCGCAACCAACTCTACTACGCTTAGTGGTTTAACGGCTGCCGGTAATGTGAGCTTTACCCTTAATGGTAGCGCGATCGCAGCAACTGTCACTAATGCTAACGACCTAAGCTCTGTAGCCGCGGCAATTAACGGTTCTTCAGCAGCTTCCGGTGTAACAGCGACTTTTGCCGATTCCAATAACCTTTCTAGTTTAACGCTAACTACTACAGATGGTAGAGATATTGCGCTTTCAGCATTTGCTAACGCAACTGCAGGAAATGACTCTATAGTTATCGGTGGTAATACGTTAACTGAGGGTGGAACTGTTATCGGTAATGCTGTAGGTAGCATTTCACTTTCTAGTTCAAAAGGGCAAATCACAACTGCAACTGCAAGTACTGAAGTGTTTGCTTTAGCCGCATCTACAAGTAGCTTTAGCTCAGTACAGAGCATCGATATCGGTAGTTATGCCGGCGCTCAAGCAGCGCTTGCAGTGGTTGATGCAGCACTAGGCAAGATCGATTCTCAACGAGCGGACCTTGGTGCGATTCAAAACCGTTTCAGTAGTACCATAGCGAATCTAGGTAGCATCATCGAGAATACTTCAGCGGCTCGTTCGCGTATTCGAGATACTGATTTCGCAGCTGAAACAGCAGAATTGGCTAAGAATCAGGTACTTCAGCAAGCAGGACTTTCAGTATTGGCACAAGCAAACGCTTCGTCTCAATCAGTATTGTCACTACTTCAGTAAGATTAAGCTGATGGTTAACGTTAATTTAAGCGCTGTATTTAAGCACTTTAACGTTTGGTGGGAAGGTTGGTTTCGACCAACTTTCTCTTTCGCTCTTTGAGGTAAATTGCTATGGCTATTTTAAATCTAGCAGGCAACTTTCAACCATCCTCGGTTGCGAGCGGCAGAGAATTGCCGCGAAGCGACCTCGGTAGAGCGCCTTCAGCTTCAAAAAGTCTAGTTGAGAATACAATTGCTGTTCCAGTTAAAGAATCGAATACAACCGACACCCAAAACACCAATAAAGTCGATGTTTCTAACAGTGGACCTGCTAAAGTAAATCAACAAGAGGTAAAAAGTCAGATTGAAGAGCTTCAACAATTTAATCAGAATATTGATAGAAGCCTTCAATTCAAAGTCGATGAAGAGCTTGGCGTTACCATCGTTCGAGTTATCGATAAAGAAACTGATGAATTAATCAGACAATTTCCTCCGGAAGAGCTGATAAACCTCTCTAGACGATTGAAGGAGCTCAATGAACAAGACTCAGGTAATAGCGGAGTTTTGCTTCAAGAGAAAGTTTGAATCTGGGGAGGCATGCCTCCCTTTTTTCTGCCAAACACAACAAAACGAAAACGAGTCAAATCGTTGCTCGGTATGGCCTGAATTTTGCATTTTATCTAGCAATATTAGTCGCTTACTAGGAAAAACTCAGTCAGTCGAATTTAATTCAAATAATATGAAAAAATATTTATTTCAGCGGTTTTACGGCCGATATATAGTTAAGTTGTTGAAATAAGCATTTTTGAAGTAAGCACAAAGGTATTTATTACATGGGACTCATTAGTATAGGTGGGCTTGGTTCTGGTCTAGATGTTTCGTCGATAATTGACGCACTAGTCACTGCTGAACGCACTCCTAAACAAAATAGCTTAGATCGTTTTGAAGCAGATGTTTCGGTGACCCTCACTGGGTTAGGTGGACTGCGTTCTTCACTCGACGAGCTTCGCGGAGCAGCTCTCGACTTAAGCTTGGCTTCAAGTTTCGAAAAGCGAGGCGTAAGTGTTTCAGACTCAAGCTTTTTTAGTGCTACAGCGACCAGTTCAGCTTCAGCAGGAAACTATGACATTGAAGTGAAACAGCTTGCTGCTGGCAGCGAAGATCAAAGCCAGATATTTACCGGAGGTAGCTCGACTACTTTTGGCGACGGAACTCTAACATTTACAGTCGGAGTGGAAACTTTTAATGTTGATGTCTCAGCGACCGATACACTTGAAGAAATTCGAAACAATATCAATGAGGCGACTGGCAATGATTTCGTATCCGTAAATTTACTTAACAATGTCACCGACGGCGTAGATACAGGCAGCGTTTTAATCTTTAATTCGTCAACAACGGGTGTAGGCAATGACTTGGCTGTCACTTTCACTGGAGACGCTTCATTAGCCGATCTTTCGACAGGATTGACTCAAAATAGCGCGGCATCTGATGCAACCATAGAAATTGATGGTTTCGAAGCAAGCAGCAGCACCAACCAATTTACTGATATTATTCAAGGTGTGACGCTAGATGTTACCAAGGTAAACACTGTTGACTCTACAGAAACCCTGACGGTTTCATTAGATACCGCTAACACAAAGTCATTGATTACTTCTTTTGTGGATACTTACAATGGGTTTGTTGAACTAACCAAACAACTTGGCTCTGCCGATGAAAACGCTCCAGGCTTACTGTTGGGTGATTACACTTTAAGACAAGTGAGCTCTCAAGTTAGGAATCTATTTTCATCGACCATTTCCTCAGCATCCGGTTCATTTAATAGCCTAACTTCCCTTGGCATCACCAGCACTCAAGAAGGTTTATTAGAAATAGATGATGAGCAGCTAACCTCCGCCATTGAATCAGATTTCGAAAAGTTTGACGATTTATTTGCTGGTGACGAGGGATTTGCGACAAGACTAAGAGACCTTATCGAAGACTACACCAGCAGCACCGGTATAATCGCAACCAGAGAAACATCGTTAAACGAGCAGTTAAGTCGGATTGCTGATGATCGTATTTCATTAGATTTACGTATCGAGAAGCTGCAATTTAGATTGACGAATCAATTTGCGGCGATGGATGCAATTGTTGCACAATTCAATAGTACTCAAAGCTACATAGCACAACAATTTGAAAACTTACCCGGCTTTGGTGGGAAAGACAGCTAGCTGACACATTCACTTTAATTGATTGAGGAATTAACAATATGGGACTATCCGGAGCGTTAGCCTACAATAAAATAAGCGCCACCAGCGGAGTTGAAGATGCCGATCCGCACATGCTGATTCAAATGTTAATTGACGGTGCAATTGAAAAAATCAATAAAGCCAAATATTTTATGAATGAAAAGAAAATTGCTCAAAAAGGCCAACACATAAGTTGGGCTATTTCGATCATTAACGGCTTACAAGCCAGCCTTGATTTTGAGAAAGGTGGTGACATCTCAAATAATTTGAATGACCTTTATGAATTTTGCACCACAACCTTAATGCATGCGAACGCAGAGAACAGTATTGAGAAGCTCGATGATGTTCTAAAGGTCATGGGGAATATACGTGAGGCTTGGGTGGGTATTAGAGACCAAGCTCTTGCAATGAATAATAGTTAAGAAAATCTTAAGTCTATCGATTAATGTCAAATACTCGTTTTAAAGAAGAGCTTGAAAAAACCAACCGTAGGATCATGCATTTAGCGGAATCCGAAAATTGGGATGAACTACTCACGCTTAGTAAAAAGCGTGACGAGTTCATTAAAGGTTATTTCGAAGACAAATCTATCGAACATTCACGCAAATCGACTGAGTCTCTTTTAGAAAGCGTTAAACACTCTGATCAACTAGTAGCGGCCAAGTTAGAAATTTTGAAACGCAGAATGATCAGCAGTAGCTTAAATTTAAAAAATTCACAGAGTGCCATTAGATCTTACCGCAAGACTCAGGAAAACTAATTCGATTGAATATTAGAGAATGTTCCCAACAAGACTTGGATATTGTTACCAATTACACTCTGTCCCTTCATCAACACGAAAATGAAAAAGGGATCCAAGCACATCCCAACTTAAAAACTAACATAAGAAAATGGCTACAGTCGGAAATTGATTCCACGAACTCTCTCATACTGATTGCAGAGACAGATGGAAATCCAATAGGCTTTGTGTGTGCAACGACAACTATCAATGACAATGGTTTTATCGCTCAACCTTTAAAAGGAATCATCCAACTGCTTTGGGTAGAAGAGCCAAATAGACAAAAGAAAGTGGCTGAAAAATTGATTGCCACTATTGAGCTATGTTTACAGGAAGCGGGTGTTTCTTATGTAGAATGCACCTACGTAGATGGTAACTTGAGTGCGAAACATTTCTGGAGAAATCAGGGATATCAAGTAACATCGCTAACTTGCCGAAAATTCTTAACTTAAGCCAATAAACGATTTTACGATTAAGTTCAATTCACCAATGTAATCACTTCTAATTTTATCGCCGATTTTCTTCTAGTTTTTATCGATAACCACTTTATACAGAATTGATTCAAGATCTCTGGTGTATTGTTTGGAATCAAAAAGTGACAACTTTGATTTTTCTTTTACTAATCTCTCTTTTAGTTGCGTTAGTTCATGTCGATTGTTATAGCAGTCTATCGCTTTTTTCTGATAGTCCAAATGATCTTCGCACACAAACTCCCCTAAATTTGCCGCGTTCAGTAAACTACCCGCGACTCGAGAAATAAACGTATCACCTGCAATTGTAACCACCGGGACTCCGGCCCAAAGTGCATCACTAGTTGTCGTGTGCCCGTTAACAGGAAAAGTATCTAAAGCCAAATCAGCGCATTGCAAACGAGTAATGTGCTCTTTAGGACTCAGTTTGTCAGCAAAAACTATTCGGTGAAGTTCCAAGCCAAAACTTTCAAAATATTTTTTCACCACTCTCTTAGCAGTTTCAGAAAGAGTCAAACACCAAAGCACAGAACTTGGACAAGATTTTAAAATGTGAACCCAAGTCTCTAGCATTTTAGGGTTTAGTTTATATCCTTGATGAAAAGCAGCAAATACAAATTGTTGTTCGCTCAAGCCGAGCGACTCTCTAGCAGGTTTATTTTCAAGAACTCTTTGATCATCTGTAGGCTGATAACAGTTTGGTAATGTCAAAGTTGCTTCATCAAATCTTACTTTTTCTGAATCTAAAATAAATTGATCAACAATGATGTAGTCTACTAACTGCTTACTCATACTCCCGGGATAACCTAAGTAATTGATCTGAATAGGGGCTAGTTTTGCCAAAAGAATTTCCGACATACTGCCTTGTGTAAATCCTTTTAAGTCGAGCAGCACATCTAATCTGTCAGCTTTTATTGATTCAATCATCTGTTGCTTAGTCGAGTTAAACAGATCTCTAAAGTGTTCGACTGAATGCATGACTCGCTGACGCAAGTCAGATTGGTCATCAGGCCCATAGGAATAGGCAAAACACTCAAACCGATTAGTATCATGTAACTCCAACACCCTAACTAACAATATCGCTGTGGCATGTTCATGAAAGTCTGATGAAAAATAACCTACTCTAATTCTCCTATTCTTAATATCTTCGCTTGGTTCAGCTGTATCATCTGTTTCTAACAATGTATTCCTTAACAATGGGTTCTCATCATAAGCAGGTAATTGTCTAGTTACCCAATGATTAGCAACCTTAACCTGCTCGTCACTGTCACTAGATTCTAATGTGATCATACTAAATGGCGGTATGTTGACTTCTGGATTGCTGTCTAATAAATGGCGAAGTTTAGCCTCTATTTGCTTAGTTTCTTCCCACAGACAACTTTGCCTTAGAACATGTAAATAAGGCGCATAAGCTGTAAAATAATCCGCTTTCAACGTGACTAGCAGAGAGAATTCTTTGACTGCATTTTCATAGTCTCTTAGTTGAGTACTGCAAATAGCTAAGTTAAATCGAGCGTCGACATTTTCAGAATTGATGGAAACAGCATGAGCGAAATATTCGATAGCCACGGAAAACTCTTTTAGTTCAAAATAACAGTTAGCTATTTCATTTAACACAACATCATTTTTGGCATTTAACTTTATTAACGCATTTAAGATGGCAATTGCCGATGAGAAGTTTCCTAAACGGCGCTCAGACTTTGCCATTAGAATTGCGACGTCAATGTAGTTAGGCGCCTCTTCGTGAAGCTCTCTCAGTACATCTAGCGCTTTAGGATGTTCACCTCTTTGGTAGCATATGTTGGCATAATTATATCGTGCGACTAAATGCTTTGGTTGATTCGCGAGCGCTTGCTCAATGTAATTAGATGCGGAATCAAAATCTTTCCTTTCGATGGAAATAGCAGCCAAATTGCTCAACGCATCCACTTGATTTGGGTTAATTCTCAAAACTGCTAGATAACAGTCATTAGCTTGTTTTAAGTCTCCGTTAAGAAAGGTACAATTGCCAAATTCCAACCATAAATTCCAATTAGATTGCTCTACTTCAATTAATGAACGGAAGAGTTTGATCGCTGGTTGTAACTGATTTTTTTTCGCATATAGATTAGCTAGTTTCAGAGAAATAGCGGTTTGTTGGATATTACGCTTTTGACAATGTTCGACCAACAACTTTAATTCTTCAAGCGCTTCGAGAGTAAAATATGCGTTAGCTAGCGAAGTAATAAAAGTTAATTCTAACGGCTGAAGGGAGTGAGCTCGTTTGAGAGAGTTGACGGCTTTTGAATTTTTATTCAGCTGTAAATACAGCAAACCTAATAAATGGTTGACTTGTGGGTTGAGTTTGTCTTTCTTTAGAATCTTGGAATACAGCGACTTGGCTTTAATCAAATCCCCACTCTGATGGCATTGAACAGCTTGACTGATTTGCTCCATCAATGGGTTGCTATTGTTTTGCTTCAAGATGACACCTTAAACAACTTGTAACTGATGCTGGTACGTTATGTGTTACTAGCGGCTATTTCTATTAATTATAGAAAATTAAATAGATTCAGACCTTGAATTCTTACAAAACTAGCTTGAGCAGCTTCTAAAACCACTAATTGCTGAGAATAACGAGTGGATGCTTCAATAATATCCAA
The DNA here is from genome assembly GCA_039969155.1 of Kangiellaceae bacterium. Classification (GTDB taxonomy): domain Bacteria; phylum Pseudomonadota; class Gammaproteobacteria; order Enterobacterales; family Kangiellaceae. Next base: position 44,837 of record JBDVOJ010000090.1, read on the forward strand.
ATCACGCACATCAGACAAACTGCTTTTATTGGTTATGATTTGCGACAGATTACTATCGAACTCTGTGTCTATGGCATTTAATCGGCCACCAATTTTACCTCTGACAATATTCACATTATCCATATGACGATTTAGCGATTCTTGTACATTGGTCATTTTGTTAGAGAACTCTGCGCGACCAGCCTCGGTATCAGAAAAGCTCCCAATCGCATCAATTGCATCTTGGACCACTGAAAATACATTTTGAGACGTGCTTGGAGTTACACTCAGCTGATCGCCTGCATCCGGTTGCCCAGTCACTTTAACGGTTACTCCATTGAAGCTAATTGCGTTGTCCGGTTCATATAGTGTTGCAGGAACCACGGTCGTGCCCGAAGTATCACCTGTCACTGTATAAGTGGTATTGTTGCTGGCGTCAGTTGCAAAGGTAATGCTGTAAGACTCTGCTAGAAAATTAGGAGGTGCTTGGTAGCTCCCTTGATCGATAATTGCTCCACCAGTATTCGCCGAATTCGAACCAACGGTAAATTTTCCATTACCGTTCTTAACATCAACAAAAACTTCAAAACCGGAGTCAGATATGGGCTCGACAACTCCGCTACTAACTCGCAATAACCTTTGATTTTGATCGCCGTTGTATACAATATTACCGCTCGCATCTTGAATAAAGCTCTGAGATTTAACTTTTCCTCCACTAAACAAATAGTCACCGTTGGCGTTTTTACTATTCGCTAATCCCACCAATTCCTTAAGACTCTCCTCAAGTTCGACACCGATACTATTATACTCATTTTGAGTATACGAACCGTTTCCGAGGGCGACCGTTAACTCCCTGATTCTGAACAAAATATCATTTGTACTGGTGAGTATAGTCTCTTCTAGCGCGTTGCTCGCTTTCGCTGCGTCTCCATTCTTGTTGTACTGTTCGAGCTGTGCAATTTCACTTGTCAAAGCACTTATTGCAGTCGCTGCCACGGGGTCATCGGAAGGTTTTAATACTCTCAATTGAGTGGACAGCTGTAACTGGGTATGTTGAATTTCAGCTTGACGCAATAGCATTTGGCGAATGCCTGCGCTGGTAATCTGTGATGTTGAAATTCTCATTTAAAAACCTGGTCTCTTAATAAATTATCGAACTGAATCGAGCACAGTTTGGAACAATGTCCTAGCAACATTGATCACTTGCGCTGACGCTTCATAAGCTTGTTGAAACTTCAATAAATTGGCGGCTTCTTCATCTAGATTAACTCCTGAAAGGTTATCCCTACGTTCCTTCGTTTGAAACATGATGCTTTCAGCCGCATCCCGCTTAATTTGAGCGGATTGAGTATTAACCCCTACTCGCCCGATAATTCGCCCAAACGCTTGCTGATAAGTAGAGTTTCCGTTATCTAATCCAGTGAACTGCTGCAACTCAGCAAGCAAAGCTGCATTCTCGTTATTGCCCGTTCCGTTGTTGTTGTAGCTAATATCGAAGCTGTCACCAGGTTGTGGATCACCATTGATGGTAATTTCATATCCATAAGCATCATACGGAGCCCCAGCTAGCGCCAACATGTTATTTTCCGATCCTGCGACGTATCCGGCAATTCCTCCAGCTAAAAGCACCGGGCTTCCACTGGACATATCATAAATGGAAAATTCACCAGCCAAACCAGGCGGTGCATCAAACTCAATTCGAATTGGCGGATCTAAATCATTGGCCACGTTGGTAAACTGAGTCGTTGTAGTGTCAGTAACACTGATTGCAGAAATGGCGCCGCTTCCGATATTAGAAAGTGATTGCTCGCCGCGAATTGGCGATGCAGCGGCGATCTCTTCAGCTGAAGTTATTGCGACGGTAAAGTCTCGCGAAAAATATCTAGCGGGTTGTATTTCAAAAGAGTCGCCATCTATGGCGGCACCAGACAAGAAGTTAATACTAATGCCCTGCGCTGATAGCTGAACAGTATCTGGAACGACACCCGGCGGAGCGAAAGTGGCTACTGTAGTATTGGTAGATTGATCCACTAATTGATAGTTACCGCCTTGTAAGAACAAAGTATAGTCAGAACCTCCGAGCAATGATGGATCATCAATATCAATACTAAGATCGACATTTCCAGTATTACCGATGTTATCAAATACTCGTGAGTCCGCAATTAAAGGGTCATTAATATCGGTAAATAGATTTCCACCTAGGTCATTATTGAGATCCATACCGAGTTGGTTTTGTCGATTAAAGGTATCAGCAATAGAGAGTGCAACTCTTCCGAGAGTATTAAAGGCAGGTTCAATAATATCTTCCGTAACTCGCAACAAACCTCCTAGCTGGCCCCCTTGAATATTTTCAGTTATATCAATAGAAGAAGTCCCAGCTACTAAGCTCAAACTCATTTCTCTCGGGTTTTGGTCGTTTGGTGATGCTACTAACTGATTCGAAATTGAGCCAACAACCAATGACTGACCTGAGCCAACAAACACATTAATACTTCCGTCGGTTTGACGTGTTGTTTGCACTGCTACTAATTCACTAATTCTTTGAACAGCAACATCACGTTGATCAAGTAAGTCAGGTGGAGGGTTGCCAGGTGAACCAGCAATTTGATTGTTAAGTGCAGCAATAGAATTTCCTAGGGCTGTAATTTCTTCCGCAACGGAGTTTATACTGGTATTAATTTGAGTCACTTGTGTATCGAGTTGCGCATGAATGGAGTCAAACCGAGAAACTAAACCTTCAGCTTCACCTAACATCACTTGTCTCGCCGCTATAGATGCCGGGTCGTTAACGACACCACTTAATGCGGAAAAAAAAGTTTGTAAAGAGCTATCTAGACCGTTTTGACTATCGGCTAATAAGCCATCAACTCGATCGGCTTGTGATAAATATGCTTCAAGCTGTTTAAAATTTGCGGTTGCTGATTGAATTTCAAGTTGATGGGTTTGGTCGAATATTCTTTTAACTTGACTGACTTCCACTCCTGACCCAAAGTAATTCCCGCCAATAAACTCTGGCAACCTTTGTTGCTGTGACACACGCTGACGGCTATAACCTTCAGTGTTCGCATTAGCAATATTGTGAGCAGTGGTGTCCAATGCCGATTGATTGGTGAGCATTCCTGATACACTGATGCCAAATATACTAACGGGCATAACTTTTTCCTCATCTAAAACATAACTCAGACAAATTGTATACGAGCCTGAGTGTGTCGTTATTTATCTTCGCGATGCAACTATTGTTACTTTAAAACTGCACTCGGCTTAATACCGTTCTCATAGATATTAATAATCTTTTCAGCATAGTTTGGGTCTGTCGCGTAGCCTGATTCCTGCAATTTTTTTATGTAGTCCGTTGCGCTTTCAACGGCTTCAATCGCTTGTTGGTATCGGGGACTAGACTTTACAAAATTAACGTAATCTTGAAAGCTCTGTTCGAAGCTTTGGTACATTCTGAATTTTTCTTGTCGCTTAACGAATGTCCCCTGTTCCACTTCTAAAGTATCAGCTTTTAAACTTTGCCCTTGCCAGTCGTTACCATCTTTTATGCCAAATAAATTGAAACTTGGAGTTCCCGATTGATCATGCATAATATATTGCCCCCATCCAGTTTCCAACGCGGCTTGAGCAAGCAACAACCTAGGATCAACTCCCAAGCTTTTCGAAACTTTTTCGGCAGTCGGTAAGAGCTGACTTATAAAACTTTCCGCGCTCCCAAATAGCGACTTCTTTTCTGCCAATACAGCTGAGACAGCATTATTGTTCGGTTCAGAGTTAGGCATAACATGAGTAAGTGAAGCTGTTTGAGTGTCAGACTTAACAGAGTCTATTTCATTCGCTTTGGACATCCTGTCTAGGTAGTTCTGTTGTTCAATATCCATAGTATTGGGTTTATTCATAACTTCGGCTTCTGCAATTACCGGTGCTGTGTTTGGTATAGTTGCGAAGTTTGCTTTATTGATTAAGCTGGTTAAAACAGTGTTTGAGTCTATTTTAGAATTTTCACCCAATAGATCACGCGTTAACAATTCTGCAATACCCAAGTTACCTTTTTGTGAAAGGTCAACCGACAGCTGTTCATCTAACATCCCAACAAACGTTTTTTCTTGCTGACTGCCAAACATCGAATCGTCACCGATCACTTCACTGGCCTGACGCATAGACTTTAGCATCATGTTCATAAAGAAGGCTTCAAACTCTTTTGCCGCCGCTTTAATGGCTGAACGCTGATCATTTTTGGCTTGTTGTCTAATACGATCCAATGAATGCAAGTCGTTATAAATACTTGCTCTTGATTCAACTTGGCGATTTAAAGATTCCACGCTAGATAACCACTAACTCACCGCTAATAGCTCCCGCGATTTTTAGTGCTTCGAGAATTGCCATCACATCACCTGGTGCAGCCCCTACCGCATTGACAGCTTCAACTAGCTGCTGCAAAGTTGCGCCAGGTTGAAAATGAAACATTCGATTATTTTCTTGCTCTATTTCTAATTGTGTATCCTGAGTCACCGCAGTTTCACCGGCTTGCGCCAATGCGCCAGGTTGAGTGACTTGCTGATTTTCTTTTATTTTAATGATTAAGTTACCATGGGCAATCGCCGCCTCTTTGAGGTGAATATTTTTGCCAATAATAATAGTACCAGTCCTAGAATTAACCACGATTTTGGCAATTCCCTCAGCTGGTGTCACTTCAATGTTTTCAAGTACTGAAAGATAATTTATCCTTTGCGCGTTGTCTCTTGGCGCTGAAACGCGAATACTGGTTGCGTCAATCGGTTGAGCTGCTTTTGAGCCGACAAGTTGATTGATTTTCTTGGCTAATCGCATCGCCGTTGTAAAGTCTGGCTGGTTTAAGTTGAATACTATGTGCTCGCTACTCATAAAATTTGTCGCTACGGTTTGCTCTACTGAAGCACCATTTGGAATACGACCAACGGTTGGCACATTCACAGTTATAGAAGATCCATCTCCCCCTTGAGCGCCGAATCCTCCCACCACTAGATTGCCTTGTGCGATAGCGTAAACTTGACCATTAACAGCTTTTAAGGGGGTCATGATTAAAGTACCACCTCGCAAGCTTTTTGCTTCACCCAAACTACTCACTGTCACGTCAATAGTTTGTCCCTGTTTTGCAAATGCGGGTAAATTAGCATGCACTGCAACCGCCGCACTATTCTTTAGTTTAAGCTGTCCACCGGCAGGCACGTTAATACCAAAACGAGCCAACATTGTTCTGAAAGTTTGTTCGGTGTATTTAGTTTTCTCGCCTGTTCCGTCTAAACCAACCACAAGCCCATATCCAATCAATTGATTTTCTCTCACGCCTTGAACAGATGTAATATCTTTAATCCGTTCAGCTTGAGTACTAAAACTCACTAGATTAACCAGCAGTGTGATCACGACCATAGCAATGGCTCTTGTCATCGTAGAGAAATATAATCGTCTCAAACTGTTAAATTTGTTTTTCATCTTCACCACCTAGTTACTGCTTAGAACGGCCACCAACCTGAATTAAAGAATCGGCTTAGCCAACCTTCTTCATTAACTTCCGCTAACGGGCCTTTGCCACCGTAATAAATCCTAGCGTTGGCAACCTTAGTCGATTCAACTTGATTATCTTTGTTAATATCTTCAGGCCTTATTAATCCAGAAACGCGAATAAATTCGCTGCCTTGATTAAGCGCAATCCATTTTTCACCTTTGATCATTAAGTTACCATTAGCGAAAACTTTCTGTACGGTTACGCTAATGGTCCCTTGTAGCAAGTTGCTTTGCTTGCTATCGGTTTCCGCTTTAAATGCGTTAGAACTTGAAATCCCCATACTCAAATCTAAAGGACCCGTTCCTATTACGCCACCTGCAATGTTTGCAGTTCTACCAAGTATATTAGGAGCCGTCGCGCTAAGGCCTGTATCTTTAGAAAGCTCTGTATCTGCATTCTTAGTGGCACGTGTATTTTCAGTTAATACAACAGTTATAATGTCGCCGGCTCGCAATGCTTTTTTATCTTGAAACAGCATTTTTGCTGTAGCTACATTGTAAATCGATCCGGAATTTTGGGCGTTGCTCGGAGCTTCTACAGGATAGCTTGGAGCCCAATTAGGATCATCCTCTATTTCATTGTGATAGATGGTCGTGCAGCCTGAACTGATTAAAACCAATAAAGATATAATTAAGCTTTTAAACATAATAGAATCCAAACGTTATAAAGTTTGATTTACAAATTGCAGCATTTGGTCGACCGCTGAAAGAACTTTGGCATTGGTTTCATAGGTTCTTTGAGTTTCAATTAATGCGACTAACTCCTCAACGCTTGAAACATTGGATGTTTCAAGTTGACCACCCAATAATTCACCCACGCCATCTAGCCCTGGTGTTCCTATTACTGGTGTCCCGCTGCTACCTGTTTCTAAAAAGATATTGCCGCCAGCAGATTGTAGTCCTGCCGGATTAATAAATGTTGCTAAAGTAATGTTAGCAATCGTTGTTGGTGCAGCAGCGCCTTGCTCCTGAACTGTAACGGTCCCATCAAGACCCACATCGAAACTGGTTGTATTGGGTGGAATGGTAATGCCGGGATCTAACACAAAGCCGCTACCTGAAGTGACGATTTGGCCATTTTCATCTGTACCAAAATTACCGGCACGAGTGTAGCCAATAGAACCGTCAGGGAGTTGAATTTGGAAAAAACCATTGCCCTTTATCGCCATATCTAAAGGCGAGTTAGATGTCTGAAAACTCCCCTGAGTATGCTGTTTTTGAGTGGCTACGACTTTTGCGCCAGTTCCAACCTGTAGGCCAGAAGGTAATTTTGTATCTTGTGAAGATTGTGCTCCAGCTTGTCGAAAATTTTGATAAAACAAATCCTCGAAAATTACGCGGTCTCGCTTAAAGCCGTGAGTTCCTGCATTGGCTAGATTATTAGAAATAACCGCCAAATTAGTGGTTTGTGCCTCTAGACCTGTCTTAGATACCCATAATGCTGGATGCATGTTTACTACCTCAAATTGTATTTCTAAAAATTTCTAAGTGGCTACGGTTGAAGCAATCTATCGAGGGCTGCCCCTCGTTCTTCTACGGATGCCATCATTTTGACCTGAACTTCGTATTGTCTAGAAAGCTCAATCATATTGCTCAATTCTTCGACCACGCTGACATTACTCCCTTCGAGTGTGCCTGTTTGTAAGGTGACCGAAATATCATTATCAAAAACGTCCGTTTCTTGGCTTTTGAATAGTCCTTCTTCGGTTTTGTACAAGCTTTGTGGATCTGGATTAACCAAACGAATTCGGTCGACTATTGCCGTCTCATTTGGTTGTGCTCCTACTGGTCTAATCGTAATCGTGCCATCGCCAGCTATATCAAGTTTTTCAAATGGTGGAATGGCGATCGGTCCACCATCTCCCATAATCACTTTGCCAACACCATCGGTCAGAGTGCCATTAGCATCAATTTTCAAATCACCTCGACGGGTCAGTAGCTCTTCACCTTGATCATTTTGAGTTACCATCCAACCTTGTCCTTGAATGGCAATATCAAGATCACGGCCGGTAGAAATAGCACCACCACCACTTAAGCGATAACCAGGTCTTTCGGTCATTGCGAATACTCGGCTAGCCGCACCTTCTCCATAAACTGGCATAGAGCGAAACTGAGCAAAGTCGGCTTTAAATGCAGTCGTAGAAGCGTTTGCTAAATTATTAGCCGTTTTCGCTTGTGCATAACCGGCCTCGCGTGCCCCAGTCATCGATATGTAAAGTAATTTATCCATCTGCTACTCAATTAAACGTGTTAACGAAATCCGCTACTACCGAATGTTTATGATCGCCTGAGTGATCGTATTATTAGTTTCAATCGACTTAGCATTGGCTTGGAAATTTCGTTGAGCCGAAATTAAATTAACTAATTCCGCAGTAAGATCGACATTGGAAACTTCTATCGCGCCAGATCGAATTTGGCCAAAACTAGAAGTCACAGCCTCACCCACTAAAGGTGTTCCAGAGTCAGTGGTATCTTCCCAAGAGTTATTACCTTTTTGTGCTAACCCTTGAGCGTTTTGAAATCTTGCCAAAGCTATTTTTCCTAGAGCTGTAGACTGACCATTACTAAAGTTTGCTCTCACAACTCCGGTATCAGAAATTTCTACACCAGTCAGTCGACCTATTGGAAAACCATTTTGTTCTAGAACATTAACCGTAAATGGAGAAGAAAACTGTGTGGTACCGTTACCGGCATAGTTAAAAGTTAGAGTTCCAGCCGCATTCGAACCATTACCAAAATCAATTGCTGTAGTGGTTATCGGATCTGGAACGCTGGCTTGGAAGACACCGGCGTTGGTAAAGGTCATTGAATTGTATAGTTGCCCGCCAGCTCCAGCAGTACCACCAGCAATGTCTAATGCCAATGTGGCACCAGCATCATCAGTGGTGTTGTAATAAGTTCCCCAGGTATTAGCGCCGGTTTTAACGTAGTAAGCTGTTACTACATGACTTTCACCAAGAGAATCAAAGACAGTCAAAGAGGTTGATTGAGTAAATGTAGAAGCTTGCAGCGGGTCGAATAAATTTGGGTCTAAAACTGCTGCGTTTGCCGGAAGATTAACACCAATGTCTACCAAACTGGTAGTAGTTGGAACACCAGCGGTTTGCGGTAGCTGTAATGGGATGGTACTTGAAATACTAGTCGCAGTGACAGTGCCATCAGTATTCACCGGAAATACTTGTAAACGAGCACCGGCGTTATTAACCACAAACCCATTGTTATCTACCCCAAACTCACCATTTCTAGTGAACAAGTTATTGGCGTTAGTTTCACTGGGCGAAAGAATAAAAAAACCTTCTCCCGATACAGCCAGATCCAAAGTGTTAGCAGTAAATTCTAAATTACCTTGGCCGAACTGTTGCGCAACGTTGGCTAATAAGGTTCCATTACCGATAGCGGTACCAGAACTACCAAATGAAGATGTTGCAAAAATATCCGCAAATTCTGCCCGTGAACCTTTAAAGCCAGTGGTCCCGACGTTTGCGATATTGTTACTAGTTACATTGAGTTCCGCTTGCGCAGCATTCAAACCACTTAGTGCTGTATTAAAAGACATAACTACTCTCCTATTTAAAAAACTTTTCTATCCAACGGCTTTCACATCGTTGAAATTGATTTGCCCTAACCCTGTAAGATTCAAAAAGATTCCGCCACCAGCGCCACCCAAATTAACACTTTGCACTTGCGCTCTAATCGATGTTGGAAGTTGTTCCGTTGTACCGTTAATGGAACCAAATGCGGCTATCTCGTATTGGCCTTCACCTACAAATTCGCCCGCTTCATTATTACCATCCCAATAAAATTCAATATCGCCTGCGTCTCGATCGCCAACGTCAATCCGTCTTACAAGTTGTCCAGCTGCATCTCTAATTTCAAAACGTAAATTGTTGGTGTGACTAGGAACATTAATTTGTCCTGACATTCCTGTTTCATTTGGAACATAGCCAACAGCTGATGGTATTAACACTTGTCGTCCAACCAGAGATGATGCTTGTAATGCTTGATTTGAAGTTAACGATGTCGATAAGTCGTCGAATTTATTGACCAAAGTTTGAAGACTATCAACACTTGAGAATTGAGACATCTGACTAATAAACTCTTTACTATCAGTCGGTGATAGCGGATCTTGATTTGCTAACTGCGTGGTTAACAACATCAAAAAATCTGCCTGCCCCAATTCTTTGGTCGCAGATGTGTCTTCATTCCGAGGTGGATTAATCCCAATATCGGTAAAGATATTTTCTGTAGGGTTTGAAATAATAGACATAGTTTCTTCTCAGTAATTTATCTTAAATTTATTTGTTAGTTATTGACCCAATGTCAGGGTCTTAGTTAATAAACTCTTAGTCATATTGGCTACTTGAACATTTGACTGATAGGAACGAGACGCGGAGATCATATTAGCCATTTCCTCAACCAAACTGATGTTGGGTGCGTAAACGTAACCTTCATCATCGGCCATTGGGTTTTCAGGTTGATATCGAGCAATAGCCTCTGCTTGGCTCTCAACAATGCCTGCAACTCTTACTCCACCAGACTGAGCGTTACCAAGTTGATTCATTATTGTGCTGAATACCGGATGGCGCGCTTTGTAAACTTCTCCGTCACTACTGGCAACACTATCTGCATTCGCTATATTACTTGCCGTAGTATTTAAGCGAACGGTCTGCGCCGACATAGCGGAACCACTAATTTCGAAAATATTGTATAAACTCATAGGTTTGTCCTATTCGCCCTTTAAGGCACTGATAAGGCCTTTTATTCGGCTATTCAAAAAAGTTAAACTGGTTTGATACTGCATGGCATTTTCAGCGAATTTAGTTTGTTCAATTTGCGCTTCAACGGTATTGCCATCACCGGTATCTGGCTGGAGTGGAATTCGATAAGAGAGCCCAGGGATTTCGGTTCCAATGCGACTATCGATATGAGATTCGTGAGTCCTAATTAATTTGGAAGCACGCTGACTATTCGCGAGCTCAAAAGCCTTTTTAAAATCTATATCACGTGATTTGAAATTCGGCGTATCAGCATTGGCTAAGTTATTTGCAATGACTTCCGCCCGCTTCGCCTTTAAATTTAGTGCGGTTTCATGGACTCCAAATGCCTTTTCAAAACTTATCGCCATCGAACCTTTCTACCCTCTGTTTTAATGATTGGCTAGCTTTGTCTCCATCCAACTTAACTCAGTTAGATGGTGCTCTCGCTAACTAACGCCAGTTTACGATTAATGAGTATTCTGCAAAGGATGTGCCAGAATATTTGTGCGAAGGAATAATGATTGGAGATCGTTGTAAACACTTGAAAACTGTACAATCAAATCAAATAATCAAGTACTTGAGGTATTTGGGCGCACCTGCCGCCTAAAATGTGCGGCAAGGCTGTTCCGCAAAAAGCGGCAATTCTTAAGATTTTAAACGGGCAGATTTAGCCCAAAAATATGTAGAGGACAGGCTTGGTGACGCAAGCTCAGCCCACTAATTTAGAAAGATTTATGACTCTGGTTTGCGATAAACCAAGCCAGGATTACACCGGACCATCTCTAAAGGGTCACAATCTCTAGTGAGTGATTCTGAGGCGCCTAAGAATAGAAAACCACCAGGTTTTAGGCTTTTGATCATCGCGTTCAGTACCTTGGTTTTGTTTTCTTGTGAAAAGTAAATCAGTACATTTCTGCAAAATATTACATCAAACTTACCTAAAGTATACGGCAGATTAAGTAAGTTAGCAGGATGGTACTTTACGCAGTTTTTAACATCCTGCTTTACTTGCCAACTAGAATCTTCGAGTGGTGTAAAATAACGCTTTAGTTTATCGTCTGGCATGCCGCGCTTAAGTTCTATCGCTTGATAGATGCCTCTTTTGGCCTTTTCTAGAACGCGTGTCGACAAGTCCGATGCAATAATTTCAATCGATTTATTGCTCATGCTTTCGTGCAATAGCATCGCCAGAGAGTATGGTTCTTGACCACTAGAGCAAGCAGCACACCAAATTCTCGCGGAGCTTTTTTTCTTTAAGGAAGGAATAATTTCGCGCTTCATATACTCGAAAGGATAAAGGTCTCGAAACCAAAGCGTTTCATTGGTCGTCATTTGATCAACGACTTGTTGCAGCAGAGAAGAGCCCGAGGGCCGCTCGATTTTAGCTAGCAGCTCAGAAAGCGAGCTAAGATCGTTTTCTTTAATGAAATTAGAAAGCCGACTTACAACTAAGTATTGTTTATTCTCACCTAGAAGAATACCGCTCTTGCTTTCGAGAATTTTGCGAAACTGACTGTACTCAGCAGCAGATATTTCCATTGATTAAGATCTTTCCGATTATTAATTTTTAATTGAGTCCAGCTCTCGGATCAGTGAGAGCCAAATTAAATAGCTATATTGTTAATATTATTCGCCGGCCTAATCTTCCAGCTCCATTCTGCGCTGCACGGCTTTTGCTAATTCATCGGGATTAAATTTAGGAATAAAATCATTCGCCCCTACTTTTTGTACCATAGCTTCATTGAAAACACCACTCAACGATGTATGTAAGAGCACCCACATGTGGGATAGTTTTTCGTTATTTCTAATTTCGGCAGTTAAGGTATAGCCGTCCATCTCAGGCATTTCAATGTCAGAAATCAGCATTAACACCTCAGAATCAACGGCCTGACCTTCTGCTACTAAACCATCAAGGTATTCATAGCATTCTCGACCATCTTTAAATATTTTAGTTTTGTAGCCTATCTGTTCAACAGTACGTTTTATTTGATTTCGCGCAACAGACGAATCATCCGCAATTAGAACCACTCTATCTTGAGGAGCATTGCCCGCAGTTTCATCAACAATCTCTTGGCTAACCGTTGCATTGTTAGGGGTGATTTCCGAGAGAATTTTCTCAACATCAATTATTTCTACTAACTGATCTTCAATATTAGTGACAGCTGTTAGATAGTGGCTTTTACCTGAACCACTGGGTGGTGGGTGGATGTCACTCCAATTCATATTAACGATTCTTTCCACCGCTTTGACTAAAAACCCCTGCACTTTTCGATTGTATTCCGCGATGATCACGAAACAGTTTTCAGTATTGCCAAGTGAAGGCCCACCAACAGCCATACTAAGATCAATCACGGAGATAGCCTTTCCTCGTATTTGCGCCACACCTCTTACAACATGATGACAGCCTGGCATCGTGGTAAGCGGCGGGCACTGAATGACCTCTCTCACCTTAAATACATTAATTCCGTAAAGTTGCTTACCAGCGAGACTAAACATCAACAATTCCAAACGGTTTTGTCCAACCATTTGCGTTCGCTGATTTACTGAGTCAAGAATACTGGACATTGTTATTCCTCATTAAATTTAAAGGCCAACTCATGTGTGTTGGCATAATAACTGCTTAGTATTGTCATATTCGTCAATAATTTCGCAGTAATTAGCAGTGCAAACTGCATTGACGATTCAATTTTAATGAACTATCTCGATACAGTTTTCGATTTAGTTACTTGCTTCTGCTTATTAGTATAGTAAAAATAGCAAGAACTGTAGGATAAAGATGAGAAATTTTAGTTTACAAATCGCTTATCAACGAAGTTTACTTAGTTTCTTGAGTTTCAAGGCCTCACTAGCCTTATTAGTAACTGCAGGGGCACTAGTATTTAGTGCAAAAGCTGATACGGCTGCCTTTCATACATCTGATGAAATTAGAGAAACGGCAAAGATTTTCCTCGAGAAAATGACATATGCTGCCGATAACCCCAATATAGAGGTGAAAGTTAATCAAATAGACCCTCGATTAAAGCTAAGAAAGTGCTCAAACGAATTGCTAACAGAGCTCTCAAGAGGCTCAAAAGTAAAAGGAAAGGTAACTGTCTCTGTGAGTTGTAAATTTCCGGTCGCATGGAAAATTTTTATCACAGCTGAAATTGCAGAATACTCTGAGGTAATTGTTGCAGCTCGCTCAATACCTCGAAGAACAACCATTACTGAAAATGATATAGAACGAAAAAGTGTTAATATTGCGGTATTGAGAAAACAACCGATTCTGGCTAGTGATTTGGTTGTTGGAAGCACTACCAAGCGAAATATTAACAAGGGCCGCTTAATTTTTGAAGACAGTGTTTGCATGGTTTGTCGAGGCGACAACGTACAAATTACTGCGAAGAGTGAGTTTTTTAGTATCAATATGGAAGCTGTGGCGCTTGCGGATGCAGGAATTGGCGAAACGACGCTAGTGCGTAACAAGCAATCTAAACGCTCTTTTACCGCAAAAGTAGTGAGTCGAGATAGATTAGAAGTAACACTTTAACCAAGATTTAAACATAGGATTCGATTAAATGGTTTTAGACGTTAGAAACTTAGTCCCCGGTCAAACTAAAACGATGCTAGGGAAGACTGAAAAATCTAAGAAAAAGTCGAGCGCTGGGGTCAACTCAACTAGCGACTCCTCTGACAACGATTCAGTGGAAATTACGGGCCAGGCCAACAAGATTAACCATCTAATAGCCCAAATGAAAGCAGAACCCGCAATGGATCCCGATCGAGTTTCTCCAGTCAAAGATAAGCTGACCAAGGGCGACTACCAAATAAAATACGAGCAAGTAGCCAATAAAATGCTCGATTTTGAATCGAGTTATTACGGGTACTGATTGGCTAAATTTTGCTCACGCAACCTGACCATGCAAGCTGAGAACAAGGAATTATCATGAAAGAAATTCAAGTCTACCAAACATTGATTAACCAATGGAATACTCAATATCAAGAACTACACTCGCTAGTTACACAAGAAAAGAATGCATTAGAAAACCGAGACTTTGATCAGCTCGAAAAGCTAGTTCAGCAAAAAAACGAGTTAGTCGCAAAAATAAACTTGGATCAGATCCCCGCAATCATTGATCGTGGAAGTATTGCTCAACCGAAACTCGCTCAAGTAAAACAATTTTGTGTAAATACCCCAGAACTACAAGATAGTTGGCAAAACCTAATGGAGTTGGTTGGTCAATGTTACCATTTGAATGAAGTTAACGCGCAACTGATTGAATTGTTAACAAAGTCCACCAAGCGAACTTTTAATCTTATTAAGGGGTTCGATCCGGACAATAATATTTATGATGCAAAAGGTGACCGAAAAATAGTTTCACATTATGGGCAACCAGTATCAGCTTAACAATTAAATCGCCCAGCTATTAACCACTTATTGTTCGAAACATCGGAAGCTAAAATGTCGAAAAGATTAGTTTCGACATTTTACTCTTCTCAGCTTTAAGGAAAACTACCTTAATCCCCTAGCGGCCAACCACCGAGCTTCTTCCATCGATTGACGATATAACAAAAAAGCTCTGCTGTTTTCTTTGCATCGTAAAGGGCTGAATGCGCTTCATTTGCATCAAATTTTATTCCAGCCAGTTCGCACGCCTTAGCTAGCACCGTTTGGCCTAGAGCCAAACCTGAAAGAGTTGCAGTGTCAAAACTAGTAAACGGATGAAATGGGTTTCTTTTCGCATTGATTCGCTCGGCAGCAGCCAAAATGAAAGAAACATCAAATGCGGCGTTATGCCCAACGAGTACAGAACGTTGACACTCAGCTTGTTTTTGTTCACTACGAATATCCGCAAACATCGATTTTAGTGCTTCCGACTCATCGACCGCGAAACGCAACGGATTTGTTGGGTCTATTCCGGTAAACTCCAGAGCAGCCTGTTCAAGGTTAGCGCCTTCAAAAGGATTAATATTAAAATGGTATTCATTGGCTAAACTTAAGTTTCCAAATTCATCAAATTTTAAGGTGACTGCTGCGGCTTCCAGTAAGGCATCGGTCTTTGGGTTAAAACCACCAGTTTCGACATCCACAATGACGGGAAAAAACCCTCGAAAACGTCGCTTCATCATACTCATAGCTTTAGTGTGACCCAAAATAAAATCAATAGTGCAGGATTCTACACTTAGTCCCTATTAAAAGTAAGAGCTGACTGAGGATAATAAAGCCCCCTCTCTCCGCCAGTACAATTCTCAATGTAAAAAAGTGAAGAAATCAAGACCGTAGATTTAAGTCGCCCTATTTGAGGCCGATAACTTAATAAGTTCTATCCGTCACAAACCTAGAATCGAAAGGATGCTTGGCGATGCATAATCCAAAACAATTTATTTTATTCGGCTTTGTATTATCGAGCTTATTATTAAGCGGCTCAGCCATTGCTGCTTACAAAACATTTGAAGCCGACATTTCAGAGTCCACCTGGCAGTTTGCTGGCAATCCACTCAACTGCCAATTAACTCATAAGGTACCTTACTATGGTACCGCCAGCTTCTCGAAAGTAGCCGGAAAAGGTCAACTACTAAACTTCAAATTAAGCTATAAACGACAAGCTATACCGAGTGTTAAGGTAGCGTCGGTACAGTCAATCAGCCCTAGTTGGTTCCCTAACAGATCGGCGAAGCAGCTCGGTGAATTGCCAATTAAAGTAGGTCAATCAATTTTTAATGCCAGCGGAATTGCAAGCTGGAAATTACTTAACGAATTAGAGGTCGGACGCTTCCCAATGTTTCGGTATCAAGATTTTGAATCTATTCAAGATCAAGTAGCTGTGTCATTGTCAGCCGTTGGTTTTACCCAACCTTATGACCAGTTTTTAGACTGCTTAAGTAGCTTAGTTCCCTATAATCTTGATGAGCTAAAAGAAATGACACTTCGTTTTGATTTTGCAAAACATAAAATAAAACCAAATTACCAAGCTAAATTGCAAGCCCTAGCAGCCTATATTAAACATCATCCCGATATAGAAGTCGTTTTTATCAGTGGGCATACTGATAGTAAAGGTTCTAGATTCTATAATCACAAATTAAGCGAACGTCGCATTGCGTCGGTTAAAGAAATGCTCACCCTGCCTGGAACGGACGAAAACCGATTTAAAACACTTCCTCACGGTGAGCGTAAACCAGTAGCTACCAACCGAAATGCCAGTGGTCGAGCGCTTAACCGACGAGTTTATATTAGCGTCGACTAGCCGCTCCAAGCTACAAAACAAAAACGCCTTGTTGGGCTCCCCCAACAAGGCGTTTTCTATTTTAATTGAGAGAATGAGCTGGAATCAGCTACTGATCTTTGTCAGCTAAGAATAACCACGTTTCTAATACACTATCAGGATTCAACGAGACACTGTCGATTCCTTCTTGCATTAACCACTTAGCGAGATCGGGATGATCAGAAGGCCCTTGACCACAAATTCCGACATATTTGTTCGCTTTACGACATGCTTGTATTGCCATGCTGAGCAGTTTCTTAATCGCTGGATTCCGTTCATCAAATAGATGGGCAATAATCCCAGAATCTCTATCTAGACCCAAGGTTAATTGAGTAAGATCATTAGAACCGATGGAGAAGCCGTCGAAAAACTCTAAAAACTCGTCGGCTAACAAGGCATTTGACGGTAATTCGCACATCATAATAACTCTAAGGCCGTTGACTCCTCTTTCCAAACCGTTTTTCTTGAGAAGTGCAATGACTTGTTCAGCTTCTTCTAAAGTTCTCACAAACGGGATCATTATTTCAACATTAACTAACCCCATTTCTTCACGAACACGCTTAATGGCTCGGCATTCTAGTTCAAAACACTGCTCAAACTCTTCTGAAATATAACGTGAAGCGCCACGGAAACCGAGCATCGGATTCTCTTCTTCTGGCTCGTATAAATGACCACCAATTAAATTGGCATACTCGTTAGACTTAAAATCTGACATGCGAACAATGACTTTCTCAGGTGAGAATGCTGATGCCAAAGTCGAGATACCTTCCACCAATTTATCCACGTAGAAAGACACCGGACTCTCATAGCCTGCCATTTGCTCGTCGATAGTCATTTTAAGGTCATCATCATCCAATGAGTCAAACTCTAATAAAGCTCTTGGGTGAACTCCAATCATTCGGTTGATGATGAACTCTAGTCGAGCTAATCCGATCCCATAGTGAGGAAGTCGCGCAAAATCAAATGCTCTGTCTGGATTTCCAACATTCATCATAATTTTGAATGGAAGCTCAGGCATATTACTGATTTCGCTTTCATTAACTTCGTAATCTAAGAGACCCGCATAAATATTACCAGTGTCGCCTTCTGAACAAGAGACCGTCACTTCTTGATCCGGTTTAATCAGGTCGGTTGCATTTCCGCAGCCGACTACAGCAGGAATACCAAGCTCTCTCGCTATGATTGCTGCATGACAGGTTCTACCACCGCGATTGGTCACAATCGCTGAAGCCCGTTTCATGATAGGCTCCCAGTCGGGGTCTGTCATGTCGGTAACCAGCACATCGCCTTGTTGTACTTTAGACATTTCGGATAAGTCATTGATTAAACGGGCAGCACCTTTACCGATTTTTTGACCAATAGCGCGACCGGTTGCTATCACTTCTGAAGTTTTCTCTAACACATATCGCTCTATCACTCGTCCGTCATCGCGACTTCTTACGGTTTCTGGTCTCGCTTGAACAATATAGAGTTTCCCATCAGCACCGTCTTTTGCCCACTCGATATCCATTGGTCGCTGATAATGCTCTTCGATGATCATTGCCTGTTTTGCAAGCTCCTGCACTTCTTCATTGGTAATGCAGTATTGTTTTCTTTGCTGCATATCAACTTCCACCGTTTCAACCGATTTTCCGTGGCCGGTATCATCGGTATATATCATCTTAATCGCTTTACCGCCGATATTCTTACGCACTATGGCGTGTTTTCCTGCTTTTAAAGTGGGTTTATGCACGTAAAATTCATCTGGATTAACTGCGCCTTGCACTACAGTCTCACCAAGTCCATAGGCACCAGTTATAAAAACCACATCAGGGAAACCGGATTCGGTATCCATAGTGAACATTACACCGCTGGATGCGATGTCACTTCGAATCATTTTTTGTATACCCGCAGAAAGCGCTACTTCGCTGTGTTCGAATCCTTGGTGAACACGATAAGAGATTGCTCGGTCATTGAATAAAGACGCGAAAACTTCTTTTAAAGCTAATTTGACGTTTTCCCAACCTCGGACGTTTAAGAATGTCTCTTGCTGTCCTGCAAATGATGCGTCGGGCAAATCTTCTGCGGTTGCGGATGAGCGAACAGCAACTGCAAACTCATCGTTAGCATCCCCTTTTAATTGCAAGTAAGCCTTGTAAATAGAGTCTTCTAAATCGGCCTGAAATGGTGTATCGATAACCCATTGTCTAATTTTCTTACCGGTTACCGCCAAAGCATCAACGTCTTCAACGTCAAGAGAATTGAGCTCCGCTTGGATTTTGTCATGTAAACCGCTTTGTGCCATAAATGTACGGAAAGCATCGGCAGTGGTTGCAAAGCCATTGGGAACACTGACTCCCATATTGCTCAGATTGCTGATCATTTCACCTAAAGATGCATTCTTTCCGCCGACTCTGTCGACATCATTCATCCCTAAACCGTCATACCAAAGAACATTATCTTGCACAGTTTTCACTCCGAAGTTTTGCTAATAAAGCTCAAATATTGCCCCTCGCCAACAATTCGTATCGGGTCAAAAGGTCATTTGGTTGATTGAGTTTGCTTAGCGTGATTAAATCAAAAGATATTAATTGGTTAATTATAGAGTCATTTTACTTCAAGGTGAGAAAATATGAAACGCAAAGTCTTCTTTGTTTCAGATAGAACCGGTATTACCGCCGAAATGTTTGGCCAGTCATTGCTTTCTCAGTTTGATGAGTCACAATTTGAGCAAACGACACTCCCCTTCATTGATAGTATCGCGAAGGCTCAGAAAGTCTGTGATACTTTAGCCCAGGCAGAACAAGAAACCGGACAAAAACCGATTGTATTCGACACTATCGTGCTACCGGAAATCCGCCAAGTTGTGCAAAGCAGTGGAGCCTTGGTTCTGGACTTTTTTCATACTTTTATTGGACCGCTAGAGCAAGAGCTGAAACAGTCATCGGGTTTTAGGGTCGGTAAAACTCATTCATTAAGTAATTCAGAAGCTTATGATGCGCGGATCGAAGCAGTTAACTTTGCTCTCAATAATGACGACGGCATCACGATGCGCCACTACGATAAGGCCGATGTCATTCTTGTAGGTGTCTCACGCTGCGGAAAAACTCCGACTTCCCTCTATATGGCAATGCAGTTTGGCATTAAGGCTGCAAACTACCCCTTTACCGAAGATGATATGGATAACTTGGCACTACCCGCGCCGCTCAAGAAGCACAAAGATAAGATATTTGGTCTCACTATTAACCCTCACCGACTGCACGACATCAGAACAGAACGAAAGGCCAATTCAAAATATGCCTCGTTAAAACAGTGCCAGTTTGAGGTTAGAGAAGTCGAGTCGATGTATCGCAGACTTAAAATAAGTTACCTAAATACAACCTCACGCTCGGTGGAAGAGCTTGCTGCAAAAATATTGGCTGCTACAGGTATTAAAAGAATGGTTTTTTAATCCTTTTTAATATTATGATGCTTTTGAAGTTAAGCTGACTTAATTGTTAGACACGCTAAAATTTATCAACCAAGGGGTATCTTCGGTTATTTGAGCTCCCAAGCTGATAGCCCCCTTGCCTTCGAGATTGACTTCGTCCCTACGTAAGAAACTGACAGAGCCTTCTTCTGAGCGAATGTAGGTACCGTTGGTGCTTTGGTCTGTAAGCACAAAATGCCCACGCTTAACGCCTATTTTGGCATGGAACCTTGAGGCTAATTCGGCATCGACTATAAAGTCACAATTATCGCTACGTCCTAGCTGAATATCATGACTTTCGGTGTCTGTGGACAGTTTGGTGTCTCCGCAACTTAATACGAGTGACTGTTTTAGCTGCGAAACCAAATTATCAAACGAGACCATCTGTGTGACACCAGCGTTTTCCCAGACCAACTCGCTGATCAAGATAGCATCGGCTTTTCCCTTAACGTGGACGCGATCGAAGTCTCTTACCTTTTCAAGAAGTGCATCTTGTAAAGATTGTGCGGTTTCATTGGTTACTATTATTTGACGCCCTTTGGCGATACCAGCCATTCTAGCGGCTGTATTAACAGTATCTCCAAAGATATCCCCATCTTCTTGGATAATTGCGGGTCCGCTGTGAAATCCGATACGGACTGCGACAAACTGCCCCTGAACCATCCCTAATTGGAGCTTTTCTTGAATAAGTACGGCGGCCTTAGCGCAATCATTTGCGCTGCTAAACCGACACATAACTTCATCACCGATGGTTTTGACGACAATACCATTGTGCAATTTAGTTGCATTTTGCATTAGCTGAATCACTTCAGAAATTATGCTATTGGCGATTACATCACCAAGCTGTTCATACAGCTTGGTGCTTCCCGCAACATCTGCAAACATCACTGTTAGTGTTTCAATTGGCTTGGTTTCCATTTCATAGGCCTAGTTGAATATAGGGATATAAGAATGAGAATAGAATATTTAGATAGGCTTAGCAACCGAACAAACTTGAGGAAATGGGGTGCATTTTGATTAAGGGCAAAAAAAAGCCACCAAATAGGTGGCTTAAGTAATTTCGGAATACTCTTGTGTCGAGTTATTAAAGGGGTAACTCACACCATTTCCGAGTGCCTAACTAACAACCGAGGGGGCAAACTGTCTACTTATACACTCAGACTAGGCCTATTTCGGAAAGTTCAAAAAAATGTTTATTTTGTTTAATTATTTTTTAGCCACAGCTGCATCGGTTGAAAAAACGCCATTCAGCTATACCGCGGATTGGGTAGATTCACGAATAATCAACTCTGGGCTAAAGCTCTTAAGCAAGCCATGTTGCTCAATATATTCTTTCGAGCGCCCCTGTATTTTAGCGATCAGTAGGTTAGCAGCTTGCTGTGCAATAATATCATTGGGTTGGTGAGCAGTCGTTAACTTTGGCCAAGTTTGTCTCGAAAAAGGGCTATTCTCAAAACCTACAATTGCCAGTTCTTCTGGAATCGCGATCCCCATCAAACGAGCAGCAAATAAAGCCCCAGCCGCAATTTCGTCGTTGCTAGCAAAAATAGCTGTTGGCTTCTCTTTTTTCGAAAGCAACTTTTTTGCCCCCTCAACGCCAGAGTTAAAACTATACTCTCCAGGGACAATCAGCCTTTTTCTAAGTTTTAAATTGCCGTCCTTGAGCGCTGATTGATAACCTTCTAACCGCTCAATACTCGATAAATGTTCCTCTCCCCCACATAAGAATCCAATATTTTGATGTCCTAGCTCGATCAAATGCTGAGTGATGCTATACGCCGCTTGGAAATCATTGACTAATATGCTGGAGTCATTACTACCAACCCCCGAATCTCTTCCTGAAATTATCTGAACATAAGGCAACTTTAGCTTTTTTAGCAGTTTAGAAACGCTTGGCATCTCTGAAAATGGGGGGGTCAATACCACCCCTGCTATTCTTGAATGATCAATTAAATTAATCAACTCCTGATCGAAATTAGAAGACTGGTGGTCACAGGGGTGAATTAGTAGTTCAAAATTGTTTTCTTTGCATTGCGATAAAATACCGTTTTGCATATCAATCACATAATAGGCATTGGGATTATCGTATATGAATCCAATGGTATAAGAGCGGGTTCCCGCTAAACTTCTAGCAGAATTATTAGGTTTATAATTAAGTGCCTTTACCGAGGCTTGCACCTTATCATAGGTTGCTTTTCTGACCGCGGGCTCGTTGTTAATCACACGAGATACGGTTTTCATCGAAACGCCAGCATGCTTTGCAACATCGTTGATGGTCGCGCTCATCGCGTTTAACACCTCATCTAATACGTTTAAGTTATCATTTTAACAGTGTTGCCAACAATATCATCTACAATTTAACATTTCGAATTGACAGCGCTGTCATTTTTAGGTTATTTTTATCATTCAAGCTAACCGGGCTAATAGCTAGAGGAAAGTTCATGAAATTCAGAGTTGCTTTAAATGGTTTTGGTGAAGCAGGCCAAATGCTCTTACATCATATTTATTCTAGCCAGCTATCTCAGCACTTTGAAGTTGTCGCAATCAACGAGTTAGAACCGTCGTTTGCATGCTTACATGAATTACGTTTTAACCCAAAACTTCAAACGAGCCGCGCTTACCAAATTTCTTGCACCAACCAACAAATACGAATTAATAATCATGTCACACGCTATTTCTCAGTTTTGAATGAATCTAAACTTCCTTGGAAAGAGCTCGACGTCGATCTAGTCGTCGAATCCAGCGATAGTTCGAATCAATTTGCAACCTGTCAACAACATTTGGACTATGGTGCGAAACAGGTATTGAACGCTAGCAATGCCTATCCCTCAAACCGAATGTGGGTCAATGGCGTGAACGGAGAAACATTTACCGCCAAAAATTCTGTTATTGAACAAGCGAGCGGACTCACTCAAGCCATAGCCCCGATAATTGCTAGCATTACTAAAAACTTTGAAGTTGAGCATTGCCATATAGAACACTTGCAAAAATCTTACTCTAATCAGCCTTGGCTTGACCAAAATCAGATGGAGATATTTACACGTAGCACCGGGGCTGATTTATCACTCCCCAAAAACTTACTTGAGCTCGCAGAACTAAAAGCCGTTTTCCCAACACTTGCAAGTGCATTGAGCGGTCGCGCCGTTCAGTGCGGATTCAAATCACACTCATTGGTCTTGTTAAACTTTGACTTAGTAAAAAGTGTTAGTTATTCCGATGTCATTTCTGTATTAGAAAAAGCTTGCCAATTTGAATACAGGTCGGTCATTGGTTTACAACCGAATAAACTATTAACAGACAAACTAAACAACCAATTAAGAGCGAGCTACATTTCTTTGGAAAGAACATCAGCGTTAAGAAAGCAGATAAGGCTCCCGGTGGTTTTTGATAATGATGACATCAGTGCATCAAGATTATTTGAGTTTGCTGCAAGTTTGAGGATATTTTCTAAAGAAACGAGTCAAGCAGTTTAATCATACCAAACTCTCTTTAATGCGCTCATACTTTCGCTAGACCAAACTCCAAAATCTTATTTATAAGTTCTCGATGTGGTGGAAGTTGATTAACTAGAGCAGACGATAGACCTTTTACTTTATTAAATTCTTTGTTCGCCTGTTTTGAATCATTGTATTGAGAACCACTCAAAGATAAGTCAGTATGATAATTCATTCCATAAAGAATCCACTGGTAACTATCTAAAGTGAATATTTCAAAAATACTGGGGAAATCGAACGCTGATGGTGCTTTATACTTCCAAAACTCTAGATTGTCTAGCAAGCGCTCTGGGATCGAAGACTGTTTACGATTGTCAATCCAAAAGGCGTTATCCTCTCGTTTAGAAATACAATAGTGAAGCTTTACAAATTCTATGATACGTTCAAACCGATAAGTGAATGATTGGTTAAATTTCTTTTCGATAATCGGCAGGTAATCTTTAGTGTGTGGAAACTGTTCACTAATTAAAGTCGCAGCGGCCTCCACTAAAACTAATGCTGTCGACTCAAGAGGCTCTAAAAAACCAGCAGAGAATCCAACAGCAACACAGTTCTTATGCCAAAATTTCTCGCGGTAGCCCGTTTTCATTGGAATTTTGTTGGCGGATAAGTTTTCCGATTGAGCCCCTACATATTGTCTTAATACTTGTTCTGCTCTATCGTGACTTGTGTGCGCGCTTGAATAGACATAACCCACTCCCCTTCTAGTTTGTAAACCAATATCCCAGGTCCAGCCAGCCTCATGTGCGGTTGATACCGTGCAGCATTCTATGGGCTGCAGCTCATTAGCATAAGGGACTTGCATTGCAATAGCATGATCGACAAAAAGCACATCGCTTTTATCGACAAAAGGAACCTCCAAAGCTTGGCCTAATAGCAAACAAGAAAAACCAGTACAATCGACAAATAAATCCGCAGAAATAGAGTTCTGATCTTTGGTGGTCACCGAGTCGATAAAACCTTGGTCATCCAAGTTGACCTTTTCTATATGGCCAATGAGATGATTAACCCCTAGCTTTTGCGTACTCCAATCTCTCAAGAATTCTACGAACTTCTTTGCATCTAAATGGTAAGCATAATTGGCTATACAGCGATATTCTGGAGTGGTTATTTTTTTCGGTGCTAAACCTGCATCGCAAATAAATGCCTGTTCAGAAAGATTATGTGAAAACGGAATTGTTCGATTACCCAGCCCTTGAAGCCAATAATCTACTAACTCGACTTCCTTAGTACTATGAGGTGTATTGAATAAATGGTAGTAGCTATTGTTGCTAGCACCCTGTGGAGAGTTTTCCCAATTGACGAATTTGATACCTTGCTTAAACGTAGCATTACAAAACTTGATAAATTCGGCTTCAGGAATCCCTAAAAATTGTAAAGTGTCGCGCATGGTGGGAAATGTGCCTTCACCAACACCGATCCCTGAAACCTCTGGAGATTCAATCAGTGATATGCTGACTTGAGAATTTTTATCCGCAGAGAATTTTTTTGCTAAACGAGCGGCGGTAATCCAACCAGAGGTTCCTCCACCTACCACCAAAATATTTTGAATTCGATGTTCCAAAATTTCTCCTTTCCATACGCTTTAACTTGATAAAAACAGTCGTTATTTTAGATTTCTTAAAATTTTTATCCTCTCCATCTGCCCCAAAGCGGTCAGATGAGTATAGATTGGTCCAATAAAGCCTCGATTCTTTAACATCAAAAAATCAGAGTCAGATAAATCGTTTAGCTTTTCTTCGTCAATTGAATAGACCCCATTTACCTTAACTTGCTCGCCATTACTTTCAGTTATAACCAGCGAGTTTTGCTTGAATAAATCCAAACTTGCCAGTTGCTTAGTGAAAGCAGTTGTTAAATGATCTTTCTCAATAAAATCGGCAAGAAACACTTTCACATCTTCTAATTGTTGGCTTGGTTTGCCTTCAGAGTCAAATAATGCTTCTCCATCTATGGTGGATAGATGCTCACTGTCTTTATCAATACAAATAGACCAATCCTGATCGTTTTCAGTTTTTGGACTCATTAAAAATGGATGCCTTCTAATATTGGCGGGAATATAGGTCGAATTCCATTGAGGCTCTTCATAAAAAACATTCTCCCCTTCCTTAAACCCAAACATGGCGACCGGTTTGAACTGTCCTGTATCTTCATCTTTTATAAAAACAATTGGAAAATTTAGCGCGGCCTGAGGAAATTCATGCACCAACAAATAGCACATATGATGATTTTTGGCATGAGGAAAGAATCGCTTGCTTATTAGCTTTAAGTCTCGATGATCATGACTACTAAGAAATACAACTGAACTCATTATCTCTAACCTCTCTTGTAAACTAAATCGCTTTTAACAAAAATAATAAAACCCCAAGAAACAACTTGAGGTTTTATTAACACTTGAAAAAACGATTTTAACGCTAACTCAACTATAGTGTATAGTTAAATTAGAAACGTACACTAGCTCCTAGCACAAATCGTCTTCCATTCTTATAGGCTTTTGAAAAGCGATTTTCATCTTGATGATATTTTTCAATGATCTCATCTGTCAAATTGACAGCTTCGAATTTTATATCAAGGTAGTCAGTAACATGCCATGAAATACTCGCGTCCAGTTGGCCAAATGCTTTACTAAATTGTTCAGCACCAAAGTCATTGATACCATCGTAGTATTCGCTTCGATAGTTATACATTAAGCGAGCGCCAAATGTATCATTTTCAAAATAACCCGCTAGGTTCATCATGTGTTCTGACGCACCTCTGACTAAACCAGTTCCGGAGTTATCGAAATCTCTTTCGCCGTCATTGTTAGCATCGGTGTAGGTATAGTTACTAGTAAAGCCATAGCCATTTTCAAAGTCATGTTGAAGAATAAACTCAAGCCCCTGGGTGATGCCTCCTTCACCGTTCGCTAATACATTGCGCGTCGCAATAATCGGCTCGCCGGTACCTTCATCGATGATAGTAAATGGCTGAGCTTCAGTAATCACATAAGACGAAATGTCTTTGAAGAAATATGTTACCGCAAACATTGAAGAATCCGCATAATACCATTCATAACCGACATCGAAAGCATTCGCGAATTGAGGTTCAATATCTGGCGTCCCGGTAATTGCTGTTCCTGTATCTTCGTTGGATCGCGTAGTAGGCACCATCTTGGAGTAATCCGGTCGAGACATCGAACGATACAATGCAACTCTTAACTGTCTGTCATCCGCTAAATCAAAGATTGCATTAAGGCTAGGTAAGACTTCAGTATCAGAACGACTATCGGTCAACCAGGCTCGAGTACAATCAGCTCCGAATCCATCACACCCCTGATTAGCATCATCCCACCAATTTCCCGTGTAACTCCAACTCGACACATTTGTTTCGGTATCAACGACTCTCACGCCTAAATTACCTCGGAAGTCCTCTCCATCGAAATCAGCCTGCCAGTAAAAAGCTTGGATATCCTCTTGAATCGTGTAGATAGCATCCAAATTGTCATAATAGTTAGTTGCTAGGCCATTAACAAACTGGTTCATCGCCTCAGTATCCAATAACGGATATCCCTGACTGTATCCACCTAAGCCACTTTGATGATTTGAAGGTGTTTGGCCAAGAGCAAAGTCCGCATACCAGGGATATAGCCCCTGCATTTCGGCTAGGCCGTTTTCTTCAGTACCATCACCATCAAAATCTGAACCAGCATTTAAATTATGCCAACGATGTAAAATCATATTCTGAGATTTTTCGTGGTCTCTTGATTTGACCCCAAATTTAAATGCTTCAAATGCCCCCATCTCGACCGGAACAACTAAATCAATTTGCGCGTAAGTTTCGTCATCAGTTTGAGGTTTACTAGCCCCTTGAATCCAGCCTAAACCATATGAAGCTGCATCACCTGGAAGAAAACCTCCGGCAGGGTGACTTACATCAATATCACCTCCTCGAATATCAAAACTATATTCGCTGCGAGCACCGTACTCATAGAAACGATCTCGCAAAGTTCCACCTTCCGCTGAAGTATCACCAACTTGTATTTTTAGCTCGTAATTATCCGTTGCATAGTTGACTTGAAAATCAATAGTTTCTGTTTCACTTCTTGCTATTCGATCGATCACATTATAGGCGGTAGAGTTAGTTCCATGATCTGCGAAAGTTGCAGCAACTAGTGCACCATTTTCTACTGTATAATCACTAATCATGCTGCCATCGCCGCCGCGCCAGCCCGGAATAACACTCCACTTAGGAACGTGCAACAAATTGTAATTAGTATTATTGGCTTCAAGCTCAGAATTCAAATAATTAAGTGTAAAATCGAGAGCTTGGCTTGGTGCAAACTGAACTGTCGTGGTGAAAGTTTCACGTTCGCGATTTTGAATAAAGTAAGCATTGCCTAATATTCCTGGTAAACGTACTCCGTCAAGATCGGCTGGGACTGTTGGATCATTTGCCGAGTTAAATCGATTACCCCATCCCAAAACTTCATATCCATCCCGTCTAACGTTCCGTTCTTGGCTTACATAAGACACCAGAATTCCGAAGTTTTCTGCTTCGTTTTTCCATGAATACATGCCACTAAATTGTGGATCAGTTTCATCGGGCAAATCACTGTGTTGTAGCTCAGCTGAACCGTAGACAGTGTTAGCTTCTTCATCAAGCGGCTTGCGAGTTCTGAGTATCACAGTACCACCAATAGAACCTTCATCAATAGCTGCAGTCGGAGATTTAAAGACTTCTAAACTATTTACTATTTCAGATGGCAGCAACGTATAGTTAAAACTTCTAGTTGGCTCGTCAAGAACAAACCAATCAGCTGAAGCGACGTTTTGGCCATTTAACAAAGTTCTGTTTTTAGTGGGATCTGAACCACGAACGCTAATTTTTTCACCTTCACCAAAATCACGAGTGATAGCGACACCGGTGACTCTAGATAAAGACTCAGCAACATTCTTGTCAGGAAACTTACCAATATCTTGTGAAGTGATCACATCCACGATCGCATTAGCATTTCTTTTTTGAGAAATGTTTTCTTTCAAGCTGCCTCTAATTCCAGTCACCACTACTACGTTCTCTTCTTCAGCTGCATTAGCTTCTTCAGCTACCGCAGGCATAGTAAGTGAAGTTCCTAAGACGATTGCAATACTGCTAACCAGAAATTTCTTCCTAAACACATTTTCCGACATTTTAATTCCCCTTTTATTTTAGTAATTTTTACTTTTATTTAAACCTAAATTAAATCGCTAACAACACGGTTTTAAAAATACTACTCCGAATTTTTTTACACCGAATGACAACGCTGTCATTAATTACCCTAAAACATACACTTTTTTTATTCCTATTACTAGTGGAATTTGTAGCTAATTTAGCCTTTTTTATCCCTAATGATTCACAGATGCCTGAATAATGTTAATAAGGCTGTTCTTATACCGATTAGCACTAACGTTTTTATTTAGCCGCTCGATAATTTTTTGAACTAAATAATTGTCCATACAATTAACTACCATCGTTTCATGGTATGCCCTTTGACTGCATAAAAAAGAATAAATAGATAACAGGGCAGCATTACTAGGTATCCGCCTTGTTCACCTGATTCAGATATAGAACTGGTCAAACTCCAGGCAATGGGACCTATAGCTCCACCAGAAATACCCATAATTAATAATGCTGAACCAATGCTGGTTAGTTTTCCAAGCCCTGACAAAGCCAGTGGAAAAACCGCAGGCCAAACAATGGCGTTAGCAAACCCCAGTAACGCGATCATCAATAAAGTATCGGGAAGGCGTGCACCACCTAAAGGGATCAAAAAGGTTTCTGCAAGGATAAATGATTCACTACTCCCCGTGACAATCGCTATCGTTAAAATAATTCCGAGTATCGCGGATACCGTAAGCGCACGTTGCTGAGAAATAAGCCTTGGAATCAACAATATCCCTAAAATATAACCAACAACCATACATACCATCGTATATGAAGTCATTACGGCATAGTTTTTCACCCCGAGAGACAGTGCAAAGGAACCAATGGTATCCCCCGCAATAACTTCGACCGCAACATAGAAAAATATTGCGAATGCCCCCAGTATTAAATGTGGATGAGACAAAACTTTTTTCAGATGTACATGACTGGTTTGCTGGCTGTCATCATCTTCTTCAAGTTCTGGCAGCGGAGACAATTTTACTGCAAGTGCTAATACTCCGATAAAGCCTGCCATCCCTAAATAGGGAAAGATTAATCGATTGGCCATTTCATCAATTTGCGCTTGACTGAGCTCAGTGCCAACCTCTCTAAACCCACTGGTAATTAACGCGGCAAATACCAAAGGAGCAACTACGCCGGCTCCTTTGTTCAAGATCCCCATGATGCTAATTCTGGCGGCCGCCGACTCTTCCGGACCGATTCTAACAACATAAGGGTTTACAGCAGTTTGCAGTAAAGTAATTCCCGAACCCATGACAAGTTGAGCAAACAAAAACAATCCAAACTGTTGGGTTTTAGCCGCCGGTATGAACAACAGCCCCGCTAACATCATTGTAAGCATTCCAGCGGCCATGCCATTTTTATATCCGATTCGTCTAATGAGTAGTGACGATGGGATAGCTGTGAATGTCACTGCAATATAAAAGTGAAATAAGATAAGCGAGGCTTGAAACGGCGTTAACTGTAAAATTTGCTTTAGATAAGGCATCAGAGCACCATTTATCCAAGTCGCAAATCCCAATATAAAGAATAAAATTGCGACAATGGTCATTGGTACGACGGTACTCTTATTTTCAATTGGTCTTTTATCGCTCACAGTTTTTCATGCCTCTTTGATTTTTTGTAATCAGCGCTTTATTTTTCGATTACTGGTAATTTAGTTTTATCAATCTAAAATTTGTTTTCCCTTAACCCAACTTGCAACTATGTTTTGTTGTTCGTCTAGAAACAGCATATCAGCTTCAAATCCTTCAGCTAATTTAGCCATTCGCTGATCTAGTCCTAGAAATTTAGCCGGATTAATTGTCGCGAGGTCGATAGCCTTATGAAAATCGATAGCTAACATTCGCTCGGCATTCTTAACCGCGTTAAGCATATCGAGAGTAGAACCTGCTAGCCTACCGTTAGAATCCGTTAACTGACTATCCTGTCGCTTGATAGCTTGACCAAAAAATTCAAAATCCGTATCAGTCGTTCCAACGGGGGGCATTGCATCGGTAACCAGCATTAACTCGGTTTCAGAACCAAAAGCAACCTTAGCTGCTGCTGGATGCAAATGTATTCCATCCAAAATTATCCCTGAATAAGTGTTTTTTGTTGTGAGTGCTGCCCCAACAACCCCTGGCTCTCTGGAAGAGAGTCCTGACATTGCGTTGTACAAATGGGTAAACCCAGTCGCGCCAGCTTGCAATGCGTCAAGCGTTTGAGAGTAAGTCGCTGCACTGTGTCCTATCGATACTATGATACCTTCACTGACTAGTTCAGATATTTGAGTGGGCGACACATTTTCAGGTGCGATTGTCACTAATACTTTGCCGAGATCTTGACGCGACATTAATTGAATATCTTTATCAGAAAGTTCTCGAATATGCTGTTCTGAATGAACCCCCTTCTTATTAACCGACAGAAATGGTCCCTCAAAATGAATACCTAAAACACTTGGCTCAATCACGATAGATTGTGCGACAGCATCTGCCGCCGCCTGCATTCTTTCAAATGAATCGGTGACAAGCGTTGGCAGCCAACCGGTTGTTCCAAATTGAGCATGGGCGTCAGCTATTTTTTTTATGCTATCAACTGATGGCTGTTGATTAAATAAATAACCTCCTCCACCGTTCACTTGAATATCTATAAACCCCGGTATTAGAAGACCTTGTCTTATATTCTCATGCGAACCGGCATCATCAACCTTCATGATAACGCCATTATCAATAGTCAAGACTTTGTCTGCTAGAATAGCAGTACCATCATATAAATGACTAACAGCTATTTTGAAACTATTCATAGAATTCTCTTTTTGCTAGTAGAAGCATCATCATAACAGCTATATAGTTTCCGTCACTTTTTTTAGACCCTTGGGTGTATCTGGGTTTATCCCCTTTGCGATGGCGATTCGCTCTATATCTAAATAGAACCTTTGTAAAATCATAAGTGGCGCTATACGAGGATGAACATCGGAAATTTGCTGGAACAGATCAACCGTTACAGCCCCTCGAGAATTAATATCCTCTATTTGTTTACAATGAGTTAAGTAAGACTCATCTTTCACGATGATATTTAACACCTTAAAACGGCGATTAACCAAAGTAACAGGCCCATGTAAAAACTCTGCGCTGCTAAAACATTCGGCATGAATACCTAAGACTTCTTTGAGTTTTAGGGCAACCTCTTTGCCGATGGCATATCCCAAACCTCTTCCCAAAACCACCAAGTTCTTCTCTTTATTCAAATCATCCAATAGTAATTGTGGTTCCGACTTTATCGCAACATCTAATAAACTCGGAATACTCCCCAGAGACTCAAGTAGCTGTGAATCTTTTTTCCAGCTAGCAACCAATTGAAGCAATGCTGACAAAGTCGCTAAATAACTCTTAGTGGCAGCAACGGAACTCTCTGGCCCGACTTGCAGTGGTATGACAAAATCGACAGTATCAGATAATGGTGAGTCCTGTTCGTTTAATATCGCCACACACATGGCTCCTGACGCTTTCGCTCGTTTCGCTTGCGCTACTATATCTGGACTTCGTCCGGACTGAGAAATGATTAAGACTAAAGTTTGGGACAAATTAATCTGTCTATTGTAGATTGTCGCCACTGATGGCGCAGCCGAGAATGTGGCAATTCCTAGTTCTATCTCGATCAAATATTTAGCAAAAGTACCCGCATGGTCCGATGAACCTCTTCCGACAAACATCACGGAATAAGGATTAAATTCTCGAATTTTCTCTGCCACTAAGTTTACCAGCTCAGAGTTAAGTTTTAACTGCTGAGCGATTTTAATGGGAGCTTCCTTCGCTTCCGTTTGCATCAAGCTGGCAGCTGAGTCTCTTAAATTAGATTTTAGCATTGTTAAGATTTCATTCTTTTAAATAAGTGTTTAAACTTTGGCCTAAGCGATAGCATTTTGATTCGCGCCCCTCGAATGCAACCATTGTTGTATTGCGAAGTGATATGCTCCGACCTCCGGTTGCTGTTTTGCATCATCAAAGTATTGCTTCACATCATCATCTAATTTCGGCAGCATATAGGTTGCTAGTCCACCAATCATCGATAATCTCAGTGGTTTATGCTTTAACAAGCGACGTGACAGTTGACTCAAGTAATCAGCTCCCTCATTCACTATTTGGCTTGCTTTTTTATCGCCTTGCTCTTCGCAGTCAAAGACTAGCGACGCTACTTTGGCATAATGTTGTGAGGCCTTTCCCACTAACTTTTCAGAAAGAGAAATACCATTGTTCACGCCAAAATAGCTGCAAATTTCATTGGCCAACAAACCTTTTTGTTCGAAATTTTCCATTGCAAGTAAAGTGTGCTCAATAGCCTTAAGACCTAACCAAGCACCGCTACCTTTATCACCAATAGGAAAACCATGACCTCCAAACATTTCTTTACATCCGTTTTGACTAATGAAACCACAAGACCCTGTTCCAACTATGATCACAGCTCCTTCTTCACCGGCATGAGCGCCAACATTTGCAATATCCATATCAGTGGTTAAGTACATTTCCCCGAATGGGTGCTGCCACTCATTTAATTTTTCTCGAAGCGCTGGCAGGTTGACGCCAGCAAGCCCAACACCGGCAATTAATGAGCTTAGTGTTTCTTTCGCCATATTGGCATTGCGTATGGCATTTTCTGATGACTCTACGATTGAGCCAAGCGCTCTTTCAAAACCATAAAATGGATTCGCAGGTCCACCAATACCGCGACCAAGAACAGCTCCTTGACTGTCACAGATAATAGCTTTGCATTTACTACCACCGCCATCTATTCCGATGAATAATTCTGATTGCGAATTATTTACAAATCCCACAGATATACCCCTTTAAAAAACGTTTTTCTAACTCACTTATAATTCTTATTAATTTCGGTAGTGCGACCAAACCGAGTTCTCGATAGGTTAGTGGTACGCACGTAAATGCTTTGTGTCGAATCTACTTTCACACCAGCATGATTATCTGGATAATCTAACCATTTGCCATCGCCTATTTTGTATTGCAATGGTAGTCCTGGAAATGCAGAGTTTATCCACAAACTACCCTGCGATAACTTTGCTCCAGCCGTCGGCAGTCGGTATTTAACTCCGTTTAAATCCAGCTTGGGCATCTCCTTTAAAGCTAAGGTTTTAGCAAAAACTAACCATTCTTCGTCTCGTAACGATTTATGGCCCGTGGAAAAGTGAGTGGTTTTATCATTATATAATTTGCCTTCAGCCGCGTAGGGAATTTCCCACTCAGGCTTGTACCAAGCTCGCTCTGCGAGCGCGGTTAATCGAGGAAAAATTAAGTATTCTGCTATCTCTTCACTTCGAACCATTTCACTCCAAAGTTGCGCTTGGATCCCATAAAAGTACTTATCAATTTCTTTAGGCGAATGGGCCTCAACATTCTTCGCCTCAAGTACCGCTCTATCATCGGCGGTATAGGAACGATTAGTTCTGTCTTTCCAAATTTCAGCATGAACTGGCAAGTTATCGGGCATCCACTCAAAAATTTGTTGTGTGTTAGTGTAGCGAGCCCCCCAATAGTAACCTCGCTCCTTCGGATCAGCCTGATAAGGGAAATCAAAATATGTGACATCTGGGTTAGATAGAACAACACTCCAATTTCTATTGGCCATCTGGTGTGCTACTTTATGGCCTTCCCAAAATAATGGGGTCCAGACATTTACGTGTACATCCTTTGGCATTTCGCTTTGTGAAACTAAACTCAATCCATCGCTCCAACCACCGGGTGTTACTTTTTTTGACGCCAAAAACTTTGAAACTCTTTGAATAAAATAACCTGTAAGTTGCTCTACATTCAGTTTTTTCTGTTTAGTAAATAGCTGACACTCCGGAGAGTCTTTCCAAGCTCCGGCAGTCTCGTCAGCACCAATATGGTAAGTCCTAAGAGGCTGTTCTGCTGATAAATGAAAGTTAATCACTTCATTTAAAACTTTCTCAACGAACCGATAACTAGACTCTTTACAAACATTCAGGGTGTTATCGGTGTAAAACTGAACTGAACTATATTTACTTTGGTCATTGAGATCGCTTAGCAGGTACTCCTCAGCCAACTCTCTATCTCCCAACGCCATATATTTTTTATATCGTAGTTGCATTGATTTTACCGCAGCTCTTGAATGGCCAGGCATATCAAACGATGGAATCACTTCGATATGGCGCTCCGCCGCAAATTGCAGAATTTCTTGATAGTCGCGAATACTATAAAAACCATCATTGGGACCATTTGGATTTGGATCGCTTGCAAGCTGAGGGCTAAGACATTGTGTTTCATGAGGGTCGTGACACCGCTTCGCACCAAGCTCCGTTAATTCTGGCAAGCCGGGAATTTCTAGTCGCCAACCTTCGTCGTCTCCTAGATGGAAGTGAAATTTATTTAACTTGTAAGCCGCCATTTGATCTAGCAATTTAATAATAAAATCTTTCCGCCTAAAATTACGAGCGACATCAATAAAAAATCCGCGATAAGCATATCTAGGTTTATCTATCACTTTCATTAGAGGCAGCTCGTCGGAGCCTACCTGATACAAGCCCGCCACAGACTGCAAAGCATAAAAAGCGCCCGTTTGAGTGACGGCTTTTATCGTAATCTGTTGCTCTTCCACGCTAAGTTCATATGCGCTATTTAAAAGCATCAAATAATTGGGATTATTTTTTTCATCCTCCCACAGCAATTCTTCTTGAGTTATATCAACGAACACTTCTGGTTCTAACTGCTCAATTAAAACCGGAATACCTCGCAACCCATGGGTGCTAATTCCTATCTGTTGCAGTCGCTTAACTGCTGGATTACTGGAATCGATTTGAAATACATTAGGGCCAATGCTCAAGCCTTTGGATATATCAATCGTGGCGCTATTTGAAGACAGTTTTTGATAGAATGGCGTCGGGAAAAAACGATGTTTAACCGTTGCTTTTGTCGCCCCCTTACCATGATTTAATTGATAGAGCTTTTCAGCAGTATGCCAAATAGATTGATCTTCTTTTCCTCTCTTGAATTGTTTGTCGTGATCAGTAAATGATTCCATATGCGGCATAAATTCTTGACCAGTTACAGCATCAATTTGAGCTAAGGTTGATTGAATCAACTGTGGAGGGTGACCTTCGACGACTAAATAGAAATTGGGTGGCGAATCGAATTCAGAAATGTGCCAAAATTCCGCCTTAAATTTAATAGTGATATTCTGGTTGCCATTCCAACCACTAAATTTCGAAGTTGGAGAAATAAAATGTTGATCACCATTAACATGAGTAATATCCATTAGATCGCTATGATCTTCTAAGATAGGCGACATATTGGAGAAATATATTCTCCAGTTTTTTAATTCAACTTGCTCATTCATTTCGAGCGTGATTTGCGCATCAAAACACAAGCCACTTTTTACCAAACGATCACATTCTTTCGCGTTGACATTATCTAGAACTAAATAACGAAGTGTTAAAGTATTGGCAAATTTCTTTAGCTCGCTGAATTTATCAGTGTTTATCTGGTCAGTCAGTTCTGCTGCATTTTGTACCGGCGAGTCCCGATCGCTAATCGAACTGGTATCACAACCTAGTAGAATAGTTGTTAACAATAACAAGGTACTATATTGTGTTTTCCAATTCATTTGATGACGATATGTCCCGGTTACAATAAATTAGTGTAAAAAAGTAGTCACCCATTCGAATGACTACAAACTCAGCTACCAACGAGAATTCTTTCACGAAAATGACAGCGCTGTCACTTACAGCTGTAAAGTTACTTTATTCGTTTAATAAATGCAAGTTCTATTATCGATCTGTATGGCGTTTTACTGGTCTAATCCTGATAACTCGGTAAGCGTGTCCGATAATTGATATCGATTTTTGTCATTAATGGATACCCGACCACAGGCAATTTCGGCATCATGAGTAAAAAACAAACGGCCATTTCGAGAAACGAGTTGCGAAAGTAACTGCTGTTTTTCATCAATCAACTTTTCGGCAAAGCGGTCATATCCCATGGTAATAGGCAGGTGCACCCAGGGAGCTCCAGGTATTAAGTCAGCGCAGAAAACGATCGGACCTGTAGGCATATCAATTTCCGCTAACATCATTCCTGGAGTGTGGCCGTCACTAAAATGAAAGCGATAATCATCCCCAAGAATGGCATGACTAGCCTGTTCCAGGACAACCACGTTATCCCTTTGCTTAAGCATTTCCATCAGTTCAGGGATAAATGACGCACGGTCGCGAAAATGTGGATTAAACGCCCTCTCCCAAGCGCGTTTGCCTACAATGATAGTGGCATTTGGAAAGAGTAATTCACTAGATTTGTTCTCTTGCCATTGCGTCAACATTCCACCAATGTGGTCAAAATGTAGGTGAGACAGTACGACTATGTCTATGTCTTGATGGGATAAACCCAAGTCCGCAAGTGAGTTTAATAACACATGCTCTGACTCGACGACCCCGAACCTGTCTTTTAACTTAGGTTCAAAAAACGCACCTATGCCGACTTCAAATAATATGTTTCTAGTAGTGCCATCGCTGTTTTCCTCTTTAACGAGAAGACAACGACAAGCCAAATCAATTCTATTTTGCTCATCGACCTTAACCCACTTTTGCCACATGCCTTTGGGGGCGTTGCCGAACATAGCACCGCCATCCAACTTTTGTGAGTTGCCCATGACTGAAAATAGCGTTTTACTCATCATTGTGACCTTAAACAGCCTCGGCTGAATCTATTCGAGTGATTTTAAAATTCATTATTCCATAAGCGATGGAAATAAATGGACTTGCAATATTAAAGAAACAAAATGGCAAATACACCAAGGTGGGTACCCCCAAAACACCAGCCATATAAACGCCACAAGTGTTCCACGGGATTAACGGCGAAGTCATCGTGGCGCTATCCTCTAACGTTCTTGAAAGGTTTTTTGCATCTAGTCCTCTACGTTTGAATTCCGCCTTAAACATTCGTCCCGGAAGCACTATTGCAATATATTGGTCGGCAGCGATTATGTTCGTGGTAACACAAGTTCCAATTACTGATGCGACAAGAGAACCAGTCCCCTTAACCATGCTTAAAATCGATTCAACCACTTTTTTCAACAAACCAACAGTCTCTAGAACAGCACCAAATGTGAGTGCTGTGAGGATTAACCAAATAGTATTCAACATGCTACTCATACCGCCTCGTGATAACAAATCATCGACCGCTTCGTCACCACTGTTACTTTGATAACCAGCAAAAAGTGCTCTCCATACGGCATCTAAACTATTGGTTATCTGATATCTAGTTGAAAACTCGACAGTTTCCTCACTGCCAGATATATCTATAGCAAGCGCCGTCGAACCGCTGGTAAGCTTGGAAACAACGGACTGCTCTAGGTTAGAGCCGTCTGCAAGCGTCACCGACAAGTTAATGTTCGCGACCTGCTCGTCAAAGGAAACGGAAGAAATTTCACACGCTTCTATCAGTTCACTATTGGCGGAACAACTGTATTTCGAAGACTCTACAGTTCTATCTAGAGTTTCAGGTTGTAATACCACAGCAAAGACACCTCCAACTAACGCCCCAATAAGCAAAGTCAAAAATGCGGGAACTTTCTTAAATGCGAGAAATAAAACTAAAAGTAACGGTAATAAAGCCCAGCCAGTGATATTAAATTGGTCTTGTAAGACTGCGACAGTCGAGCCTAAGTTAGCTGGCTGTTCATTGCTGTCCTGTGCGAAACCTATAATGGCAAATAATGTCATCGCCAATATAATACTTGGTCCGGTAGTCCAAGCCATGTGCCTTATATGGCTAAATAAATCGGTTCCTGCGACTGCTGGCGCGAGGTTAGTTGTATCGGAAAGTGGAGACATTTTGTCACCGAAATAAGCGCCAGAAATAATCGCTCCGGCGGTAATAGCCAGCGACATTTCCAACCCCGCTGCTATTCCGATCAAAGCGACACCTACTGTGCCTGCTGTGGTCCACGAGCTACCGATACTGATTGAGACCATGGCACAAATTAAGCATGCAGCGACATAAAAAATACTTGGGTCTAAAATTTGAAGTCCAAAATAGATCATCGTAGGCACAGTTCCAGAAACTATCCATGTGCCTATTAACGCTCCAACCATCATTAGAATCATGATTGCACCGTAAGCGGTCGCGATCCCTTTCGAAATACCCGTTTCAATTTCCTTCCAAGAATAACCGTTCTTAAAGCCGATTAATGTTGCAATTGCGGCCCCTAGGATCAACGCAATTTGATTAGCACCATAAGAGGAGTCGGAACCATAAAAAACCACCGAAGTGGCCAACATTACAATAAGACTTAAGATAGGTATCAGTGCGTCAACCAGACTTGGGTCACGTTTATCAGAACTCATAGATATGATTTTTCCTATTATTTATATTTTATTTATTGTTGTAGTTAGATGAGATATTGGATTACTTTTTATAAGCTTTATTTTGAATATCTCGTAAATCCCAAAATCGGTCTCGAAGCCTTGTCGCTCTTGAAGTCATAAGCTGATCATGCCCCTTAATAAAAACTCTTTCTGCATTGCTCGTTATTTCTAAAGGGTCACCATCCCATATAACTAAATCGGCATGCATTCCCAGTTCAATCTTACCATAGCTTTCAATTCCAAAGACTTCTGCGACGTTAATGCTCATTGCTTTAATCGCTTCTTCTAAACTCACTCCATAAGCTACCGCGTTTCCAGCTGATTGTCGAACCAAGTACGCATTATGGCTAGAGCGGTTGGTAAAGAGTAACTTCACACCCGCTTTTAGCAGAATAGCAGCCCCTTCGAGCTTTACTCCTAAGGATTCAAAAGCGCTGGGAACATTATCAAGCGGGTCTAAAATAACCGGTATCTCCGCTAACGCCAATTCTCGCGCCAGCATCCAAGCTTCCGCACCACCATTAATCACCAATTTGAGTTTGAATTCCTTTGAAATATCTATGAGTGTCTTAATATCGCTGCTTCGATTAGCAAAAACAACCAGAGGGTTTTTTCTTTCTAACACTGGCGCAAGGGCATCTAAGTCTTGCAAACTCATTGAAAATTGATGGGGCTTTCCTGGAGTAAACTGGCGTCGGTTATTTCGAAGAAAATCTGCCTCCGAAAGCGCCTGATGTAACACTAAATAGGCGGAAGCTCGAGAGCCGCCTGCTAATTCCGCTCCTTCGGAGCCGTAACGAACAAATTGCGCCAGATTGCTTTTAATGTACTCCTCGCTTTTGGCCATCAAAACGATAGCAGCTCCGCTACCCTGAAAAATATGCTCGCCTTGTGACGGCGCTACAATCGCGCGAGTAAGCCCGTTCATCTTATTATGTGGGATAAGTGTTGAGTTTAAGTTAAGGGCCGGTGCGATGTTAAAAGAAGCTGAGTGCGCTTTATTTTTGGTTTGATAATCAACGGTCGCTTCGGCCGCACTAATCTCTTCGAGGCCAATTTGAGTCCAAGCATTAATCAAACCAGGTGTAATAAACTTTCCAGTCGCATCAATGACTTCGTAGCTCGGTCTAGATTTTAACTGACGACCAACTTCCATAATGAAACCATCACTGATTAATACGTCGGTATTATTTAATACGCCTTTCTGACCAGAGGTATAAACAGTCGCATTACGAATCAAGTAGTCTTTTGCAGTCACCGAAGAAGTTAAGATCGCTACTAACGCTAGGCCAATGTAATGATAAAAAAGTTTATATTTTGCTCGACCTAAACTCAATAATGATTTCATCTTAAACGTCCCTCAGCGGGGTCGAGAATTCCAAGCTCAAAATCGCTAGTTGGTTGTTTCTTTTGATCTTCACGGTCATAGACTAACCGTCCATCAATGAAAACCTTGTTAGTTTTTGCGTAAACACTAAATGGATTTTCTGACCAAATTACAATGTCAGCCATTTTGTTTTCTTCAATAGTCCCCGTTTGATCGTCGATTCCAATTGCTTTGGCAGCATTCGAAGTAATCCAACTGATAACCTCTTTTGGTTTTAGATCCAGCCCACTTTTATTTCCTGCGGCCATCGCTTTGGCTGCTTCTTGATTTAAGTGTTGAATGCCAATTTCTGAATCGGAATGAATGATTGCACAAGCACTTGCCTTCTCCAGCATCGCAGCGTTTTCTCTAACATGATCAAATGCTTCATGTTTAAATCCCCACCAATCAGCCCACACCGCTGAGCAGATGTTTTGTTCTGCCAAAATATCAGCGACTTTATACGCCTCGACCGCATGATGAAACGCAGAGATTTGGTAACCAAATTCTTTTGCTACCTCAATCATGACAAGCATCTCTTCCGCTCTGTAGCAATGGTTGTGCACCAAAATATTCCCGCGCAACACCTCAGCCAGGGTATCTAATTGAATATCTCTTTCTGGCTTTTGAATTTCATCACCGGCTTCAACAGCTAGGTAATACTCATCCCACTCTTGCCGATAATCAGAAGCCTTTACCCAAGCATTTCGATACCCAGCGACATTTCCCATTCGAGTCGAAGGAGCAGTACCGTTCGCCCCATAAACCCGCTTAGGGTTTTCTCCACAAGCCATTTTTAGAGACTGAGGTGCATTTGGAAATTTCATGTCGTAAACTGAACGAGCATAGACATTTTTTAGAGTGACGCCGCGACCACCGAATAGATTGGCTGACCCAGGCAACACCTGAAAAGTGGTAACACCACCCGCTAAGGCTAGCGGCATTCCTGGATCTTGAGTCCAAACAGAATGCTCCGCCCAAACTTCAGCGGTATTGGGAGAACTCATTTCATTGCCATCTTCCGAGCTTTCAATATGAGGTGAAGAATACACGCCGAGGTGAGAATGGACGTCAATTAATCCCGGAGTTACCCACTGCCCATCAGCGTCGTAGCGCGTTACTGCAGGAGGCACATAAAAATTCTTACCGATTAGTTTTATCCGCCCTTTCTCAACCAATATGGAAGTGTCATCGAATCGCTTACCTGTCCCAGTAAGAATCGTTGCATGCTCTATGACAAAAGGAGGTTCGTCTTCGTTAAGCTGGTACTTAGAAGAATAGGCAGTCGAAGGATCAGAATTAGACTTTTCAATTTGTTGGTCTTGTTGTTGACAACCAACAATAAAAAAACTCGAAAGAAAACTACAAAAATAAACTAATTGTTTTAACGAAACCACCTTCATCTGATCCGTCTCATTAAATAATTCCACCCATTCACAAGCTTTATGAAATACCGCTGGCTAGTTTGCCAGCAGTACCTATGATCTTCAATTAATTCGGTTGGCTGTCGATAACGATGGCTAGCCAAAAATCATGTTGAGAATTCTGATCCCTAAAAAGTTATCTAACACTGTAATTATGAATATTGTGCCTAGTAGCAACGGACAAATATAACCAATCGCAAAGTCCACATATTTTTGTAAGAAACTGCCTGTGATTTCCTCATCACCGTTGGCCATTTCTAAGTTGAAGTTTTCTTTCTTCCAAACATAGGCTGTGAAAACCGAAATCATGAAACCACCTAGCGGCAAGAAAGTGTCACTGGCGATTAGCGCCACAAAATCCATAAACCCTTTATCACCCGCTCCTTTCAAGGTAATAAAATTAGTCAAAGAGTCGACAGCACCGGCAGACAACATGGATGGGATCCCGACTAAGAAGATAATGATTGCGACAATCCAAGTGGCTTTGCTTCGCTTAATTTTTTGCTCGTCCACCATATAAGCGGTAGGCACTTCGAGTAAAGAAATTGTCGAAGTAAAGGCTGCGAAAGATAAAAGTAAGAAAAACAATCCTCCAACCAATACGCCAAATACCGCGCCTAGTGATTCGAAAATACCGGGTAATGTTACAAAAATAAGCCCTGGTCCACCGTCAGTTTGGATTCCTTGAGAAAAGACAAATGGGAAAATCATAAATCCTGCCAATGTTGCAACTCCAACATCCATCAGCGTGATCGAAGCGGCGGAACTTACAATATTATCATTCTTAGAAACGTAGCTACCGTAGGTAATCAACGCGCCCATTCCAAGTGATAAACTAAAGAATGCCTGGCCTAAAGCGGAGTAAACGACCGTTCCGGTAATTTGACTAAAATCAGGTACCAAATAAAAACGGATGCCATCCATTGCATTAGGAAGAGTTAAGGCGTAAATAATCAACGCAATAATCATGATGAACAAAGTAGGCATTAGGATTTTTGCTGCCTTCTCAATTCCACCTGAAACACCACGAGAAACCACAAAAGCAGTTCCCGCCATAAAGATCACACTGTAAGCACCAACCGTTATCCAGTCAGCAGTAAACTCCCCAAATCGTTGGCCAATATCAAAATGTCCCATGACAATCTCAACAAAGTACCCAAATGCCCACGCAGCCACAACGTTATAAAACGAGAGGATTAATACCCCACTGGCAAGTCCCAAATAACCAACAATTGCCCAATTTTTGTAGCCTAAAGACTTGAACGCACCTACCGGATTAAGTTGAGTTTTCCTTCCAATAGCAATTTCCGCCACCATCACCGGAAAACAAAGCACAAAACAAAACACAAGGTACATCACAACAAATGCCGCACCGCCGCCTTGGCCTACTTCAAAAGGGAATTTCCAGATGTTACCTAAACCAACCGCCGAACCAGCAGCTGCAAGAATGAAACCCAATCGGGAGCTAAATCCACCACGTTGAACAGACATAATATTCCTTCTAATTTTTATTCTGAATGAAAGGCTAAAATTTTAACGCTCAATAAAACCATAAACTACCTAGCTTCTACAAGTATTGCTATGACATTTTTACTTGAATTCAATAGTTCAGTGAACTGTGAGCCGATTTTTGACCGAATCTGCTGGCGATTGCTTAATTATTGACCATTTAGTTTTGATCGGCTGCAAAATTCAGCTACATCATTTTACAGGAAGTCAGTTAGCGCAACTCCAAAACCGATCCTTTCTATATGGTGGTTGTAGTCGATTAAACTTTCACCATAACCATTAAAATATTGAAGGTGCCCCTTAAAGCGCTTACCCAGCGGAAAAGTCCAATCAAGCTGCAATGCACCTTTGTTATCTGAACGAAGGTTGTTGCGAAACATCAAGCTAAAGTTCTGCTCTTCCCAGCTATAAATGGTAGACATCTCAAAATGCCCCATGTATTTCTCAATATCGGGATTATCATCGCCTTCAGCTTGATTGGGATCCTCTTTTTCTTCTTCTGGTAATCGATACCAGGGTTTAAACGAGACAACCCAATTATCTTTTTCAAAAATGAAGTTAGCATAAACTCGGTTCCAACTGCGCGAAAATCGCTGTGTTCGGCCATTTGATTGATGTTCTACCCCAAACATAAACCCTTTATTAGTCCACTCGCCAATTTTGGTTTCGTTCTCAATCGCATAAAAAATCTCTGGTTGATAGTTTGTTTCTCTAAAAGGTGACGAAAGCTCAGAGTTATATAGCTGCCAATAAGATTGTAGGGTAAACCCAAAAAAGAGACGATCTTGGTCATCAAATACTTGCGAAAAAAGCGGGGCTTTAAAACTCAATTGAAACTTAGCTTCCGCATTATCGAGCTTCTGATTCGTTAGAACTTGTTCAAATGGCGTTGAATTTTGTTCCTTAACATAAGTAACTGGAAGCATGTAATTACGCTTGTGGGAAGTGATTACTGCTGGGTTATCAATAGTTTCAAGCTCGTTTTTAATTCTTTGATCGATTCGGGAGATAGGCTTTTTAGTCGACTTAGCCGCTTCGGGTTGCTTAACATCAGAGCCTAACTTAGCTGAAGGCTTAGCATTGTTATCATTGCAGCGGTTCTTAATTTGCTCTGCAGTATCCTCTTTGCTTGCTTCGGAAAGCGCTTTCAACCAACATTCGTTTTTGTCTTGAGACAACTCTTGAGCTTTCAGAGAGTGAACTGATAGATAAATTAATGCTAATAATATTGCTGCTTGAGATTTATTTGTTCTATTTATTGTACTTTTCATCGATACTCAATTATATTT
The DNA here is from genome assembly GCA_039969155.1 of Kangiellaceae bacterium. Taxonomy (GTDB): domain Bacteria; phylum Pseudomonadota; class Gammaproteobacteria; order Enterobacterales; family Kangiellaceae. The sequence goes on from JBDVOJ010000090.1 coordinate 89,436, forward strand.
AACGTGTTAGTGTTTACTAAATGGGAATTTCCTAAGGAGTTGTAACTATGTCAGTACAGCAGATCCCCACTATCCTGAAGTCAATGCAGCCTCAATTTGACAAAAAAAATGCGATTAAAATCACTAATTCGCAATATACCATGATGAAAGAAGTCATTCAGGAATATTGTAAGTCTCACGACGCGCCGCGTCTTTATGGAATCCTTGGACGGATCAGTCGTAGAATGAAACAGACTAACAATCCTCACCTGTGGGCAACAGAGTATGAATACTTTGCTAATAGTATGATGGAATCTTTGAAGGAAAATGATTGTTGTAGACTCGATGATACCCTTGAGAACATCAACGAAATTTTCCTTAGAAATAACAAAATCTCTGAGCCTGGTAACAACCGATTTGATGATAAGTCTCAGATCATGAGCATTTTCGGCTAATAAAGCGCCGAAAAATATTTGCTCGCTTCACAGCGCTTTAGCTTTTTGCTAATCAAAGCGCAGGTGCTTTTTTGACCTTTCTCTTCCAATATATTATCTACTGATGATTTGATATAATCACCCACCGTTTTTTGTCTTCAATTTTGGAAATCTAACTATGTCATTTGAAAATACTTGTGCTGTCGTCAGCGGCGGAGCCTCGGGTCTTGGATTAGCTGTAGTCAACCGTATTCTCGCCCAAGGCGGAAAAGTTGCCGTACTCGATATTAATGAGTCTCAGGGCAATCAACTAGCAGCAGCTCATCCCGATCAAGTGCTATTCGTGAAAACAGATATTAGCAATGAGCAACAAGTCGACAGCGCGGTAGACATTGCCGCCGAAAAATTTGGAAAGGTTAATCTAGCAGTGGGCTGTGCTGGGGTGCTTGGCGCAGGAAAAATAGTCAGCAAAAAAGGTCCAATGCCACTTGAGTACTTTCAAAAAGTGGTCAATATTAATTTAATAGGTTCTTTCCTACTGACGCGCGCAGCAGCCAGACATATGCAGACCAACCAACCCAACGACAACCAAGAGCGCGGCGTCATTATCCATACCGCATCAATCGCCGCCTACGAAGGACAGTTAGGCCAAGTTGCCTATTCCGCAACTAAGTCCGCTATTGTAGGGATGATGTTACCGCTAGCGAGAGAATTCGCTCGTTCTGGTATTCGATGTATGGCAATTGCTCCTGGCATTTTTGAAACGCCGATGATGGCCAATGTACCGGAGGACATCAGAGACTCGTTAGCCCAAGGGATCCCCTTCCCATCACGTTTTGGTACAGCGGACGAATTTGCTCAAATGGTTGAGCATATTAACCAAAATCAGATGCTAAATGGTTCGGTTATTCGGTTAGACGGTGCCGCTAGATTGCAGTAAACACGTCACACGATTTTGGATTTCACTCGATTTACTCTAAGTCGAGTGATTAAAATGGAATGGCTAATTGTTTCAAACTGCCTGACTTAGATGGCTCGGGAAACTTAACGCCTATACCCAGCAACCTTATGGGCTCTGGGTATTGTTTGCGTAATCGTTTAAGTAATGCTGAAAGTAACTTTACATCCAGGCCAATTGAAATCGACTCAGCTGTATGTAATGTAAAATTGGCTTGTTTCACTTTCACATAAACCTTGCGGATATCTTTAGAGTCGCCGACCGATTGTAATCGTCGAGACAGCGATGAAACAAGCCTCATTAACTCTGTTTCGCACTCCTCCCACTCGACAATATCTTGCTCAAATGTATTCTCGACACTGACGGATTTGCGCGCAGAATCAGCACTCACGGAACGCTCATCAATCCCACGGCAGAGATCAAAAAGGTATTTCCCATGCTTACCAAAACGTTTAACTAACACCGCAAGTTCCACATTTCTTAACTCTTTGCAGGTCATGATATCCATCGATTCGAGCTTGGAGGCCATTACTTTACCAACCCCGTGTAGTTTTTTGACGGGTAGCTTGTCTAAGAATGCTAACTCCTCTCCAGGAGCTACCACTTTTATTCCGTTAGGTTTATTCCAATCACTGGCAATTTTTGCTAAAAATTTACTGGTGGACACACCTGCAGATGCGGTTAATTGGGTGGTTTGGAAAATCTTGCTACAAATTTCTTGTGCGATCCACGTGGCACTGCCGTGACATTGAAGCGACTCACTGGTGTCTAAATAAGCTTCATCCAAAGAAAGCGGCTCCACTAACTCTGTGTACTCTTTGAATATCTTTCGAATCTTGGCGGATTCTTCTTTATATTTCGCCATATTAGGCCGCACAATCATCAAGTGGGGACAAAGTTGCTTTGCATAGCCAGAAGGCATTGCCGAGTGTACGCCAAATTTACGCGCTTCATAATTGGCAGTTGCAATGACTCCACGGTTTTCGGCGCGACCACCAACTGCAACCGCGGCACCGGCCAAATGCGGATCATCGCGTTGTTCAATTGCGGCATAAAAACAATCCATGTCGACATGAATAATTTTTCTCATTTACAAAAGGATCGTCCAGAAAATAACACTACCTATACAAGTAGTTATATCTTATCATGCGAAACTGGTTAGGCACAGTGATTTTAAGCTAATTGCTAGTTGTAGTGTGGAAGAACGAAGCGGTCAGTCATCAAGAGGAATGGTAACTAAAAATAGAGCTCCTCCAAGAGCGCTGTCTTGGATCACTATTTCGCCGCGATAATTATTGATAATATCCATAACGATGGATAACCCCAAGCCTTGACCCTCTGTCGATTGATCAAGACGTTTACCTCGATTAAGAATGGCAGCACGGTTTTCTTCAGCAATTCCGGGGCCGTCATCATCGACATATAAACAAAAATGGTTTTCCTTATGCTTGACCGATACTACAACATTGGATTTAGTCCACTTGCAGGCATTCTCGGTGAGATTGCCGACCAATTCTAATAAATCGCCAGCGTCTCCGGGAAAAATCGCGTTACTTTGTATACGGCTTTCGATGTTAATATTCTTACTCTGGTAAACTTTTTTTAGCGCTTCAACAATTTTGCTCACTTCCGGTTGAACCGCACAAGTCTTAACCAAAGTTCTACCTGAAGAGATGACCGACCGATTTAATTGATATTTAACAATGTCATCAATTCGCTCTACTTGATTCTTGAGCACATTGCGTTCATCGCTAATTTGTTGATTTTCAATTTCACCTTTTATAATGGCCAATGGCGTTTTGAGGCTGTGAGCTAAGTTACCTAAACTATCTCTAAATCGGTTCTTTTGTCTGGCTTCACTTTCTAATAACTGATTGATGCTCATTGTTAAAGGTAATAATTCTTCGGGAAAGTCATCACCAAGACCTTGAACTTTTCCTTCGCGAATCTTCTCAATTTGAGTTTGCGCTTTCTTTAAAGGTCTTAGAGTGTAATTGAGTGCATAGGCAAAAACGATTAATAACAGAATGCCCGAAATTGACAGCCACGCAGCAATCTCCTTCCTAAACTTGGAAACCGAAGAGTTTAAGATGGATTGTTTTTCGCCAATAATAAAATAGTAGGTTTTTTCTTGTTCATCTTCATGTTCCCATATAATAGAAACCCCGACCCAATACATATCTCGCCCCTCAAAGCTGGACTCAGATATTTTTTGCATAGAATAAGGGAAATTCACATCTGGAAGCGATTGAAAAAGTTCACTTGATGGCGATTGCCAAACTAGCCCGCCTGATTGGTCCATCACATAGGCTACCAAACCAGAACTTAAGTTTTCTAGTCTTTCGTTACGTAAAATGTCAGGGATAAACAGCTGTCCTTGATCTTCATTTGCCACTGCCATCAAAGCATAAACTTGCGCAGTCATGCTCTCTTGAAGTCTATTCTTACTGGCAATTAAATAGGCCGACTGCGTTGCAAAGAAAATAATGCTGAATGCAACCGTCAACACAAAGGCACTAACGAAGGTCAGGCGTTGTTTTAGAGACCAATTTTTCATCTATAAGTTGGCTCTATTTCAACTAACATAATCGGGGTTTAGTCTGTACCCTTGCCCACGCAAAGTTTGAATTAATTTCAAGTCTTGATTCGGATCGATTTTCTTTCTCAGTCTACCAACAAATACTTCAAGTACGTTACTGTCTCTATCAAAGTCCTGATCGTAGATATGCTCGGTTAATTCTGATTTAGAAACGACTTTTTTAGGATTTAGAAATAGATACTCTAGCACTTTATATTCATAGGCTGTGAGTTCAATATTTTGCTCTGCTTTCTTGACACTTTGAGCCATGGTATCTAGCTCGATGTCAGCAATTTTTAATAGCGGCGAAGCAAATCCCGCGGTTCTTCTGAGTAGTGCATTGCATCTAGCTAATAGTTCTTCAAATTGAAAAGGCTTAGCCATGTAGTCGTCTGCCCCAGTAGATAACCCTTCCACTTTATCTTGCCAAGAATCTCTCGCAGTCAATACGATTACTGGAATTTGATTGCCATCTTCTCGTAGCTTCGCGATTAACTCAAGACCAGATATCCCAGGTAGGCCGATATCAACAACCGCCAAATCAATTGGATACTCCTTGGCAAGGAACAGACCATCTTCACCATTGTCTGCCGACTCAATAGCAAAACCATTTGACTTAAATGACTTGACTAAGTTTTCGCGAATTAACGCTTCGTCTTCAACAACCAAAATCTTCATATTGGGTTACTCTTGTTATTTTATTGGGCTAGTTTTCTTTAGCTCTAGAATTCTTTGTCTTGGCTTTTAATTATTAGTGTTATTTACACGCATTAATTGAAATAGTTTTGACTCGTTTTTGCTCTACTAACATTCTTACTTTATAAATCGAACGACTCCCACGCTCGCTCAATTGAACACCAACTACTTTACCTTTAGTTTTTCGCTTGGCTTGTTTTATTGCTTCCGCTCTCGAGATTAAACGACATTGATACTTTTTATTTTTCTTACCGGTTTTAACTTCGACAGATGGACTCTTTGCTGATACTTGGGCATTAACCGAACTGGATAAGCTCCAAGATAGAAAAATAGCTAAAAAGATAAGTTTAAATTTCGTTAACATTGAATACTCTAGTGTTTATTTGAGATGTTAATAGGTTTAGCATTGGCTAACTATAGCACGCCAATCTTGCACTTTTAATCCCCATTCAGGGTTTATACCCAAGTGGATCCAAAGACCAAAACAAGTGGATTTGTTAAATTCTAAGATTATTAGACTGAACTCTAACTGAACACTTAAAACAATTCAAAGAGATAACGCTTGAGCCGCTGATAGATAAATAGCGGCCAATAAACGCAGAAAGCCAACTAAATCGATTTTTTGCTCGACTAAGTTGGCTTATTCGAAGACTTAAGGACTAGGCGACCAGCTGTTTCGCCATTAAATCAAGAGATTCACTTTCTGTTGATATGTTTTCCAGAGCACCTTCAACACTTTCCATATCAAGAGACAATAACTCAAGTGTTGATTCAGGTATATTAGTCATCACTGAATCACCAATATTAAGACGAGTTAGCAAGCGGTTAGCGACCAGCACTAGATTGGAGTACACAGAGTGTTTACTCCAAAACTCCTCCTGATGATGCCGATGGACGGCTACGATCAACTCATCTGGCATATGCCAGTTTTGCATTAACCATGCGCCTATTTCCTCATGCGACACCCCTAAGATATACATTTCGATATCTTCTACCGATATATGAGGGTTGCATAATATCGATTGGTTAATTAACGAGAATTGCGGAGGGAAAATATGACCCAATAACAAGTGTCCAAAATTATGCAGTAACCCGCTTAAATAGATTAAGCCTCGTTCAGGCCGCTGCTTAATAGGCATCGCTCGACAGAGCTTTTCGGCTAAGCTAGCAGTATAGATTGATTGTTTCCAAAACTCTCTGACTCCGAGTGGGCCGTCTTTAGGCACCCGCAGCGACTTACCAATTGAGATTCCTAATGCCAGATTCATTACCAGTTCAAAGCCTAGCACTCTTGCAATAGCCGTTTCGATGGAATCAATCTTGCCCTGATAGCCATAATAGGGAGAACTGGCCCAGCTTATAACTTGCGCAGCCAGAGAAGGATCACGAGCAACAATTTGTCCCAATTTAGTCGCATCAGCGCTAGGATCGACCCTAAGTTTCATGATGTCTTGCGCTATATCAGGCATGGCTGGCAGATCAAAGGTTTCATCTACCCGCTGCTTCAGTCGCATCGGTGTAAAGCTTAGGTCGACATCAACGTTAGATTGCTTGTTGCGACCTGAGAAAAAGCTCTCAGGACCTGCAGCAAATGGCATCGAGTCACAGTCTTGAAACAACATGTTACCCGCTATTTTGTCTAGTTTTAGTAATTTTTCCGGGTTTCCGCTTTCAATATACAATTCACCCAAATCTAAAACCGACGGTTCTACTAGCAGTTTTATTTCATATAAGCCATCTATAGGAGGTCTAGAATAATCTTCACATCCTTTAAATATTTCTTTTAAGGCCTCATTTGACATTGGCTTGGGCTCAAACCCCAATAACTCAGAAATCGCCTTATAGTCTAAGAAGTAGTTATGTGGTAAAACAGCTAGGAAAACTTCAGACTCATGCTCTAAACCAACAGTACGAATTAGCTGCTTACAGTGGTGGTTGGGGTCGTTAATGCCCTGATATATATCAACACACTGAAATGCGTCTACCACTTGATAGTTCACGGCCATAGCTTCAAGACTTTCTTGGATCTTATTTGGAATCGACAAACGCACTACCTCAAAAAATATTGATAGTTAATATATAGTCCAAATAAAGCCAATTGGCCTAATTTAATTTGGTCAATTTTGAATCAGTTAACGAATGTTATAAGAATAACTCAGAGTTAGATAATTTGGCACTAGCCACCCTGAATCCAGCAAGAACATTGACTCTGCTCAAACACGCCAATAATGCTGTTTGGCATTCTAGCAAGGCTTTCGAATTCGACTGATATCACTAAGGGTAGATTAGTTAACTATTGTTTATCGTTCAGATCTTCGACCAAGCCTGGCTGTTGCTCAACACTCAAATCAACCCGTTCAATTTTCTCAAAACGCGAACTGATTTTCTTGGCTGATGTATGAACTAAATCGACATCTTTACTCACTTGGCCAATGTGCGAAGACAACTTATCCATTCTTCCTTGGAAGCGGCCAAAATCTTTACCAAGGGCTGATAAATGTTCCTTGATAATATGGACTTGTTTTCTAGTCTGCTCGTCCTTTATTACCGCCGAAGCAGTCGTCAGAATAGCCATTAGAGTTGTTGGGGAAACCATCCATACTTTAGATTGGTAGGCATATTCAACTAGCTCAGGATAGTGACCATGAATTTCAGCAAAAACACTCTCAGCAGGAATAAACATTACCGCTCCATCAGAAGTTTCCGGCGGTAAGACATATTTAGAAGCGATATCATTTATGTGCTTTTTTATGTCTCTAGCAAACTGTTTATTGGCCTCTTTTCTATCAACTTTAGCTACTTCTAAATCAGTCATTCTTTTGTAGCTTTCCAAAGGAAATTTCGCATCTATGGCAATCTTACCCGTCGGCTCTGGTAACACCAAAACACAATCGGCGATCTTGTCATTACTCAACTTACTTTGCATTGAATAATGGCTGTCAGGCATAATATTGCTGACCAAAGATTGTAATTGCACTTCTCCAAAAGCCCCACGAGAACGTTTATCATTGAGTATTTCTTGCAAACTAACCACATTACTCGATAGTTCAGTAATCTTCTTCTGTGCGTCGTCAATAAGTGCTAAGCGCTTAATCACATCATTGAATGTTTGATTAGTCTTTTCAAACCCATCGGTTAGTCTCTTTTCAACCTGTCCGCTAATTTCCTTCAAGCGGTTATCCGTTGATTCAGTTAAACCTGCGATACTTTTGCTGGTGACTTCACTTTGTTTGATTAAACTTCGATCTAAATCTTGCCTTAAATCTTGTATACCTTTTCGAATGTTTTCACTGATTAATTGACTAGTTGCAGTTTGATGAGCCTGCATTCTTTCGGTTATCTTTTCACCAAATCCAGCAACAGTTGCAGCTAACTGTTCTTGTCCCGATTGCAAAGATTGACCTGTATTCCTTTTCAGTTGTTCAAACCTCTCTACCATGTCAACTTTGAAAGACTGGATATTGTTACTCAAAGCAGATTCAGAATTGGCAAAACGTTTTTCAAGGGTGAGTTTTAAATCTTCTAAAGAAGCCAGCTGCTTTTCTCGATCAGCTGAAATCATTTCAAATAGCTGTGTTTGGCTGCGACTGACTTTATCATCGAGATTTCGTTGGTTTTCATTGATAAGCTGCTTAATTACTTCAACTTGTTGTGCATTGTCATCAAGCAGCTTTTGCTCTACTGATGAGCTTTGCAAACGAAATAATAGTATTAGCAATACGATGAGTACCACCGAGTTGGCTAACACCAATTCTGGGACAGATTGTAATAATACTTCCATAGGTACTGTTTTAATATCCGAACTCAAAACTCGATAATAACATGAATTGTTGGAGCAAATACTTGCAAATCATGAACAAATCAGCGAAAAAACTAGATAAAAAGGAATGCTAAATAAAATGGTTGGGAATAGCCTTATCCGCTGCCTTTTACTTGAATAATCGAAACTCTACTACTCATCCCTAAGTATTTCAGAATAAACGATATTCACACCCCTGCGATCAAATAATCAGCAGCGGAAACAACCAGATTGGAACTAAATCAAAGTAGCAGTAAACTAAGCAGTAAGGAGCTTTCTTGTGGAGAAAATGACCTGGATTAATCAAGTAACTAATCAAATTAGCAAAGCAAATCAGGAAAAGAGTCATTCCTAAACTGCTGGAGCCGCTATTCAAAAAGATACATGTACTCTGCTTTGGCTTACACGATCTAGTAGGATAACCTAGTACCAATAGAAGGCTATCCCCAACAAAAACAATACTAGCAAAACAAGCAGTGCTTGTGCAAGTAGTATTTTTAAATTAGAGTGATACTAAGAGTTTAAAATTGAGTATCTATAGCGTAGATGTATGACAACAGGATGAGCTTAATTGCGGGTTGCTCTTATGATTTCTAGATATCCATGGCTCGGCCAGTAATCGTTAAACGGACCTTTTCCCGTCGATCAGCACCAGAGCGTCTTTCATTGCCTGCGCGCATGTCCGGAACGGTAATACTGCGACCCTGATATTGACGCCTATCAATACCTTCACGACGGTCACTTTCCCGCCTCACTTGATGTTCTGATGACCAGAGCACTTCTTCTTTTAATTTACTCGCCACTTACCCTTACCTTACCTTAACTTAATAAAAAACAACCACTTACCCAACTGCTTTTGCGATATTGAGAAGTGTTTGCTTGTTTTGAAATCTAAAATGTAGGTTTTCTTACCTAAAGTATAGGTTGCAAGGGTTAATTTGCTGAATAAATATCTCATAGTCGATTAAAGTGTGACGTGGTTCAAATAAAATACTATTTCTATGATTTGTGCCACACTTAAGGCAGGGCTATTCATTTAAACTAACTACATGATTAAGAACAGTTTTAGTCAAAATACAGAAAATGGTGCCGAATTGGACCAAGAGCGTCACAATCGCGAGTTAAGCGCTGCGCTTAACGATCTAATTAAAAAAGCAAAACATAACGAAGCGACCCAAACTAAATTTTTCGACCTCGAGTTGTATTTTTTACAATCCACTTCAATCGATGAACTATTTGAAAAGCTATTAGTAGATATCGTTGATAGGTTGGAACTCGAAGTTGTTGAGTTGCACTTAATCGACCCTAATGCTGAGATTCAGGGATTAATCAGCGACATTTATGGTGACTTAAAATTCAATAATTTGATTTATCACGACAGTTCCCAGCCAATAAAACAGCTCTACAATAACAAATTAGAAATCGTTCTGAGTCAGGCGCCTGAAACTATCAACCAATTGTTTTCAGCAAGCAACAAGCGGGCCTATAGTGTCGCAATGTTACCGTTAGTCCGAGAAAATGCATTAATCGGCAGTCTTCATTTTGGTAGCCATAACAAACAGCGTTTTGTGCCTGGGCTAGCGACTAGCTTTTTGCAACATCTTGGTTCAATCGTCGCAATTTGTATTGAGAATGCGGTGACCCAAGAACAGTTTAAGTTACTTAGCTTAGTAGACCTGCTTACCCGAACCAAAAACCGACGTTATTTTATTCAATCACTCACCAAAGAGATTGCCCGCGCTTCTCGTTCACATTCACCAATTTCTTGCCTGTTTATGGATTTAGACTACTTTAAACAAGTGAATGATAAACATGGTCATTTGACCGGCGACAGAGCATTGCAATCGGTGGCTACCTCGATAATGCCAATGCTCAGAAAGTCAGACGTGTTGGCTCGGTTTGGTGGTGAAGAATTTACCATTCTACTACCAGATACGGACAAAAAACACGCACTAGAAATCGCCGAACGCATTCGCATGGAGGTTTCTCAGATCTCAATTGTCGATGATCACAATCGGCCTTTTAACATTACCCTATCAATCGGGGTCAGTACCTGGCAGGCGACAGGTAAAAAAATAACTTTTGAGGATGCACAAAATTTTTTAATCAGCCAAGCAGACAAAGGTGTTTACTTGGCTAAAGAAGCTGGAAGAAATTGCGTCCGATATGCAGAATTAAAATAAGATAGAAGCGAGCTGAACAACAGAAGACTTTCAGTCTAGAAACTTAAGAGCTTGGCCTCCTTACTAAAACACCATATTTGTTTTCAATCGGAGGGATAGACACAAAAAAATACTGTTTGTCAAAACAGTTACTCTACCTAAGAATCAAGCACAAGCTTTTGTAAATAAAATTTCCCAAAGGTTCGCAGGTCTCAATGAATCAAGCTTATTCTTTTCCTCTAACCCTTAAAAAAGTCGCGAATCTCGGTATATCATTAGTTGTTTTTCCACGATATCGGTAGGTGATTTGACTACCTATCTCTGGTGGATTAATACGCTGCAGATCTGAAAATCCACTTCCAATCTTAAAAACTTGTCCTTGCTTATTCCTAACTCTTACTGCCCCCATCATGCCCTGGTATTTTCCTTTGCCTGGCAAATAAGCAATGACCACAGCTTCTGCATCATGAAATGGTTTGAGTTTAAAAACACCATTGCTTCGACCGGGTGTATACAAATTGTTTCGATGTTGCAACATGACACCTTCACCTTGGTTAGCAATCACTTCAGCTAGGTACGCTTTAACTTGTGATTTACCCGAGATTCTTTTTTGCTCTATCAATTTCAGATTATTAGAGTTCAAAGAGTTCACCAATTTTTCGAGCTGCTTTACTCGATCAGAAAAAACCTCATGGCTACGAGGTAAATCAAATACCATGTATTTTATCTCTTGCCAGTCTTCAGGGTTAACATGCTTAGTACGCACCGTGGCAGAGACTTTTTCAAATGAACCTCTTTCGATCCAGAGTTCACCGTCCAATGGCACTGAAGGGAAATCTTTAGTGAACCAGCTTGGAGCAGAGATCCTTCGGCCGCTTCTGGACAATAGTTGCTTACCGTTCCAATAGGCTCTCACTCCGTCATATTTTTCGCTAATAAAAAAGTGCTTAGTTGTAACATTGCTATCGAAATTTTTTGCCAGCATCAACGGAAGATTGTTTTGAGGAGTGTTAGTTTCAAAATCAAAGATCTTGTTTTGTTTAACATTGACTGGTTTACTGTTATCGGCATTAACTGTTCCAACAACTAGTCCCACCAAAAGACTAATAGTTTTTAAGTGAAATTCCATTTTGATTTATCCTTTTTAGAAGCACGAGTGTTATTGTTTCTATAGTGTGTCAAGAGTGAAAGCTTGTCACCAGTAGACATTTCCTCAAAGCGTGTAAGCTTTCCACTACTTAGATTGTAACCCGTCGTTCATTTCCGCAAGTATTAACATCCCACGCTACACTTTTATTTAAACGTCTATTACTCCTTCTATCTTGGCCTCTATTTTTTAACGCGAACTAATATTCCCACTAATCAAAATTATCACAAAGCTGTTTTCTTGCTTTAACTTTTTGTTAATCTCCTGTGATTTTTTCGTGAGATTTACTCGATAGATTAATCGCTCTCAACCAACTTATGAAAATCTAACGAGGACATTTCGATGAAAAAAACCAGTATCGCATCGGCTTTATTAGCCGCTCTAGCTTTAAGCTCAAATGTATCAGCACAAACCATTGACATTAGTATTACCAACTTAACTCATGCACAGCACTTTACTCCAAGATTGGTTATTGCCCACGATAGTAGTATTGACGCATTTGAACCTGGTGTTGAAGCCTCTTCCGCATTGGCTTGGCTAGCAGAAGCAGGTGTCATTGACGATGCTCAATCAATCGACTCTTCAGGTCAAAACTTTGAAGCGCTATTAGGGCCTGTCGATAATGACAACACCTCTAACACATGGCACCGTTTTGATGGTTTAGTTGCTCCGTCTACCACCGTAAGTTACCCGTTTGACACCATGGATAAACCTTATCTTTCGATTCTAGCTATGTTGGTTCCCACCAATGATGCTTTTGTTGGCTTAGATAGCATAGCGATCCCAACAGAACCTGGAACTTACACTTACACCTTGCATGCGTATGATGCTGGTACTGAATTAAATGATGAATTAAATAGCACTCGAACTGACATAGTCGCTCAAGGTGGCGCTGCTTTAGGAGGCTATGGTGTTCCAGGAGTAGCCGGTGTGGGCGCGTCTCCTGTTCCATTAGGGACTGGCGGCACTGGTGTAGCAGTAACCGTTGGATTCGACCAAGACGGTAATGCTATTGGAGCGAACGAGGTGGTCGATGGAACTGACGGCCCTGTACATATTCACAGAAATGTTTTGGGTGATACTAGCCTCACCGACGGCGCAAGCGATCTGCAATCAACTGAGCACCGTTGGTTAAATCCTGTTGCTCGAGTGACTATTACAATTCCGGCACCATAATTGAGGAGAAAATAATGAAAACTAAACTATTTAAACTTAGTCTTCTAACCTTGTTGGTGACCTTGGCCACAGGTTGTGTAGACGATGGAGATACTGGTGCAGTCGGTCCCCAAGGTCCTGCTGGAGTTGATGGCTCCGACGGAGCTGATGGCCAGGACGGCAATGATGGCGCTAATGGTACCAATGGCAATACTGCAGTATATACTGTTCAAATTACCAATCTAACTTACAGCCAACCGCTCTCCCCTGCCGCTATTATTATGCATGAGCCAGGTTACTATGCGTTTGTTGAGGGTCAAAGTGCCAGTGTTGAACTCGAGCAACTTGCAGAGGGCGGCGATCCTTCGGGAATTGTTTCGACCGCAAGTACCCAAGTCCAATTCCTGGATGGGATCGCAACCTCCGGACCAATTGGACCTCGTTCTATCGGTTCAGAATCGACTTTAGTAGTGCCTGACTTAGATGCAGATAATCTTCGTCTTTCGATTGCGACCATGTTGGTCGATACCAACGATGCATTTACCGGTCTTAATGCCATGGATATCAGTAATATGGAAGTTGGCGATTCGAGAGCATTTATGGCGCCAAGCTGGGATTCAGGCACTGAGGCTAACTTAGAAACCGCAGATACAATGCCTGGTCCAGCCGCAGCTGCCGCAGGTGGTGGAGGCACGGCAGCAGGTTTTGACGCGGCCAGAGATGACCTATTTGACCGAGTCAGATTACATGCGGGTGCAGTGACCAATGCCAACGCTAATGATGCTAGTAAAGAAGGACTTAGCACTTCAATACTCACCGAAGCGGATCGTTGGGATAATCCGACCGCTAAAATATTAGTGACTAGAACTCGTTAACCCTCAAACGCAAACGAGCGAATACAATTCGCTCGTTTGCCTTTCTTTACGAATACTTTTATCTGCTAACTCGATTGGATTATTTGTGGCTTTGCCTTTCGATATTTTTGTCTTCGCTTAGAGCGTTGCATAAAGATCTGATAAAGAACTGGCACAATAAAAAGCGTTAACATCGAAGAGAATAAAAGCCCCCAAACAATTGCAGTTGCAACCGGCGCCCAAATCAAAGAGTGACCACCTAACCCAACAGCTAGAGAAAAAAGTCCCGCGACGGTGGTTAAAGTCGTTATGATAATTGGCAATACTCTACGTCTTGCCGCATAAAAGGTTGAATGCGTTAAGCTCATGCCTTTATCAAGATTAGAGTTCGCCTTGGAGATCAAAACAATCGCCGCGTTGACCGCGATTCCTGCGAGTGCAACAATCCCATAAAGAGTAAACAAACTTAACGGATTACCAGAAACCGCTAGTCCAAGTACTACTCCAATAAACGCCATAGGTACAGTGAATAGCATCATCAATGGTTGGAAGTAACTTTGGAATTGAGTACTTAGTATTAAATACATCAAGCCGATACCGAATAAAAACAAGGTTCCCATGGCATCAATACTTTCTTCAATGTCATCAAGTTCTCCAGAAAAATCTAATGAAACATTAGGGTGTTGCGACGCTATCGACTCCCAGTAAGCGACAAGCTTTTCATTGGCTTTTACTGTGTCTGTTTTTTCTTTATCAATATCTGATTCAAGAGTAATGGTTCGTTTAAAATTGTAATGACGCATGTTCCCCTTGACCTGTTCTACAGTCGCATCGACTAACGCACTGAGAGGAATATTTTTTCCGCCAGGTGTTGGAATGGTCAGATCCAAAACCGCCTCGATATTTTCAAAATCGTTTACCACTGACGCAGACGATTTCAACCTTAAAGCAATTCGATCACCTTCACTTTGAACAAAGTTAATAATCTCTCCATCGATCAGCATTTTAATCGTTCGATAAACGTCATCCGGCGAAATACCAGCTCGATTAATGGCATCACCATTCAGTCTAAGTGAAAGTCCGTACCGTCCTTTGCTATCATCGTCGCTGACATCAAGATAATGCTTGTCTGAGTCGCTTTTTAGAAACGCCATCAATTGATCCGTTGCTACACGCAGTTCCTGATAATCATCACCTCGAACCTTGACACTAATGGCTTTACTAGTCGGCGGACCACCGGCCAGTTTAAGAAAGGAAATATTAATCGGACCAACTACCGAGGCCACATCTTCACGAAGGTCTTCAATAATTGTCGGCACGTCTCGCATGTCGCCTTCCCGAGGTCTAAGCGATACTAATACTTGACCGATGTTTTGTGCAAACAACGGTTCCGTCTCGGTAAACATTTGACCGGAATAGCTAACAATTGAACGGACCTCTCCTTCTAACATTTTTGACTCTGTGATTTTCTCAACCGCGAGAACTTTTTCCATAGTTTCAGCGAGCGAACTGGTTGTCGGCATTTCGACATTAACGTAGAACAAGCGAATATTATCAGAGGCGAAAAAATCCATTCTGATCAAACCACTGCCAAGAGCGACAATAGACAAAATAAATAAACCCACCAACCCAGATAAGGTTCGCTTGGGATATCGCATCACTTTAAGTAATAACAATCCATAGCGAATTTTGATCCAATGAATAAACTTAACTCGGTATTCATGTGCCTTTGTTTTGTTTTCAAAATCTATTTTGGCAACCAGTATATGTCCCGGTAACATCCAGTAAGCTTCTATCAAACTAACCGCCAATGCGATAGTGACAACCAGAGGAATAACCATCATAAATTTACCGAGAATTCCCGGTAATAACATCAGTGGTAAAAATGCTGCGATGGTCGTTAACACTGAGGCAGTAACAGGACTAATTACTTCGGTTAAACCATTCCATGCTGCCTCAATGCCTTTTTGGCCACGATGTAACCGATGGTTAATTGACTCAACCACCACTACCGCATCATCAACGAGCATACCTAAAGCAATTACAATAGCCAAAAGCACAGAAGTATTGAGCGTTTGATCCAACAGTTGAAGACAAATAAAAGTTCCGGCTAGCGTAAATGGAATACCAATAGTAACCAGCAGACTAATTCTTGAACCAAGAAATAGCCAAGTAACGATAAGCACTAAGAATAGTCCCAGCAAAGCATTGGTCTGCATTATTCCCAACGCATTGCGAGTAATCAATGTTTGATCATCGACTAAAGTAAACTCAACGCCTAGTTGCTCCGAATTTAAATTTCGAGCAGCAACAAAATCGTCTATTCGTTGCACCAACTCTAAAGTGTTAGTACTTTCTTGTTTCATTACCGCCAATAAAATGGCTGGCTTACCTTGGTAGCGAACTAGTCGATCAGGTTTTTCTCTTGCTCGAACGACACTCGCTACATCTCGTAATTGTATTTCTCCATTCGCTCCGGCTCGTCCAATAATCGGAATCGATGCCAATACTTCAGGGTCCGTAGTCGTTCCCCTTACTCTAACCAACCATTGATCTTCCGCAATACGCGCAGTTCCCGCAGAAGTATCCTGAAAAAAAGCTCTCACTGAATTAGCGATCATTACTGGCGAAATGCCAAGCAACTGGATTTTATCGATATCAAATTGGATTTGTAATTCTGGCTCAAGTAAACCAGTCGTTTGAATTCG
Organism: Kangiellaceae bacterium; assembly: GCA_039969155.1. Lineage (GTDB taxonomy): Bacteria > Pseudomonadota > Gammaproteobacteria > Enterobacterales > Kangiellaceae. The sequence continues at coordinate 105,906 of JBDVOJ010000090.1, forward strand.
ATCAACTCCTTTCACTCTCGCTAGATCTTTTTCTAAGTTTCTTCCTTGCCGCCTTAAATTTTCATCTTCAGACGGACCACTAACCACCACAGTTGCAGTTGGAAAGGCGTTTGCAGTGGTAATTTCAAAAATAGTTGGTCTTTCGGCTTCAAGCGGTAACTGGTCTTCGACGTTATTCACTTCTCGACGTAGGTCTGCGATCCGCTTGTCAAAAGTATCTTCACCGACGTCATTAAAACGAACCAAAATACTCGAAATGCTCTCTCGGCTGGTACTTGAAACAAATTTTATATCTTGAATTTTTTCGATCGATTCTTCTAACACATCGGTCACTTTTTGCTCGACATCTCGAGCCGAAGCTCCTGGTAAAAATGTGGTTACCTGAACCCAATTAAAGTTGACCGAAGGGTCTTGTTCTCTGGGTAATTGACTATAAACGGTAAAACCTGCAATAAGCACCAAAGCAAATAATAGATTGGTGAGGACATGGTTCTCGATGAGCCTTCGTAACCACATGACTAACCTTCCTTCGGCTGATTAGATTGTGGGTTATCGGCTCGCTCGGTAGTTATGGTTTTTGTCGGTTTAACTGATTGTCCATCAATTAGCCCATGTCGCCCATCAACGATGATCGTTTTCCCACGCCAGCGCTCAAAATCAGATAACAGAATCGGCCGCCCTTCTTGCGCGTTTGGTGTTTCAATAAATGATGCCTTTTCGCCATCCATTACAAATAGACCCAATCGATTATTTCGTTGTTGCAATAAATTGGCAGGCAAATGATAAAATGGAGAATACCAATGTAACCGACCTGCAATGCCAGCTAATGCAGTTGTTGATTCAAAATCCAGTCTTGCTTCGCGAGTGCGAGAGGTTTCTTCAACTACCGGTAACAGAACTCTGCGCTTTAAGCTATATCGCTTTCCCTCAGACTCCAACTCAAAACTATTTGACCCTAAAAAGGATTCTGCATCCGCCAGCGAAACCAACACTGAAACTTCAGAGTTGTCTAACTCGACAATCTCAATAATTGCACTACCAACCGACACCATCTCACCGACATTAGCTATTCGTCCAACGGTAATACCATTAAACGGCGCTAGAATCTGGCAGCGCTGAACGCCAATTTCAGCACTATTATGCATCGCTCTTTGTGAGTTTAACTGCGCCTCAGCGATAAGTTCGTTGGTCTTAAGCCGATCGAGCTCAGCCTCGCCAATTGTTTTCTGCGCCGCTAATTTTTTACCTCTAACAAATTGTCGTCGTTCGAATTCTAAATTTTCAGTCAGTCTTGCCAGTTGCGCGTTTTGGTTGGATAGTTCTAATTGCCGATCCTTACAATCTAATTCAGCTAGTAAATCTCCCTTTTTAAATTGGTCGCCAACTCGCACTGCAAAAGATTCAACCACCGCACTGATTTCTGCTGGTATTCGACTATGATTAAGAGCTTCTACCCTCGCAGGAGCATTACGACTGGGAAGGAATGCTAATGCTTCTACCTTGCTAGTTGTAACTCCCACAATTCTATTGTCTTCTGCGGAATTAGTTTGGGCTGTGCTACGGTTAGCTCCAGCAAGCAGCAATGCGAGGGTAAGTAAAAAAAGATAAGGAAGATTTTTCATCTGAATTCCTTTTAAGTCCTAAGTAATCGTCAATTAATCCAAAATAACGGGGTGTTGTGTTTAATCACAGATTAATTTTGTCATCTGTATGGTGCTAAAACAGCCACAAAACCTTCAAAATCTGCGCGATACTAACACTGACCGACCGGTCGGTCAACGAACTAAAAGTAGCAAAAATGTTTAATTTTGTAGAGTTATTGCTCGAGGTATTTGGCTAACATGTCGCTAAAGTCCTTCCAAATCACTTGATACTTCTGATTATCTGCAAAAATACTGTAATGGATACAGAACCCCGCCCCGAACATATCAACCATTCTTATGGCATTATCAATCCGCTGTTCGTCCACTTTACCAGCGTAAAACCGCTGGATTGCAGGAGCTATACGTTGACAGGCATTTTCCAACATTTTTTGCGCAACGCTTTCAAAAAATGGGTCTTTCATCCCTTTAGGTATGAAGCCAAAAACAGTATTCATTAAACAGGGATTTTGAGTAAAATCCTTCATAATGTATTGCCCAATAGCTTCCATGTAATCATTAATATTTCGGTAATTTTCTACCGGTACGTCTTCGAGCGACTGATCAAATATAGATTCGATCATGGCGTAAACCACATCATCTAAGTTACTAAAATGATGGTACAGTGTGCCTTTAGCGACGCCGGCCTTAGATATTAGCAGGTTTGTGGTGAGTGCTTCATAACCTGCCTCACCGACAATTTCAAAGGCCGCTTGGATTATTTTTTGCTTTGTCGCTAGTGCAGCTTGTTGTCTAGTTTGATTCATTAAGGACTACATTGAATAGTTTTGGAGTATCATTGTAAAACTCACCGACCAAACGGTCAATTAAAATTAACAGACCAGGTCCGACTTCAACTAGTTAGCATGATAAGAGCTCATTTGAAGCGACTACAAATCTTTGTTACCTTGTTCAATAATCATCAGATAATAATTAGAGGTTCAGTCGCATGAAACTATCCAATATCCCGTATAAAAAACTAACACTAGAGTTCATTGCGATATTATTGAGCATCGTTTTGGCCCTCGCATTCGACGAATGGCAACAGGAGAGAGAAACTAATCAAAAGGCTGATCTAGCTCAGCAGAAAATTTTTAAGGAAATTAAAGCCAACTTCGCAGAGATTAAGGAGTTTAATACCATTGTAAAATCACGCTATAAAAAGCTAAAAGCAATCGAAAATGAGATAGATGGTACTAAAGGTTTTCATGAGTACATTTCGAAATTTGTTGGCTACCGGTTTACCGAGCTAAACAATTCGGCCTGGCAGAGAGCTAATAGCGGAATTTTGGCGAACTACATGGACGACGAATTTGTCGAGCAGGCTTTTCATCTTTATAACTGGAATCAGACCTTACAAACTTTTCATCTAAAAATGAATGACTTCTTATATCAGCCCCACTTTTTTAACCCAGAAAAAGCGACGTTTGCATGGCATATATCTCAAAGATACAAAGCACAACAAATCGGCTGGTCTAATTCTATGATTAAGGAGTATGCAAAGTTTATTGCTCGGTATGAAGAAAAAACTGAAGATGAAGAAGTGAAAAAGGTAGACTCTAAAGAAAGTACGGACTAATTCTCCTCACAATTAGAACAGTTTTTGTTCTGTTCGTTTGTTAGAGTGTTAACGCCTAGCTCATAAATACAGGCGTCTTCTTTACCTGAGAATTGTACAAGGTATGGTTAGCTTTTTAATCAATCCTAGCCCCTGATTTTTCAAATAATTCGCAAGTGATATCCGTTATATGTCGCTCTTTATTTTCTTTATCTGGCTCCCATCCTTCTGACATAGCTTGCTCTATCACCAGCTTGACCAAAGATGGAGTAATTGGAGTGTCCCAAAATTCTCCACATCCCCAAGAACTAACACTACTATAAAGAATTTGACCTTTATCTCTCTTCTGTAACGTCAAAGATTTATGGTCTCCATTATCTTTTACACGCCACAAATAGTCAGCTCCCTCAACTGAAATAACTCTGCTGCCTTTTTTGGGTAATGACATACGTTCTCTGATTAATTAACGCTCAATTCAAAAATTTGGGTTGTAGTTTAACCTGAATTTTTTGCAACTTCTTTTTAACTGCTTTACTTGCTTGCATACGGATTAATAGCAGACAAATATTCAGTCTTATCAAAATAGAACGGTCCTGTTCTTTTCATGTAATCATTCTGAAAAAGACCATGCTGTAAATTAGACTCACGCCCAAATTCGCTCCACTTAATTTTATTTCCTAAGTCTTCAACGAGTACCGTCGTAGCCCCACATCCTAAATCAGCACAGCATATACAAACGTATAACGGAACTCTTCCTGATTTTAAATCTGAATAATCCTGAAGCAGTAATTGCTTTGCAAAGGACCCATTGACATCGAGTGAACTAATCTCATCAGATACTCCGAGGTGAGGTGCCAACTTAATATTGCCAATCTTAAAATCAGAAAAACTCAAAGATTGATCTTCAGTATTCGTAGCACTGTAGATTTCGATTCTATCCATGGAGACTAATACTCGTGAAGTTAACGCCTAGGTGACCTGCGTGAAGTGTCACCAATTTTTTAGGGGGCTTTCCTACTTGCAGACTGCTTGGTTAATATTAGTTGCCAAACTCCAAACACACCACATAGTACGATTACCGCTATCGATAGTGGTAAATGAAATTCCTCAAAACCAAACATAGCGAAACCAGCATGAATTATAAAGGTTAAAAGCCCCAGCCCACCGCATGCATATGAATATGCTAGATAGTTACTAGACAGTGTTAAAAGTTTTTTATATCCAACCACAATAATTGGGAAGGCTACAAGATTAAAAAGTAGGAATCCCTGAATTCCACCAGGAAGATAGAACATCTCCCATTCTTTCCAATAAGCAGCATCTATTTGATGAAGAATCAAAAGAATTAAAGTAAAGCCGTATAACCTTTCTAAGCTCATTCTCACACCCTGTATTTTCCTAGTCTAACGCCTTGCTCTGCAGGATGAGCGAAGCGACGATCCGCAGCAGCAACTTGTTACGAGTTTATTCTGCTTGTGCCAATACAATTGATATGTGTTCACTCTCGTACTCCTCAAAATTTACTAACCAAGCTGTTTGAGGACTAGCAGCATCTAAAACCTCTAGGCCATCGGATGAGCTAGTATACTCCAAGCCAACAGCAGCATGATGCCATAAAAGATCTTTAAAATACTGGCTGTAGCCTTTAATCGTTTCAGTTGCCTGATTGTAGCGATTTCGTTGCTTATTAATGTGTGACTCGTACTCTTCACCAAATGGTTTTGGTATATGCATGAAAGAACCGCACTTCTTAAATATTTTGATTAGCTTTGTGTGGGTTGCATTAACATCTGCCCTTTCAAAATGATGCTCATTACCATTTGTCTGACGTTCGCCTAGCGGAATAGGCATAAAGTGAGGGCTAATATCTTTTAGCTTGCTTAAAATTACTCTTGAATTCCAATCATCTTCATAGCCTCCAGAATCATTATCACTTGTCATGCCTTCAAGCTGTCTGAAATCTCTGTAACGTTCTTGGTCACACAGTATTGAAGAGAAGCAAATTTGCTCTACAATTTTTCTAATTTGTAAGAAACAAAACTCAGTATCTAATAATGAAAGGTATTTATCAGAGCTTTCCAATTTAGAGTCAATAGCTCGGATTCTAACTTTAATTTCAAGCATCATTGATTGATAAATTTGGTGAGGCTCGACAGCCATGTTCGATTTCCCTTTACTCGTAACGCCCAGCTGAGTCGAATGAGTCTTTATGCATTTCGATCTCCTGCGTATTGTTATAACTGACCATTACCGCGATTCCGGGTTGTTAAAAGAGTACTTTACCATCTCTGGATAGTTTTCAGGGTAGAACTTAAAAGTAACATCTTTCGAATCACAATTTTGTACCTTCTCTACGATGAACTTAAGATTATGTTTGGCTATATTATCTGAAAGAGATTGAAATACGTCACGAACAGACTCAGAGGTAATCTGAAACTTCGTATTTTCGGCATTGTCGAATAGCCGTACTCGCCATCCGCTGTGCTGCGATACATCACAGCGAACGTCTGCCAAATACTTTTGATGTAGCTTCTTAATTTCATCCATACATTAGTAGTTATAACGCCTGTTTTAATAATGAGGTGCTTTTCGCCGAATCAATTTCAAACTCTGGTTAAGTTTCGGGTTCGACATAGTGCACTGTTTCCTCATGCGAAAATACCATAGACCACGTTTTGCTTTTCGGGACGACAATTGCTTCCAATCTGAAAAGGTTAGGCCAAGTAGCACCTGAACAATCAAAAACAGTTTCCCCATTCTCATATATCACATAGTAATCTTCTGAATCTTTAGACCGATACTCGTTCATACCATCATCGCCGGTCAAAGACGACATCAATCTAGACCAATACGCTTCCCAAACATATCCATTGATAGTGTATTTTCCAGTCTGTTCCTTTACCTTCCAAGCAAATAGTTCTAGCCAATCATGATGAATAGAAAAGCCTTCTTTCCTAGACAAGGGAGAATAATCTATTTCATTCTCTATAAAGATACTCTCGATGCTTTTCATAAGGCTCTTGTAAACTTAACGCTCAAATAAATAGAGCAGATTATTTTTCTGCTTCTATTTTCATTTTCTTGTTAACTTTTTGCTGTTCAAATGACTCTCGACTGATATACCTTTAAGCTTCTTCCATACAAGCCTAGCATCTTCATAATTGCCTATATCAATAACTCGCTTAGTGCCATCATATTTAAGCATTACTTCTTCATCAGAAAGCTCAGGCTCAATAATTTTCTTTAGATTCGATATCTGACTGTTTGACAAATCTTGCTCTGGAATTTCTACAAAGTAGTGAAGAGGTATCGGCTCCGGCTCACCCATATACACAATCCCACTATCTCCATAAGCAACACATTTGTCTTGCCTTGCAAGCGAATTAAAATCATCTTCATCTCTTGCTCTATACACGTCAGTTTCACAATGCTTGCAGAATCTAACATCAGAGTTTTCAGAATGCTCTAAATCCTCCCAACTATTTGGGCATAGATATTTAAATTTGCACTTAATGTCAGTCATATCTTGTTAAGTTAACGCCTGTAGCAGACGCGTTTTTGTAGTGAAGTCGAAGGCGTAACGAAAAACCGTCGATCTGACTACACTGGTTATAAGTTTTAGCCTGAAATATACTTTTAATCATCAGGTTGTATAATAATCTTTTGTAAAAATTTAGAAAATGAATTTGCCGCAATTTTGATAGTGCATTCTGCATTTAAGTAATTTAAGAACAGAATTCTACCGTCCTTAGAATCTATTACATACCTATTGTTAAACATATCATCTGCAATTGGAATAAAACCATTTTCTTTGTAATCTGGGTGTGAATCTAAATCTGCACCAATATGCCCCGCATCACAACTAATTCCGTACATAGTAAAGACTTCCGTGGTTGATTTGCATTCTGTTTCTATTGTTGCCTCACCAGTAAACATACACCTACCATATTTTTCCAAAAACATTTTGTATTCTTCTGGAAATTTTATATTGTATTTTTTTTCGAAACTGATAATTTCTGAATCACTAGATGTCTGAAAAGTTTTATCGACTGGTTCGACAATATTATCTAAATTCATTATATTGATACCTCCCTGTACTTATAACGCCTAATTCAAAAATTCAGGCATGCTTTTGGCCTGAATATTTTGCAATTTCTGGTTATACGCTTTATACGGCATTGTATAGTTCAGAAGGTATTTCATAAAATGACCTCTTTCCTTTTAAGGGCAATTTATTTTCTTCTCTAGAATATTGAGAAGTCCAATCATATCCTTCCTCATCTTTTTTAGGGTCGAATTGAAGCTTCCCTTGCTGTCCAATTGATGAGATAGCATGTTTTTGCAAATATTGGACTGCTTTCCATTCCCCAAGCTCATATTCGCTTATGTCACTTTCTTTTTCATACTGGCAGAAATATCCTGGGCCTGCCATCCAAAATGCTCTCAACTTAGTCGCAGGCTCAGTCATAGGATGAGTAAGAATAAAATCCAACCCATCGATTCCACAATCCCAATTAAAATCTCTCAACATGCAATCGATTTCAATTGGAAGCTCTACATCATTGAGCAATACTTTCAAGTTGTTCAGCGATTTTCTCTCATCGTCATTTTCATCTACCCATTCGTCATAGATGAAAGCATCGACTCTTCTTTTTTGTTCGGGGCTAAGATTCATAGTTCGTATAACTAAGTATTATACGCGCAAAAACTACATATACCCGCGTGCAAAAGGTTGATTAAACTCTTATTCATTTTATAAATCAATAAGTTAGTAGTAGGTAGCCCAAATATCTTTTGGACAAAATTAACATTAAAGCTATATATCCACGGACCAACTTCGGAATTTTTTGTTTATTATCATAAGGTTAGACTTTTCACCGGCGTATTATCCAGCAGGACTTTGATTCGATTCTTATAATTCATTTCACTTTACTACCCACAAAAAAAACCGGCAAGCAAAGCTTACCGGTTTTTTCGAACTTAAATTAACAGTTAGCTAATTAATTAGTTCCATTCTGCGAGTAAATCAACTCCAGTGTAAGCACTGTAACCGTAGATGCTGATATACCAAGTTCCAGCAGCTGGGTTATTGAAGCTACAAGACTCATTATTTCCGTTCTTGTATGGACGACAATCATAAGTACCTGTAGTTGGCTGACCTGATTGACGAACATAAAGGTCCGCATCACCAGTTCCACCAGACATAGTGACTGTTAAGTTACCCATTCCTGCAGGAATATCTACAGTGTAGTGATTCCAAGCTCTTCTAGCACCAGACACATCATTTACTGAAGCGCTTCCGCCTACTCCGCCTACAGGTGCTTCGGTATAAGAACCAGTTAAGCTAACACCAGAGAATGTAGAGTAAGCTCTAAGCATTACGTGGTAAGTACCTGCTTGTATATTTGTAATAGTACAAGTTTCAGAGTTACCGCTTCTGTATGGACGACAGTCCCAGTTAGCAGTAGTTGCTTCAGAACCAAACTTAACGTACAAGTCTGCGTCACCTGTTCCGCCTGAAATTACAAAACTCAGGTCAGTAGCGCCAGCAGGAACTTCCATAGTGTAAGCAATCTCGCCACCAGTTGAAGCAGAAAGACCAGTTTCAGCAACACCATTGGTCAAAACAGAACCACCTGGAGGAACAACAACTGTATCGCTCACTGTCACAGAACTAGTTTGAACATCTGTTCCGCCCGCATTATCAGTTACTGTTAACTGAACAGAGTAAGTACCATCTGCCGCGTATACATGAGAAACGCTTGAACCAGTTCCAGTTGAACCGTCACCAAAGTTCCAAGAATAGCTAGAGATTGTACCGTCACTATCAGAACTTCCCGTTCCATCAAAGAAACAATCTAGGTCAGTACATGAGCTAGTGAATGAAGCCGTTGGTAGTACATTATCAACCGGACCACCTGAACCGTCACAACCGTTTGCTGTGATGTAATCACTGGCATCTTTCGCTTTTACGATACCGTTTCCGTAATAGACATCATGACCTGGGTCACCCGCATCAAATGCAGTCGCTTTTAACACTTCACGAATTTCAGAACCTGTACAAGTAGGATGGTTTGACCAAACTAACGCTGCAACACCAGCTACACCAGGAGTTGCCATAGAAGTACCGCTCATTAAGCCGTAATCTCCAAGTCCTACAGAAATTGAAGCAGTCGATGAACCTTTTAACGCTGTTCTGTCAGCTAAGTCAGCTCCAACAACTGGAATCGTTGTAGTGTTAGTTGTACCTAAAGTACCTTGTACTACACCAGCGACGTTGTTAATTATTACCGCGCCGATACCACCGCTATCTTCACAGTTCTTAACTTTATCGTGGAAAGAAATATTACCACGGTCAATCATACAAATTCTGCCATTGGCACCTGAGTTAGTTGCCTCAGCAGTTCCCATATCGAAAGTTGAGCCAGAAACATTACCGGTATTTTCCATCGCAGCAGAAGAAAAACCAACATTGTCTGCAGATAGTCCGGCAACTGTAGCACCATCAGAAGGATACGTTGATAATACGTTTAAGCCACCAGCAGTTGCTTCAACACAGTTAGTCTTAGCAGCATTACATGAAGGAAACTGAGATGCTTCATAACGACCATTGTCAGAGTTATTACCACCAATCATCATTACGCTATCGTAACCAGCAGGATAAGAACGAGTAGAGTTTCCATCATTACCTGCAGCAGCCAATACTAATCCGCCGTTGTTTGTAAATGTATTAAAAGCATTTTCTTCTGTAGAGTTAGCAGCTCCGCCACCTAAACTCATAGTAATAATATTGGCACCAGCTTCTGTACATTTGTCAGCAGCATGAGCTAAATCAGATGAATATCCCCAACCTGCAGCATTGAATACTTTAACAATATGCATCGGTACACCAGGAGCCATACCGACAACACCGAAACCATTATCTGCCGCACCAACAGTACCCGCAACATGAGTTCCATGAGGTCCGCCATCAGCGTCCCAGCTACCAGTACCTGAGTCGTTTGAACCTGTGATGTTAGCCCATTCGAAGTCATTGTTTAAGCCACCCGTTTCTCCAGTAGAACCTGCGATACCTGAGTCGATAACACAAACTTTCATTCCAGGTTGAAGATCGAGTAAATTCGCTTGTGATTGGTATATAGAATAAGGGGTCAACTGAGTCGTTGTCGGGTCACCGACATCATCATTGTACTCAGCCATCAAAAATCTTTTTGGGTCTAATTCGATATTGGCAACACTTGAATCGGCTTGCATAGCTAGTAGTGCTTGAGGAGTCAATTCCACAGCAATTGCATGTTGGCCTTTAATTTCCTTTTTAACAATACCGCCGTGCAAAGCTAATTTAGCTTTTGCTGAAGCAGTGTTAAATTCTTGACGACCTGAACTTTTCATAATCGTATTAGCAGAAGTCTTTTTGTACTTTACGATATAGCGTTTTGGTAGTTGGCTTTGCAGACTAGTAAACTGAATATCGACATCTGCATCTACGCCTAGCAGAGTAGAATGATTAACAGCTCTCACGCCACTCGAAATCGAGAGCCCAAGAATGGTTGCCGTAACAATGCTCGTTACTTTTTTCACTGGGTAATTCATGTAGTTAATTCTCCTAACAGAATATCATTTTTGTTGTTTTAGCAAATAAGGAGAATCAAACAGATTATCAATCAATAAGACTGATTTTAAGTTTGCTGTTGTTAATCATTTTAGATTTATTTTTATAACAACTTGATGATTCGAAATTGCCTAAATCACCACACGTTCCCCTCAACGCCCATGGAATATATGTCATTTTAATGTCATATTAATAGGGTAATAATGCACAATTTAGCGGTATTTAGCGGTATTTTTGAAGCATTTCGCGTTATATTAATTAAAAGAGAATTTATTACAGGGAAACGATAACTACAAAAACAAGGAGAGAGTTGGTTAAATTTAAACCGCAATTTCTCGGACGTTGTATTAAAAGAACAGGAATTCACCAGCACTAACCCAAACGTCGAAAGTCAAAACATTTTAAGTGTAAAACTTAAAGCTTCTCGCTTAGATATTCTAGCTATTACCGCTTTATTGATTAGTCATTATTTGGAACGGCAACTTAATAAATAAAAAACTTGATCTGAACCAATGAGTCTTAATGAGAATCTAATGTGGTGTAAAGCATTCAATTAAAGCTCTAACAGTATTCCGTTGAAGGTGTCGAACCAACATGGACATATCAGCACTTCTTTTACGGTTACTGATAATAATACTCAGCGCTAAAATCTTAGATGAACTAGCCGCGTCTATACAAATTCCATCTGTGATTGGTGAATTAACTGCTGGAATCATCATTGGCCCCAGCTTATTCGGCTGGATTGAATCAAATCAAATCAAATAATCCGTCTGCTTTCAGAAGTTGGTGTCATTTTACTGCTGTTTCAAGTTGGCCTAGAAACCGACATGAGCAAACTAGTTCGGACCGGCGTCAAGTCGGCACTCGTTGCTATCGGCGGATTTATCGCTCCTTTTGCTTTTGGATTTATCGCTCCTTTTGCTTTTGGTTTTATCACATCCTTTTATTTGTTTGACCTTCCTTTATTAGTCTCGCTTTTTGTCGGCGGTACTCTCACTGCGACCAGTATCGGAATTACCGTTAGGACGCTAGCCGATATCAATCGACAAAATAGTGTCGAAGGACAAATAACCCTTGGAGCGGCAGTACTGGATGATATTTTTGGGGTCATATTGCTTTCGCTGCTCTACGAGTTCACCGTAACGGGGGTAGTTAGTTGGGCAAACACAGCCAAAGTCTTCTTGTTCATCAGTGTATTTTTTCTTGTCGCTCCGATGGTCGCCAAATTACTCTCACATGTTATTCAGTACCTCGATAAAAAAATAGATAACCCCGGTCTCATACCTTCAACCATGATTTCGCTGGTGCTATTTTTTGCTTGGCTTTCGCATGCGGTAGGAGCTCCAGAATTGTTGGGAGGATTCGCCGCTGGAGTTGCCTTGTCACGCCGCTTCTTCTTACCATTTGGTTTAGCCATAAAAACTGAGGATTCTTTTTCACAGCAAATCGACCGACAAATGACACCAATTATTCAGCTTTTTACGCCAATATTTTTTGTCTCGGTGGGTCTTTCTTTAGATTTACAATCTGTGGATTGGAGCTCTAGTTTCTTTTGGTACTTTAGCCTAATCCTGTTAGTTGTTGCGATAGCCACTAAATTTTTTGGCGCATTACTAATAAAGGAACCATGGCCTAGGAAAATAGTGGTAGGAATGGCAATGGTGCCAAGAGGCGAAGTGGGATTAATTTTTGCAGGATTAGGTAGCGCTGCCGGAGTCTTCGAAAAAGAAGTATATACCTCCTTAGTGATGGTGATAGCTTACACCACCCTGCTTTCCCCATTTTGGATCAAGCTTTATTATCGAACATTCAAAACACAGATAGATAGTATGGAGTAACCACATAAATTAAAAATAATTAGACTATCTATCTAATACTAAAAAAGTTAGTTCCATTGACACTGAATGCTCGAAACTAACTTTCCATAACTAAACAATAATATTGCTTATAAACAAGATTCTAACTTTCGGATTTAACTCGTTGCACCATAGTATCAAAAAGAGATTGTATTTCCGGTGAAGGCTCCTTAGTTAGGAAACTAACACCGACTATTGCTGCAGTACTAAACAAAACCCCAGGGACTATTTCATAAATATAACTACTTAAAGATTGACCATCGATACTTAGAGGTGCGTATATCCAAATCAAAACCGTTGAGGCTCCAACAACAATACCAGCTAAAGCGCCTGCAAAAGTCATTCGTTTCCAATAAAGCCCCAGTACAATCAACGGCCCAAATGCGGCGCCAAATCCTGCCCACGCATTGCTAACCAGTTGCAAAATAGAACTATCTCGGTTGTGAGCTAAAAATATCGCTATTAAAGCAACGGCTGCGACACAAATACGACCAATTAAAACTAATTCTTTTTCGCTAGCATCTTTTTTCAAAAAGGCTTTATAAAAATCTTCTGTCAATGAGCTGGAGGTGACTAAAAGCTGCGATGACACTGTACTCATAATCGCAGCTAGAATTGCTGCTAGTAAGAATCCACCAATTAATGGATGGAATAGAACCTGTGATAAAACAATAAAAATAGTTTCAGCATCAGCGAGAGGAATTTCGTTTTTGGAGACATAAGCGATGCCAAAGAACCCGGTTAAAATTGCACCAACTAGCGCTAGAACCATCCAACCCATACCAATTCGTCTTGCGACTTTAATATCTTTGACTGAACGAATTGCCATAAAACGAACGATGATATGCGGTTGCCCAAAATAGCCAAATCCCCATGCCAGAGCAGAAATAATTCCTAAGGCACTGGTACCTGCGACCCAATCCATTCGACTCGGATCCACTTCGGCAATCGCTTGTTGGATATCTGAGTAACTGCCAAATTCATAAAGCACAACCACTGGAACCATGATCAATGCAACAAACATGATACAGCCCTGGACAAAGTCAGTCATGCTGACCGCAAGGAATCCTCCAAACAATGTGTAGGTGACAACCACCCCAGCAGTCACATACAATCCTAATTCATAACTCAGACCAAATGACGACTCAAAAAGTTTTCCTCCACCGACCACACCAGAAGAAGTATAAACAGTAAAAAATACGATAATAACGACAGAAGAAATTATTCGTAGCAATCGAGTCTTATCTTCAAATCGATTTTCGAAAAATTCGGGGAGTGTAATTGAATCCGATGCAAGCTCGGTATACATTCGAAGGCGCGGAGCAACGATTATGTAGTTTATGTAAGCCCCCACTGTTAATCCGATTGCAATCCAGGCGCTACTTAGCCCAGTTAAATACATAGCTCCAGGCAATCCCATTACCATCCAACCGCTCATATCTGACGCTCCAGCCGAGAGTGCAGTAACTGCAGGACCTAATTGCCGTCCACCAAGCAAATACCCCGATGAGTCTTGTTCAGTCGTTTTAAAAGCATATAAGCCGATACCGAGCATGACGATAAAGTATAGGGCGAGAGAGATGATGGTTCCGATTTCCATAAAGGCCTCTTATTATTGATTATTCGCTTTAAGTCTTGATGATTACAGAAAATTTCAACTGGTTACCAGACGAAATAGCCCTCGAGTGTGCCACAGCGACCAGAAGACTACAACCAGCACCTGTGAACACTAAATTGACTAGAGTATTATTAAGCTAGACCCGCCACCGCTTGCGGTAACAGCCAACCTGAGTAATCTCTTCTAGTAATACCGCTTGCAAGCTGTGTGGCGTTCTTGCGGAGTTGGTCAAACTGTTCAGCAAGGTGCTCATTAGGAATGGTTTTTAAAGAATTTGAATCTAATCGGATATCGTATAACTGAATAAGTAGATTCTCCAAATCATGCGCGGGTTTGTTAAGTTGATTTTTTTCGGGATAGAGGAAACTCTCTTGATACTGAATGTCTACTGAAAAACACCGACAAAATGCTTGATAAACCATCCAACTTCCGCGTAATTTTCCTTCTAGCGTATGACCTGCTATGTGAGGGGTGGATAATAAACACATCGATAGCAAGGTAGCAGAAATGTTCGGCTCGTCCTCGAAAACATCCAAAATGACTTGTGCTGAGTTGGCAGATGGTAGGTATTGCTCCAGTTCGTGATTGTTTATTACCGCACCTCGAGAAGCATTAATTAGCAGTTGATTATTATGAAGTAGTGCTAATTCTTTTGCCCCCATTAAATACTGAGTTTTGTGGGGTCCCTCTAGGGTTAATGGCACATGTAAAGTCACCACATCACATTGCATTATTGCCGACAGGCTGACGAATTGTCGCGGGTCACCGGCATCGTTTAGGGGCGGATCGCAAAGTAAGAATTTAACCCCTAAATAACTCAAGCAGCGACTTAATTCAGTACCAACATTTCCAGCACCGACAATTCCCACGGTTAATTCGGTCAGTGATTTGTTTTTCTCTAAACACCAATAACTAACCGCACTTAATACATATTGAGCAACCGCAGCGGCATTACACCCTGCTGCATTAGACCATTGAATAGCGTTTTTGTTTAGCCAGTTGGAGTCTAGGTGGTCGGTGCCAATGGTTGCAGTCCCGACAAATTTAACGGGCGTGTTTTTCAGCAGTGATTGATTGACCTTGGTAATAGAGCGACATAGCAAAGCATCTGCTCGGGATTCGATTAGTGCACTATTAGTAATTTTTCTACCGTTGATATAAGTAATATTTGCAATATCACCAAAGAGTTTATCCACACCAGGCATAGACTCATCGGCGACAATTTGATATTTCGAACTCACAAGAGCTCCTCTAGTTACTAGATTCACTCTTTAGATTATGACATTTAAGACATACAACTAAAATCTAATTCTTACTCTTGTGACAGATTTAAAACTAGAGTTTAGCTGCCACTCGGGTGCCCTGGTCGATAGCACGCTTGGCGTCCAGTTCAGCAGCTATATCCGAGCCACCGATCAGTTGGAATGGCTTTTCAAGTCCTTCTGTTAAAGCTCTAAGAGGTTCTTGGCCTGCACATACGATCACATGATCGACATCCAACAACTGACTCTCACCGGCGACCGTAATATGTAACCCCTGATCATCAATTTTTTGGTATTCACAATTCGGGAGCATTTTAACTCCCTTTTTCTTAAGATCGGTGCGATGGATCCAACCGGTCGTTTTACCCAAGCCTGCGCCGACCTTGGTTTCTTTCCGTTGCAATAAGTAGACTTGACGTTTAGGTAATGTAAACTCAGGTTTAACGCCTTCGATTCCGGCTCTGGCTGTTAAAGACATATCAATTCCCCACTCTTTCATAAACACAGGGATACTTTGACTTGAACTTGGGCCGTCATGAATTAATGATTCACATACATCAAATCCAATGCCGCCGGCGCCAATCACCGCCACCCGTTCGCCCGCTTGTTTTCCGTGTTTTAACAAGTCTAAGTAAGACATCACTTTAGGATGGTCTATTCCTTCTATAGCAGGAGTTCTAGGAACGATTCCAGTGGCCAATAAAACATGATCAAAGTCAGCAGAATTAAGCTGGTTAGATGTGACTTTCTGTCCAAGTTTTAAGGTCACGTTATTGATTTCAAGCTGCCGTGAGAAGTAGCGTATGGTTTCATAAAACTCTTCTTTACCGGGTACTTTCTTAGCAATATTAAACTGACCTCCAATTTCATCAGCTTGATCAAATAAAGTCACTTGATGTCCGCGTTGAGCGGCGGTAACGGCAGCCGCCAATCCGGCAGGTCCTGCACCAACAACAGCGATTGACAACGGCTTTAATGTTTTTTCGATGATCAAAGTTGTCTCATGGCAGGCTCTCGGATTAACCAAACAACTTGTTGTTTTGCCAACGAAGATATGGTCTAAGCAAGCTTGGTTACATCCGATACAAGTATTGATTTCGTCACTTCTTCCTTGTTGTGCCTTGTTCACAAATTCCGCGTCAGCAAGAAATGGCCTAGCCATTGAAACCATGTCAGCATCGCCCCTTGCGAGAACTTCTTCAGCTTTTTCGGGCGTATTAATTCTATTGGAAGTTATCACAGGGATTGAAAAATGCTCTCGAAATTTAGCGGTAACCCAAGTAAATGCGGCTCTAGGCACTTTGGTCGCAATGGTTGGGATCCGAGCTTCATGCCAACCAATTCCAGTATTTATGATTGAGGCTCCCGCTTTTTCAATTGCCTGCCCCAACAGCACAACCTCATCAAAACTACTGCCTCCTTCCACAAGATCGAGCATCGAGAGCCTAAATATAATGATAAACTTTTCGCCGACGGCTTGACGAACTCTGCGAACGACTTCAACCGGGAACTTCATTCTGTTTTCATAACTACCACCCCATTCATCATCTCGCTGATTAGTCCTAACCGCCAAAAACTCGTTGAGGAAGTATCCTTCCGAGCCCATAATTTCAACACCGTCGTAACCGGCTTTTTGAGCTTGAGTCGCTAGGCTAATAAAGTCTAATACTTGCTGCTCCAACTCTTCCGCGGTTGCAGCAGAAGGCTTGTTTGGGTTGATTGGTGCTTGAATGGCTGATGGTGCAATTGGGTTAGCATTGTATGCATAACGGCCTGTGTGCAAAATCTGCATACAAATTTTGGCGCCATATTGATGGACCGCATCGGTAATTTGACGGTGATCGAGGATGTCTTGCTCGGTCTTAATTAGTTTGGTTTTTTCATGGGTTGCGGCTCTGTCGTTCGGCCCAAAACCTCCGGTAACAATTAGCCCAACACCACCTTTGGCTCGCTCGCCGAAAAATGCCGCCATTCGTTCATGACCATTTGGAGCTTCTTCTAGGCCTGTATGCATCGAGCCCATCAATACTCTATTTTTAATGGTGGTAAATCCGAGATCTAAGGGTTGAAATAAATGAGAAAAGGCCTGCTCTGACATCGTTGGTTTCCTAAACAAAAGTTCATTCTGGTGAATGGAATTAATTTAATCATACGACTGTGATAGATAGTTATGACAACCACCTATCTAGACAGTGTCTAGATACTAGATTACAATTTGATTTTAGCGGTGTCAAGATTGAAATGGCCGATTAAGCTTGTTAAATTAGCATTATTCATTTCTAACAAGGGATTAGAGTAACGATCCGATGTCAAACAATGTGAAAAAATCCAACTATCATCACGGTGATTTGCGTGAGCAGTTGCTCAAAGCCGCCACCAAAATGATTAGAGAAAATGGCATCGATCAATTGTCTCTACGAAAGCTAGCTGGACTTGTCGGAGTCTCTCGCACAGCTCCGTACCATCATTTTAAAGACAAGAACGAATTGCTCTGTGCGATTGCCGAACAAGGGTTTCGAGAACGCAGCAAAACAATGGAATCTCAAGTAGGTGATGCAAACACTGATTCAAGTGCTCAATTAAAAGAATACATGGTTGAGTATGTGAGCTTTGCTCAGCAAAACCCAGAGATCTATGAGTTAATGTTTGGGAGAACCATATGGAAGCAACAAATAGATAACAAATCATTAAAAGATTCAGCTTATCCAAGCTTTCAACATCAATTAGCCGTCACCAAAAAGTGGCAAGAAATTGGGTTACTCGATCAACAAGCTAATTCTCTTAGGTTATCCCAAGTCATTTGGGGTACTATGCACGGCATTGCAAAATTGCTAATAGATGGAATATATAAAGACAGCAGCCAAATAGAAGAAATCTGTGAATGTGCGGCTAGTCAATTTAGCCAAGTGACTAACTAATCTGAATAAATATCACCTGTTAATTGTATTCAAATTTCCACCTAAGCCATCAATATAAACGAGCTTCAAAATCACCCTGCTATGATCGACTACACTTTACTCGCAATTTTTATCCCGACTTTTCTGTTAGTTTCAGCCACCCCTGGCATGTGCATGACGTTAGCTATGACACTTGGCATGACTATCGGTATTAGAAGAACCCTGTGGATGATGGCAGGCGAACTAATCGGTGTAGCTACGGTATCAATACTTGCTGTAATTGGTGTGGCCAGTGTAATGCTGAATTATCCAGAAGTATTTGCAGTGCTTAAATATGTCGGAGGCGCCTATTTAAGTTATGTCGGTATCCAACTTTGGCAAGCAAAAGGAAAAATGGCAGTGACCGCCGACCAAGATGTCGAAACTTCGATTAGTCGTACTGAATTAGCAACTCAAGGTTTTGTAACAGCCATAGCCAACCCCAAGGGTTGGGCATTTACAGTCTCTTTATTGCCCCCGTTTATCAATACCGAGCTCGCTCTCTTGCCGCAGCTGAGTGTATTAATTGCTATCATTCTTCTCTCTGAAACCCTGTTTATGCTTATCTATGCGACCGGAGGCAAGTCTCTGCGACGGCTACTGCAACATGGCAATCAGTTAAAACGCCTTAACCAAATATCTGGAACTCTAATGATTATGGTTGGGATCTGGCTTGCTTTTGGTTAAAAAACCTATCCATTCATTCTTATTAGAGATTGTAATTGCTTTTAGTTTTTCTTGGTTGCAAGCGCTGGCTGTCATACAATAGCCGCAAATACTATTAAGAATTGATTCAGCGGATCCTTCATGAGCGACAAAAATACTACTGACAAGCTCTCTCAAAACTATACCGATATATTGACATTGTTAGGCGAAGACCTAGAACGAGATGGGTTAACAGATACCCCGCAACGAGCCGCTAAAGCCATGCAGTTTTTGACACGCGGTTATGAGCAATCTCTGGATGATGTGGTGAATGGCGCTATATTTGAATCTGACAATGATGAAATGGTCATCGTCAAAGATATCGAGCTTTACTCTTTATGTGAACATCATATGTTGCCATTTATAGGAAAGTGTCATGTTGCTTATCTACCAACCGGTAAAGTCATTGGCTTATCTAAAATTGCTCGCATCGTTGATATGTTTGCTCGACGCCTACAAATTCAAGAAAATATGACCAAGCAGATTGCCGAAGCGATTATGCAAGTCACTGGGGCATCTGGTGTCGGTGTGGTGATTGAAGCAAAACATATGTGCATGATGATGCGTGGAGTTGAAAAGCAAAATTCGGCGATGATCACCTCGATTATGCTCGGTGCGTTTCGTTCTAAGCCAGCAACACGCGCGGAATTTTTGAACTTGGTCAGAAACTAATTAACCTCACCAATTAAGCAGTCATCATTTTTACTGACTTTTATTTTAAAGCTTTCAGTTCGAGTAAATTCCATTAATGTCGAGTGCTCATCTAGACAAATTTGATTCTGTAAAGCCCGCGGTAATTGAGTGGCGAAACGAACTGCCTTTCAGCACCGAATTTGATGACGTCTATTTTTCAGCTGAAGGTGGCGTTAAAGAATCGGATCATGTGTTTATTCAAGGAACCGAACTTGTTCATGATTGGAACACAAAACCCCAACAATCTTTCAGGATTGCAGAGTTAGGTTTTGGCACAGGCCTCAACTTTGTTAATACAGCTCATCATTGGCAACAGTATTTATCCGAAACGGATGGTCAAAAAAAACTTCACTACATTTCAATTGAAAAACGCCCACTACTATTAGCGGATCTAAAGCGAGCATTAAATTTCTGGCCTCAGTTTGAAGAAATCGCCAGCACATTATTTAATCACTACCCTTCGCCATCTTACGGACGTTTTCAAATTCGGTTTCCCAAGTTAAATGTTTATCTGACACTCTTATTTATGCCTGTAGAGAATGCCTTAGAGGATTTGTTAACTGAAAGTCAGTCAAGATCTCCAGACCTCAATATTGACCATTGGTTTCTTGATGGGTTTGCACCGGCAAAGAATGAATCAATGTGGCTTGAAAAGGTTTTTGAAAAAATCGCATCTCTATCAAAATCGGGAACTAAACTTGCCACTTTTAGCGTTGCGGCTGCTGTAAAAAAACCACTCTCTCGGTTAGGATTTGAAATCAAAAAGCGCAAAGGTTTTGCTAGAAAAAGAGAAATGCTAACGGCTATTTATAGCGAAGAGAAAAACAGTCCTCGTAATAGTAAATACATCAACCTTAAGTATGATAAGCCCTGGTTTAATATTGCATACCCAATCAATGAGCGCAGCTTTCTTAATAAAAATAAGATTGCAATAATTGGTGGAGGGATCGCTGGATGTACTCTAGCCTATACGCTAACCAGTGAAGGCCATTCAGTGGTTCTTTATGAAACTGAACGGAGTGTAGCCTGCAAAGCTTCTGGTGCTGCTGCAGGTATATTTCACCCGCAACTGACTTCCGATCTAAACCTAGGCAGCCAATTTAATTGGCAAGCTTATCTCTGTTTGATTAACTGGTTATCATTCCAGCCATCGAAAATTCGTGAGCGACTTTTTCTTAGCGATGGCCTAGAACGATTTCTCAAAGACGAGAAGACCAAACATGAACTGCTTCAATTGGCAAAGAAATATCATTTAAGTCGCTGGATTACCAACTCGCCGACTGATACCCGGTCTGCAAACTCTATCTGTTTCCCTGACGCGGGTGCAATTGATATTAAGGCACTTTGTGCGTTTTATACGGAACAAGCTCTATCGAGAGGATTAGTTTTAAAAACCAACAATCGTGTCGAAAATATTGAACCTTCAAATGATTGTTGGAGCATTACAGCTGAAGGCGGGACTAGTCATTATCAGCATGTTATTTATTGTGGTGGAGCAGAGACCACACTAATGAATCGCTTTAATACTATTCCCACGAATACTTCTCGAGGTCAAACTTGCTATTTCCAAGATCAAGGTCTTTTGGAGCGTTTAAATCACACAGTTTGTGAACAGGTTTATTTGGTCCCAAGCCCGCCTAACCATTTGCACATAGGCTCCACTTTTGAGAGTTTTGTGGATGAACAACTAAATCGAGCCAGCCAATCAGACATGCTCAATCGAGCTTCAATTTTTGTAAAACAAAACCAGCTTGGTGAATTACCTGAGAATAGTATTAAGGACTCACCTTTAAGCGGCACAGTCGGTTATCGACTGCATTCCATGGATCGATTGCCATTAGTTGGCTCCGCTTTCAATGAGAAAAAGTTAATCAATGATTTTGATCAACTTGGCCAAAAGAAAATTGAACGCTTAGCACTTTCATCTTATAACCAGCCGGGAGCATGGCTCAATACAGCTTATGGTTCCCACGGACTAATTTATTCATTACTATGCTCCCAGCATTTATCAAGTTTAATTAACAATCATAATTCGCCACTTTCTAGCAATCTTTCAAACGCCATTAATCCAACACGTTTTTTCATAAAATCTTTAAAAGAGTAATACTTGACTACATCAACTTAATCGCTTCTGTTAACGAATGAAACGATGATGATATTTCCTTTAGCATATTCAATAAAGTCGATAACTCCGCGGACGAAAGGTTTACTTTACTTTTATTGGTATAGATCCCTTTCAAAATATTAGAGTGCTCTGAATCAAGTTTATTGGCAATCAGGCTAAGCTGCTCAAGAAGAAGTGACTTGCTTTTAGTTGAATCTAGCATATCTAAAAGCTGATAATTAACACTCACTGCTGAACGTCGAATCTGTTCGAAATACTCAGAGAAATGCTGATTATCTTTAACCTCAAAATTATCGAAGTCTTGATATATGTCTTTGTAAGCTTTTGCCGCATAGACAGAATTTCGAACTTGGTTAATTAGCTGGTCGACTTGTTTAGCTTGTAATTGTTGCTGACCATTATTTGATGGCGACTCAGCCACTTTGATCTTTAGTGCATAATCGATTATTTCACCTTCTAAAGATTTTATCGCTAGGTAGTGTTCAATTTCATCGCTGAAAAATACTTGCTTATCAGCTCCAACAGGCGGATATTTTTCTCCCAAGAAACGAAGAATTAATTGAGCTACCATTTTATAAAGTTGCTTAGCTTCCATTCTTAGCGCTTCAATTGCGACACTTGCAACCGCCTCTGGAACTTCTTTTAGATATTGATTAACCGATTCTCTTTTATCTGGAAACCATTTCTCTAATAGTGATGCGAATTGCGAAATCATAGGTAAAAAGGCGATTAGTCCAAAGAGGTTAAAAAGACTATGGAAAGCCACAAGAGAATAAAGGGGGTCAGTTAATTCTAGCCAGTGTATTAAGCTTATTAGTGGATAGAGAAACATGAAGGCGACGATATCGACAGAGAAATTAAATATAACATGCGCCATGGCAATTCTGCGCTTGGCGACACCTCCTTGCAGACTACCCAAGAAAACCGTACTGGTGGTTCCTAAATCTGCGCCAATCACGATAGCCGCAGCCGCATCAAGCGGGATGATCTCGGCGTTAAGTGCAGCTAAGGTCAGCATCATGGTGGCAGAACTTGACTGAATAACCGCGGTGAATAAAGCTCCCGCGATAAGATAAACAATCAGTGAGTGGCCAACTAGCTGATTAAAATCGACCAGACTATTCAATTCCTCAACAGCGGTTTTCATTAGGTCCAACCCCATTAAGAGTAGAGCAAAACCTAGCAATAACTGCGCATAAAGTTTTAGGCGGCCGCTGGATAGACCATAAACGATTCCTCCAGCTCCAAGCAAAGGATAAATGAAATTAGAAAAATTAAGTTTGAAACCCAGAGTTGTAACCACCCAACCAGTAAAAGTCGTTCCAAGATTTGAACCTATAATGATCCCTATCGCATTCACTAAGGGCACAATTCCAGCGCCCACAAATGCTAAAACAATTAACCCCACCAAAGAACTGCTTTGAAGAATTGTCGTTGCAGTAATACCACTCATAACTGAACGGATGGGCTTATTTGTTGAGTGCTGCAACACTTGGCGAAATCGCTTTCCTGCGAGCGCTTTTAACGACTGTTCCAATTGATTCATTGCAAAAAGGAACAGACCTAAACCGGCTACTAGCTGCCACCAATCAAGAATTTGATTCATACTAAAAGCTCCTCACTCATATCTCTTCCACCCGCTCGACGGTCTTTAATTCTTAGAATTTATGAAAATCCTCCGTTAATTCTATCAAACAGTCAGTATTAGTCACTTGATCTGACACTTTTAATAATCAAAGGCTCATTAGCTAATGTTTCGAAAACCTTGATCTAAATCATAATTATTCTCATCTTTTAATGCGAATGATTTGCATTTAGATTATTTCTCGATTATAGTCTCGCCATCACAAACCACTTGTATTTAAATAACTAGGAAAACCAATGAAAACCAAAGCTATCGCATTAGCAGTTGCTGGCATACTATCTACCCCTAATCTGTACGCTGCAGAACCAAGCAACCAAGAGCTATTAGATATTCTTAAGAAGCAACAATCACAAATTGAAGCCCTACAAGAGCAACTTAAGAAAACCGACGAAAAAGTGAAGGAAAGTGATCAAAAAATTGAATCAAGCGTTACTGCCATTGAAGAAAATTTAGGTACTTCAAGCACAAAAATGCCATCAATTGGCGGTTATGGAGAATTGCACTATAACAATATCGAAGATAGTGAAAGCATCGATTTCCACCGGTTCGTACTATTTTTTGGTCATGAGTTTACTGATAGTATTCGCTTTTTCTCTGAGTTAGAGCTTGAGCACTCACTTGCTGGTGACGGTAAGCCAGGAGAAGTAGAGCTGGAACAAGCCTATATCGAGATGGATCTTTCTGATACTTCCAAGCTTAAGGCCGGTTTATTCTTAGTTCCCGTTGGTATCCTCAATGAAACTCACGAGCCACCGACTTTTTATGGTGTAGAAAGAAACCCAGTAGAGAAAAATATTATTCCTGCCACTTGGTGGGAAGCTGGTGCAGGGTTTAATACTCAGCTAAATGATGGGTTATCTTTGGACTTAGCAATCCATTCTGGACTAAGTGTTCCTACAGATGGTAGCAAATCATTCCTAATTAGAAGTGGTCGCCAAAAAGTCGCGAGTGCTGATGCGGATAGTTTAGCTTACACGGCTCGAATAAAGTATACGGCTGTACCAGGTCTAGAATTAGCCGCAAGTTATCAGGTGCAGTCAGATGTTACTCAGGGTGCATTCGGTGCTGATGCAAATCTAATCACGGCTCACGCCGCCTACAATTCTGGTCACTTTGGACTGCGCGCTCTGTATGCCTCTTGGAGTATTGATGGTTTAGAAGCGGAAGCAGTCGGTCGGGACACGCAGGAAGGTTTTTATGTTGAGCCAAGCTACAGAATAAATGAGAGCTTTGGATTGTTCGCTCGATATAATGCCTGGGACAACAACGCTGGCGACAGTGATGAAACAGAGAAACGTCAAACTAATATTGGTTTAAACTACTGGCCACATGAAGATGTTGTTTTTAAACTTGATGTTGAAAACCGAACCGGCGCTCAAGACGGTAGCGGGTTTAACTTAGGAGTTGGTTATCAATTCTAAGTGCTTTAAATAATTTTAGGTATTCAATGTTAAATAACGTAAACCTAATAATCAGTATAAACGTACGTCGCTTTTTAGTGATGTGCGTTTTGCTTTTTAATGCTCAACCAGTTTTTGCAAAAGTATACCTTTCAGCCGATACATTTGTAGAACAGGTGGTTCAGCTTACTAATGAGCCGATTCATTTTAAATCCAATACCTTGTGGCTCAACCAAGCGATTCAATCAGAAATTAAAACAATTCTCGATCACCCTTACGCCAAATTGCGGCTGCGCTACAAGATAAGCCAGTCACAGCAATCTCCTACAACTATCTGGTTTCTTGATGAAATAGGAAAAGAACGGCCTATTTCATTTGCGGTAGCTGTTAAGAATCAACAAATCATTCAGATAAAAGTATTAGAATTTCGGGAAAGTCGCGGCTATGAAATTCACATACCGGCCTTTAGTCAACAATTTGACAATATTGGCGTCGATGAGAATGGTAAACTTAACAAAAACATTGATGGAATTACCGGAGCTACTATGTCGGTAAACGCTATGAAGAAAATAAGTCGAGTCGCACTACTTTTACACGAAATAGTAGTGAAAAAGTAAGCTATCGTTTAGACTATCGCTTTCGCTTGCTCGACAGCAAATAGAATGACTCTCGGCGGATAATGAGCGCATATCACAAAAAACAAAAAGAAAAACGGCGTAAGAATTTATTCCGTAAGTGGCACCGCAGAGTCGGGTTTAGTGCTGCGCTGTTCTTAATTAATCTTGCCGTCACAGGGATTCTGCTCAACCACTCCGAAGCCTTAGAACTCCATAAACATTTTGTTAAAAGTGATTGGTTAGTCAATTGGTACGGGATCGATGCCCCAAACAAAATGACCTGTTTTAACACCTCCGATAAGGATAAACCACTTTGTCAACTTGGTGAGAAAAGAACCGTGGGAAACCAGTTATTAGAGCTGGAAGCTCCAGATTTAATTGGTGTTGTTGAGTATCAAGGGTTTTACTATGTTGCAAGTCCGGAGCAAATTTCGCTTTATACCCACCAATGGGAGTTAGTCGAGTCCGTAGTAAAAGACCCACGACTAGCCTCTTCGATTAGCTCCATAGGCATTCAGAGTCAGGCAATAACTTCTCTAGCCGAACAGCCGAATGAGCCACTCGTTGAACCGAATCCAATAAATAAAATCATTGTGACTGCCGGTCGACAGCACTATATATTCGATTCGGAAGATTTGTCTTGGAGTGCTAGCGATATTGATACTGCAAGTATTCAAACTCCGCAACCGACAACAGACTTCTCGCTAGAAAAATTGCAGGCGATTTATCTTGATCACCAAATAAACTATTTAAAACTAGTGCAAGACTTACACAGTGGTAGGATTTTTAATGGGATTGGGAAATGGGCAACAGACATTGTTGCAATCATTATCATTTTACTCGCTATCAGCGGTTTTCTTGCCTGGCAAAAGCGAACTAAAATCTAGCTTAAATGAAACTTAGCACCATTGATGTTTGCCCTAACTTGATTTGATTTAACTGCCCTTCTTCACAAAGTTAGCTGCAGCTGCGGATTTCGACGATTTAGCCGGCTCCATCTTACTTAGCAGACGTTTCACCGATGAACTCAAAGCCCAAATCTCTGCACTAGCAACAGGGTCAGACCATTCATAGACACTGCAACCTTCTGCAAAAGAATCAACATAAGCCACTCTGAAAGTAATTTGATTCTTGAGAGCTGTGAGCTTGGAGTCTTTGCTGACAGTTTCAATCACGCCGTCAGAAGACTTAACTCTGGTTCGGACCCTATTCCATACGATTTTGGTCGCCAAAGATTTATTGTACTTAGCGGCTTCAAGCAACAGCGATTCGAAAGCCCCAAATGACCATATTTCCACACTCGATGGCGCAAGCGGTACTAGCACAAGGTTTGATTGCAACAGCATACTTCTAACGAGCGGATTAACGTGTGGCGCTCCGTCGATCAGAATATAATCAAATTGGGATTTGTTTTTCTCTATTAGGGTATTCAATTGAGCAGGAGTACCTGCAGTTTCAATAGATAAGCCGGTTTCTACATAAATATCATCTCGAACCTTGTACCAGTGAGATAACGAGTTTTGTGGCGGATCGCAGTCAATCATCAAGACTTTGCCTGTTTGAGACAGAGTGACCGATAGATTAGCACATAGTGTGCTTTTCCCTACTCCCCCCTTAGCTTGCGCGATCGAGACAATTTTTGCTGTCATGTGAATTGGCTTCCCATTTATCGTTGTTAGAATGTAGCTAATTTGTTCCTTGCAAAGCTATCTAACTGATAATGTAGGAGTTTTCTACTAAAAAAGCAACTTTTTATGCATTTTGCTCTAGTTCCAGTAGTCGCTGTTTCCGCCATAATCCTCCACCATAGCCGGTTAAGGAACCGTTTTTACCGACAACACGGTGGCAAGGGATGATAATTGCAATCCGATTATCACCGTTTGCCTTGGCGACAGCTCTAGTCGCCGTCGGCCGACCTATTGCCTCAGCTTGTGCTTGATAGCTTCGAGTCTTGCCGCTTGGTATTGTCAGCAGCTCCTGCCAAACTAACTCCTGAAACTCAGTTCCTGCGGCATCCAAAGGAATGTCAAACCGCTTCCGTTGTCCTGAAAAGTACTCATTCAATTGAATCTCGAGTTGCGATAACAAATTGTGCTCACCAGGTACAAACACTGCATTTTTTAGTTTTATCAGTCGTTTAAACTGAGTCTCCAACATTCGCCGATCAGTAAATTCTAACATACACACGCCGCTATCGTTCACTCCCGCTATCATTGGACCCAAAGGCGTCAAGATTCGCGAAACAGTGACTAGTGTTGTTTGCTTACTTTGTTTAGGCGATAAACCCGTTAACTTCTTAAACGCGTCGTTAAATCCGCTCAAAGATTCATAGCCGATATCAAATGCAGCTTTTGTTACTGAGTTGTTTTGTTTAATTTGGCCTATTGCTTGGTTTAGTCGAATCGCTCTCAGATAGGCCTGAAAAGTCATGCCATGGTGGTGCTTAAACCAACGCCTTAACTTCGCGGGCTCAATACCGCGGTCTCTTAACTGTTGATCTTTTAACCTAATATCTGGCTTTTTGGCTATTTCCAAAAGAATGGCTTTGACCCAATCTGGAGTTTGTCCTAACGGCTCCAATGGTTTGCAAACTTTGCAGGGTCGAAAGCCATAATTTAACGCTTGCTCACAAGAAGCGTAATATTCGACGTTTTCCGGTTTGGGCTTTCGGGCATGACAACTACTACGACAAAAAATACCCGTGGTTTTAATCGCTGCAACAAAGACGCCTTCATAGGCCTTATCTTTATTCACTAACGCCGAGTACATTTCCCCAAGAGGAGGCAAGCTTGAACTATTTCTAGCACTACTGATGGTTCCTGTCATCATTATCTCCTATCTATTTAGAACTTCATTATGCATTCTCCACAGATAGTTTGCTGCCGAAAAATGAACAAGCATTTTTGTATTCGGCGATTTAGAAACTTTTTAGTTTTTGCAGCTGATACTGTCTTCAAGATTCTAGTTATTTGAAAACAGCATCAGTGAGTAGCTTCAAATAATCAGAGATCGAGAATTAGGTATTGAGAACCGGCACCTGGTCGATTGACCAATATAGGCACACTCCCTTGGTCGGGCAACTCGGCTCGAACCTTTTCAAACTCCGCTAAATTATTGATGCTGGTTAGTTGAATGGATTGAATGATATCTCCAGTTCTTATACCCGCGTCGTAGGCTGAGCCAGCATCAATATCTGTTACCAACACACCATGTGTCACGTTGGCTCGACTAGCAACTTCTTCTGGTAGCTCTTTCAAAGTCGCCCCTAACCATTGGAGTTCCTCTTTAGTTTGTGGCTCCTGTGGCGAGGCCGCGACAACAGCACCGTCTCGGCTTCCGATAGTCACATCTAGCTCAATCTTTTCTTTTTCACGAACGATAGTAAACTCCGCTTTATCACCTGGCCTATAGCGCCCAATGATAAATGGTAACTCAGCGGCATTTTTGACTAATTTACCATCAACTCGTAAAACAATATCGCCATTTTTGATTCCTGCGCGCATGGCTGGTGAACCGGGAGCAATACCGTTGATTAACGCTCCTTGAGTTGAATCTAGCTTGCTCCATTTAGCCATTCTTCGATCAACTTCCTGGTAGTTAACACCTAAGTAGCCTCGGACGACCTTGCCGTTATCTCGAATTTGATTGATCACATCCATTGCCAAATCGATAGGTATCGAAAAAGAAAGCCCATTTGAACCTCCCGAAGTACTTAGTATTTTAGAATTTATACCAACTACTCGGCCGTTCATATCAATTAATGGCCCACCT
Source organism: Kangiellaceae bacterium (assembly GCA_039969155.1). Taxonomy (GTDB): domain Bacteria; phylum Pseudomonadota; class Gammaproteobacteria; order Enterobacterales; family Kangiellaceae. The sequence continues at coordinate 135,344 of JBDVOJ010000090.1, forward strand.
GAGTTACCGGGATTGATTGCAACATCAGTTTGAATATAGGGTACGTACTGCTCGCCTACACTTCGGCCTTTCGCACTTATGATTCCGGCGGTGACAGTTTGGTCGTATCCAAAAGGAGCTCCAATGGCCACAACCCAAGAACCAACTTTGGTTTTCTCAATGTTTCCGATTTTAAAGGGTTTGAAGTTATTCCCTTTTAACTTTAGGAGAGCAATGTCAGTATCCGCATCTGTGCCAATGATTTCAGCTTCAAGATCTTTGCCGTTATGTAACCGAACAAATACCTCTTCAACACCATCAATCACATGGTTGTTAGTTAATACATAACCATCTTTGGAAATAAAAAATCCAGATCCGCTCGGCCCTCTGCTAATACCTGGCTGTCGAGAAAACATGTTTCTTCGATTTACCTTTATAGTGGTAGAAATACTGACGACGCTGGGTTGAGACTTTTCTACTAATTCTACAAAATCTGGCAGTTTTGCATTGGCATTGCTCACTACGCTAACCATGATGAGAAGCGCGGTAAGTGCGTGCGAAAGACTTTTTGCTTTAATCATAAATGTTCCTTGTTAATTTAAATAACTTCTAAATAGGCTAACAGTACTATTTTGCTATACAGAAAGGCCTATGATTAGAGGAATATACGTTTAATGGATTTAAATTGATCGCTCTCTGTAGTAGAGGACACGTTCAAATCAGTCAATAAAAGAGACTATTCTTGGCGAATATAATTCGCTCTTTAACCATCTACGATTGTAATATTTTGTGACGACCAAGCCGATAATCAAGCTCAGAAGGCTAACAAAAATGATAATTTGTTCTGCAAAGTTGTTAATATGACTGACACTCATACCAATAAACATGAATAGCAGGGGGATAAAATAGACAATAATGGCAGCCTTGGTGACACTGCTCTTGGGAATTTCAATTACAACTTGCTGACCAACTTTTGCACGCAGTAAATTAGGTAGTTCCGATTCAAAAAGCTTGGCAGAGAGATAATTCTCTACGATACCGTTACCGCAGCTAGTAGACACTTTACAGCTTGAACATGCGAGCTTACTTTTGGTTTGAATGACCGCATTTTCACCACGTAACGCTATAACTAAGCCCTTTTCCTGCAACATAGTACAGCCCCGTAGAAACGTCGTTGTGCTCCAGTTAACTTACTCTTTATCTTGCTGGAGTTTAGCTTTTTCAAGTTCTCTTTGTCTCTCCAGAGACTTTTCCAAAATCGCTTGCCATTCTTCCGCTGAAAACCTGACGGTACGCACAAACTCACCACTAACAGGCGCGAAACTACCTTTATCAGATCGTCTTAAATCACTAATATATCGATCGTTAAAAACGTCTAATTCATACTGCTCTGTGGCGTTAAATTCTGATCCCGCGATGCTTTTAGTAGAATTGGCATTGTTTGGAATGCTATTAGATTCGTTGCTTTCAGATGCAATTTGAGTGTCGGTAAGCACTCCATCTTGAGCAACCTGAAGAGTTTGGAAGGAGAAGAATGTCGCAACCGCAACGGTTGCTGCAATCGCAAAACCACTTCCTGTTCGCCTAAACTCAGCGATGATAGGCTGAATATTGGAGACTTTCTCAGTTTTAGGGGCTGCGATTATGGATGGCTCGTCTGCTATCTTAGCGCTAATTTGACTACAAAAATCATAGCTGGCACTTGCTGAATGTTGATCTTTAATGATGGCACTTACGGTATGGTAACGATACCAAGACTCAGAAATATCATCATTATCAAGTAAATCGTCTAAATCGCTGGAATGACATTGTTCGTCCAACAAATCAGACAATAACTTATTCTTTTCTACCATGCTTTCCACTCCGCATTCTTAATGCTTAGTTTGTTGGGCAATAAAAACCATTTTAGGAATCTAGGTTTTAATAACCCAGACAATATATTTGCAGCCCATTTACCTTAAATTTCTTATCGAATTCTTTTTTACGCGCTATTAGGACACAATATATTACATTTGGTTCATTAATTAGCGAACTTTTTTTAATCAGATTCAGTAAATATTCATAGATTGCTCGTTAATAACCGAATCAACCCTTATTTAGCCGATAATAATGGCTGCATTTTGTCGTCAATTGCCTCTCTAGCTCTAAAGATCCTAGAACGAACAGTGCCGACAGGGCAATCCATTGACTCTGCAATTTCCTCGTAACTTAGACCTTCTATTTCCCTTAAAGTGATGGCTGTTTTGAGGTCGTCTGGAAGTTCTTCAATTGTTTTAAAGATCACATCCTTAAGTTGATCCCGCATCATTAACTTCTCAGGCGAAGCATTTTCACGTAAAGCCACACCAACACCGTAACTTTCTGCATCCTGAGAATCAATGTCGGATGCAGGCGGTCGACGCCCTCGAGCGGTCAAATAGTTTTTAGCGGTATTAATTGCGATTCTATAAAGCCAAGTATAAAAGGCGCTCTCCCCTCTAAAGTTGGGCAAAGCTCTATAGGCTTTTATAAAGGCGTCTTGAGCAACATCGTTAATTTCAGCATTATCGCTGATAAAACGACTGACAATCGATAAAATCTTACTTTGGTACTTTATTACCAAAATATCGAATGCCCGCTTGTCACCTCGCTGAACCCTCTCTACTAACTCAGCATCTGTTGTTTTTGTCATTTATGATTTTTTTCAATTGTTATTTTCGGGATTAAGTTGCCGAGCTATTTAATTCATAAGAATAACGATTTAGATCCAACGAAATAAATAGTTAATGGGGTCTAGATCGTTACTTTTTTGAATGTCAGTTGGCTTTAGGCACTTCGCCGACTGCTACCCCATCCATTGACTCACTGTTATAAATTAAGTTCAAACAAGAAAACTACTTATCTCATTAAATACTCGTTTCAGTTTCAATTATATCAGAATAATCAAAGTCTTCAGTGAACTTATAAGGCTAAATAATTGGCTTTTATCACAATAATTAAGCAAAATAGCTGGCTTTATTGGCAAGTAATTTAATATCCATGACCATAGAACACAAATCAGATGTTTTGATTATTGGAAGTGGTGCTGCAGGGCTCACTTGTGCACTTCACCTGTCCGATCAATTCAATATTCACCTATTGTGCAAAGGTAAACTAAGTGAGGCAGCAACATTTTATGCGCAAGGCGGAATTGCTGCCGTTTTGGATAGTCAAGATAGCGTGGAATCACACGTCGAAGATACGCTGATAGCGGGTGCCGGACTTTGTAATAAGCAAACCGTTCAACATACCGTTGAAAATAGTAAGCAAGCGATTGAGTGGTTGATCGAACGGGGCGTTAGTTTTAGTTTAGAGGAAACAGCCCAAGCATCGTCTTCAGATTATCATCTAACTCGAGAAGGTGGCCACAGCCATAGGCGAATAATTCATGCCGCAGATGCTACTGGTAAAGCCGTCCAAAATACTCTTTCTGACGCGGTAAGTAACCACCCAAATATTAAGTTATTTGAAAACTATAATGCCATCGACTTAGTAACAACCCATACACTCGGGATTATTGGCGAAACTAACCAATGTCGCGGAGCTTATGCATTAAACAGAACCACTGGGAAAGTCGAATCGTTCAACGCCAAGTTTGTGGTGCTAGCCACAGGTGGCGCCAGTAAAGTTTATCTCTATACAAGTAATCCAGATATTTCTAGCGGTGATGGCATCGCAATGGCTTGGCGAGCGGGATGCAGAGTAGCCAATTTAGAATTTAATCAGTTTCATCCTACTTGCCTGTTCCATAGCAAAGCGCATTCCTTTCTAATTACCGAAGCGCTTCGAGGAGAAGGTGCACTTCTGAAGCTACCAAATGGCGAACGGTTTATGCCCCGATTTGATGAGCGAGCAGAACTGGCACCAAGGGACATCGTTGCAAGAGCAATTGACCACGAGATTAAGCGTTTAGGTGTTGACTGTGTTTATCTTGATATTAGCCATAAAGACCCTGAATTTGTTCGAACCCACTTTCCAACTATCTATAAGCGGTTGTTAGACTTAAACATTGATATCACTAAAGAGCCGATTCCAGTTGTACCTGCAGCTCACTATACCTGTGGAGGTGTGGTGGTCGATAGAGAGTCATCAACGGATCTCAAAAATTTATACGCCATTGGCGAAGTCGCCTTCACTGGGCTACATGGAGCCAACCGTATGGCGAGTAACTCATTACTTGAATGCTTGGTTTACGCTAAAACAGCCGCAGAAAATATCCTCGCACAGAAAGACTTGCCCAGTAGCTCGGCTGTAGTTATTCCAGATTGGGATGAGAGCCAAGTATCTGATTCTGATGAAGAAGTTGTAGTGTCTCATAACTGGCATGAGCTTCGTCACTTAATGTGGAATTATGTCGGTATAGTCAGAACAACCAAACGTCTAGAAAGAGCCCAGCGCCGTATTCAATTACTTAAGCAAGAGGTAATTGATTATTATTCGAACTTTAAAGTAACCAGCGATTTGCTGGAATTAAGAAACCTAATTACAGTAGCTGAGCTAATCATTGAATGCGCAATGCGCCGCAAAGAAAGCCGTGGATTGCACTATAGTCTTGACTATCCCAGTTCTGACCCAAAATTGGATTGTACAGATACCATTTTAACTCGAGTAAGCTAGCGTTAACCATTGCTATGCGGATTTCGACCGGTTATCTGATTTAGAGGCCAAAATAAACTCATATTGAGATTACATGTTAAACTATACGACAGATATAAATTAACGATGATTCGCAGTGTCTAAGAATCAATTCTTAAGTTAGTAATTATTTAACCTCTACTTTTGCAAATTATGTTCAGTCGAAAATTTACAGGTCACTTGTTGACGTTGACTATTGTTTTACTGCTTTGTGCAAATACAGCAGCAGCAGATCTCGACTATAAGAATCGTTGCATTGAAGTGAATAAAGAGCCCTGGGTCACCTATCAAGCATTGTCCTTAATAGAATCAGACTTTGAAACGTTTGATAAATCAAATAAGCTTGAGTTTTTAATTTGTAAGGCAAAAGCAGAAAACCTACTTTATTTTTACCCAAAATTTAATCATACCGTCAGCAAGGCGGAAAGCTTGGTTGATGCGCACTCCAGAATAGAGTTTGTTGCTAGTTTAAAATTTTTCAGAGGCTTGATTGAACAACGACTTGGTAACTATAAAGCCAGTGCAGCCGCTTTTGAAGAAGCGATATCTCTGACAAAAGAGAGTGATTTAGTTAGTCTTCACATAAGATCTTTACAAGAACTAGCTTACACTAAGAGTCTAACGAATCTGTATGTTATTTCATTTAATAAGATCCGAGAGGCCTTTGTTAAAGCGAAAAAACTAAATGATCCCTTTTTACTTGGAACAGTATACGAAACCTATGGAGCAATCTATGGTTTCTTGGGTGACTACAGTGCTTCAATCGAACACTACGAAAAAGCATTAGAAAGCTATCAAAATCTTAGCTATCGCCCGTTCGAGGCCGAAGCCATTTATGGGCTCGCGTCAACATACCGATACTGGGAAAAATATGACACAGCAATCAAATACTTTAACCAATATATTGAAAAAACTAGTTATACCCCTAACTCAGATGTAACTTTTTTTGGTTTATATGGGCTAAGCATGTCACTTGCTGAAAAAGGAGAATGTGAAAAAGCACTGCTCCCCCTCCAAAAAGCATTAACCCTAAATGGTGCAGCCGATTATAATGCCGAACTCTATAAGCGAAAAGCTAGCTGCCACATTAAGATGGACGAATTAGAGAAAGCGACTAGTGCTTTAAATAAAGCGGTTAGCATTTTTGCTTCACTTCCTGAATTAAAGAATACCAAGTGGGAATTAGAAACTTATAAGATCGAAGGTGATATAGCAAAAGCGAAAGGTGACTACCAAACGGCTTATACACTGGCGACAAAATATTACCAACAATATACCAAACTTCTTGCGGAAAGCTCTTCGAAACAATTATCGAACATCAGTTCTAGTTTTGAACTTGCTTCTCGCGATGCGAAAATAGCGCTACTTCAACAACAAGCAAAAGTTCAGCAATTAGAAGCTGAAAAACATCTACGGAACTCAATGAAGAATCGATATACCATTGCTATTGCGATATCCATAATTCTGTTAGTTCTAACAGCTCTCTTTTTTCAAAGGCGACATACTCAAAAAATTATGGCGATCTCGATCCGAGACTCACTTTCTGAATTGTATAATCGACGCCATATTTTTCAAATTTTTGACAAATTGATTGCTTCTTTGGAAAACCACAGAGCAAAACTTTCAATCATCTTACTAGATATTGACGACTTCAAAAATATCAATGACCGTTATGGTCACCCATTTGGAGATACGGTTATTAAGAAGGTCTCTCAGATTTGTCAATCGACTCTCCGCTCAGAAGACGCAATGGGAAGAATTGGTGGTGAAGAGTTTCTCTGTTTACTTCCTAGAATCGATCATGACACCTGTATTAGCATCGCTAACAGAATGCTAAAAAATGTTGCTGATCATCAATTCACTACAGACAACAATGAGCAACTAAGAATCACAATAAGCATTGGTATCACTAGCTCAACTAACCGTGCTAAGACCAGACAAGCTTTATTAATACAGGCTGATAAAGCGCTGTATCATTCTAAAAATACTGGTAAGAATTGTATATCTAGTTACGAAGACCTTTAGTTAATTCAACACTCGCTCGAGCCCAAACTGACAAGTTCTGTCATTATTCTTAAAGCAATTGGAAGTGTTTGATGTTATTCGTGCTCGAAAACACTTTAGTTAGACTATTTGTACCTTTTTATCCAAGTCAAATTTTGGACAGCTGAAAACAGCCTTACTAAAAAGGTCAACGTGTTCTTCTTCTTTAATGCCGTTGAAAAGAATGTTGCTTTTTAGTAGATTGGAATAAATAGCTTATTGTTTCTAATTAAAGACTTCTTTTATCAGCAAGATTTAGTTCTAAGTTTCGGCTTGTACTTTTCAAATCTCTATATACTTCGATATTGCCGAGAGCTATTCACTATTAGCGAGTTATAAGATATTAATCAGTAGTTGTTGAAATCTAGACCACAAATTGGCTAATCAAAGGATTTCAATATCGCAGAACATAAGAGAATTTCTTATTACGTATGCTACGGCTAACTTAATCACTTAGTTAGCAAAATTGATCTTTCGGAAGAACCTATCTTTATGAATTAGAGCCTTACAAAAGCTCGCTCCACGAAGTGCTTTGGGTTTGACTTACTTTATTCCGCGCTTCCTGCCATTATCTACATGAATGTAGAGTATCCAAGTAATTCAGGAGCAACTACTTGTTCACAACTTCCAGGCCGTTGTCGTCCCTCCACCGATAAAAATTGACCCTGTCAATTTTTTGCATGTTAAAGCACTCGGAATATGAAACTTATCAAATTTTAATCAAAAAAAAACCCGCTCACAGAGCGGGTTTTTCTTTCAATTAAGAGCCTGGCAATGACCTACTTTCACATGGGGAAACCCCACACTATCATCGGCGCTGAACGTTTTCACTTCTGAGTTCGAGATGGGATCAGGTGGTTCCCGTTCGCTAATGTTACCAGGCAAAACTGGAAGATTAATTGAGGATGAGTCAATCAATCATTAATAATTTAGGTAACTAGACTCTTTTTTGAGTCGGTGAGTAACACTCTATCGCAGAGGTCTTTTCAATCGTCGGATGAGTTATTCAGTGATTAGTTAATCATACATACATCATCCAAACTAAAACTGTTTGGGTGTTATATGGTCAAGCCTCTCGGATCATTAGTACAAGTTAGCTCAATACGTTACCGCACTTACACACCTTGCCTATCAACGTCGTAGTCTTCAACGTTCCTTATGTGAGCTTAAAGCTCAAGGGAAATCTTATCTTGGAGGGGGCTTCCCGCTTAGATGCTTTCAGCGGTTATCCTGTCCGAATGTAGCTACCGGGCAATGCCACTGGCGTGACAACCCGAACACCAGAGATTCGTCCACTTCGGTCCTCTCGTACTAGAAGCAGCTCTCCTCAAATTTCCAACGCCCACGGCAGATAGGGACCGAACTGTCTCACGACGTTCTGAACCCAGCTCACGTACCGCTTTAATTGGCGAACAGCCAAACCCTTGGGACCTGCTCCAGCCCCAGGATGCGATGAGCCGACATCGAGGTGCCAAACAACCCCGTCGATATGGACTCTTGGGGGTCATCAGCCTGTTATCCCCGGCGTACCTTTTATCCGTTGAGCGATGGCCCTTCCACGCGGGACCACCGGATCACTATGACCGACTTTCGTCTCTGCTCGACTTGTCAGTCTCGCAGTCAGGCAGGCTTATGCCATTGCACTCAACGACCGATTTCCGACCGGTCTGAGCCTACCTTCGCGCGCCTCCGTTACTCTTTAGGAGGCGCCCGCCCCAGTCAAACTACCCACCACACACTGTCCTGGATCCGGATAACGGACCGCAGTTAGACATCCACGAAGATAAGGGTGGTATTTCAAGGATGGCTCCACCCCCACTGGCGTGAGAGTTTCAAAGCCTACCACCTATCCTACACATGCCTTGGCGAATGCCAGTGTGAAGCTATAGTAAAGGTGCACGGGGTCTTTCCGTCTGACCGCAGGAACCCCGCATCTTCACGGGGAATTCAATTTCACTGAGTCTATGTTGGAGACAGCGGGGAAGTCGTTACGCCATTCGTGCAGGTCGGAACTTACCCGACAAGGAATTTCGCTACCTTAGGACCGTTATAGTTACGGCCGCCGTTTACTGGGGCTTCAATTCAGAGCTTGCACTCCTCCTCTTAACCTTCCAGCACCGGGCAGGCGTCAGACCCTATACGTCGTCTTGCGACTTCGCAGAGCCCTGTGTTTTTGATAAACAGTCGCTACCCCCTGGTCTGTGCCACCACTATCTACTTGCGTAAATAGAGGTCACGCTTCTTCCGAAGTTACGCGTGCAATTTGCCGAGTTCCTTCAACATAGTTCTCTCAAGCGCCTTAGTATTCTCTACCTGACCACCTGTGTCGGTTTGGGGTACGGTCTATACGGTGGAGCTATTTCCTGGAACCTCTTCACTGCACACCCAATCCAATAAGGATGTACAATTTACGAGATCCGTCACTACCACCAGGCTGCAGAATATTAACTGCATTCCCATCGACTACGCCTTTCGGCCTCGCCTTAGGAGCCGGCTAACCCTGCTCAGATTAACTTTAAGCAGGAACCCTTGGTCTTTCGGCGAGGGAGTCTCTCACTCCCTTTATCGTTACTCATGTCAACATTTGCACTTCTGATACCTCCAGGATCTCTCACGAGTATCCCTTCACAGGCTTACAGAACGCTCTGCTACCGCACTATAAATAGTGCCCTCAGTTTCGGTGCATGGCTTTAGCCCCGTTACATTTTCGGCGCAAGAACCCTTATTTAGACCAGTGAGCTGTTACGCTTTCTTTAAATGATGGCTGCTTCTAAGCCAACATCCTGGTTGTTTTGGGATTCTCACATCCTTTCCCACTTAGCCATGACTTGGGGACCTTAACTGGAGGTCAGGGTTGTTGCCCTCTCCACTACGGACGTTAGCACCCGCAGTGTGTCTGCCAATTAGTACTTCCGGGTATTCGGAGTTTGGTTAGGATCAGTAAGTCGTTGGGACCCCATAGCCCATCCAGTGCTCTACCCCCCGGAGTATTCGATTGACGCTCTACCTAAATAGATTTCGCAGAGAACCAGCTATTTCCAAGTTTGATTGGCCTTTCACCCCTAGCCACAAGTCATCCCGACACATTGCAACGTGTATGGGTTCGGTCCTCCAGTTGGTGTTACCCAACCTTCAACCTGCTCATGGCTAGATCACTTGGTTTCGGGTCTAATGCAACAAACTATTCGCCCTATTAAGACTCGCTTTCGCTACGCCTACACCTATCGGCTTAAGCTTGCTTGCTACACTAAGTCGTTGACCCATTATACAAAAGGTACGCGGTCAGCCTTGCGGCCTCCCACTGTTTGTAGGCATCCAGTTTCAGGTACTATTTCACTCCCCTTGTCGGGGTGCTTTTCACCTTTCCCTCACGGTACTGGTTCGCTATCGGTGATGCACGAGTACTTAGGCTTGGAGGGTGGTCCCCCCATGTTCAGACAGAATTTCACGTGTTCCGCCCTACTCGAGGACAATAGTTCGATTAACGCGTACGGGGCTATCACCCACTACGGCACGACTTTCCAGACGCTTCCGCTTTTCTTACTATTGCCACTGGCCTGGTCCGCGTTCGCTCGCCGCTACTGACGGAGTCTCGGTTGATGTCCTTTCCTATGGGTACTTAGATGTTTCAGTTCCCCACGTTCGCTTCATACACCCTATTTTATTCAGGTGCAGATACCTTTTATCGATATCTAGAAAGATAAGATGTTCAATTAAGAACACCTTAAATTTTCTAGACATCTAAGGTAGGTTTCCCCATTCGGATATCATCGGATCAAAGCTTATTCGCAGCTCCCCGACGCTTTTCGCAGCGTATCACGTCCTTCATCGCCTGTGCATCCCAAGGCATCCACTAAATGCCCTTAAGTCACTTGATTATTCTCATTGCTAATGCCCATCTTAGCATCCCAAAAGGAACGTCTAAAATGCCACTAGCGTGTCCAGCATAATGTCCTAGTCAGTCAAACAACAAAACCTCAGAAGCAAAAAGCTCTGAGACAAAAAATCTAAGATTTTATAAAATTGAGGACTACTAAAAAGGGCTTAGATACGCCGAGCATCTAGCCACATTACACTGATTAAGACCAGTTTCTTGAGATAAATCCAGCTACGTGCGGTCAGGCAACGTAGACCATCCATTTTATTCGTTATCCAACGAACAAAACGGCTTGAGCAGCAATTAATCAATCCAGAACTTATATAAATACAAGCTTTGAGTGGATGATTAAATCCAGATAAATCTTCTCTTCACAATATGCAATAACAGACGATTAAACATCCCATATTGGACGTTAAACCGTAAAACTTTTTTTCTACAAAGATAACCAACAAGAACCAACAAAAACAAAATCCGCAAGAAGCGCTCTCGACATTTTACTTACGTAAAATTGTCTGTCGCTTAATCGACGGCGCGCTAAAAGCGCTTGTCTTTGGTGGAGCATAGCGGGATCGAACCGCTGACCCCCTGCTTGCAAAGCAGGTGCTCTCCCAGCTGAGCTAATGCCCCAAGTTGATTTTGCCTTGCAAAATCGACGATGCACAAACAGACTATTTGCAAAGCAAATGTCGAGTTGTGCGGGATATGCAAAAAGCAATAACTGGTACAAACGGTAAGTTTATCAAACCAACTCCTATAAAAGAGGCAAAACACTCTCAGTATCTTTGCGATGCAAAGTTACTTGGCGTATGCAAGCCAACTTTTTAACAAAAAGTTGTCTTTGGTGGGCCCGGGTAGACTCGAACTACCGACCTCACGCTTATCAGGCGTGCGCTCTAACCGGGCTGAGCTACGGGCCCAATAAACATGGTTGTTATCTTTGAAGAAAGAGAAACGAGGACGGCGGTCTCGGTATGTATAGATCGAGCAGAAGATGACTTTCTTCTACTCTATTGTTCTAACAAGTGTTGATAAGCAGAGCTGAACAATAAATTGAACAGATGCAATAAAAACACTTCCTTAGAAAGGAGGTGATCCAGCCCCAGGTTCCCCTAGGGCTACCTTGTTACGACTTCACCCCAGTCATGAACCACACCGTGGTGATCGTCCTCCCGAAGGTTAGACTAACCACTTCTGGTGCAATCCACTCCCATGGTGTGACGGGCGGTGTGTACAAGGCCCGGGAACGTATTCACC
>JBDVOJ010000091.1:0-56310 GCA_039969155.1 Kangiellaceae bacterium
CAATCAATATGTACTTAGAGGTGGTTCTTTCGTAACACCTAGTGGACATATTCGTCCTTCATATCGTAACTTCTTTTACCCCGATGCTAAATGGCAGTTTTCGGGAATTCGATTAGCGGAGAGCATTTGATGGATGATCAGGCAATGAGTACAGCATATATTGGTGAAATGAAACTTTCCGAAGGACAGAATTCAGGCCGCCAAGCAAAGCTCTCCGACTCGCAAAAACAATTTGTCAAAGAAGTAAAATCAGGATTGAGCAATGCTCAAAAAACACTGCCCTGTAAGTATTTTTATGACCAAACAGGTTCAGAGCTATTTGAGCAGATATGCGATCTTGAAGAGTACTATATTACTCGTACAGAACTCGCATTGTTAAAATCGATCGAAAACGAATTGGCAGAAATGATCGGCAAAAACTCAGTGATCATTGAACCAGGAGCAGGTGCGGGGATCAAGATTAGGCGACTATTGGATGCATTAGATTTTCCTCAAGCCTATGTACCAATGGACATCTCTGAAGAGTTTTTGTTTTACAGTGCTAACATCATCCAAAAGCAATTTCCTGAAATTGAAATATTACCGATTCAAGGTGACTTTACCCAACCGGTTAAATGGCGCGGCACAGAGCAACATAATAACCGCGTAGTGTTTTTTCCCGGTTCTACTATCGGCAATTTTGAAAAACAAGAAGCCATTGAGTTTTTACGCAACATGAAAGAACTAATAGGCGATAGCGGCTCACTTATCGTTGGAGCCGATTTACTTAAGGAGAAAGAAATTCTAGAGGCCGCCTATGATGACAAAAAAGGGGTCACGGCAAAGTTTAATAAGAACTTGCTTGCAAGGATTAATCAAGAACTCAACGGAAATTTCGAACTCAAACACTTTACTCACGAAGCAAGACTCAATAGTGAGCAACAGCGAATCGAAATGCACCTTGTCAGCGATAGACAGCAGACGGTTACTATCGACGACGAAACTTTCAAGTTTTCTACCGGTGAATCAATTCATACTGAAAACTCTCACAAATACTCCATGCAAAGCTTTGCCAAGATTGCCAAAGAAGCCGGCCTAAAAACCGTTAAAACTTGGACGGATAAAGATAAGCTCTTCAGCATTCATTATTTGGTTCGCCAGTAGTTTCTATGGTCTTTAAAGTTTCATAAAAAAGGAGGCTGAGCCTCCTTTTTTTATTCAAATATAACAATAAAGCGAGAATTAGATAGTAAACGGATCTCTGCGTACGATGGTTTCTACTCGATCAGGCCCAGTGGAAACAATGTCGACCGGAACACCAACTATCTCTTCTATCTTAGCAATATAATCTTTGGCCGCTTGTGGTAATTCTTCCCACGACTGAACACCAAAGGTGTTTTCACTCCAACCAGGCATTTCAATGTATTGAGGTTCAACTCGAGCATATCCCTCTGCGCCAACCGGCGTTGTAGTCAACTCGCCAGCTTCCGGGCAAAGGTATTTAGTACAAATTTTGACTGTTTCCAAACCATCAAGCACATCTAACTTAGTTAAACAAATACCGGTAACGCTATTCACTTGAATCGCTCGGCTTAACGCCACAGCATCCAACCAACCACAACGACGAGGACGTCCGGTGGTAGCTCCAAATTCATGCCCTTTTTCACCTAAGTACTGCCCAATATCATCAAACAATTCAGTGGGGAACGGACCACCACCAACTCGTGTGGTGTAGGCCTTGGTAATTCCCAAAACATAATCCAAATATAATGGCCCAAAACCAGAACCGGTGGCAGTACCACCAGCGGTTGTATTTGAAGACGTTACATAAGGAAAAGTACCATGGTCGATATCTAACAATGTGCCTTGAGCACCTTCAAAAAGTAAGGACTCTCCATTCACTCTAGCTTTATGCAAAGTATGAGGTATGTCTTCAATCAGATCTTTCAGCATTTCGGCATAACCGAGACATTCTTGGTAGACACTTTCTAAAGAGATTTCTGGCTGCTTGAAATAGTTAACTAAGATAAAGTTGTGGTATTCCAAAATCTCAGTGAGTTTCTCTTTCAATCGTTCTGGATAAAATAAATCATCGACTCGAAGACCACGACGCGCAACTTTATCTTCGTATGCGGGGCCAATTCCTCGCCCAGTGGTGCCGATTTTTTTAACTTCACACTTAGCCGCTTCACGAGCTTGGTCTAGCGCAATATGGTAAGGCAAAATCAAAGTACAAGCAGGGCTGATGCGTAGTCGCTCTTTAACCGGAACTCCGGTTTGTTCGAGCATCTGCATTTCGGTAGCCAATGCTTCGGGGGACAATACAACACCATTACCAATAAGACACTTTACATTGCTTCGAAGTATGCCAGAAGGAATCAAATGAAGAACTGTCTTCTTGCCGTCGATGACCAAGGTATGACCTGCATTATGGCCACCTTGAAAACGAACAACGGCACTGACGCGGTCGGTTAAAAGGTCGACAATTTTGCCCTTGCCTTCATCACCCCATTGAGTGCCTAGTACTACCAGATTCTTAGCTTTGCTTGTCTTATTTGTCATAACGATTTGAAAATTGCTAACTTTTGCAGGAAACCGCGAATTGTACTCTCATCGCGCGATAATTTCTGCTTTTTTTGCTGTTTTTTTAGACTATTTCGAGCGAGCTAAATAGGGATTAGGCAAAAACAACAAGGGAGCCGAAGCTCCCTTGTTGTTTAGTTATGGCAGTGCAATTTGCGAGTACTTACTTACTTCTTTCCTTTGGCATTTTTCAAGTACTTGAAGAAGTCACTATCAGGGCTAACCACCATGATATCGCCTTTGTTATCAAAGGAAGCTTTATACGCATCAATGCTTCTTAAGAAAGCATAGAACTCAGGGTCTTTATTGTAAGTTTCAGCGTAAATCTTAGCAGCATCGGCATCAGCTGTACCTTGCACAGTACGGGCATACTCATCAGCTTCTGCGAGTGTTCTTAATACATTTGCATCCGTTTTTGCCTTGACGATATTACCTTCTTGCTTTCCCTCACTTCTTATCAACTTAGCTTGAGCACCACGTTCCGAAATAATTTGCTCATACACGTTTTTTAGAACTCTTGAAGTGTAGTTAACCTTTTTAACACGAATATCAACGACTTCTAAACCATACTCTGGTACTTTTGAGTTTACGAAGGTTCTGATATCCCCCATCAACTCTTCGCGCTCGCCAGAAATAGCTTGCTCTATGGTTCTTTTACCAAATTGGTTGCGTAACCCATTGTCCACAAATCCTTCGATGAAGCTTTCAGCGGTTCTAAAGTTACCGCTGGTCCTGGTGTAGAATTTGGCGAAATCGTTTACTTTCCATTGCACATAGGTATCAACATCTAAAAACTCTTTGTTAGAAGTTGTGAATACGTCAGGATCACCGTCCATTAATTGAACTCGAGTATCAATCAACTCGACTTTATCAGCAAATGGAACCTTAAAATGAAGCCCTGGTGCATAGACCACGGGTACATTATCGGCATCTCTTAATACCTTACCGAATCTTAGAATCAAACCTCGATCAGTTTCTTCGACAATGTATATTGACTTAGACCCAACGACCACCGTTGCGAGTACTAATATAATTCCTAGGAGACCTTTAGTAGACATTAGTTCTTCTCCTTATTTTGTTTCATGATTTGATCGAGTGGAAGATAAATCATATTGTTACCACCTTCAGTGTCCAACATCACTTTACTTGAGTTAGACATCACATGCTCAATCGCTTCCAAATAAAGTCGAGTACGAGTGACTTCTGGCGCAGCCGTATATTGCGGCAGTAGTTGTTTAAATCTTGCTACTTCACCATTAGCTCGAGCCAAAACTGTTGCTCTATAGGCATCAGCTTGCTGTTTTACTTTTTCCGCATCAGCAATCGCTAAGGGCAACTTTTCATTCTGATAGGCTTCTGCGTTTTGAATTTCTCGCTTGGCATCCTGCGCCGCACGGTTAACCTCTTCGAAAGCTTCATTAACTTCTCTAGGCGGTTTTACGCTCTTCAAAGTTACCGTTCTAACGTCCAGACCAGAGCGATATTGAGCTAGCACTTCAACAATTTCCATTTTTAATTCGTCTTGAATACGTTCTTTGTCGGTAGTTAAAATGGCGTCAACATTGGAGTTACCAACGACTTGTCTTAGCGCACTTTCTGAAGCTTGCTCAAGAGTCGATTCAACATTACCCAACTTAAACAAATAATCTTCCGGGTTCTTAACTTGATATTGAATGCCGACATCAACTTCAACAATATTAATGTCTTTGGTTAGCATTACGCCTCTAACTGATGCGTTTCTCATCTCATCGGTATTAACTTTGGTAATTTTCTCGATTCCTGTTGGCAACCAACCAAGGCCGGCACCGACCGTTCTGTCATACTGGCCGAAATGCAGTATCACGCCTCGTTGCGCTTCACCAATCGAATAGAAACCGGATCCAGCCCATAAGATAGCCAAAACCACAGCGCCTACCGCGAAAAACGATTTACCAGAGGCGGAATTATTTCCCCCTCCCTTATTACCACCACCAAAAATTCCAGAGACCTTTTTGACGAGTTCGTCTAAATCAGGTGGCCCATCTTGGTTCTTTCGTTTACCCCAAGGGTCTTTATCATTGTTATTACCTGGTTCGTTCCAAGGCATATTTATCTCCCGTTGTACGGATAATTAATAGTATTTACGATTCTACTTTTGCTTCTGAATACATTCCAAAAGCAAATTTTAAATTGAGTCTTCTTTTCAGTTTTATATACGCCAGCTTTCACGATTAGTTCAGTTTTGATTAAAAAACTTCAATAATTACTTGAGTAGCAATTTGAACAATCTACCGCTTAGTCTTCGGTCAGCCAGTCATCTTTCTCAACGAAGCTGGGTACATCGCCGATACAGCATCTTTCAAGCCTATTATGACTTTGCCGATTTAGCCGACGCCAATCACCTGCATCAATTCTGATTTGAACATTCATATCGCCATTATCTTCGACTTTTTCGTCTAGGATTACGTGCAAATTATAAAGTTCACTTCGAATATCTAAATCTTGGGGTGAAATCAATAAATTCAAGTCTAACCACTCAATTTCTAGCTGCTCGCTCAGGGTCTTCAATATCAATTCAACCCCTTCGCCCGTTTTGGCTGAGCACCATATTTTATGGCTGACTTCGTTACTCCCCATATTAGGAACGGCTATAACTTGTCCCGAGTCGTCAATTTCAGCAACAACGCCTTCTGACACTTTGTCCATTTGGTCTATTTTATTATAAACCTCTATCACAGGTACATCCCCTGCACCGATTGAATCAAGGACTTGATAGACTTGTTCTATATTGTCCTCTTTTCGAATGTCGGAGGCATCAATGATGTGTAACAAAATGTCAGCTTGCCGACTTTCCTGCAGTGTCGCTTTAAACGCCGCGACTAAATCGTGCGGTAAATGTCTAATAAAGCCTACGGTATCCGATAGAATCACTCTTTGTCCCGGTACAAGTTCTATTTGTCGGTGAGTCGGGTCAAGAGTCGCGAAAAGCTGATCCGCTGCATAAACCTTAGCTTCAGTCAGACGATTAAAAAGTGTTGATTTGCCCGCGTTGGTATAACCTACCAGTGCCACAGTTTGTATGTTTCCACGCTTTCTTGCTCGTCGACTTTGCTCTCGCTGTTTTTCCACTTTGTCTAATCGTTTGCGAATCGTTTTGATACGATCACCGAGTAAACGTCGATCCGTTTCTAACTGAGTTTCACCTGGTCCACGCAGCCCGATACCACCTTTTTGTCGCTCTAAGTGAGTCCAACCTCTCACTAAGCGAGTCGACAAATGTTTTAACTGCGCGAGTTCGACTTGCAACTTACCTTCGTGAGTTTGCGCTCTCTGGGCGAAGATATCCAAAATAAGTCCCGTTCTATCGATCACGCGACAACAAACTAATCTTTCTATGTTTCGCTCTTGAGCGGGAGAAAGCCGATGATTAAACAACACGACATCCGCTTTGTGTTCTTCGACTATTTGTTGAATTTCTTCTGCCTTGCCAGTACCAATAAAATAGCGTGCGTGCGGGCTTTGTCGACTGCCACCCACCATTGCCTTAATCTTTAACCCTGCAGACACCACTAAATCGACAAATTCGTCTTTGTCTTCTTTGTTGTGGGAATCGGGTAATTCGATATGTACTAGGACAGCATTTTCGCCGCCAGAATGTCGATCAAACAAAAGTAGGTGAACTCTTAGAGGTTAATTGAATAGTGAGCAGCAGTATAAACCAATCCGATCACTTTGTATTCGAACGAATCTCTGAATTCATTCGAGACCAGAAGCTTAAGAAAAGTCTACAGGTAAAAGGAGCGTTCTAAGAAATTGCCAGCCGAAACACATTGTTACTACTCCTTCGACTAGGACAGGAGTAGTAATAGTGTCAGCACCAAGACAGTCGTAAAGCAATCAAAAATTACTTAAACAACACGCAAATAACCTTAGAAGTTACCCGCACCATCATTGTTTGCGTTATTTTGCTCTGAGTCGTTGTGTGGAAGCTTAACATTCTTAGCTGGTACAACTGTCGAAATAGCATGCTTATAAACCATTTGACTGACAGTGTTTTTGAGCAGAACAACAAACTGATCAAAAGATTCAATTTGGCCCTGCAGTTTTATCCCATTCACTAAAAAGATGGATACGGGGATGTGGTCCCGGCGTAGCGCATTTAAGTAAGGGTCTTGTAGTGATTGCCCTTTTGACATAATAGTCTCCTTATTCTTGTTCTTGGTATCGACAATAACGGGCTACAAACTAGCGCTTTAAAAGAGCAAAACTCATTATTGTTGTTTTTTAATTTTGTCGTTTTTATTCGCTATAAATTCAACAATTTTATTAAGGAAAGCCTGCAGACTGATTAGCAAACTTCGTTAAACACTTTCCGTGTATTTGCTTAAAAACTACCCATCTATACGATGGACACGCTTAAATAGTTCAATCAATCATTTATTCGCTGCAATTCCGAAAAATACTTCGATTGACCTATGCATAAGTTTAGCAGTAAAAGCTAATTTCTACCAAAAATCAAAGGCTATATAGTAACTATTTAACCCATTGATTAATAAGTAAAAATGATTCTTATTATCTATTTCAGTAACTCAATGATTATCAAAACTCCTTGAGAATGGCAGAAATAGACCATGCAATCACTTACGATCCTATTAGTGGGGACAATAGATCGGAAGTTCAATCTTTTATCGAAAAAAATAAAAAAATGTGGCGGAGTTCTCTAATCCATTGGATGACGGGTCGAAAAATCAGTAATAAATTGCTTACACTCCAGCATAGCTTGCGAGTCGAGTGAGTCGTACCATTGGACGTCAGGCCAACTCCTCAACCAGGTGTATTGACGCTTGGCTAGCTGCCGAGTTGCAATGATGGCTCGCTCAATCGCTTCTTCTAACGACAACTCACCTTCTAAATATTGCCATATTTGCCGGTAACCAACACATCGCATGGACGGGAGCTCTAAATTTAAGTCTCCTCGCCGGTGTAATGCTTCGACTTCTTCTAAAAATCCCGCCTCAACCATCAGTTTAAAACGCTGTTCAATTCGTCGATGTAGCACCGAGCGCTCCGAGGGGGCTAATGCGATTGAGAGCAGCGGGTTGGTTAACGACTGCAACTTTTGCTCGGCATGCCATTGCGATAGAGGTTTATCAGTCATTAAATAGACTTCATAAGCACGAGTAATACGCTGTGAATCGTTTACATGGAGACGAGATGCGGTGTCTGGGTCAACCGTGCCTAATTGCTGATGTAACCAATGTAAGCCGTGCTTCGTCACCAGCGCTTTAACTTGTTGCCTGACCGGTTCGCTGGTACTCGGCATTTCCGCAAGCCCATCTTTCAATGCCTTGTAGTACATCATTGTTCCGCCAACTAAAAGTGGAACTCTATTTCTCCGATGGATTTGATTAATCAAGGTAATGGCGTCTTGGCGAAAGTTGGCCACCGAATAGCTATCAGCGGGATCAACAAAATCGATCAAATGATGCGGTGCCAAAGCCAACTCTTTGTCATTTGGCTTTGCACTCCCAATATCCATTTGAGTAAACACCATTGCAGAATCGACACTAATGATTTCGTATTGAACGGAATCAACAGGGTTTTGATAAAGCTCAATTGCAAGTGCCGTTTTTCCGCTGGCGGTAGGCCCCATAATAAAAACAATGGGAGCATTTTCAACGGTGACTCTCATTACGCGGCCACCATTAGTTGAAAAGTTTTGCCATGGTTGAGTCGGTTAACTTAATCACCGAAAGTTTTTGCTCTGTAATTACCTCAGAACTGAGTATGGCGTTAACAATATTGACCGTTCTAGATGCCAATGATGTTGCTAATTCTTGTTCCAGAGAACCTGAATTCTTGGCTTGCTGTTGACATTGAAAATACTCGCCCATCACCTGCGCCCAAGTTTCAAAGATAGCGACCATTGAATCATTGGTTTGCTTGCGCAACCATGCGGGTGATTTAGATAACATCACACTTTGATCATCTTTCGGCATAAAATTGAACCCGAACTGTTGCAAGAGTTCGACCACTTCCAGTTGCTCTAACCATGAAGTGTTAATTGCAACTTGTTTGGGAAACAATAGTGGCTCACTAGCCAGCTTTTTTTTAGCCGCTAGCTGCAATGTCAACCATTCCACCAAAAAGCGACGACAGTCGACAATAAACCAATCGTTGTCTTGACTAATTAACAAATAATTATCGCCAACGGCATTTGCTAAAGAACGAGCGTCCGAGAGTGGTTCGTTGGTCTCAGAATTTGTGTTCGATTGCGACAGCGAGGAATCTGATTTATTGGTGGCCGCTAGTGGGCTGGAATTAAAAATATTATCTAGCTTGTTTTCGAGTATAGAATGTTGATTCTGTTTGCCTAATTGATCACCGAAGGCACTATATTTTGCCTGGCTATAACCGACTCCGGTACTCCGCTGTCTCTCTCTAAAGTTTTCTTCTGTTTTCGGGTAGCAGGTAGAGGTTTGAATGGTTTCGTCTTCCACCGGCACTAATGGAATTTGTTTTTCCGCGAGAGATTCCACTATTGAATGAACTATTAAGTCATGAACCATGCGTTGATGGTCAAATCGAATCTCATGCTTAGTTGGGTGAACATTTACATCAATACTAGTTGGGTCAATTTCTAGAAACATTACAAATGTTGGCATCCGTCCGACCGGTAAACGGTCTTGAAACGCTTGCCTAATAGCATGGTTTAACATTTTATCTTTTACAGGACGATTATTAACAAACACATACTGAATATCCGACTCACTGCGGTGGTAAGCTGCTCCACCAGTCCATCCCTTAAGTTTAACTAGCTCGTGCTGACACTCAAAACCTATGGCGTTCTCGGCAAAAGGCTTTCCACAGATGGCCTCAATTCGAGCGAGTAAATTAGCCTGATTGTTAATGGCGGGAATTCGCCGAACAACTTTATGATTGTGCTTTAGAATAAAAGCTATCGAGTGATTGGCTAGCGCGTGTCGTTTGAAAATCTCTTCTATATGAGCAAATTCAGTTTTCTCTGCTCGCAAAAACTTTTGTCGTGCGGGCGTATTGTAAAATAAATCGCGAACTTCAATTCTTGTACCTACGGTGGCAGAGGCCGGTTGGATTTTGACCGCCATATCCCGCCCTTCGGCAATTGCCTGCCAAGCAAATTCAGAGTCAGCAGTTCTCGATGTCAGAACCAAACGTGCAACCGATGCAATACTGGCAAGAGCTTCTCCTCGAAAACCTAAAGAACTTATGGCTGCTAAGTCTTCACTGCAACTAATCTTACTCGTAGCATGTCGAGAAAGAGCCAGCTTAAGATCGTGTTTTACAATCCCGCCACCATTATCAGTTATCCTAATTAGTCTAGTGCCACCTCGTTCAATGTCTACCTCAATCCTAGATGCACCCGCATCAATCGAGTTCTCGAGAAGTTCTTTTACCACCGAGGCAGGTCTCTCGACGACTTCTCCAGCCGCTATTTGGTTGGCCAGTCGGTTATCTAGCTGGTGGATTCTAGATTGGCGAAGTGTTTCAGTTTGCAATTTGGTTACGCCGCTGGGATTTTAATAATTTGGCCGATCCGGATCCGGTCGTTTTTTAGCCGATTGTAGGATTTTAGTTTGGTGGTCGAAACCCCATAACGAAGTGCAATTTCTGATAGCGTATCACCTGTTTTTACTTTGTGAGATTTTTCCTGAGCTTTCTTAGGTTTCGCTTTACTGGTTTTGGTTGAACTCTTTGTAGACGGCTTCTTAGTGTTTTCAGCGACCGCCTTTTTTTTATTGTTTGTCGATTTCTCTAGGCCTTTTTTGTTACTGTACTTAGCAGCGAATAAAGTACCATCTGGTGGGTTGGTTTTAAAATAAGTTTTTACTCCTGAAAAAACCGAGTTAGCGATTTTACGTTGATGCTTGCTAGATTTAAGCTGATTTCTTTCTTGTCGGTTTGAAATAAACCCCATTTCTACTAGCATTGCTGGAATATCAGGCATTCGCAACACAACAAACGCGGCTTTTTTGATCCCCTTTCCATGCATCTTAGGCATACTACTCGCCAGCTTTTTCCTGACTGAATCTGCAGCTTTAAGGCTTTCACCAACCGAATAATTCATAGAAAGATCGAGTAATACAGCTGCCACCAGAGGGTCCTGATGAGAGATGTCGACACCTCCAGCTAGGTTAGACGCATTCTCTTTTTGCTCCAACCAACGCCCCATTTCAGAAGTCGCCCCTTTAGGAGAAAGCACCCATACCGAAGTGCCTCGTACTCGCTTGTCAGAAAACCCGTCAGCATGTAAAGAAATAAAGAGATCAGCTTTGTTACTTCGAGCAATTTCAGTTCGTTTTAATAAATCAACAAAGTAATCGCCATTTCGAGTTAACACGGCCTTCATCCCTTTCTCTTTATTGATCAGTTCCGCTAACTTTTTAGCCACCGCCAAACAAACTTCCTTTTCTCCTCCTGGGGCACCCGGATCTTCCCCGCCATGACCGGCATCGATAGCAATGACGATATCCCGTTGTTTGGAATTATGATCTTGAGCGGTTTTTACAACCTTTTTTCGGCTATCCTTTGGCACTAAATCAATGACTAACCGGTGGCCATACTTTTGATAGGGCTTGAGAGTAAAGTCTTTAGTGGTGACTGATTTTTTTAGGTCAATTACGACACGCATGTCACCATCTTTTGAGCTACTGCGAATTCCTCCGACTAGCGCTTGCGGAAGGTCAATTTTGGAAACATCTGTTTTTAAGGTGGATTGGCTAATGTCTACGACTAAACGCGATGGGTTTGATAAAGTAAACAGTTTGTAGTCTATTTTTTCACTAAGGTCGAATACCACACGAGTCTTTTCTGGGTCTTGCCAAAATCGAATGCCGTTAATATCGGAAGCGTTTAGCTCAAGTGCAAACAACATACCGACTATTAATATACTGAGCCACTTCAATGGGTTTCTCACTTAACTACCACCATTCTAACGTTTATTATTTGCTCAACATGACTATCTAACATTAAATCTCACCACTTAGTTTAAACTTTTGAAGATACCATAGATTCTAAAGTCGATAAGTTTATTGACTCTTGCCAGTCATGGTTGTTCAAATTAAGTTTAATACTTCTGGCTTCCCCTTCATAGGCTAAACTCAGCTCCATATCGGCTTGTGGTAAAAACTCTGCTCCTTTTTCAGGCCATTCAATTAGACAAAGACACTCTTCCACTAAGTAATCCCGAAATCCTAAATACTCTAGTTCTTCAGGATCGGCGATGCGATATAGGTCAAAATGGTAGATTTTTCGACTAGTGAGTTCATAAGGCTCAACGATGGTGTAAGTGGGGCTTTTGGTACTACCTGTGTGCCCCATGGCGCGCAATATACCTCTTACCAGTGTCGTTTTACCGGCCCCCAATGGGCCGTGCAAGAATACGACCCCCTTGTTGGGCAGAACTTCAGCGAGGGAAGCCCCCATAGCAAGCGTTGCATTTTCGTCTTGGAGTTGAATTTTCAATGTTGAGTTTGCGAGTTTTTTAGTAATAGAGCGATTCTATCACTTAACTCTATCGGCCTTCTAGCCTCTGCGCTGCGACGAGGCCAAGCTTAGCCGAAATGATTTTGATTGCTGCTAAGTTAACACTTACTAAATCCAAGTTCAGACAGCCTAATTTTACTAAGATCTTGATTAATATTAGCTTTTTGGGCGAGAAATAGCTCCGCTGTAGAAATAGCATCTTCTAAAGCGTTATGCGCTTTATAATTTGGCAGATTCATTTGTTTTCTCAAATTAAACAATCGAAGAGCATTAGGCTGAACTGGCTTATTTAACCTGTGTGCTTGTTTTTCAGCGATAGAGAAGGTATCCACAAACCGTAAAGGCAATTTGCTTCCCAATAGAGTTAAGGCCAAGCTTTGAGTAAACCTCTCTTCGATTCCGTGATAATGAGCAATGATCACTTTTCCTTGGGTATAGCGCATAAACACATCCAACGCTTCTTGTTGCGAGACTCCCCTTTCGAGCGCATCATCAGTCAAACCGTGAATGGTGACGTTTTGCCCCATCAGCTTTTGATCAATTTTAAGTACTAAGTGTAAACAATCAGCTAACCGTATTACGTCATTTTTGAGTGGACAAAAGCCCATACTGATTATGCTATCAGTTTTAAAATTCAACCCCGTTGTTTCAAAATCTACTGCTACAAACTCGCAACTGTCAGCAAACGTTTTTTTGTCGGCCGTAGCCATCAATTGATAATGAATGAGTTTAGATTCAGACTCAGAGTCTAAAGCGGTGTTGGCGTTTTTTTTACTAAAAAAACTTTTTAGAGATTCCAGCATTAGTTATCTCAACAATCCCGCTGAATAACTAGACTCTAAAGCATTTTGATAGGTTCTTATTATTTCAAATGTATCTTTAAGATGCCTTTTTTCTAACGAGGAAAGCTCCGCAGGAGAGAGGTGATTGTTTGGCTCAACCCCGTTTTCTATTTGCTTAGCCTGATGATTTATTCTGACCATGCTTAAAAATTCAAAACCATCCAGCAAATCCATATAGCCGGTCTTGCTGAGAGCCCCGGCTTCATTGGCAGCCAGTAACCTTTCTTGAGTGTTGATAGCGGTTACCCCGCAAGACAAAGCGTAAACGCGTGCGAGATCAGTAATAGGTACTACTCCTCGTTTTTTGAGGTTAAGTGTTTTTTCTTCTGATCCAGATTTTTCCAAAACGAAACTTCTAAATAAACCGAGAGGCGGTGTATTATGCAGAGCATTGGCTGCCATGTAGTTAAGAAAGATTTTATTGTCTTTTACTATTTCACGTACCATCTCATTTAAATGAGTTAGAAATCCAGACTCACCATAAATACAATTTAGATCGAAGAAAATGGAAGCATACATTAGGGCTTTCGGTTCGGGCGTTAAGATCCAATTTCTAAAATACTCTTTCCACTTTCTAAGCGGTTGACGCCATTTATCATTAGTCGCCATCACATCACCAGGGCAATAAACATAACCGCAAGCGTTAAGGCCATCGCAAACAAATTGGCTAAGTTTTTCAAAATATTCACCATGGACTTCCGGTTCGTAGTCATCATCTAAAATGATGCCATTATCTTGGTCGGAATGAGCCGTCTGGTCATTTCTTGCCAAAGACCCTGCGATAATCCAGGCATATTTTATCGGTGGAGGGCCTAAAGTCTGCTCCGCTAACTTTATTAATCGAACATTAATAGCTCTGCCGATCGAGCTTATCGTGTAAGCAATTTCCTTAGCATTATGCCCATTCCTGACCATTTGGCTCAAAGTTGAGGATAGCTGTTTAGCCTGTTCAGCAATTTTTTCTACGGTATTAGTCTTATGTATCTGATTAATTAAATAGATAGGGTTATTACTTTGTCGATGAATTAAGTCCGTCGCTGTTAAGACCCCTAAGACTTCTCCACTAGCGAGAACAGGTAGGTGACGAATATTGTTTCTTGCCATCAATAACATCGCCTCTGCTGCCGAAGTATGTTCATCGATAGTTAAGAGCTTATCACTCATAATCAAGCCGACAGGCGATTCATGTGAAAGACTATCGGCAACGACCTTAGTGCAAAAGGCTCTGTCTGTAACAATCCCTTTGATATTTTCATTTTGAGTAATTAACAAATAGGTTGCATTTTCTTGCTGCATTTTTTTAGCACAGAAAGCAACGCTTTCCTTATGATCAACGAGATGTGGTTTATCACTGAGAAGGTCTTTTGCGCTTAACTGACTTAAATTGAGTGCGCTCGGAGAATGAGCCTGATTATAAGATTTCTTCTTTTTCGGCTGGAAGTAAAATTCAAAATAGGGACTTGACTCTATGTAGTAGTCGTATACTTCTTTTGGTATTCGATACAATAAGCAATCTTCAATTGCCACTACCCGTCTTTTTATATCGCCGCCTCGACCAAGCGACGCTTGGCCAAAAATATCGCCTTCAGCAAATTTGGCGACTACCGAACCATCAGCTTCTGAGCGTTCAACCGCACCACTACGAATAATATATAACCATTGATTAACTTCTTGCGGTTTAAGTATTTCGCTACCTCGTCGAAAATAGACGATTTCGACTTGTTGGGTAATCGATTTTTGTTGCTCTTGAGTAAGCTTAGAGATCGGTTCGCATTGAGCTAAGAATTGGAAAATTTCTAGACTTTCAATTTCCATGGACCTTCCTAATTATTGATTCAATTAGTTCTTGGAAGAATACAGCATTTTGGTTGTTAGTGTGTAATTTGTTGATTAGCAGTTTGATACATTTTTATCCTGCTAGTCCACCCGTTTCGAAAATAGTTTTCAATACATCATTAACAGCTGAAGAAGCATCACGGTTCTAGAATTAGCAAGCTTTGGAATTAAAACTTGCTAATCATCACGGAATTAAAACGCCCTAGAAGCCGTATTTAGCAGTGAATATCGTTCGGAACATATCACCACTAGCGCCACTTTCAAGTTCTCTCTCAGCACTTAGGAATCCGAACCCTAGTGTTAACTTGGGTACTGGGCTGTGCAGTAAATTGACTTGAAAACTATTCACTGTTTTAGTCACCCCCGTACCAGTCAGAGCGGTATTGTTGTCGATATTCATTCCTGAAACAATAAAGTTTGAACGCCATTGACTATTCCAATGATGTCGGAAAGATATCGCGGCTAAAGAAGAATCAATGGCATCTAAATTCCCAGCCGCATCGATGACAGCCCCATTCGCGGTATTTAATCCAACATAACGTCCCATTCCAGACCCCGTCGCTAAGTTAAAACGGAAGTCGTTCTTTGAACCGACTTTGATTTTACCTGTCACGCTAACCCCAGTTGAGCTGGTGGACTCGTCATCACTACCATTGTTGTAGGCTAATTGCCTAAACAGCCCTGACACCGTTAAATGCCCCCAATCTGCTTTATGATTATAACGAGCAACAAAATCTGGCACTCCATTATCATCGGCAACAATTCTTGCGCCGCCAGCAAATGGTGTAATGGTCGTTTCGGGGTTCTCAATTGCAAATTGCCATGCGCCATTGGTGTATCTCACCATGGGTTGTCGATTGAAAACAATTCCATCGGGAGCGCCTAAGAAATCGACTGACTCAGGAAGTGCACCAACATCTTGAAAGGTTGACCAAGTTTGACCAAATAGCCAATTATTATAGGTCAAATAAGCATGCCTTAATCTTGGGTTATAAGAATTACTGACCCTCTCGTTTCCGCCAGGTGGCAACAAAAAGTCCATTTCGATATTGGTTGTCAGTTTATCTCCACTGGCTAGTAAGTGAGTCGACTTAAATCCAATTCGAGTTTCTTTCGCGCTAAAATCAAAATCTTGACTTTCACCAGTACCACCAACAGGTATGGCACCAGGAATATAGAAATCTCTAAGTCCGCTATTGGCTGCAAGATCCCCATCGCTATAATCGCTGAAAGTTGCCGTTGCTTTAATAAAACCACCGAATTTATAACTGTGTTTTTCTTTAGAATTCTTTTCTTCTTTAGCTTCAGTCTTGGAGCTTTTGAGTTCCTTTACCAATGCCTCCAATTTCTGAATTCGCTGGTCGATAGTTTCAGCTGAAAAGCTCGGTGCTGCCATTAGCAGCACTGGTAAAGTCAACATGGACAGCCCGATCGATTTAGTTAGTTTTTTTATAGGTCGTTTCATTTTCCCCACTCTCAGTATCTGATGTTTGAGTTGGCAGTTTGCCTCTATCATGGGAACAATGACTATTAGCCATTAGTCTAATGAAGGGTACGCTACATCTAAACAGCCCAGAATTAGGCCGTTTTACCCAGCGGTATAGACCAAAGTCTAATAGTCATTTGATAGTCAAAGTGAGGCGGTTTACATAGAATGGATTGGTAAAAAAAACTTACTAAGTCACTATCAATAGAAACAGGACCTTTCCATGTCACAGACCTATCCAGTGAGCGATGCTTTTGCAGAAAGCTCCCATCTAACTGAGTCAGAATATTTCGAAATGTACCAGCGTTCGCTAACTGAACCAGAGCAATTTTGGCGCGAACAAGCGAACAGAATCGACTGGATAAAACCCTTTACCAAAGTAAGTGACTATTCGTTTTCTAAGAAAGACCTACATATTAACTGGTATAGTGACGGCAGTCTTAACGTTTGTTTTAATTGCGTAGACAGGCACCTCGCTGACAAGGCCGATCAACCCGCTATTATTTGGGAGGGCGATAACCCAGATAATTCAATCACAGTTAGCTATCGCGAACTCCATAGAGAGGTTTGCAAATTTGCGAATGTATTAAAGAAACTGGGCGTCGAAAAAGGAGACCGAGTCACTCTATACATGCCAATGATTCTTGAAGCAAGCTATGCGATGCTAGCTTGCGCCAGAATTGGTGCAATCCACTCGGTAGTATTTGGAGGCTTTAGCGCTGATGCATTAGCCGGTAGGATTATTGATTGTAAAAGCAAACTGGTTATTACAGCCGATTTTAGTCATCGTGGTGGTAAAGATATTCCACTAAAGAAAAATGTTGACGACGCCGCTGGTAAACCAGGAGTTAAAGACTATTTGGAATCTGTTTTAGTGATTAAAAATGCAGATCAGTCCGTTGATTGGATAGAAGAAACGGATCATTGGTATCATCAACTAGCAGCCGAAGTTTCTGAAGATTGCCCCGTCGAAGAAATGAATGCAGAAGATCCGCTCTTCATTCTTTACACCTCAGGTTCTACAGGGCAACCCAAAGGGGTCTTACATACATGTGGAGGCTATATTGTTTATGCCTCGTTAACTCATCAATATGTGTTCGACTATCACCCAGGCGATATTTACTGGTGTACCGCAGATGTTGGCTGGATTACAGGACATAGCTATATAGTCTATGGCCCTCTTGCAAATGGCGCGACGACTTTAATGTTTGAGGGGGTGCCCAATTACCCCGATTGCAGTCGCTTTTGGCAAATCTGCGATAAACATCAAGTTAACATTTGTTACACCGCTCCAACCGCTATAAGGTCGCTGATGCGAGAGGGAGACGAGTTAGTTAAGTCTACATCAAGACAATCATTGAAGTTACTCGGTAGTGTTGGAGAACCCATAAACCCAGAAGCCTGGCAATGGTATTATGAGGTCGTCGGCGAACAAAAATGTCCAATTGTCGATACTTGGTGGCAAACTGAAACGGGTGGAATCTTAATTTCTCCTTTACCAGGGGCAACACCACTCAAGCCCGGTTCAGCCACTCGCCCATTTTTTGGGATTGAACCAGCTTTAGTTGATGGCGATGGAGTGGAGTTAGACGGAGCAACCAGCGGCAATCTAGTTATAAAGCGCAGCTGGCCAGGTCAAATGAGATCAGTCTATGGCGATCACGAACGCTTTGCCAATACATATTTTAGCGCATTTGAGGGGATGTATTTTACAGGGGATGGTGCTCGTAGAGATGAAGATGGTTACTACTGGATCACCGGTCGAGTGGATGATGTTCTGAGCGTCTCAGGCCATCGCATGGGTACAGCTGAGATCGAAAGTGCTCTAGTAGCACATCCCGATGTGGCAGAAGCGGCAGTTGTAGGGTACCCTCATGATATTAAAGGCGAGGGAATATACACTTTTGTAACCTTAAACGCTGGGATTGACGGAAGTGAAAATCTAGAGAAAGATTTAAGTATGTGGGTGAGAAAAGAAATAGGACCGATTGCAACCCCTGATTTTGTTCAGTTTACTCCAGGGCTTCCAAAGACTCGCTCTGGAAAAATAATGCGTCGCATTCTCAGAAAAATCGCAGAGAATGACTTTTCGAACCTTGGTGATACTTCGACCCTTGCGGAACCCAAAGTGGTCGATGAATTAATTAACAATAGAAAAAATAGAGGCTAATGAATAGTCCACATAATAGCAGTACGATTATCATTGCGGATGACCACCCGTTATTTCGCAATGCGTTAAAGCAAGCATTGGCCTCCTCAATGGTTGGCTCTTCGTTTATTGAAGCATCAAGTATCTCAGATCTGGAAACAGTATTGTCAGAGCATAATGAACCCGACCTATTGCTGATGGATCTGCATATGCCTGGAGCCAATGGTTTTGTCGGTTTAACTCATATAGTTCAACAATACCCGCAACTTCCGATTGTTATGATTTCTGCCAACGAATCATTAGAGATAGCTGCCAATGCGAGGCAGTATGGGGCATTGGGATTTGTCGCTAAATCAGCTTCAATAGAGACCATTTTGACCAGTATTGAATTGGTACTTGCTGGAGAGCTTAGTTTTCCAGCAGGAATAAAGGAAGTGAGTAATAAAGATCCGGAAGAACAAGTTTCGCTAGTAAAAAAGATTGCCGAGTTAACCCCCAAGCAATTAGAGGTTTTTAATTTGTTAGCCGATGGACTTTTGAACAAGCAAATCGCCTACGAACAACACGTCACTGAAGCAACCGTCAAGGCACATGTTACAGCGATTATGCGAAAACTTGACGTCTACAATCGTACTCAAGTGGTATTAATTGCGAATAAAGTCAATGTTAACCAACAATTTGGTGAAGCGACACAATAAGCCCCAACCGTCATTTTATATACCTATTCAAATTCCGATCGGCTAACGACTTGCTTGATTTGCTTAGTTTATCTCTAAAACTGTATTCATTGTCACTCTCAAGACCGCAGGTTTTAACGGCTTATGTAGTAACTTAAATCCGCGATGTTCAGTTTCATCTTCCAAATCCTTAGAGTGGTCCGCAGAAACGATGATAGCGGGGATCTCTATTCCTGTTTTTTTCCGAATGAGCTGAATAAACTCTATTCCTGTTTTACCTCTATCCAGTTGATAATCAACCAGTAAAATATCGGGGATAAACCCTTTACCAATAATTTCGGCTATCTGTGAATCTTGCTGAGCCGTTTCTACATTGCAATGCCAGCGTTTAAGCAACATCGACATAGCTTCAGTAATCTGCACTTCGTTATCAACGCACAATACGTTTATGCCAGCAAACGGATAATCAGCCGAGTGATTAGGCACAACCACAGACTGCTCTTGTTCAATAGGTTTCTCGACCAACGGTATCGCTAAATGAAAAACGGTCCCTTTGCGGAAAACAGAACGCACTTCTATTTTTAAACCGAGAATTGCGGCGATACGCTCACTGATCGCAAGTCCCAAACCGAGCCCTGCACCAGCTGTTGGAGCCAGTGGATCCGATAATTGTTTAAACTCTTCAAATATATTTTGTAGGGACTCTTCTGGTATTCCGATCCCAGTATCCCAGACTGAAATTACGACTTGCTCACGACGTTTTCTGGCACTAACTAGTACTCGGCCGTTATCGGTATAGCGAATCGCATTACTAACAAAGTTTTGCAAAACTCGGTAAAGTAGCTCGGAGTCGGTTTTTACGTAAAAATCTTTAAGCTGAAATTTTAAGCCGAGGGATTGTTGTTGAGCAAAATCCGAAAACTGAGTTCTCAGCGATTCAAAAACCTCTCGAATATTAAAAACTCGAATTGCCGGATGAATTTTTCCATTGTCCAGTTTTGAAATATCGATTAATGAATGAATAATACTTTCCGCCATTGCCAGGCTCTGATCTGATTTATCAATCAGTTCAGCATGAGATGGCTTCATTTGATTTTTTTCAGACTTTAAAATTTCTCCAAACAATCTTGCGGCATTAAATGGTTGTAAAAGATCATGACTTGCTGCTGCTAGAAAACGAGATTTACTTTGATTGGCTTTTTCCGCTTCTGCCTTCGCGATTTCCAACGCGTTGACGGTTGCATGCAACTCATCGGTACGTAATGTGACTCTTTGCTCCAGGGTTGCATTGACTTCCTTTAACTCAAGTTCAGCTTTTCTACGATTTGAAATGTCTTGCGAAATAGAATAAATTCCACGGATCTTTCCATTGCTATCGGAGTCGGGAATATAGGTGACTAAATAATACGGTGAATCCCCATGCTCATCCGAGTACTCAAATTGTTGTTTATTGTTTCTTAGTGCTTGCTCAATAAATGGTCGTTTGAAAGCTATTTCCTTGCTATTCAAAACTTGCTCAATTTTCTTTCCTATAATACTGTCTTTTTCCATATGGCTGTTTCGAGCAAACGTTTTATTTGCAAATCGAAAAATCAACTGGTCATCAAGATAGGCCAATGCAGCGGGAGAGTTGTCGGTATAAACCGCAATATTCCTTTCATTTTCTATCAGCGCTGCCTCGATTTTTTTGTACTCAGAAATGTCAGTATAGGTGGTAACGTACCCCCCCTGTGGTAGTGGGTTTCCGACAATTTCAAGCACGATGCCGTCGTTTCGTTGGCGCTCAAAACGATAGCTCAATCCAGAATCTAAATGCCGAAGCCGCTTTTTAATATGCTGTTCAATATCACCCGGCCCACAATACCCCCTTTCGGCATTAAACCGTATGAGTTCACTAATAGGTTTGCCTGGAGTCAATAAGCCTTTGGGATAATTCATTAACTCTTCATATCGGCTGTTCCAGGCGACAATATTTTTATCTATATCACTTACACTGACCCCTTGACTAATGTTATCCATGGTTATTTCAGTTAAACGACGATTAAACTTTAGAGCTTGCGAAGTGGAACTAAGTAGGCTGATAACATCGTCAACATGTATGCCTTTTTCTTTGAATGCAGAAAGAATCACTACCCTCGCTGACGAAGCTCCAATCGATGCTGAAAGCAGTTTTTCAGTTGCTGTGAGTAACTCTTTATCCGCCAAGTCGCTGTCCCGATAGTCACGAGTATAATGCTCGAAGGTTGCTATCATTCGTTCTGTACCAACAATCGCTGCACATAGTGACTTTAAATCCTTGACTAAAACATCCGATTCAGATTTAAAACTTCCCTTTGGGGTGGTCGATTCAACCAGGTCTCGTGTGTATGCATAGGCTTGGACTTTTTCGGTTAGTGACTGTTGCGAAAAAATCGAAAAGAAATAGGTAAAAGCAAAATTAAAACCCGACGAAATTAGCAGCGATTCTGTCAATAATGAAAAGCCAAAAAAACTATCGCTAGATGAGAGCAAATTCTTTCCTTGGATACTCGGAATCCAAGTCAACAAAAACCAAAAGAATGTTCCAATAAGCAAACCAGCAATCGCCCCGCTTTTGGTGGCTCGATTCCAAAACAGCCCCAATAGCAAAGCCGGTATAAATTGAAATACTGCTGAAAAAGATAAATAACCAATTGAGGCAAGTGACTGACTCTTATCAAACAGTCGATAGAAGCCATAAGATAAAATCAGACAAGACGCAATCGCAATTCGGCGTGTGAGCAGCATCCTTTGATTAAACTTTTTGTCTTTAAACTGTTTAGAACCGGTATTGTGCAAAATCACCGGTAAAACGAGATCATTGCTGATCATAGTACTTAAGGCTACGGTTGCGACGATTACCATACCGGTGGCGGCAGATAAGCCACCGATAAAAACTAATGCACTTAAAAACCGTTGCTCCTCAAAAATCGGTAACGCCAATATGTAAGTATCAGCGTTAATAGCTTGATTAGAAAAGTATTGATTACCGGCAATCACAATAGGAATGACAAAAAGCGAGATTAATAATAAGTAACTAGGAAATATCCATCGAGACCATCTCAAATCCTTTTCCTGGTGATACTCTACTACCGATACATGAAACTGCCTTGGTAAACAAAAAATCACTGCAGCAGCTAAAATAGTCTGAGTAATAAAGTTCTCGGTGTTGGTGGCATCAAACCAAGATTGCCTGAGTTCGCCATCGTTTAACATTGCGCTTACCATGTCAGACGGGCTATCAAAAACCAAATAAAGCGCAAATAATCCAGCCGCACAAAATGCAACCAATTTGACAATTGATTCGAATGCAATCGCATTCATCATTCCGTATTGATGTTCAGTAACATCTAAGTTCCTGGTTCCAAACAAGATCGAAAACACAATCAGTAAAATAGTAATAAAAAGCGAATTAATTGAGCGATCCGACAAGTAATGTTGCTGAGCATCAAACACCCCAATGCTCATTGTGATGGCTTTTAGCTGGAGCGCGATATACGGAATGATGGCAATGACTGCAACGACCGTAACAATGGCCGCTATAGTTTGTGATTTACCATACCGAGAAGCGATAAAGTCGGAGATAGAGGTAGTATTCTGTTCATGCCCTACCTTGATGAATTTTTTGAGTAAAGGCCATCCAAGGGTGTAAACCAAGATTGGCCCCAAATAGATCGGAAAATATCCCCAACCAGATTTGACAGCACTTCCAACAGCGCCGTAAAAAGTCCAAGAGGTACAATAAATGGCTAATGAAAAACTATAAACTAACGCTTTTCTTGTTGGAGAAATCTCGTGAGGCTTGTTTTTATCACTGATGTAAGCAATAAAGAATAGTAAACAGACATAAGTGAATGCAATGACGATTATTTGCGGAGTAGAAAGCATTTATACCCTTTCAATATTGACTAGCCTAACACGAACTTAGGTTCTCCAAAGTTCAACCTTAAGTTTAATTAGTGACAGAGTCAATTGGGCAAGCGCCTATAGCTTCAAAATATCTTCCTTAGTAGACCAAAGTCGAACTGTTAAGCTGGCTCAAATAAGGTATTTTTAATCACCGAACTTCTAATTGCACTCGCATTCAAAAGAGTTTTATATGACGTCTTCTAGTATCAAAGTAACCCATCAAAAGTCCATAGCCACACCGAACCAGTTCTGGCTTGATGCTGCTAAAGATGTTCACTGGGAACAAATTCCGCAAACCGCATACAACCAACCCCCCTTAGGGGAAAACTCGGCAAATTGGTTTGCCGGAGGAAAAATAAATAGTTGCTACAATGCTTTAGATATCCACGTCAAAGCGGGTTTTGGTGAGCAAATCGCTATTGCCTATGAGAGCCCGGTCACCAATCGCTCAGAACTAATTAATTACAACCAATTATTAGATCAAGTGAGTCATTTCGCTGGCGCATTATGTGCTCGTGGATTGGAAAAAGGTGACCGAGTGGTTATCTATATGCCAATGATCCCACAAGCGGTTGTGGCAATGCTAGCGTGCGCACGAATCGGTGTAATCCATTCAGTTGTTTTTGGCGGGTTTGCCGCCAAAGAACTTGCGGTGAGGATTGACGACGCAACCCCAAAAGCTATCATCAGCGCTTCTTGTGGGGTAGAAGTCAATCGCATTATTGACTATAAAGTTTTGCTTGATAAAGCTCTTGAGCAAGCATCACATCGACCAGACATGCAGATCATTTACCAGCGCCCAGAACACAGCGTTCTACTCAATTCACCAAATGATATTGACTGGCAAAAGTTCGTTTTAGACGCACCCGAGTCAGAATGCGTATCGCTTGATGCCATCGACCCGCTTTATATCCTATACACTTCTGGCACAACTGGAAAACCTAAAGGTGTCATAAGAGACAATGGTGGTCATTGCGTCGCATTAAAATGGAGTATGGAAAACATTTATAACGTAAAACCGGGCGATGTCTTTTGGGCTGCCTCTGACATCGGCTGGGTAGTTGGACACTCTTATATTGTTTATGGCCCGCTATTTAATCGAAACACCACTGTATTGTACGAGGGTAAGCCTGTGGGTACGCCAGATGCAAGCGCATTTTGGCGAGTCGTAGAAAAGTATAAAGTGAAGGTTTTATTCACCGCTCCAACAGCAATTAGAGCTATCAAGAAAGAAGATCCTAAAGGTGAACTAGTGGTAAATGGAGGATTTAATTTAAAGTCTTTATCAGCACTGTTTTTGGCGGGAGAGCGCTCAGACCCAGACACCATTGATTGGGCACAGAAACAACTCAAAGTACCTGTAATCGATCATTGGTGGCAAACTGAAACCGGATGGTCGATTTGTGCCAACTGTCTTGGGATAGAAGCGCTACCCGTAGTTCAGGGGTCACCGACCATGCCTGTACCTGGCTACGATCTTAAAGTTGTAGACAGTCATACAAAAGAATTGTCGGCTGGTGAAGTTGGCGCACTAGTGATTAAAACACCGCTTCCTCCGGGCAACTTTACTGGGCTTTGGAATGATAAAGAACGCTTCCAATCAAGTTATTTTTCTAACTTCCCTGGTTATTATGAAACAGGTGATGCTGGTTATATTGATGAGCAGGGCTACGTGTTTGTGATGGCTAGAACCGATGATATTATCAATGTCGCAGGTCACCGATTATCAACTGGCTCAATCGAGGAAGTTATCGCTAGTCATCAGGACATTGCGGAATGTGCAGTAATCGGAGTACCTTGTCCGCTAAAAGGCGAGACCCCTGTTTCACTTTTGGTACTCAATAACGAAACCTCTGAAACTCAAGATGCAATTCAAGCCTCGTCCGTCAAAATGGTTCGAGAACAGCTCGGTGCGGTCTACAGCTACAAAGCATCAGTTGTGGTAAAAGCGTTACCCAAAACGCGGTCAGGAAAGGTATTACGAGCTACTATGAAAAAAATTGCACAAGGTCAACCCTATGCCATTCCCGCGACCATTGATGACCCCAACATTCTTGTTCAAATAGAAAATGCTTTAGCGACGCTTTAGGTTCAATAAAACTATCTCTGTATAGGTCAATGCTACAAGAAGATTCAAGAATTGGTGCAAAAAAAGTCAGTTTAATTAACTAGAATCCTGCTTTGGCATTAAATTCACTGATATATTGCCCACCTTTTACCCGAGCAATGACTCTTAGTTTTAGTGGCAACGCAGAATTGCCAATCATGTTACGCACTGGCGTTTCGGCATCCCAGTAATAAGCCGTTTGTTGTTGCTTTAAACCATAAGGTGTTGCTATAGATTTTTCATCAACTATAAATAATGTGACGGCATCGAGTGGGAACGTCGAATTGATGGTGGTCCGCCCTTCGACATCAAAAACACTGAGTTTAAACTCACCGCTACTCAGCACGCATTGTTTATTTAACACATCGCATTCACCCTCAGTTTGCAAAACAAACAGTTTCGATTCATGCGCCTGGCTTTCTATATAGTAGTCCGAAGCAATATAACCAATAATCATTAATAACGGAGCAATAAAAAGAGCAAGTTTTTGGTGTTTAGTCATCGGGACTCTCTATTAAAGTTTAATTTTGAAGCCGCTGTTTCTTATCAATGATATGGCTTCCCTACATTATCATATAAAAAAAGAAAGGCTCCAATTAATTGGAGCCTTTTATCGAAAGCTAATCTTATCGATTAGTGGTCATGAGCGGCACCCGCACCTTTTGGAATTCGAAAATTCTCTACCAACTGTTGGATATGTTCAGGCGCTGGTCCAGTAACTTTACCGACCGCAAAAGCGACCCCGAAGTTAACAAGCGCTCCAACAGCACCAAAAGCATTCGGCGAAATTCCGAAGAACCAATTTGGCTCCATGCCGCCAAGGAAGGTTGTGCCAGGAATAAACATGATTCCTTTGTGTTGGAACACATATAACATAGTGATTCCAATACCAGATACCATTCCCCAGACTGCTGCTTTACCACTCATTTTCTTAGCAAATATCCCCATCATTAATGCTGGGAATATGGACGATGCAGCTAACCCGAAGGCCAGCGCCACCGTCCCCGCGGCAAAGCCAGGCGGATTTAAACCAAGATAGCCGGCGACAAAGATTGACAGCGTCATTACCACACGCCCTGCTAGTAACTCATCTTTTTCCGACAAGTCCGGTTTAAACACCCCTTTCATCAAATCATGAGAAATTGAGGATGAAATTGCTAACAATAACCCCGCTGCAGTCGATAACGCTGCTGCTAGACCACCGGCTGCAACCAATGCAATCACCCAATTAGGCAGGTTTGCAATTGCTGGGTTTGCCAACACCATTATGTCTCTATCAACTTTTACCATCTCATTGGTTTCGGCGTCAGCGACATATTGAATTTTGCCATCACCGTTTTTATCTTCGAATTGAAGTAATCCGGTTTTTTCCCAATCTTTAAACCACTGTGGTCGCTCAGAGTAAGTAAGATTCTCACCAGCAGCAGGCGTGATGGTATTAATCAGATTAAATCGAGCCATTGCACCAACCGCTGGAGCTACTGTATAAAGTAGTGCGATAAAAACTAGGGCATAACCCGCTGAGGCTCTCGCGGCTTTCACATTAGGAACTGTGAAGAAACGCATAATTACGTGAGGTAATCCAGCGGTACCGATCATAAGAGATAAAGTATAAGCGAACATGTTAAGTGAGCCGCCCATATTGTCGGTAGTGTATTCTTTAAAACCTAAATCAGTTACCACCATATCGAGCTTATCAAGTAAATAAACGCCACTGCCATCCGCCAAAGTACTTCCTAAACCAAGTTGTGGAATTGGATTACCTGTTAATTGCAATGAGATAAATACTGCAGGAATGGTATAAGCGAAAATCAAAACACAGTATTGCGCAATTTGAGTATAGGTAATACCCTTCATACCGCCCAACACAGCATAGAACCAAACCACCAACATACCGGCATAAATTCCGGTGTCATAATCAACTTCTAGGAAGCGAGAAAACGCAACACCCACCCCTTTCATTTGACCAATAATATATGTCAACGACGCAATAATTAAGCAGACTACAGCAACCACTCGCGCTGTTTTTGAATAATAGCGGTCGTAAATAAATTCAGGCACCGTAAACTTACCGTGTTTACGCATATAGGGCGCAAGCAACATGGCTAACAACACATAACCGCCAGTCCACCCCATTAGAAAGACTGAACCGCCGTAGCCTAAAAATGCGATTAAACCCGCCATAGAAATAAACGAAGCAGCACTCATCCAGTCGGCCCCAATGGCCATCCCGTTTTGAACAGGAGTGATTCCGCCACCAGCAACATAAAAGTCGCTGGTTGAACTGGCTCGAGCCCACCAAGCAATGGCAAAATACAATCCAAACGAGCCAAAAACGGCAATGTAGGTATAGATTTTTAGTTCTTCCATTGTCTATTCCTCCACATCGTATTTTTTGTCGAGTTTGTTCATTTGCGCTGAATACCAAAATATTAAGCCGACAAACACGTATATTGAGCCTTGTTGTGCAAACCAAAAGCCTAGTTTATATCCACCTATTCGAATGGCATTGAGTTGCTCAACCAGTATCACGCCAAAACCATAGGAAACAACAAACCAGATGGCAAGGCATATGAAAATTAAGCGAAGATTCTCTCGCCAATAGGAACTATTATTTTCCACACTATCCTCCCGGATGTAATTATTGTTATCTGTTTAGAAAAGTTTCCAGCTTTTATCGAAGGTTGACGCTTAACAGGTCTATTCCATCGGTAAATGTAGCTGTACTCACGGTATCAACAAATGATTTTACATCCTATTAAACTTTAGTCTATAAGCCTTGAATGCTAGCCACCTAGTCCAATATTATTTAGATAAACCAATCATACCAATGCACAATGAATAGTAAAAATGAGGGGGGTTAGATGCCTCTATTTTTCACTGAACGGTTAAGTTTTGGAATCTATGTCGCTTGATTCGGGCTTAATTTTTTTATTGCGAGGGAGACAAAAATGTCTATTCGAACGAAACTATCCTTAGCCTCGATCATCTTATTGTTTGTAATTAACGGCTTACTCTTCTATTTCAATGCAACCTCATTAAAAGAGCTCGTTGTCTTTTCCTTAAGTGGCATTATTTCATTAAGCCTCTTTTGGGTAACTATGAATACCTTTGTATTAAAGCCGCTTGTGAGGTTACAAGAGTTATCAGAACAGAGAGCGAGGCTATCACCACATGAACGTGATGAATGTCAGACGATTAAACAACGATTCGAAAAAGATCCTTTTTTGAAGAAAGTCCTTTCTCCGAAATCCATGCGTGATGCAAATTTTTCAGAAATTGCAGAACAACTCACGGACTCCTCCAGCAGGGCGGCAATATCCGCTGCTGAAGTTTCTTTTTCAGTTTCACAACTTAGGAAAAAACTTGAAAATCAGTCCTGCCAAGTTAATGCCACCTTCCGTTCCGCTGAAGATATTGCCGCCATCGCAGAACAAATAGCTATCATTACTAATGAGTCAAAGGAAATTACTAACAAAGCTAAAAACAACACCTTGCAGGGTGGCGACTACCTAAATATTGCCTACAAAAAAATATCCAGTATTCTTGCGCACACTGAAACGGCCAACCAACAAATCAACGGCCTAAGTGCCAATTCCAACGACATAAAAGAAGTGACTCAAGTCATATCTGACATTGCCAATCAAACCAATTTATTATCTTTGAATGCGGCGATAGAAGCCGCCCGAGCCGGCGAGTTAGGCAGAGGGTTTGCAGTGGTCGCAGACGAAGTCCGCGGGCTTGCAGCTAGAACTTCTGATGCCACCAGAGAAGTGGCAAAAATCATCGACAAGAACTTTCAAGAAACTAACGATGTGGTTGCGTTGTTTAATGAGTTAGTCAATGAAGTGAGAGAGGGGGCTGACTATATACATCAAATTGAAGGGGTATTAAGTGCCATTTCCAGTGAAATTCTAACATTAGAAGAGCAATCCAATAAGCTCGCAGAAAACGCTCACCAGAATCATCATCATCTAGAAGAAATAAGAATTTCAATTGGTGGACTGGACTCCGAGTTAGAATCCAGTAAACAAGATATCGTACTACTAGATTCAGAAGCCAATAAATTCACAAACACTACTGAACAGACAAACGCAATTCTTTCTGAAATTAGCACCACGGGAATCCATAGAAAGGTTTTCGAAATAGCTAGAGATGCAGCGAAAAAAATCAGGTTCGAATTTGAGGACTCGATTCGAAAGGGCTTGATTTCTCGAGACGATCTTTTTGACAGAAATTACCAAAAAATAGATCACAGCAATCCTGAGAAGTATCACACTCGATTTGACAAATTTGCAGATAAGCTGTTACCGACTATCCAAGAACCGATTCTTCAATCAAATGACTTCTTAATTTATGCTATTACCACTGATGAAAACGGTTATGTCCCGACTCATAATAACCAGTTTTGCCAACCTCTTACTGGGGAATTTGAAGTTGACATGATCGGCAATAGAACCAAACGGATTTTTAATGACCCAACGGGCATTCGTTGCGGAAGTCATACCAAAGAATTACTTTTACAAACCTATAAAAGAGATACTGGCGAAGTCATGCATGATTTGTCTGTCCCAATTTACATTAACGGTAAACATTGGGGAGGCTTTCGCATAGGCTACTCTAGCTAAGAAACTAAACTACATTGGTTGTATTTGACGGCTCTTACGGGTTTAACAACGCCGCAAAATGATTTAGTAGATCTTTAGCCAACAACCCTCGATAGCGCATTTTCGGTCCCGCAGCTCTATCTGCCGCCTCGCCATGAATAGAAACTGCCAAAACGGCCGCATCCATCAACGAGTATTTTTGCGCT
Organism: Kangiellaceae bacterium; assembly: GCA_039969155.1. GTDB lineage: Bacteria > Pseudomonadota > Gammaproteobacteria > Enterobacterales > Kangiellaceae. The sequence goes on from JBDVOJ010000091.1 coordinate 29,904, forward strand.
AACAGTCCGCCAACAAGACCGGCTAATACATCCCCCATTCCACCAGATGCCATACCTGGATTACCAACAGCACAAACGACTTGAAAGCCCTTCTCGTCTGAAATAATGGTCCCTGCTCCTTTTAAGATACAAACACCACCATAACGCGTGGCAATGGAATGGGCCGCGGCAAATCGATCTCTAGCCATATTATCCACCGTAGTATTTAACAGTCTCGCTGCTTCACCGGGGTGAGGGGTTAGGATTCGATGAGAATTATATAAGTTGGGGTGTCTACTATCTAACTCCGCCAACAGATTTAACGCATCCGCATCCCAAATTTGGTTTGCTTCGCAAAGCCTTGGTCTTGCTGAAATAGAATCAACCCAGTGCTGTGCCCAATCATTTTTACCTAGTCCGGGACCAACCACCAGAGTCACTTCTTTTTCAGCTATTTGGTTAAGTTGCTCTTCAATATCGGAAACTTCTGTCGCTTTCGCCATCACTTCTGGGGTGATATGGTTTAACGCAGCTGCAGCGTTTTCACCAGTCCAAGCCGAAGTAAGCCCACTACCGCTTTTTGCTGCCGAAGTAGATGCTAAAACGGCAGCTCCAGCCATACCCTCTGCGCCTCCTATGATGATGGTATGACCGAAATTTCCCTTATGTGCGACAACACTTCGAGGCTTCAATTTGTGCATGGTTGAATGCCAATTCTGTGAGGATAAATGAAATGTATGTTGATCGAATATCGTCTCGGGAATTTGTAAAGAGTCCAACCATACTTGTCCTCGATACAATGCCGCATCACCGGTATACATTCCACGCTTATGTCCAACAAAAGTAATGGTGCTAGTTGCTTTGACAGCTTCACTATTAACAAACCCTGTATCCGCTTCCACCCCCGTAGGAATATCTAAGGCTAAAACAGGTACCTTGTTACCATTAATATGCTTGATGACTGAATGAAATGGCTCTCGTAATGGGCCTTTGATACCCGTACCGAGCATCGCATCAACAATTAAATCAAATTCTGAAAAACGTAGTTGGTTGACTGGTAGCAGATGAATTGCGCGATGCGGAATTTCATGCCAAGCGGTAAGTGCGTCACCAGAAGTCTCTAATGGTTCTACTAATGCACAGAGCGTCACTTTAAATCTAGATTCAACTGCCAATCGAGCAAGCACAAAACCGTCTCCGGCGTTGTTACCTTTTCCTGTGACGATTAGGATTTTCTTTGCTTCAGGCCATTTCCTTTGTAAAAGGTTAAATGCAGCCCTACCTGCTCGCTGCATTAACGGGAAGGTACTTCCAGAAATGTTGTTAGCGTAGCTTTGTTCTATTTCGGTAATTTGCTGAGTGCTATAAAGCGCAACTGAGCTAGGTAGCGACAACACTTTTGCGGCTCCTGTTGGTTAAAAACTTGCTAAAGTGGACCTATGACTGCCCTGATCTTAAACTAACTAGGCACTTATTAAAGCTTTATAAAATGTTCTCTATAATAAGCTAATTCCTCAATCGACTCTCTAATGTCATCCAAAGCGAGATGTTTATTGAGTTTTTTAAATCCTGGCAGTATTTCGGGCTTCCATCTAACGGCTAACTCTTTTAGTGAGCTAACATCAATATTTCGGTAATGAAAATAGTCAGAAAGATTCGGCATATACCTCACTAAAAAACGACGATCTTGGCCGACACTATTACCGCACATCGGTGAAAGTCCGGGTTCGATCCACTGTTGTAGAAACTCAATAGTTTGCTGTTCAGCCTGCTCTTCAGTTATTTTCGACTGTCTAACTCTTTCGGTAAGACCTGATTCACCATGATGAGTGGTACACCACTCGTCCATTTCATTGAGTAACGCATCTGGCTGATTGATGGCCATCATTGGCCCTTCTGCAAGGATGTTTAGGTCCTTATCGGTAACAATTGTAGCAATTTCGATGATGCGCTCTTTATTAGGCTCCAGACCGGTCATTTCTAAATCGATCCAAATTAAGTTGCTTGCATGCTTCAATTTATTATCCTTTTTTAATAAAAAAGTTGTGGTGGCCGGAGGTTAAATCTCTACCATCGACATTAGGCCTAAACTATTAAGCTTAAGTTTAGCAGCAAATAGTCTACTTTTTCGAGTCGAAACCTGTGTTAAAATGCTTTCTTTATCAATTAGTAACCTATTTAAAGCATTCGGATATCTTTTGGCTAAACGAGACAAGCTCACACAAAAGCAAAAGCGACAGATCGCCACAACAAGAGAGCGCAAGAAGAAAAAGCAACACGATCTTGAGATGCTGGGAGAATTAGGCGATCTTCGACCAGGCTTACTCATCTCTCGTTTTGGTGAACAAGCTGACGTGATGGAACTAGAGTCGGGTGAGACTCATCGTTGCTATCTTCGGCAAAATTTAGGCGCACCAGTCCCTGGGGATCGATTACAATTTAGATTAGATAACAATCAACAAGGCGTTATTGAAACGATTGCTGAAAGAAAAACATTGTTAGAACGCCCCTCTTTTCATCAGGGTCTTAAACCTGTGGTTGCCAACGTTGACCGAATTTTTATTATCGTCGCTCCTCTACCTGATTTTTCGTCAGTATTATTAGACCGATACATTGTCGCCATTGAACAAACAGGGATTGAGTTTTTAATCATCGCCAATAAGTGTGATCTTACTGACGAATATTTGGCTCAAAACATCGACTCCCAATTAGCGGTATACGAAAAACTTGGTTATCGAGTAATAAAGGTAAGCACTAAGCAAGTTGAGTCAAAATCGACGCTAACAGAAGCGATGAAAAACCATTCCAGTATTTTAGTGGGTCAGTCTGGTGTTGGTAAATCATCCATCATAAATTGGTTATTTCCAGAAGTCAGTTTAGCCACTCAAGTAATTTCTGAAAACTCGCGCCTAGGACAACATACAACCACCGCTTCGCAACTGTTCTGCTTAGACCAAAGAAAACCCGAAGCAGGATTTATAATTGACTCGCCGGGCATTAGAGAATTTGGACTTTGGCATTTATCTGACCAAGCGATAGCGGAAGGATATTCGGAGTTTTCTAGCTATCTTGGAACTTGTAAGTTTCGGGACTGTAAACATATTAATGAACCCGGGTGCGAAATTATTAAGGCCGTTAAAGAAGGCCGAATTGAGTCTCAACGTTGGAAAAACTATAGCAAGATCATTGCGAATAAATCACCGAATGAGTGATATTGAGAAAAATCCATTTGACCTATTCATGCTTCATAAATTCTTCGAACGATAAAGGTTTAGAGAAATAATATCCCTGTCCATATTGATACTCAAATTTATTAAGTTGGGCCAGTTGTTGCACAGTTTCAACACCTTCTGCAACTATTTGCATATTGAGGTTATTCGCCATTGCCGCAATTGATTCTACAATAGCCAGTTTTCTCTCCCCTCCATCCATTGCGTTTATAAACGATTTATCCAGTTTTATGACATCAAATGGAAATTGATGAAGGTAACTTAATGATGAAAATCCGGTACCGAAATCATCGAGATAAACTTTTACGCCGATTGACTTCAATTCTCGTACAAAGTTAATCGCAGCAGTATAATCCTCAATTAAAATGCTTTCGGTAATTTCAATATTAAGGTATTCAGGCTCAATACCCGAGGTAGCTATGAGTTCACGCAAGAATGAGTCGAAGGTTCTTGAAAGTATCTGCATCGCAGAAACGTTCATATTAATAAAGTATTCTTTCTTCGCATCATCTTGTGTAAAACTCTTCAAAGCACTAACCGCTTGTTCTGCTACAAACTCACCTAACGGCATGATCAATCCTGTTTCCTCGGCAATCGGAATAAACAAATCGGGAGGAATAAACCCTTTAATGGGGTGATTCCATCGAACCAACGCTTCACAGCCGATGGTTTTTTCTGACTTGAGATCAACGATAGGTTGAAAATTAAGATGAAGCTGTTGTTTCGCTATTGCTTCCCGCAAATCATTTTCAATTTGCATCCGTTCACTAACGATTTGCTTTATTTCTGAATCAAATAAGCAAAAGCAATTTTTACCTTGATGCTTGGCTTGATACATCGCGGCATCAGCATCACTCATTATCTCGCTTGCCTGAGAATTTCCGTACTTGGAAAATCGAATACCTATACTGGCGCTAGTGATTAACGAATGATTATCAATTACTACGTTTTTCTGTAACTCTTTTAGTATTCTTCCTGCAAGTTGAATCGATGCTTTTTGACCTTCGATATTTCTCATCAAAATACAAAATTCATCACCGCCGAGTCTCGCAACAACATCTTGCTCTCTTAAACAACCAGTTAACCTTTGGGCTATTTCTTGCAAAAACAGATCACCGACGTGATGACCAAGACTGTCGTTAATCAATTTGAAACGATCTAAATCCAAAAATAAAACCGCAAAGGATTGTTGTTTTTTTTCTATCTGTTCTCCTAGCAGATTAGAAAAGTACAATCTGTTAGGTAAACCGGTCAATGCATCGTGTAGCGAGTCGTGCTCAAGTTGTCTTTCTATTTTTCGTCGTTTAACGATAGTTTCTTCTAACTCCGAAGTTCTTTCTCGAACTCTTCGTTCTAAATGCTCATGCGCGGCGCGAAGCGAATCGCTATCTTTCTTACGCAAAATTGCAGTGGCGACTTGCTTGCCGATAGTGACCAATACATTTTGGTTAGTCTCATCATACTTGATATCTTGTCGATAACTTTGTACCGCCAGAACGCCAAACACTTTTTGTTTATCCTTGAGAGGAACGCCTAAGAAAGAAGCACACTTTGAGCCTGTTGGAGATTCGCCGAAATTTTCTTCTCTATCAAAACGAATCAACTCCCCTTCTAACAATATTCTTTCCGTCAGACCATTCTGTCTACCATCTTCAGTGATTTTTCGCCTTTGAGGGTTCTTATCTTGTTGATCAACATGATAGAGAAAATCGACATAACTCTCATCTTCAGAGACTAATGCAATGTATAGATTTTCTGCATACATTAGCTCCGATATTACGGAATGAGCTTGCACAAAAAAATCATCTAAACTTCGAGTTGTACTTACCAGATCGGTTATTCTGAATAATGCAGATTGAATGTTCTCGCTCTTTTTTCGTTCTTCGATTTCGATGCTAAGCGTTTTATTTATTTCATTGAGGGATTCAGTTCGCTCTCGTACCCTCTGCTCCAGAGTTCTGTTGGCATCTTTTAGTTCTTGTTCAGCGAGTTTTCCTTTTATAAGCAAAGCAATTTGACGCGAAACAAACTGCATGATGTCTTCTTCTTTCTGACCAAACATGATGTTGTTGTCATAACTTTGGATCACCATGGCACCAAGCATTTCATCTTTATACTTTAGTGGCACACCTAACCAATCGGCCGATGCACTTCCTTGACTACTAAAAGCCCCAGAGTCAGAGAGAGCCTGAAATCGCTCATTATCAAGATGCACTAGCTCCGCTTGTTGAAACAGATACCCAGTCGCAGAGCGTCGCAAGTCTGCTTGTTTTAAGATACCAATTTTTTCTACCGTGAGGTCAGTATCAACTTCATCGACAAAATACACGAACTCCATTCTGTCGAGCGCTTCATCGTAAAGAACGATAAAAAAGTTCTTTGCGTAGATTAAGCGCCCCATAATTTGATGAAGTTGCTCATAATAATCATTCATCGATTCGCAAGAAATACCTAACTCGGTTATTTCATACAGCGCAGACTCTACCTCGGTATACCCCGTGGAGATACTGGTTGGCTTAGCGTCCATTTAAGCTGTTCCTTTTAGTAACCGCTGGAAACAGTCAGAAATCGTCTTATTCTCGGTTAGAGTTTTATGAGGTGGGCATAATTTTACGATTATTGCCCTTTTAGAATAGCAAATTAGCTCGTCAACGCTGCTGTTCGTTATGATTCTAGCGATACATGCCAATCCAATCCTAGATTTAGCCTGGATAAAAGAAATAGTGTCGTCAATCACTCTCATTTAAATTGTGTACTTCCGCAGTTGAGTTTTATACCAAGCAATGTATGTCCCTAAATATAGTAAAGAAAGCCAGCATTTGCTCGAAATTTAAAGTCAATTTGATTAGAGATCCCTTCGACCGACCAACTTAATGGTGCTAGCTGAATTGAATTAAGTTAAAATCGCGCTTTAATCGCTTTAACAAGTCAGAGTTTCTGTTAATAATGGATAGTTTAAAGATTTTTTTGCAATATGTTTTACCCAAACATCTAGTATCAGTGTTAGCTGGGAAACTAGCGGATGTTAAAACACCTTGGGTGAAGAATACGTTTATAAAAAGGTTCGCCAAAGCCTATAACATCGATATGAGCAATGCGATCCAGCCTGAGCTAACTGAATATCCGTGTTTCAACGACTTTTTTACCCGCGCTATCAAGCTGGATAGTCGTCCAATTGATCCTGACCAAAGTAGTTTTTGCTCGCCGGTTGACGGAGCGATGAGCCAGTTCGGAAAAATTGAACAAGGTGATATCGTTCAGGCAAAGAACCACAGTTATTCGGCGCTAGAACTACTCGGCGGCGACCAGCGTCATGCCGAACGATTTGAACAAGGTGAGTTTTGTACCATCTACCTCGCTCCCAAGGACTATCACCGTATCCATATGCCCTGCGACGGAAAGTTAACCGAAATGTTGCACGTACCAGGGCAACTATTTTCAGTCAACCCACTAACCGCCCAAAACGTGCCTAAACTATTCGCGCGAAATGAGCGGGTGGTTTGTTTATTCGACACCGAATTCGGCAAGATGGCCATGGTCTTGGTCGGTGCCACAATTGTTGGCAGTATTGAGACGGTCTGGGAAGGTAATATTACACCGCCAACTCGTAAACAAATCAAACGATGGCAATATCAAGAAGGCGAGGTTTCGCTTGCGAAAGGTGAAGAAATGGGTCGATTTAAATTAGGCTCTACCGTTGTGTTGTTAATGGAAAGCAAGGACTGGCAATGGGATCAATCTATTGAACTTGAGAAAAGCTTGGTTCTTGGGCAAAAACTAGTCTCAATGAAATAAAGCTAAGGAAAAACCGTCACATTGGGACGGTTTTCTTTCCACAGTGGGAACTTCTTCATCACGTGAATAAACATTTCGCTTTCAACGCATTGTTTCAACCACTTTCGTAAATGGATATATCGGCTAGCCTCAAACCACTGACGATCAACCCCGGCAAATTGCCTGATAAACGGAAAAATGCCAATATCGGCTACACTTAGTTGGTCTCCGCACAAGAACTGATTTTTCTCTAACAGCAGTTCTAATTGTTTTAAAAATTCTTCGCAATCGGTACGATAATCTTGCTCCGTTTTTTCGGGAAAACGAACTGCATACTTGTACTTATCTAGGTTGGCTTTAAATTGCTCGTCATTAGTTTTGATTAAATCTTTTGCTTTAGACAGGTAAGCCGGATTCAATAGTTGTTGCGTTTGAGTATTTTGAGGCGATTGAGTGAGAGCCCAATACATAATGTCTAAGCTTTCATCTAGCACTTCACCGTTGACTAATTGCAAGACTGGTACTGTTGCTTTAGGTGACAGCATTACCATTTCGTCTGGCTTATCACGCAACAAGATTTCTCGAATTTCTACTGGGACTTGTGCAATAGCTATACCTAATCTAGCTCGCATCGCATAAGGACAGCGTCTAAAACTATATAATGTGGGTAATTGAGTATTATTAATCATCTATTTTGAACAATTTAACCTTAATGAATTCAAACCGTTATAACCTGTTTGATCGACTGACAATTGTTGACAATCATCATCAAGCGGTCTAGCCCCAGTGCAACACCTGCACAGTCAGGCAGACCTTGATTGAGAGCATCAATCAAAGTCATATCGATATCAATTTCTGGCAGCTTTAGTTGACGCCGAATTTGATTATCCTCTTTGAACCTTTGCAACTGGATGTTAGCATCAGTTAACTCATTAAAACCATTTGCCAGTTCTACACCCGCCAAATAGACTTCAAATCGATCGGCGACTTGGTTGCCGTCAACTTTCCGAGTTTTAGCGAGACTAGCCTGGCTTGCCGGGTAGTCATAAATCACAGTAATAACATTAGGATCAAATTGGCTTTGAATTTGTTCAGAAAACAACAATGTTAGTAGGTTATCAAACAACAAATCACTCGGTATATCTCCTACCAGCTCTCGGCATTTATCCTGTAAGTCTTGATGGGAAATGCTAAAAGGATCAATCTTCAAATGGCGAATAAATGCCTGTTGGTAGGTCAACAGTTCAGACTGTTTTTTACCGCTCATAAAAACAATAAATTCGCACACTTGTTTTATTAATTGGTGATGGTCGATGCCCAAACGATACCACTCAAGCATAGTAAATTCAGCTGCGTGAATAGGGCTGTTTTCATTGGCTCTGAACATTTTACTCAATTGAAAAATATCTCCAGAACCTCCACAAATTAGCTTTTTCATGGCGTACTCAGGTGAGGTTTGTAAATACCCACAAAATCGCCCCTGTGGATCAGAGACCTTAAAGGCTGACATGTAAGGATCGGTGACACTATGCGTTTGCAATAATGCGGTGTCGACCTCGATAATATCTCGCTGAGAAAAATATTCGCGTGTTCTATTAAGAAAATCGGCGCGTTGTTTTAATAATTTTTTGACGGGAGTTAACATTGACTTAAATGTTTTTAGATGACCGCAATGCACTCAACTTCAACTCGAGCAGATAACGCTAAGCCACTTCCAGCGACCGCACTTCTCGCGGGAAAATTTTCTTTAAAAAATGTCACATAGACTTGATTAAATTTTGACCACTCTTCAATATCTGCTAAGAAAACAGTACATTTAGCGACCTTACTTAAGTCTGATCCAAAAAGCTTTAATGTATTAGCAATGTTTTTCATGACTTGCTGAGATTCTGCTTCAATTCCGCCTTTAACCAATCGCTTAGTTTTAGGATCTATTCCTAGCTCGCCAGACAAGAATAGCAAATCTCCAACTTGAGTCGCCTTGGAAAACGGTAATCCCGATTTTTCCGCTCCGGGTTCATTTAAAAACTTAAGCTCAGTCGCAAATAGAGGTTGGGTCATTAGAAAAATTAAGAAAAAGGCTAACGATTTCATTTTTTATCTCCTTGAGTATTTAAAAGTTTCGTCTACGGGCAAACAAATTGCACTTCTTTGATATGGCTGTGGCATAAAAAAACCGCCAACCGACGGTTTTTTGTTACGCTGTAACTTTTTTTTGGTTACGCTCTTGATACATACTCACCAGAGCGAGTATCTACTTTAATCTTTTCACCAATTTGCACGAACAATGGAACTCTAACGACGGCACCAGAGGCTAGAGTCGCAGGTTTGCCACCACTACCGGAAGTATCGCCTTTTAGCCCGGGGTCGGTGTCGGTAACTTCTTGAACGACAAAATTAGGTGGAGAAACCAAGATTGGGTTACCATTAAACAAAGTTAACATACAAGAATCCTGCTCCGTTAACCATTTAGCGTTATCTCCTACTGCTTTTTCATCCGCAGCCACTTGCTCAAAACTGGCAGGATCCATAAAGTGCCAAAACTCTCCATCGGTATATAAATACTCCATATCGGTTTCCATAACATCCGCAGCTTCAAAGCTTTCTCCAGACTTAAATGTTTTTTCAACCATTCGTCCAGTCAGCAAAAATAAGACCTTGGTTTTTGCAAAAGCCTGTCCTTTTCCCGGACGGACAAAATTATTCTCTACAATCGATACAGGCTCACCATCTAACATAAATTTTAGGCCAGATCGAAAGTCATTAGTGGTGTAAGATGCCATACAAATACTCTCTTTATTCTATGATTTTTTGGAAAATCTTTATCAATGAAAAATTCTGCCACAATAATACCTGTTTCTAATAGTGATTGTCAGGTCAATTCATGGAAATCCCAGTTAAAAACGGCATTCTCATGCGCTGAATCATTGCTCCAATATCTTCAAATTCCAGCAGAAGAATATCATCAACTTATCGATAACAATCCAAACTTTGCGGTAAGAGTCCCCATTGCCTTCGCCAACAAAATGTCTAAAGGCGATATTAATGATCCTCTACTCTTGCAAGCCCTCTCAGTCCAGCAGGAAAATATTGAAATATCGGGATATACAGATGACCCACTGCAAGAACAGCAGGATCACCGCCCGGGTCTGTTACACAAATATCACGGTCGAGTTTTGCTATTGCTAACAGGGAGCTGTGCGATTAATTGTCGCTACTGCTTTAGACGCCATTTTCCGTATCAAACGAGTCGTAAAGAGCTCAATAATCTAGAGAGTAACCTCAACTACATAGCTCGCCATAGCCAAATTAAAGAAGTTATTTTAAGCGGAGGGGACCCACTTCTAATCAGCGATAGTCAATTAGCCGAACTAATCCAGAAACTTGAAAAAATAGAACATGTTAAGTATTTGAGGATCCACACTCGACTACCCGTCGTTATTCCCGATAGAGTTACGGCGAATTTAGTTCACTTATTGGCTAATACAAAGTTAACAACCAGTTTGGTAATCCATTCAAACCATCCCAATGAGATTGACCAGCTTACGGGTAGAAAATTGCAGCAATTGGTTCAGTCAGGGACCGCGGTTTTTAATCAATCCGTTTTGCTCAAGAATGTAAATGACAGCCCAGAGACCCTGCAATTACTGAGTGAAAGACTATTTCAATACCAAGTTACCCCCTACTATTTGCACCTATTGGATCCGGTAAAGGGGGCGGCTCACTTCGATTTATCAAAGCAGTTTGCATCTAAATTAATGCGTCAAATGCGTTCTAGAATGCCGGGATATTTAGTTCCTCGTTTAGTTAGGGAAGAGCCTAATCAGCCCTCCAAAACCTTAATATTATCTTGAGTTGTAACTTACGGCTTTTAACCTGAGTTCACAATTCAACCAATTTATTGATTTTATTGTGTAAGTCCGTGACTTTTAACAAAAATTAGACTATCTATAGAAATAGGTATGTCTTGCAAATTAGACTTCTTTTATAACTAACAGTTAGATATTATCTTGAAATGAGATGGGATGTCTGAGATCGTTTGTGCACAAAGTTGCTGTTCAGCAACAAGCAAGCGCTATCAGCATAGAATTTTATAAGGGAAAGCATCAATGAAACTAGGCTCCACAGGTTTAACGGTAAGAGAACTACAGGTCACTAAACGGCCTGGGATGGAGCTCAACCCTAAACAAGTAGCCGCCTGGATAGAACAACTGCCTGCCGCAAATTTAGGTGAAAGCTCTCAAAGCATCTACCGAATGTTAGTTGATGCAAATAAAACCATTCTCGATCCAGAAATAAGACTAAGCATTTTGAATATCATCGAACCGGTTGCGCTGAATTTAGTCGACTCACTGGAAAGACAGTTTATCAATAATCATATTTCGCTATCCGATAAACAACGCAAGATAGCCGCTCTGGTACAAGCACTGCAAACCGAGTTATCTTTTGGCTATCACGCTGTAATTGAATCAATCACCAGCGAAGGGGTGAGGCGCTCAACCAAAAAGGTGTTAACGCAAGCTATATGCTACGCGATTAAATACCACGGCTTGGTTATCTTAAGGTGCTATCAATTATATGCCTCTGTTCCCGGTAGAGTCTGGCGAGAACTATACAGTCTTTATAAACTCGCCAAGCAAAGCCAGTTAGAAAATCAGAAAATTATCACCGTAGAAACCGGTCAGACATGGTCTGCCAAGAATTTTTTTACTCAAATATTATTGCTAAGCATATCAAGCCCTTACCAGCTAAGACAAAGTGAAATAGAACTGGTATGGAGTTTACTGCCGGACTATGTGGAGTTTTGTAGTTTAGAAGCTCACTCCTATAGTAAAAACCCATTCTTGCTCAATCTAAACTCTAACAGGCCGCCTGTTCAAAAATCGCTGTATTTAAGTGATGATACGGAGAATAAGCTAAAAATATCTGTTGTCGCCGTAGTCGACAAGATTAAAGTGGACCTTGCACAAGTCACCGAAAAAGCAAAATACTCGGCTCGTAAGACCATGGTTTTTAAACATTTGATTCATTGCTGGAGCCATGGGACTCAAAGAAGTTTTGCTCGAACAGCCTGTGATGATGAGATGTACGTTACCATTGGGCTAGGAGCCACTCACTTCTTACTTACCGAAAGCTTAATGAAACGGCAAGCTCAAGCGCAACTTGATGCCGGTGAAGATACTGAATACAGTGAACAAACACTAGAGGCTATGGAAGGAAGTTTAAAAGATGCCACGATTGCCGCGGTGTCAGAAGATCGAGGTAGTTTAAGGATCGCAGCTGACCGTAATTACCTCAGTACCTCAGCCATTACCAGTAACGATGTTTGGGCCAAGCTTTACCGACCAGATCAAGCGGTGGCAGAGGAAGAGTCAGAACACAAAGTAGAGCAACGCAGCAGAGATACCATCGTTCGAGATAGTTACAAAATTCAAAGAAGCAGTTTGATTAACATGAGTCCTGGAGGCTACTGTATTCAAGTTTCGACCGTCGATTTGCCAAAACATGCCCAGACCGGAGAAATCATTGGTTTTATTGAAGGAGATGAAAACTCCCACCATTGGAGTCTAGGGATTGTTCGGTGGGTTAGAAGACAAGTCAAAGGCGACTTTGTGCAAATGGGAGTCCAATTGCTTGCCCCCGACGTATTACCAATTAGCGTACAGTTAAAAAATAACCGAAATGAAGCCAGCAGCCCTCAAAGAGCGCTTTTATTACCGGCGTTAACAGGGGTTGGGCAAGCAGCGACCATTATAACCAATCCACTTGCATTCAATATTAATAACAAGTTAAGGGTTATGGAAATTAGTAAGGAATATGATGTTCGCCTAACCAAAGAAATTAGTTCTTCGGGTAGTTCTAAACAATTTAGTTTTGAGAGAATAGCCTCAAACCGCAATAATAAACCTGCTGAAAAACCCAAGAAACCATCAGAACCCGAAGACATGGATGGTATTTGGGATTTGATCTAGGTCTCAATGAGACTCAGTAGATAAAACTAACCAATTGATTTATGAGACAATAGTAATTGGTAATTTAAAACACAATAATTAGTCTAACGACAAGATTAGACTTAAAGAATTAACTTAAGGACCACAACAAACACGATGACTACTGACATCAAGACCGTTCATTTACTACTCTTAGAACCGTCTTCAAACCACGCAGAAAAAATCATCAACGCGCTGCGCAATAAAGGCTATGCGGTGAGAGCGACTCAGATCCTCAACACCGAAGATTTAGCTGCCATTCTGGAAAAACAGGTTTCAGACCTTTTGTTGGCGATTCCGGATCACCCAGATCTTCCAGCTAAGCAAGCGATTGAACAAATTTCTCAGTATGGTCGTGATATCCCAACAGTCGTTATGTTGAATGAAATGAGTGAAGAAAATGTGTTATCGGCGCTAAAAAGCGGAGCTGCCAATACCGTCAGCCACAATAATATGGAAATGCTTTGTATATTAACTGAAAATGAAATTCGCCATCTCGAAACTCGGCGAAGTAAAACACAAGCAGAATTAGCCCTTAGAACCAGTGAAAAACGTTGTACCTTATTGCTAGATAGCTCGCAAGATGCCATCGCTTACATTCATGATGGGATGCATGTTTATGCTAACCGCGCCTACCTCGAGCTGTTCGATTATTCTGATCACGATGAGGTTATGTGTGTTCCGGCTTTGGATATGATAGCCAAAGAAAACCAAGAAGAGTTTAAACAACATTTAAAAGATATTGCTATCAGCAATGACCAACAGAACTTTACTTTCTCTGGTGCTCGGTCTGACATGAGTACTTTTGAAGCCATTATGACTCTCTCTCCAGCCAATTATGACAATGAAAACTGTACACAAATATTGATCCGTTCAGCCAGCGACAACACTGAGCTAGAAGAGAAACTCAAAGAAATTAGTTCGCTCGATACGCTGACTGATTTATACAACAAAGTTTATTTTGTTGAGCAGCTAGAAAAAGCCCAAACCGATGCTATTGAAAATAGCGGAACTTACAATTTATTGTATATTGAGTATGACCAACATAACCAAATAAAGGGTGAGTATGGTATTGCGGGAATAGAAAAAGTCACTCAGGAAACCGCCAAGTGGCTGGCATCAAGAATTGATGAAAACTATATTCTTGCACGTCTTAGCGACCATTCATTCGGTATATTGATCAAAGAAAAATCCAGTCAAGTTCCCAAGCAGTTGGCAGAGAAACTTTGTAAAGATATTAAAGAGCATTTGTTTGATATCGAAGGTCATACTGTCAAGACAACATTTAGTATCGGAATATGCCCGATTAGCGAAAACAATTCTAAGCTTGACCAATATATTACGGATGCCCACAGCGCAGCCACTCGATTAGAAAATGGTGACGGGTACAAAGTCTATAACAAAGCGATTCAATCAATGAGCGAAGAGGTCGACCCTCAGCTAGTGGATACTATCCAAGACGCTATCGAGAGTGGTCGTATTGAGCTGTTATTCCAACCCATTGTCAAGCTACACGGTGAAGAGAAACCTTTATACCAAGCCTTACTAAAACTCACAGATGCTAAAGGCAACACCATCAGCTCGGATCAAGTATTTCCAGTCGCTAAAGTTGCGGGCTTAGGAGTAAAACTCGACAAATGGATCATTGCACAAGCGCTACGTTCAATTCGCGCTAGTAAGCAAGAAAACGAGGCACAGATATTCGTGCATCTAACGAGTGTGTCATTGATTGATGACAGCATTGTGCAATTTATAGAAAAAACCATCATCGCTAGTAAGTTAGATAAACGTCGATTGGTTTTCCAATTCGATGAGGCGGACGCTGCTAACCACTTAAAACGAGTGATCACCTTGTCCGCAGAATTAAAGTCCAAAGGTATGGTGACTTGTTTATCGCAATTTGGATCAGACCCCGAGCAAGTAACTTTAATTGACCAGCTGGATGTGGACTATGTCAAAATTGCCGACTCTATTTCCGATAATCTACATTTAAAAGCTGAATCGGCGGCACACGTGCAACACTTGTTGGATGAAATTCATAACCGAGATAAACAAAGTATCATTCCTCGAGTTGAAGAAGCAGCAATGCTTGCAGCACTTTGGCCAATGAATGTTCGATATATTCAAGGCTATTATTTGCAACGTCCTAGTGAAAAAATGGAATATGATTTTTCTTCAAGCGGCTTCTAATTTGAAAGCCGCTTAACCCTTTTTGTAATGCTAATTGACTTGGGCTACACAGGCCATTCAAAAATTTCTGCTAAATGATTCAGGCAAGTATTATTCATAATTCCGCCGGCTTGCGCTTGCACCGCAGGTTTTGCTCGATAAGCTAAGCTGAAACCACTCACTTTCATCATTTGCAAGTCATTTGCGCCATCACCTATTGTCATGACTTTGCTTTCGGGTAAATCTAATTCCGATGCTAGAGAGCTGACAAAATGAGCCTTTGCCTGAGCGTCGACAATTCCCCCACTGACTTTTCCTGTCAGCTTACCGTTTTCAATTTCCAGATTATTAGCTTTGACTTTAAATAACCCCATCGACTCCTTTAGATGGCTCACAAAAGGAGTAAATCCTCCAGAAACAATGGCAATCTTAATTCCCGCTTGATGGCAGCTATCCACTAAACTGGCAACACCTTCTGATAGTGGGAGGCTTTCACTAATGGAATAAATGACTGACTCCGAAAGCCCTTCTAAGCAAGCCACCCGAGAGATCAGACTTTCAGAAAAATCCAGTTCACCCCGCATCGCGGCTTCTGTGACTTGCGACACTGACTCGCCGACACCATGCTGTCTTGCGAGTTCGTCAATTACTTCAATTTGAATAAAGGTCGAATCCATATCGAACACCAGCAACTCAGGCTTGTGTTCGATAGAAGGCCATACTTGGTAGTCAAACCCACTAGGCCGAATCATATTCTCCAATACACTTGCTAGCGCCAGCTCATCAAGGTAGAGGTCTAAAACAAGTAAAGAATGCGTCAACCTAAAATTGCAGTAAGCCTCTAAGTCGTTTGGCATTAATTCCAGTAGCTCCAGCCACCGACTAGGAATTTCTTTACTTTCCAACTGGCATTTTTCAAACACACTAATTCTAACGTTAGAGCTCGGTAGACTGCTCACCTGAGAAAGCTCACCCTGATGAATCTGGTAAAAACTGTTTACTTGCATATCGGAAACAAATTAGTCCTTAAAATCATTTTTGAGCGCCAACTTTACACCAAAGTGAGCAGCGATCAAACGAATACCTTTGTATATAGACAGCATCCAATCATCCGCTGTTACAGCATTTGCTACAGAGGAAAGAATTGATACAATGCAGTATGCAACCCAATAACAAAAATTCCAACCCACCTAATTTACTGCGTGGTATTTTGCTCACTGTTATCCTAACCGTGGTTGCGATTGTTTCGTTTACTTGGTTGATCATCAATAGTCAGGTTGAGCAGCTGGTTACCCAACGTACTTCTGAGTACGCTCACAGTATTGCTCGCATAGCTGCAGATTCTAGTTCTGAAGCACTTTTAGCTGATGACGTTTTGCAGCTTAATTTGTTAGTCGAAAATGTCGCTAAGGACCCCTACATCCGGCAAGCGACAGTCTATTCTGAAGATGGTACCGTGGTTAGCCAATTTCCGAGTGAATCCCCGACGCTTTCTAAACCACAAATGATGCTAAATACCCAGCAGCAAGTTGCGGGAGAGATAGCAGAGAAAGGCTCAACAATGGAGACTTCTGAGAAAACTAAAGTCGCACATTCTGAGCAGTTTATTTTACGACAAAAAAATATCCCTTTTATCGAACCAATCGTTTATCAGGATATTACTGCAGGCTGGTTCAAAATAGAGATAGACTCCTATCTACTGGGACAAAAATTTAGAGACGCTTACTTCGAAATTCAAGTATTCTCTGCTGGGATAGCTATCGCATTATTTCTTTTGTTACTGGTTGTGCTATTTCGGCTTGAAGCATCGGTCAAGAAAGTGGCTATGAGTTGTCACCATTTACTCATCCAACATAAGATCAAACCTTCGAGCAGCAAGAAAGATTGGATACAAGCACTCGCAGATTTATCCGAACAGCACCCTCAACAACTCAAAGAGCACACCATGCTTCCGGCCAATCAGGCTCAATGGCAGCGGCATTCAAAAGTATCTAATTCGCTGGTTTGCATATTTGAGTTTGAAATCAATATCAAGGATGATTCTGCAATTGCTGAGGATCTATCTTTGGCAGAACAGTACCTGAACAAAGCAATTCAAGCTTTCGGGGTTCAGTCTCAAGGTGACCTGTTGACTGGATGTATTGTTCCTTTTGACCTGAATAATGCAGCCGCAGCCAATTCGAATCAACAACTTGCATCGGCGCTAAGCTTAATCGCACTGGTAAAATCCTTGATGCACCCCTTAGCCGATCAAATTCAAATCAAAGCATGCGTACTTTTTGCTCCGATCTTACTCCTTGAGGATGACCACGAGTTAATATCTGGTGTCGTTCTGCTTGAGGGTTACTCGGAGATCATAAGACGTAGCTTTCAACATATCGAATATGGCGAAGCTATCAGTTTATTTATAAAACAATCACAACTAAACCAGTTGATAGAATCTCGCCCATGTCAAAATACCGAAGTCGGCTCAGAAATGGGCTCGGCGCCAGAGAGCTATTTCTTAGGCGAGCTTGCACCAGAGCTTACCCAATCAATTAATCGCAAGCGGCAGTACATCAGTCGATAGACAGGCTGAGACGTTGCAGTTATTAGGCCTACTAATCGGTATCCAGCTGCCACTCTTGTCCCTTAAACCATAGTTCCGCTCGCTCTCTCAGAAGAATTTCAGTCCAATAATCTTGGGTTATCCAATATTTGTGAGATTTTTCTAGATAAAGTACATTCTGACTGGCAATATTGAGCTGATTTGCTATGTTTATTAAGTGCACTAAATAATCGATTATAAGATCTATAACAATAACAAGACCCTCAAATTGGCAACTGAATCTATGACCACAAAAATTCTAATATGCGATGATTCTAGAATGGCGAGAAAACAGCTATCTCGTAGCCTGCCAGCCGACTGGGATGTTGAAATTCTTTTTGCAGAAGATGGCCGAAATGCGCTAGAAGTGATTATCCAAGAGTCACCGACCTTAATGTTTTTAGACTTAAATATGCCAGTGATGGATGGCTATGAAACCCTAGAAGAAATTAATGCTCAAGCACTCGACGTCACGGTTATTGTGGTTTCAGGCGATATTCAGCCAGCTGCCCAAGAAAGAGTATTAGGTTTAGGTGCGTTAGATTTTATTAAAAAACCCAGCAGCAAAGAAGCTCTTTTAGATACCCTCATTTCAACCGGACTATATGAAGGCGAGCTCACCCCCAGTGAATCGCAACCAGAACAACCAGCTTTAGAAACCTTTGCCAACGATGACATCTTGAAAGATGACAAAATATTTATCGATGCCTGTCAAGAAGTTGCTAATGTTGCTATGGGTCGTGCAGGCGATCTACTGGCTCGATTTCTAAATGCATTTATTGAGCTTCCGATCCCTAAAGTCAATCATATCGAATTGGCAGAATTAAATATGGCGCTACAGTTTGCCGATCAAGACCAAGCGGTATCGTCTGTTTGCCAAGGTTTTATCGGGCCAGGTATTGCTGGAGAAGCGCTGCTTATATTCAATGATTCTAGCTTTAAGAGTATAGCAAAGTTGATAAAGTTCAGGGGTGAGATTAACGACAATACCCAACTTGAACTTCTCATGGATATCGCAAATATTATTGTCGGTGCTTGCCTTAAAGGAATTTCAGATCAACTAAATTTGAATCTAAGTCAAGGACACCCCGTGGTGCTCGGCCAGCATGTCAAAGTACCCGATTTAATTTCTGACAACGTAAAGCATTGGAATAAAACTTTGTCGATAGAGATTAACTACAAGATAGAAAACGAAGCTATTAACTGCGACCTACTGTTACTTTTTACTGAGGACAGTATCAATCCACTCCGCCAAAGATTAAGCTATATAGTTGGGTAACATGAGTAATCAAATCGATGAACTAAAAGAACTCCATTGGATGATGGACATGTTGCAAAACATCGATGTCGGCCTTGTGGTGCTCGACCAAAAAAACGAAATCCAACTATGGAATTCTTTTATGGAAAACCACAGTGGAATGATTGCCAGTAATACTCGTGGTAGAAACTTGTTTCATTTATTCCCTGAAATAGACAAAGACTGGTTCTTACACAAAGTAGAATCGGTATTTCAACTTAAGTCTAGGGCATTTAGTATTTGGGAACAGCGCCCGTACGTTTTCAAATTTAAGAACTACCGCCCGATTACCGGAATAGCCGAGTTCATGTATCAGAATATCTCGATTTTCCCCATCGTCTCAACAACTGGAGAAGTAGAAAATATTTGCATCATTGTTTACGATGTAACCGATGTTGCAACTAACAGAAATGCATTGAGCCAAGCGAATATGCAGCTTGAAGAGTTAAGTCGAACTGACAGGTTAACTGGGCTTAATAACCGTGGATATTGGCAAGAGCGTCAAGAAGAAGAATTTGGAAAGTATCAGCGCTATAAAAATACCATTAGTTTAGTGATTTTCGATATTGATCATTTTAAAAACGTCAATGATACTCATGGCCATGCTGCCGGAGATGACGTTATTAGGCAATGTTCCGCAGCTTTATTAGATTGCGCTCGGGATGTTGATGTCTGCGGACGCTACGGCGGTGAAGAATTTGTAGTCCTACTTAACGAGGCTGGCGCGCAACAAGCTAAAGTGTTCGCAGAAAGATTAAGAATACACATCGAAGCAATGACGGTAAAATATCAAGATCTCGAAATCAAATTTACCGTAAGTCTTGGGATTTGTGAGCTTAGTGAAGCCATAGAAACACCACAGCAATGGTTAGAAAAAGCAGACGAAGCTCTATACAAATCAAAAGAAGGCGGCAGAAATATGACTAGTATTGCGGACTAGTCATCAACTCAATTCTTCTCCTATAGTAATACGCACAGCATCCCGCAGATCTTCATAGTCATATTCAGAGATCCCAATAAATTCTAAGACCTTTGGTCCCACACTTTGCCATTCATAGTCAATATCACATTGCGCTAGTTTTTCAGGCAAGTTAACCATATTCTCGGCCATTTTTAGAACACATAAAAGGGTCTTTAAAGTAGGGTTTTCAATCGATTGGTCATCTAAAACTCTCCCAACAGAGTGATGGTTTTTGACGGCCAAACAAATAACTTTGGGTAGATTCCAAACACGAGCGACACGATATCCTGCTGCAGCATGGTGTACACCAAAACTCTTAAACTCCTCTTTGGTTATCTGACCATCTTCCCTATCATAAGAAAGCTCCATAATTTGTTGATAGTTTTCAAACTTAGAAGCCAGAATTGGTATGCCACAATTATGGAAAAGCCCTAAACTATATGCCTCATCTGCAACGGCTAAATTGAGTTGTCGACAAATAGTAGAAGCGACGTTTGCGACTGATGAAGACGCATGCCAAAACATATTCATATCAAGCCGAGTTTCTAAGTGGGCAATACTCTCTCTTAAAAGTAGTGTCTTTAGAATACTCACGACTCTCTCAATACCCAACATCGTTACAGCCTGTGGAATTGAAGATATTTGATTCGGCAATCCAAAAGCCGGAGAATTAACGACTTTGATCACAGCAGCACTGACACCTGGATCAATAGAAATCACGCCAGCGATTTTTTGAATATCTGCGCCACACTCTTGAATTTGAGTAAACAATCCTGGTTGGGGTGGGATAAACACACCAGAAACAGTATTGCTTTTCGAATCAGCTACTTGCTTACCTGTTGATGACTTCAAGTAGTCTCCTTAAAACCTAATCTCATTAGAAACTCATGCTCTCGCGCTTGAGTATTCTGTAAAAAATTTGATAGAACCAATGAATGAGCAAAACTCTTATTCACTGATTTCTTTCGACTCTACTTCTAAATAATCCACTTTTTGAAAGCCTCGTGGAAGTTTGTTTCCGCGACGACCTCTTTCTCCTTTGTAATGTTCCAAATCCGATGGTTTAAGTCTAAGGTATCTTTTCCCAGAGTAAACTAACAAAGATTGCTCAGAAGAAACTACCGCTGTGGACGCCATAAACTCTTCTCTTAATTTTAGCTTAGCTGCTGGAATGCCAATGATCTTATTCCCTTTGCCCTTAGCTAACTTGGGCAAATCACTAATTGGAAACACCAACATTCGACCTTCATTTGATACGCTGACACAAAACTGACTGTCATAATCGTCAACTTTTTGTGCTTTTAATACTTTCGCACCAGAGGGCAAACTTAACAACGCTTTACCATTTTTGTTGCGAGTGACAGTGTCACTAAAGGTACCAACAAACCCGTAACCAGCATCTGACGCAAATAAAAATTGTTGTTCGTCAGCGGCCATCAAGGTATCTAAAAAAACAGAACCAGCGATCGGGTTGAAGCGCCCTGTTAGGGGTTCCCCTTGTCCACGAGCCGAAGGTAATGTATGTGCTAAAACCGAAAAGCTTCGTCCGCTGGAGTCGATAAAAACAGCCGATTGATTGCTTTTTCCTTTGGCAGAACTTCCATAAGCATCACCGGATTTATAATTAAGAGCGCTAGGGTCAACATCATGTCCTTTTGCGCAACGAACCCATCCCATTTTCGAAACAACCACAGTAACCGCTTCACTCGGCATTAGGTCGGCTTCGGTTAACGCTCTTGCTTCTTCTCTTACTTTAATCGGCGACATCCTGTCATCAGCGAACTCTTCTGCGGTGGCTTTAATTTCTTTTTTTACTAACGTTTTTAAGCGCTGAGCCGAGCTAAGTGTCAGTTCCAGACTAGATTTTTCTTTGGCTAACTCATCTTGTTCACCTTTAATTTTCATTTCTTCTAATCGAGCTAAGTGCCGTAATTTTAGCTCTAAAATAGCTTCAGCCTGAATGTCGGAAATACCAAAATGCGACATTAATACAGGTTTCGGTTTATCTTCTTCGCGAATGATTCGAATGACTTCGTCAATATTTAAAAAGGCTATCAGTAATCCATCTAGAACGTGTAGTCGCTCATCTACTTTTTTCAGTCTTGACTCTAATCGTCGTCGAGTAGTTTGAGTTCTAAAAGTTAGCCATTCTTGAATAAACTCGACCAAGCCTTTAACTTTAGGATTACCATCAATCCCAATCACATTCATATTGATTCGATAATTTCTTTCAAGGTCAGTAGTTGCAAATAAATGCTTCATCAGTACTTCGATATCAACCCGGTTAGATCGCGGAACAATCACTAGACGCGTTGGATTCTCGTGGTCAGATTCATCTCGTAGATCCGCCACCATCGGTAATTTTTTGGCCTGCATTTGCGAAGCGATTTGTTCTAGAATTTTCGCTCCAGACACCTGATGTGGAAGGTGATTAATGATGACGTCACCATCTTCAATTTCGTAAACGGCTCGCATCTTTATACTTCCGCGACCAGTACGATAAGTCTTAGCGATATCTTCTTTAGGTGTAATTATTTCAGCGCGAGTAGGATAGTCGGGGGCTGGCACATGCTCCATGACTTCTTCCAATTCTGCTTTAGGATGATCGAGTAAATGAATGCAAGCATTGGCCACTTCTTGAATATTATGCGGCGGAATATCAGTGGCCATACCGACCGCTATTCCAGTAGTCCCGTTAAGCAATAGATTAGGTAATCTCGCGGGAAGGACTTTAGGCTCTTTCAATGTACCATCAAAATTTGGAGTCCACTCGACGGTGCCTAAACCAAGTTCCGATAATAGCGTGCTGGAATAAGCCGATAATCTCGATTCCGTGTAACGCATTGCGGCGAAAGACTTCGGATCATCAGGTGCCCCCCAGTTTCCTTGGCCATCGACTAGCGGATAGCGATACGAAAATGGTTGTGCCATTAAAACCATTGCTTCGTAACAGGCACTGTCACCATGCGGATGGAATTTACCTAAAACATCACCCACAGTTCGCGCCGACTTTTTAAATTTGGCGGTGGACTTTAGCCCAAGCTCGCTCATTGCGTACACAATTCTGCGTTGGACTGGCTTTAAGCCATCACCAATATGCGGAAGCGCTCGATCCATGATGACGTACATGGAATAGTTTAAATAAGATTTTTCGGTAAAATCTGCGAGCGTTTGTTGCTCGATACCATCAAAAGTTAAGTCCATAAAATGTCTTATATTTATTCGTTAATTGTTTAGTGTTTACAACTTAATGGGTTAATTCGGTAACAAAATAATTACTAAAGTAAAACGATATTTTGAGTATAAAAACCAAAAATAAAGTTAATCAATCTCAACCATTCCGCCCTTTTCTTCAAGCCATGACTTACGATCGGCTGCGCGCTTTTTATTTAACAACATATCCATAATTTCAAAGGTGTGCTCTTCCGAATCGATGGTCAGCTGAACCAGCCGGCGAGTATCCGGGTCCATGGTGGTTTCCCTAAGTTGTTTAGGGTTCATTTCACCAAGACCTTTAAATCGCTGTATATTTACTTTGCCGCGCTTCTTTTCTGCGGCAATCCTGTCCAAAACACCGCGTCTTTCATCTTCATCCAGCGCATAATACACTTCCTTACCAACATCAATTCGGTATAGCGGCGGCATTGCGATATAAACGTGTCCAGCTTCAAC
Organism: Kangiellaceae bacterium; assembly: GCA_039969155.1. Lineage (GTDB taxonomy): Bacteria > Pseudomonadota > Gammaproteobacteria > Enterobacterales > Kangiellaceae. Next base: position 53,563 of record JBDVOJ010000091.1, read on the forward strand.
CAGAGCTTTAAAATGCCTGATAAATAATGCACATAATAATGTCGCAATGTGCAATCCATCAGAGTCAGCATCGGCCAGCACGCAGATTTTACCGTAACGCAGTCCACTTAGATCATCACTCCCAGGATCGAGGCCAAGTGCCACAGAGATATCATGGACTTCTTGTGAACCCAGGATCTCCCCAGAATCGACCTCCCAAGTATTTAGTATTTTTCCTCTTAGCGGCATGATTGCTTGAAATTCTTTGTCTCGAGCTTGCTTGGCTGAGCCGCCAGCAGAATCACCCTCTACCAAAAATAACTCGCCCGCCATAATATCTTGGCCCGAACAATCCGATAGCTTGCCGGGTAAGGCAGGTCCGCTCGTCACTTTTTTACGGGCAACTTTCTTACGAGATCGCATCCTTTTATGAGCGTTACTAATGGCAAGCTCTGTCAATGCGTCTCCATAAGTTGGGTTTTGATTCAACCATAATGAAAACGCATCCTTGACCACACCTGATACAAACGCCGCGCATTGGCGAGAAGAAAGTCTCTCTTTGGTTTGCCCCGAAAACTGCGGATCTTGCATTTTCACCGAAAGTACAAAGCTCAGCCCATTCCAAATATCATCGGCAGTTAGCTTGACACCTCGAGGTAAACTATTGCGGAAATCACAAAACTCTTTCATCGCGTCGAGTAGTCCAGTTCTCATGCCATTGACATGAGTTCCACCTTGAACTGTAGGAATCAAGTTAACATAGCTTTCATTGACAACCTCTCCGCCTTCAGGCAACCAGAACAAAGCCCAATCAACGGCTTCTGTCTCAGCTTTAAAGCTTCCTGTAAAAGGTGTATCGGGAAGAGTCTCATAATCAACCGCGGTAATTTTTAAATAATCCGTTAGACCATCTTGATAAAACCACTCGTCCTTATTGCCAGTATTATTGTCAATTAAAGTGACGTTTAATCCTGGGCATAAAACCGCCTTAGCCCTTAGCAAATGCTTCAATTTAGAAATAGAATACTTGGCGGAATCGAAATACTTGGGATCCGGCCAGAAAATTACGCTGGTTCCTGTATTTCGTTTACCAACTTCACCGACGACTTCTAGCGGAGACTTAAGGTCACCATTAGCGAAGGTAATTTGATGCTTTTTTCCGTCCCGCTTAACTTGGACTTCAACTTTGCTCGAAAGAGCGTTGACTACTGAGATACCAACACCGTGCAAACCACCAGAAAACTCGTAGTTTTTGTTGGAAAACTTGCCGCCAGCATGAAGCTTAGTGAGTATTAACTCGACGCCACTGACCCCTTCTTCGGGATGAATGTCTACGGGCATCCCGCGACCGTCATCTTGAACTTCTAATGCGCCATCTTTATGAATTAAAACAGTAATATTCTTACAGTGCCCGGCAAGCGCCTCATCCACGCTGTTATCAATGACTTCTTGGGCCAAGTGATTAGGGCGAGCAGTGTCTGTGTACATCCCTGGTCGTTTTTTGACCGGATCTAGACCGCTGAGAACTTCAATAGAGTCCGAATTATAAGAGCTGGACATTGGTTTCCTTAGAGTTTTGTTCTTATATCAATTGTTTCTAAAATCGGTGATGGGAGGTTTAGCGAGAGTCCACCAATCCGATAATTCTGAGTTTTGCAAACACAGGCTATCATCGCGTCAAACTTGGTCAAAGGCAAGAGCCAAACAGCAAAATTAACCATTTCTTTATGACTAAAACGTGAATATTTACCATTTTATTATCGCGGAAAGTACTTTGTTAAGTTATTTTGTTCACGTACTATTAATCACTGGTAGTTCGAAACTTCAAGACCTATCTGTACAGGGAATTAAGGACTGTTGTACACAACTGTACTTCACGCAGCGCTATGACAAGACCAGCTAAGTTGTTGTTACTAAGGGAACCAGCAAGGAGCCCAGTAGTAACTTCAATTTCACCAATTCCCTCAGTAAAAATTATTAGATTTGTATTCGGTGCCCGTCATCAGAAATCTAGATGTTAATAATATTTATAATATTAGTCTGGAAAGGAGGAATCCATGGATTCAAATCACACACCCAAGAGGCTCAAGTTTGGCCTGACGATATCCGCATTGACACTTAGCTGCGCAATGGCTGGCCCTGTAGTCGCAGAACCCGCACAACGCTTCATCGTAAAATACAAAGACGCTAGTCAAGAAAAGTCTCCACAATCTCAACGCATTAAACAAATGATCAGACGACTCTCTGAAAAGAGTGGAATTTCGCTTGCTCATTTAAGAAAAATGGCGCTCGAAAATCGTCATGTCATAACGCTGCCCGAGGGAATTGACCGCAGCAAATTCATCACCATGATGAACAAATTACGCCAAGACTCTAATGTATTGGCCATCGAAGAAGATGCATTGATGCAACCTACTTTCGTGCCAAATGACGAATTCTACAATCTACAGTGGCATTATCATGAGGCAACTGGCGGTATGAACGCTGAAGCGGCATGGGATACTAACGACGGTACAGGCGTAGTAGTTGCAGTATTAGATACTGGGATCACCGACCATTCCGATTTAAATGCCAATATCCTTCCTGGCTATGATTTTATCGAAGACTTGGATGTTTCCAATGATGGAGATGGACGGGATGCAGACGCTAGCGATCCAGGAGACTGGGTTGCGGCTTTTGAATGTGGATTTCACGGAGCTCAAAACTCGAGCTGGCATGGTACCCACGTGTCTGGCACTATCGCCGCGGTTACCGATAACGAACAAGGGG
>JBDVOJ010000092.1:0-2162 GCA_039969155.1 Kangiellaceae bacterium
GAACGGCAACTTGCCCGCCTCCCGGCCGATCCGGCCCTTCAGCGCCTCGTGAATCGCCTCCACCTTCTCCGCCACGCCAAGATAGCACTGGCTGTCCCCCTTGGTGCCGACCACGCCGACGGACGGCTCGTGGATCAGCTCCGGATCGGTGCCGAGCGCATTGGCAAGGCCGATAGTCTGGGCCGAACGGCCCGGATGGCGGTCGATAAGGACGGTTTTTGAATTCTTCACGGGAGCATTTCCTCAGGGTGGGCGCATATCGCTCGGACGGCAACGGCGAGGCTGCCAGCTTGTTTGAGCGGGATATTAGGACATGCGGGGGCGTGAGGGAAAGGGTGGGGGGCTGGGAGGTTAAAAATGCGACTAGTGTCGACGGATGAAAACTTGGGTCCCGTGCCAACCGCTCGCTGAGGTTAAGGGCTGTACCTCCCCAGCTAATGGTAGCGCTAGTTAAGAGTAAGTCACTTTAATTTCCTAAACTTCGTAGGAGGTTATAGGTACCAAGGAATCGCACAGAATGCCGGTCGCGACTCGATAACACTGCGAGTCGCTTTTCCGAGATTTTAGAAGGACGGCGCACATAAAAATGTCGCTACGTTTTACGCCAACACCAATGAAAGCAACCCTACAAGATCCTGATAGACCTATTAAATTAACCATTCCGAAACGAGGGTCTCAACAGATTGAAAACTCGTATAAAATTCATACTTCCAGCGCTTTCTGCTAAAATAAGTAGAGCGAGTTTGGCGGCAAGAGCCCCTAATGAAAGCGGCATCAATCTGGTTAGTTAGGCCAAAACTCAGCAAGTCTGCTTGTCAATCAGCAATCTGGTCCGTACGATCTTGCGCATAAACTTAAGAGATAAAAGATTAATGGATTCCTATCTCGAGATCGCACACAAGGTACTTTCTGAAGCAAGGCAGCCACTGTGCGCCCGGGAAATGCTAAAAGCTGCCTATCAGATGCAAATTGTTCCAAACGACCTATATGGGAAGACGCAGCACAAAACGCTGCAGGCCAGACTTTCAACCGATATTTTAAAATATAAGAAAAATAGTAAATTTTTCCGAACCGGCCCAGGTCTCTTTTATCTGCGTTCTTTGTTGGACAAACAATCATCGACTGCACACCATACGCAAGAATACATCGCACCACTAAGGTCAGAACAGTTAGGCCGGTTTGATGTTCTCACCTTTTTAAGGAATGATGTTTTTTCATTACAAAAAACCGGAACAACCCAAGTTAATCTAAAAGACCTAGTTTCAATTAAATGGAAATATCGGCGATTGAGTGATTTAAAACTAGAACCAGACACTATTTCTCTTCAGTTTTTAATCATTATATTCGACGGACGTCGCGTTGCTCTGAATAAAACCCACACACCAACTGATGAAAGTATTTTTAAAAGACTTTCATTCGGTTTTGAAGGAATCGTTCGGAAAGAAGACAGGTCTCTTTTCTCCAATGATAGTTTTGGTCTAACAGAGGCTGCAATTAGAACGCTAACTCAACAATTTTCATTATCTGAGACCGCAATTAATATTTTGGAAGAGAGTTCTCGCTGGTCCTTCCCAGTCACTTTTTATGAAACAGCTGGCCCACCGGGATCCGATGATCTACTGGCAATCATATCGTTTCAAAGTGCTGGTTTCCCAGAGCTTATTGAAACAATTGATGATCTCGAGACGATGGAGTGGGCAACATTTCCTCCGAGAATTAACGACACAAGCCGACTAGGAAGATGGTCCGCCCGGATTGCCGAAAACATTGAGGACCAACAAGCAATATCGCCGATTTAAAATTTACTCAACATATATTTTAGCGGTAATTTCTCGATTAAGTTGGCTATAGTAGCTACACCTAATCGGCGCCATTTGTCATCTGCTTTTGCTGGGTCTGCAAGATCTGAAATAGCACGAAGCATAGCGAATTTAACATTATATACTTCAGCAGCGGCACACACGCCGCCAGCTTCCATTTCAACACCCAAGAGTTTTTCTGCCGCTTTTAGCATCTGATTTCGCCAGTCATCACTCGAAACCACTTCATCGGCGCTTGCCATTGCTCCAAAGCGAATTGCCGGTCGACGATCATCATCCCAACCAAGACTACAAGCCTCTATGGCCCATTCATCACGGTTAAATGCGTTTAATGTTCTCTGG
>JBDVOJ010000093.1:0-1187 GCA_039969155.1 Kangiellaceae bacterium
CGCCAGCCGCTAGGAAACAAACAAGAACGTTGTATAATGGCGATTGAGACGTTTTAAAGGCTTATAGCGAGGCTGTGATCATTCATAAATTCAGTAACTTCACCAACCAATAACCAACAAACAAATGGTCTACGCGTACCGGCTAAAACGCCTCACTCGCCTTATACCTTTGCCGTTCTACACCATTTGACAACGCAATGAAAATTTTTAGTAAGAACAATAATCCAGAACACGAAAATCGATTAAGACTTCAAAAATTAGTCGATAATGCAATGAAATCTGACATTCCAACTGGATGGAAAAAAGAAACATTTGCTGTTGGAGGATTAAGCGAAGTTGGATTTTCAAAAAATCATCCTGAATTGTTATTAATTGTTTCAAGTCAAGGTCGAGGAATTATTGACTGTTCGAAATTTGAATTGACCGAAAGAGATTATAATACCGATTTTGATTGGTTTAATTCTTATGAACTTTGGTCTATGGGAATTGGAAAACTGGCGGATGAAAAAATAACTGTTAGTGGATTATGTGGAGGCGGATTACCACTCTTAAGCAAATTTGGAGACGGAATTCAATATATGGCAACTGAATGGCCAATAATTGACTTAATATTTGAACCGAATTTTAAAAGTATATATAAAGAAGATGATGGAAAACATTGCTTCCGAATCTTTCACGATTATGAATTAAGAACTTTCGGATTTTCATCAAATGGAGAATATTTTATTACAGCGACAAGTAGTGAAATAAATGTTTATCGGAAAGAAAAAACGGTGTAGAACAACTTGTATAATTCATTGCTAGTTCTAGCCTACTTACGAAAGTCCTCGCGGACTTTCTATCTGTGATTAGTTTGCTAACTTAGTTGCTTAAACCCGCAACTAACCATACACGAACACGTTCTAGTCCATTGCCTGCGGCCGTAGGTTTTCGCTTTTGTAATTTATAATTACGCTCTTGGGATTAGAAACAATGAGACTGCAATAACGCTGCAAAAGATCAACCAACTTTAGTAATTATAAATCACAAGTCTCCCAACCTACTCAATGGACTAGAATGGCAAAGCTGTAAAACCTCTTGACCAAATGTATTCTTGTACTTACCCAATACACGCCAGCCGCTAGGAAACAAACAAGAACGTTGTATAATGGCGATTGAGACGTTTTAAAGGCTTATAGCGAGGCTGT
>JBDVOJ010000094.1:0-29434 GCA_039969155.1 Kangiellaceae bacterium
CATTTAACATCACTTCGGATATTATTGTTGGATTTCCGGGGGAATCTGAGCAAGACTTTGGTCTTTCCAAATGGATGGTTGCAGCAGCTCAGTTTGGCCATGTGCATACTTTTACATATTCAAAGCGTGAAGGTACCAAAGCAGCAGGGTTACCAGAGCAAGTTGATGAACCACTAAAAAAACAACGAAGTCGAGAACTGCATCTAATAGCAAAAAATGTACAAAAAAATGTAGCAGCATTAATGATTGGTCAGGTTTGTAATATATTGTGGGAGGGGGCTGGTCAGCCGTCAGAAAATGGCGCTGTTAAGTACTATGGCTACACACCAAATTATCATAAGGTGTGTGCCGAAGTGACTAGTTCCATTAAGCTCACCAATCAAATCTTAGAGTGCAGGATTGATAGCGTCAATGAGTCTGGAGTTTTGTTCGGAACTTTGTTGGAACTTCCTAAGGGTTCGAACCAAGAATTATTTGTTAAGCAGGTTTAATTTTTGTTCATTGTGAGTCATTGGATAAAAAGGTTTTTGAGTCAGTGTCAATAGCGGCTAGTTCTTTGATAAAAGCTTTATGTACAATCTCAACCTCTTCATTGATACCTACGCTTTTTAAAATTCCCTCATATTTGTTCGCCAAATATTTTAGTTGAGGAACACCACAGTAGGCAGTGGCCCCGTGTAGTTTATGAACTTCGGCAATCAGTTGTTCGATATTTTTAGCATCCAAGTGTTGTTGAATTTTAGCTTTTGCATCGGGAAAACTTTGAATTAACATTTTTAGCATGTCCAGAGCTAAGTCTTCGCGGCCTCCCGCATTTTTTAAACTCAACTGCCAATCGATCGATAGGTTTTTTGAATCCTTGGTATTTTGAGAAGTTGTCAGGCTTTTAGTTGAATCGGTTTTATATTGAACGGAACGTTTGGTCCAAAGTTCAATGCTATTTTTTAGTTGTAATTGACTGATTGGTTTTGTCAAATACTCGGTCATACCTTCACTCAGGACTTTTTCTTTTTCACCTTTCATTGCGTGCGCTGTCAGAGCAATGATCGGAATGTTTTTATAGTGGTCATTAATTTTTCGAATATTTTTTGTTGACTCGAGACCATCCATGTCCGGCATTTGCATATCCATAAAAATAACATCAAAGGTATTGGATTTACATAACGCAATAGCCTTGATGCCACTATCTGTAACTTCGCGCTGAACATCAAAATCAGACAGAAAAGCTTCGGCTAATTTAAGGTTGGCCTCATTGTCGTCCACACACAAAACCTTAAGTGGAGCAGGTGAGAATAACTGCCGATTTTCGATAGTTAATTGGTTCTTGTCTTTATCAATACTCAGCCACTTGCTGAGTATTGAATAGAATGATTGCCGAGTGATTGGTTTAGAGTAAAGTTTTCGAATTCCCAATTCGAAGTACTCCTGTAGAACTTTCTCCTCTTTGGAGTTAACTAAGGCCGTCAACGGTGCTCCTAAGTCTTGTGATATTTTGAGTAGTCGAAGCAAGTCAGTGCGGCTCTCGTTTGGAGCATAGCCACTGATAATAATTAAGTGAATATCTTTTTCTTGGCGGTAATACTGTTCTGAACGCTCAATAAGCTCTCCAATGCTTTGAGTATTTTCAACAATGCAGTCCCAGCGTCCTAATAAATAATTGGTGGCGAGTTGAGATGTATTGTTAATATCATGAAATAAAATTCTTCGACCTGGAAAACCATATTCCATTGGAGGAGCCGAACTTGAGTCTTTATCCAGTTTTACAGTAAACCAGAAAGTCGATCCGACATTCTCTTTACTTTCTATACCTATTTTACCGTGCATTGACTCTGCCAGTTTTTTTGATATAACCAAGCCCAAACCTGTTCCACCAAACTTTCGAGTGGTAGTGGTATCTGCTTGAGTAAAAGCTTGAAAAAGGACTTTCTGCTGTTCTTCGGAAAGCCCAAGTCCGGTGTCCGTAATGTTAATTCGCAACTTAACAGATTGATTGTTTTCTTCTTCTAGCATCACTCTAATCTGAATGGTGCCTTCTTGAGTAAATTTAATCGCGTTATTACATAGGTTGGTTAATATTTGGCAAATGCGGCCGGCATCGCCTTTTAAGTTAGTTGGGACATCTTGATAAACTATTCCCACAACTTCAATGTTTTTAGCTTGGGCTGCTGGAGCGAGTAGTTTTAGAGTTTCATCGACGCAGTCAGAAATCGAAAGCGAAATATTCTCCATTTCCATTTTGCCTGCTTCGATCTTAGAAAAGTCCAGGATGTCGTCGATAATCGCTAATAGTCCGTTTGCGGACTTTTGTATGGTTTGCAAGTAGTCGTGTTGCTGCTCTGTGAGTTTTGACTTGAGTAACAAATTTGTAAAACCAATGACACCATTCATTGGTGTCCTTATTTCATGGCTCATATTTGCTAAGAATTCAGATTTTACTCGACTTGCTTCGACCGCCTCTTTACGTGCCATATTGAGTTCTACGTTTTGTTCTTCTAAGGCCGTATTCGTCGCATTGATGTCAGCTGTAGCTTGTTCGATCGCCAGCTGCATTTCTTCTCGCGCTTCATAAAGAGAATCACTCATATCATTAAAACCATCAACCAAGGTTTTAAGTTCACCAGTACCATTTGATTTGAGAGCGACTTTAAGTTGGCCTTCTTTTATTCGCTTTACAGCATTAGCTAATTGGATAATTGGAATCGTAATATTTCGAGCCATATTATGCGCGAGTAAACCGGCTAAAATTAGTCCTACTAAGAGAATGATAAAAGCCGTTACCATTGTTTGGTATTGCCGAAGTTGTATATTTTTATCGGTTATCATAACCGCTACAGTACCGATTATCGGAAGTGAGTTCTGAGTTTGAAAATTGGTTTGTTCTACCATGGTTGAGGGACTGAAAATTGGTGTCTTGATAATGAGTCCATCAGCGATTGATTGAACCAATGAGCGCTTAATCGGCTCATCGGAAAGTTTGGAAAGTTGAGAGACTAATTCTTGGGTGCCGGAGCTTGCGAGTAAGATATTATGTTTTGAAAAAATTGCAATGGAGAGTATGTCGACATCACCATCTCGAGCAGAATTCACAAGTCGCTCGAGAGTCTGTTTATTGCCAGCGAGCAAACTGTATTCAGATGTTTGCGCAATATAATTCGCTACAGTAAGGCCGCGGTCTCGTACATTAACATTCAGGTCTTGAACACGTGTTGCCACAAAATAGCTACCCATCACCAAGGCTACCAAGCCGGTTGGCACGATTGCCAACAAAATGACTCTGGCTCTAATTCCCCAATCATTCATTTTTAAGAGCGTCCTCTTGTGATTTTATCGAGACCAATAGTTGTTCTTCTGTTAAGTCTGTGTATCCTAAAAAATTTGCGATATGCGGATTGATATTAACAATATAATTACTGCCGTAACTTGCGTTAGGCATAGGCTGACCGGAACAGATTTTTCCAACTTCTAAAGCCGTCTGTCTGGCCAGTTCAGACACCGGGGTATATACACTAGCGAGGGCAGCAAAAACTGTATCAGACGACTTAGCACCAATCATTGGGATTTTTCGGCGGTTGCTTGTGAGCATTAAACTTTGCAAATCATTGGTTGAGTAATGTTCTTGATCATTCAGGATCATCAAAAAACCATTCTCTATGGGGAGCCGCTCAAAGTAATTTTGTACAGATACGTTGTGTTTTAGAAGGTTAAAAGCCAAATTAAGATTAACCAGATTGACTGTTTGTTGGTAATTCGTTAAACCATACCGTGTCTTTGTACCCAGTAAAACTCCAACCGACTTTAGTTTGGGTTTAATGGCTTTTGCCAACATTAATTGCTTGAGAAAAGATTGTTCTTGATAAATCCCTGAGATTGGAATTTCAAAACGAGCATAGTTGGTAATGTAATTGTCTAATTTATGGCGCTCAACCATAATAGAAAATATAGGAACCTTTTGTCTTGCTGCTAGCACTTTTTCGAGCGAGTAATCGCCAATACTAATGACACAACTTTTAGGCGTCGTAATGGCTTGTTCAATTTGTGCAATGGTTAATTTAGAAGTATTGAGCTGTTTTATTGTATGGCCGGGAGGTTTAGTTTTTTGTAACTTTTCAACCAGTTGAGTGACTAAATTTCGTTCTGAATCTTGTAATCCCGAATGAGCCAAGTAGATAGAAGCTGTCGCCGCAATTACCGGTGAAGATATGAACATTATGTTTGCCGACAATATCAAAAGTAGCAAACAGTTAAAGGGCCATTTATGGGTTGTGTAACTAGTCATTAGTTTCCGTATTAATGAGCTAAACAGTCAAGAGCTGGTTTGTTGAAGTCATATTGTTATGCTGGCGCTACAAATTGACTCGAATTCCGCAAAGTATATATGAAAGTCAGGCGTCATCACAGGCTAATTATTGGCCGCTAATTCGCTTTGTTGCAGGTAACTATCGTTAATCTGAGAGCCAAACTAGAGTAATCTGGTCGCCAAGCCATGGTTCAGGCTTATATTACGAGAAAAAAAATCCTTATGCGTGTAAAATCCGCTCTCAAAGTGGAGTTCGCTGCTGTTTGCGGCGAAAGCTGTCTCAACAAACCTATATATAGAGTACATGAGTTTTAATGGCAAAACGACGACATCGAAGAGGAAAGCCTCTTCCAACAGAACCAGTTGAAATCACCATCGAGGGGTTATCCCACGAAGGGCGAGGTATCGGACGGTTAGCAGGTAAAACGGTCTTTGTCGACGGCGCTTTACCCGGTGAGACCGTACAAATGAAGTACACCTTTCAGCGGGGGAAGTTTGATGAAGGGCGGACCATCTCTGTCGAAAACCCACATATAGACCGAGTGCAACCTCCCTGTGAGCATTTTGGGATATGTGGCGGCTGCAGCATGCAGCATTTGTCGACCGATGCTCAGATTGCCCATAAACAAGTTATTTTGAAAGAGCAATTCGAACATTTTGCCAATACTCAACCGAAGCAATGGTTAGCACCATTACAAGCAGACCTGTTGGCCTATCGACGTAAAGCCCGTCTTGGAGTGCGTTATGTTATTAAGCGAGAGCGCACTCTCATCGGTTTTCGAGAGAAATACTCCAACTTTTTAGCTGATATCGATTATTGCCAAGTGTTAGTAAAAGAGGTCGCAGATTTATTAAAACCAATGAGCGAGTTAATTGATTCGATGGATACTCGACTGCACATTCCACAAATTGAGGTTGCTTGTGGTGATGAAGCGGTTTGTCTGATTGTTCGACACTTGCAACCGCTAACGGAGAAAGATCAATCAGCTTGGGTAGCATTCGCTCAGCAGCATCAATTGTTGGTGTACCTGCAACCGAAAGGGCCGAAAACTGTGCACCGAATCTGGCCATTGGATGAAGAATCCTCGCGACTGAGTTATCGCTTGGCTGATTACGACTTAGAAATGTTAGTCGAGCCATTAGATTTTACCCAGGTTAACGCAAGTATTAATGAAAAAATGATTACTCTTGCCCTAGAGCTCCTTGATATCCAGCCAGACGATCAATTGTTAGATCTGTTTTGTGGTTTGGGTAACTTTACATTACCGATGGCAACTAAAGCCAAATATGTCGTAGGGGTCGAAGGGGTCGACGAGATGGTTGAGCGAGGTAAACAAAACGCTAAACATAATAATTTAGATAATGTCGATTTTTATCAGGCGGATCTTGCCGCTGATCTCACAGGCAAAGAGTGGTTGGATAAACACTACAATAAAGTATTGATTGACCCAGCTCGTAGCGGCGCAATAGAAGTGATTCCTAATATCGTACGGTTAGATCCAAAAAGAATTGTCTATGTATCCTGTAATCCGGCAACATTAGCAAGAGATACAGGAGAGCTAGTTAAATCTGGGTATAAACTGACAAAAGCCGGTGTGATGGATATGTTCCCTCACACAACACATGTAGAATCGATAGCGGTATTTGAAAAGAATTAATTGGCTAGTTGCGTGTCGCCGGCAGGCATAGCCTATAGAGCACTCGCATTTGTTTTAGATGTATGGGAGAAATAAAGATGGTTCAAACCTCAAAATTAAAGCCCCCTAAATCTATGCATCAAGTTTCCTTTCTACCTTGGTGTGAACAATTAGTTTTCGATCAGCAAAATTTTGACGCACAGGTCTTTAAGGCCTGCGCTAGTTTAATAAGTGACAAGTTAGATAGCGCTCAGCAAGACCTGAAGCTTGTTCTTTCAGAGTCATTTGAAGTAGCCAATATTCTAAGTGAGCTAAGAGTTGATTGTGAAACACTCGTCGCGTCGATGCTTTATCCTTTTGTCGATCAGCAGTTACTATCTCTCGACGATATTTCTGACCAAGTTTCACCTTCAGTCGCTCATAAAATTAAAGGGGTCGTCACCCTTGACGGAGTCAGGGGCTTGCAAGCCAATCAGTCGGTAGGTTCCGACGCAGAACAAATAGAAAACCTGCGAAAAATGCTGCTGGTTATGGTCGATGACGTCTCTGTTGTCTTGATCAAACTGGCAGAAAGACTCTACCAACTTCGCAATGCTAAACACCAAGATGAAAGTCAAAGAGTCGCGATAGCGCAAGAAGTCAATGATGTGTTTGCGCCTTTAGCCAACCGCTTGGGTGTTGGTCAGATTAAATGGGAGATGGAGGATCTTGCATTTCGATACCTTCATCCTCAGGATTACAAAAAAATAGCTAAATACTTGGCAGAAAAGCGAGGTGCAAGAGAAGCCTATGTAAAAGAAGTTCTGCAGACCATTGAAAGCGCATTAAAAGATTTGAATATCCATGCTGAATTAATGGGGCGAGCCAAACATATATACAGCATCTGGAAAAAAATGCATCGCAAGCAGGTTGGTTTTGAAGAAATCTATGACGTAAGGGCGGTACGAATACTGGTTCCAAAAATTCAGGATTGTTATTCTGTATTAGGAGTAGTCCATGGACAATGGAAGCATATCCCCAAAGAATTTGATGATTACATTGCCACCCCAAAAGAGAATGGCTATCGCTCGTTACATACTGCGGTTATTGGGCCACGAGGAAAAACGTTAGAGGTTCAGATTCGTACTCACAAGATGCATCAAGAATCTGAGTTAGGTGTTGCAGCGCATTGGAAATATAAAGAGGGAACGGATAGTGCTGGCGGTGGGTATGAAGCTAAAATTGCCTGGCTTCGACAGCTGCTCGAATGGCAAGACGAAGTCGCTGATTTAAAACAGTTGGCGGATGAGTTTAAGAGCCAAGTATTCGAAGAGCGAGTTTATGTTTTCACTCCTCAAGGAAAGCTGATTGACCTACCCGCTGGGTCAACCGCATTAGACTTTGCCTACAGAGTGCATACTGACGTAGGTCACAGGTGCCGTGGAGCCAAATCGAATGGTCGAATTATTCAATTAACTCAACCTCTACAAACGGGGCAAAAAATAGAAATTCTCACAGCCAAGTCGGGAGGCCCAAGCAGAGACTGGTTGAGCGAGCAACGAGGTTACATTAAATCTTCTAGGGCTCGACACAAAGTTCAACAATGGTTTAAGCATCAAGATAAAGATAAAAATGCCACTGCTGGAAAGCTCATGATTGAACGAGAGCTTAAGAAAAATGGTATCGAGTTTACCGAGTTTAACAAGCTTGCCAAACACTTCAACTACAACACTAACGAAGAATTATTTGCTGGGCTTGGAGCTGGAGATAAGGGGATTCATCAGGTAATGAATGCCTTGCGGTTACTCCACCCAACAACCGAGCCGATTACTCGAGAATCGATAGTTAAACGAAAGCCTAGCGTAGAAAAAAGAGCCAACTCAAGCGATATATTAGTAGAAGGCGTCGGTAACTTATTAACACGTATGGCAGGGTGTTGTAAGCCTATTCCTGGCGACGATATATCTGGCTATGTGACTTTGAGTCGAGGGATTATGATTCATCGGAGTGATTGTCGCTATTTGCTAAGTAGCAAAGAAAAGTCTCCGGAAAAAATTCTTGAGGTCAGTTGGACGACCGAAGTTAATAAGCATTATTTAATTGATTTAGTCATTCGCGCTTACGACCGAAAAGGGCTACTTAGCGACATTACTTCCTTGATGAGTAATGAAAAGGTGAGTGTTACATCCTTAAATACTCGAGTTGATCACCGTCAACTTGAAGTTCGTATTGACGTTCAGGTGGAACTCGCCAATCTTTCCAATGTGTCTCGATTGATCAATCTGATCGAGCAGTTACCAAATATTATCGGCGTTATAAGAAGCCAGAACTAGCGATTTTGATTAATAAGGGTAGTTACGTTTGTCATTAATTAGTATTGAACGATTGAAAACGATCATGCAGGAATTAAGGGAGCCTAACACCGGCTGTCCTTGGGATCTTAAGCAAGACTACCAAAGTATTATTCCTTATACGATTGAAGAAGTCTACGAGGTTGCCGACGCGATAGAGAGGGAAAACTACACAGATTTGAGAGATGAATTAGGAGATCTCTTATTTCAGGTTGTGTTTTACGCTCAGTTGGCTAGTGAAGATGGCTATTTCAACCTTGATGATGTCATTCACAGTATCTGTGAAAAGCTAGAAAGACGGCACCCGCATGTTTTCGGTCAGAAAACCCAATTATCCGAGCAACAATTTGCAAAAGCATGGGAAGATATAAAGGCGCAGGAGAGAAATCAAAAATCGGAAGACAGAACGACCAGCTTGCTTGATGATATTCCAAAAGTCTTACCAGAATTAAAGCGAGCTCAAAAAATACAAAGCCGAGTTGCCAAGCAGGGGTTCGACTGGCCTGATGTCAGCCAAGTATGGAAAAAACTGGACGAAGAATCACTTGAAGTTAAGCATGCTGTCGACTCTGGAGAGCAATCGCATATTGAGGAAGAGTTGGGGGATTTGCTTTTCGTTTGTGTAAATTTGGCTCGACATTATAAGGTAGACGCAGATCGTGCACTCATGAAGGCCAACAATAAATTTTGTCGGCGATTTAAGCATATTGAATCACTTGCCCAAAAGCCCATTTCAGAATACTCGCTCGAAGAGTTAGAAGCTTTTTGGCAAGCCAGTAAAAAACGCCAATAATGACCTTGGTCTATGAGGTCTAATACCAACTAAGCATAATCAGCGATTTAGTTGATTAATTGATCGGTTTATTCGTGATTCCACAAGAATTATTTGATACAATATTTTCCCGTCCTAAAGACACCTCCAGATTCCAAATATTTTTATAATCGACCATCGTTACAAGCCTCAAATTGAGGACTAACGATGTTGTTTTTTGAGGAATTTCTACCTTTTTTGGCATTTTGATTTGGCTATCGAAATGATGTAGGTGTTTATCTAATTGATTGATTTATATATTATTTTTGGCGAATTTTAATGACTAAATACATATTTGTAACGGGCGGTGTGGTTTCATCCTTAGGAAAAGGGATAGCAGCAGGCTCTTTAGCGGCTCTTTTAGAGTCTCGCGGCTTAAAAGTAACCTTGATGAAGCTCGACCCCTATATTAACGTAGACCCCGGCACCATGAGTCCTTTTCAACATGGAGAGGTTTACGTTACAGACGACGGTGCTGAAACAGATCTCGATCTGGGTCATTATGAAAGATTTATTCGCACCAAAATGAGTCAATCCAATAATTTTACCACTGGGCGTGTTTACGCTGATGTATTACGCAAAGAGCGAAAAGGCGAATACTTAGGTGGCACCGTACAAGTTATTCCTCATATTACTGACGAGATTAAGAAAAAAGTAAAAGAAGGCGCGGGCGACGCCGACATTGCGTTGGTTGAAATTGGTGGTACAGTGGGTGATATTGAGTCGTTACCCTTTCTTGAAGCCATTCGTCAAATGGGTTTTGAATTGGGTAGAGAGCGTGCCTTATTTATGCATCTCACTCTTCTGCCTTATATTGCCGTTGCCGGAGAGTTAAAAACCAAACCAACTCAACATTCTGTAAAGGAGCTTCGTTCAATAGGGATCCAGCCGGATATTTTAATCTGTCGTTCCGATAGGAGTTTGCCGGCTTCGGAAAAAGCTAAAATTGCATTGTTTACCAATGTCGATGAAAAGGCGGTCATTTCCTTGCGGGATGTCGACAGTATTTACAAAATACCTGCCATTCTTAATGCTCAGGGAATGGAAAGAATCATCTCAGAACGGTTTAAGCTACCAGAGCAAGAAGTCGATTTAACCGAATGGGAACAAGTCCTGTATGCAGAGGCTAATCCGAATGGTGAAGTGCGAATTGCAATGGTCGGCAAATATATGGATTTAACCGAAGCTTATAAGTCTTTGATAGAGTCTTTAAAGCATGCCGGTTTACAAAATAGACTGACTGTAAAGATTGATTTTATCGATGCTCAAGATATCGAAAAGAAGGGAGTTGGTTTATTAGACGAGTCTAATGCCATACTGGTTCCTGGCGGCTTTGGTGAACGCGGAGTTGAAGGTAAAATACTGGCAGCGGAATACGCACGAAAAAACAATGTTCCTTATCTAGGAATTTGTTTAGGTATGCAAGTCGCTGTTATTGAGTTCGCTAGGCATTGCGCGAATATTGAAAATGCACACAGTTCAGAGTTTTGTACTGAAACTAAACACCATGTTGTTGGATTAATTACTGAATGGATCAACAAAGATGGTTCGGTTGAACAACGCAGTAAAGATTCTGATTTAGGCGGAACCATGCGACTTGGGGCGCAACCTGCCTACTTAACTAAAGATTCAAAATTAGCTGAAATATATGCTAGCGAAGAGATCAATGAGCGTCATCGGCACCGCTATGAAGTAAATGAAAATTACGTTGAACAGCTTGAAAAGAGCGGCTTGAAAATTTCAGGGCGCTCTAGTCAAAACAACTTAGTAGAAACTGTCGAAATTCCCGATCACCCGTGGTATATCGCTGTACAGTTTCATCCTGAGTTTACCTCGACTCCGCGCGATGGGCACCCACTGTTTACTAGTTTTGTGGCTGCAGCCAAAGAGTTCAAACTAAAAGAAGAAGGTTAATATGAAAATTCGCGATTTTAAAGTTGGATTAGATCAACCCTTTTTTCTGATTGCCGGACCTTGTGTAATCGAAAGCGAACAATTAGCGCTCGACACCGCTGGTTATCTTAAAGAAGTGACTGAAAAGCTGGGCATTTCCTTTGTCTACAAGTCTTCGTTTGACAAAGCTAACCGTTCCTCGCACAAAAGTTTTAGAGGTCCAGGGTTAGAAAAGGGACTTGCGATTTTAGAAAAAGTTAAACAGCAAATAGGTGTACCTGTACTCACTGACGTTCATGAAGATACACCATTTAACGAAGTTGCCGAGGTGGTTGATGTTATGCAAACACCGGCATTTTTGTGTCGTCAAACTAACTTTATTCAAAGAGTTTGTGAGCCAGGTATTCCGGTTAATATCAAGAAAGGGCAGTTTTTAGCACCTTGGGATATGACCCATGTCGTTAATAAAGCAAGAGCAACCGGTAATGAAAACATTATGGTTTGTGAGCGAGGAGCATCTTTCGGATACAATAATTTGGTTTCAGATATGAGAAGTCTCGCCGTCATGCGAGAAACTCAAGCGCCAGTGGTTTATGACGCGACTCATTCTGTTCAACTGCCTGGCGGTCAAGGTAGCTCTTCGGGTGGACAACGCGAACATGTGCCTGTTTTGGCAAGAGCGGCAATCGCAGCAGGAGTTTCTGGCTTATTTATGGAAACGCACCCGGATCCAGCGAATGCTAAAAGCGATGGCCCCAATTCGTGGCCAATGTATGAGATTGAAGCGCTTTTAAAGACTTTGCAGTCAATTGATAAAGTCGTTAAATCTAATCCATTTGCCGAAAGCAATTTATAGTACTGTTTTAAACGAAAGCGATATTTTTTAAGATTTATAACCAACTAAATACTAATGAGTGAGAGGCTATTAGGAATGAGTAAGATCGTAAACATCATTGGAAGAGAAATTTTGGATTCACGTGGTAATCCAACTGTTGAAGCTGAAGTGTTTTTAGAAAGTGGCGTACATGGAATCGCTTGTTCTCCTTCTGGAGCTTCAACTGGCTCAAGAGAAGCTTTAGAGCTTCGTGATGGTGATAAGAGTCGTTACTTAGGTAAAGGAGTTAAGAAGGCAGTTAACAATATTAATCAAACGATTAAGCCAAAATTACTCGGTCAGGATGTAAATGATCAGGCTAATTTAGACCAAATAATGCTTGATTTGGACGGCACTGAAAACAAAGAAGTTTTAGGTGCTAACGCTATTCTTGCGGTTTCATTGGCAGCTGCGAAAGCGGCCGCGACGGATAATAAGGTTCCACTTTTCGAACAAATTGGTAATGGCAATATGTTACCAGTGCCAATGATGAATATCATCAATGGTGGGGAACATGCGGATAACAATGTTGATATCCAAGAATTTATGATTTTACCGGTTGGGGTTGAAAGTTTTTCTGAAGCACTGCGTTGCGGCGCTGAAATTTTCCATGCACTTAAATCTGTATTAAGTAAAAAAGGTCTAAGTACAGCCGTAGGTGATGAGGGCGGTTTTGCTCCGGATCTAGGTTCTAACGAGGAAGCGATTCAGGCGATTGCTGAGGCTGTAGAAAATGCTGGTTACAAGTTGGGTGAAGAAGTGTTTCTTGGTTTAGATGTGGCAAGTTCTGAATTCTATAAGAACGGAAAATATGAGCTGGCGGGAGAAGGTAAGTCGCTAACCTCAGAAGAATTTGCTTGTTACTTAGAAGATTGGGTGAATCGATATCCTATCATCTCCATAGAAGATGGTATGGATGAAGGTGACTGGGATGGTTGGAAAATTCTTACTGAAAAACTAGGTGATAGAATACAACTAGTCGGCGATGATTTGTTTGTAACCAACACTAAAATTCTTGCCGAAGGTATAGAAAAAAATATTGCTAACTCTATTTTGATCAAAGTTAATCAAATTGGCACATTAACTGAGACTCTTGCTGCGATAGAAATGGCGCACAAAGCTGGTTACACCGTGGTTGCTTCTCATCGCAGCGGCGAAACTGAAGATACTACGATTGCAGATTTGGCTGTTGCCACTAATGCAGGGCAAATAAAAACAGGCTCTTTGTGTCGAAGTGATCGAGTTGCTAAATATAACCAATTATTGAGAATAGAAGAGCGTCTTGGTGACAAGGCTGTTTATCCCGGTAAAAAGGCATTTAACTGCTTCTAGAAAGATTAGAGCAACGAGCAAACTATGAGACGTTTTTTCGTCATACTATTAGTAATTGTAATCGCATGGCTTCAGTACCGAGCATGGTTCGGTGAAAATAGTCAGCATGAAATCGATTTGCTCAAAGAAAAAATTGCCAGTCAAGAAAAACACAATCAATCCCTCTCTGAACAAAATAGTTTGCTCAGAGAGGAAATTAAACTAATCAGGAATGAACCTAATATCCTTGAGGAAAAAGCGAGAGAAAATTTAGGTTTAATAAAAAAGAATGAAACTTTTTATCGGATAATACCGAAAGAAGAAAACTAAATATTTAGCTCTCGGAGTCGCTCACTAATGCAAAGCAATGAATCAGATTTATCATCGGTCAGTAATTTTGTTGTAGTAATTCCTGCCGCAGGAGTAGGTAAGCGATTTGGAGGAGACATTGCTAAGCAGTATCTAGAAATTGATGGCAGAATGATTTTAGATATCACTTTAGATATTTTTCTGTCATCGGCTTATTTCGAAAAAGTTGTATTAGTAGTATCACCTGATGATGAACAATTTAAACACTTAAAAGCGATTGACAGCAATAAGCTAATTCTTATTGATGGAGGAGAGCAGCGACAGCACTCTGTTAATAATGCTCTGCGATATCTTTACGACAATGGGCTGCCAGATATCACACCAGTGTTAGTTCATGACGCCGTGCGTCCTTGTCTATCAGGAAGCGATCTTGAAAAACTAATTCAATCATTTCATAAGAATAAAAAAGCCTGCTTTCTCGCAGAACCAGTTTCAGACTCCATGAAAAAACTAAACCTTGAAAATAAAGTCGTCGAAAACATATCGAGAGACAACTTGGTTCGAGCTCAAACTCCTCAAATGTCTCAATTTTTGGAACTCAAAAACGCACTTTCTAAAGTAACTAAGTCAGGAATTGAAGTAACCG
Organism: Kangiellaceae bacterium; assembly: GCA_039969155.1. GTDB lineage: Bacteria > Pseudomonadota > Gammaproteobacteria > Enterobacterales > Kangiellaceae. The sequence goes on from JBDVOJ010000094.1 coordinate 14,109, forward strand.
ATGAGGTAAGTGCACTTGTAGACTGCGATATAGAAGTTCAAGCAGTATTTTCAGAACATCCAAATCTCAAGATAACCCATCCTCGAGATCTAGAACTAGCAAAGAATATCTTAACTAACCAATCGAGATCTTAGGATTTGTTAATTGCCAGTTCTTCAGTTTTTTGTTTAAGAGAAAGTTTACTATGATACGAGTGGGACATGGATACGACGTGCATGCCTTTGGTGGTGATAAAGTCTTAAAACTAGGTGGCGTTGAGTTTATTGGCCACATTGGTTTGCTCGCTCATTCTGATGGTGATGTTTTATTACATGCTGTTTGTGACGCCCTCTTGGGAGCAGCATCTCTAGGTGACATTGGTAGACATTTCCCCGATACAGATGCAACTTATAAAGATGCAGATAGTTCGGAGCTACTGAGTAAGGTCAGTCAATTATTATTGGCCAAAAGTTATGTCGTCAACAATTTAGATGTCACAGTGATCGCTCAGACTCCTCGAATGGCAGCGAAAATTCCGGAAATCGAAAAACGCATTTCTAGTTTATTGTCGATTGAACTAGAACAAGTCAATGTTAAGGCTACCACTACCGAAAAATTAGGTTATATCGGTCGTAAAGAAGGTATCGCAGTACACTGTATTGCGTTAGTTCATAAGGGCAATAGTTAGTGGAGAACGGTGCTAACGAATTTGCCTCGCGATTCGAATTACTACCAACAGCATACAATGCAGAATTGGTCAAAGGAGATATTCGAACTTCTAATTCTGACTTTCGAGTAAAAGAAGTTTTAGCTTTTGAACCGAGCGGAGAGGGAGAGCATTTATTTTTGCAATTGGAAAAAAATGGTTGTAATACCGATTGGGTTATTAAGCAAGTTCAAAAAACATTTGGACTCAGTTCTAGAGAAGTTGGCTACGCAGGGAAAAAGGATCGAAATAGTATTTCAGAGCAGTGGTTTAGTTTGCATTTGCCCGGTAAAGAAGTTCAACCTAGCCTAATTGAAAGTCCGTCTATTACCGTAAAAAATGCTGTTCGCCATAATAAGAAATTGCGAGTTGGAAGTATTAAAGAAAACCAGTTCGAAATTGTTGTTAGAAACCTTTCTTCTAAGTTAGACCAAAAAGCGCTCGAACAAATTGTTCAACGCGGATTTCCTAATTACTTCGGAAACCAAAGGTTTGGTAAAGGATTTGGTAATCTTGAGAAAGCCAACGAGTTATTGGTTGAAGGCAAAAAAATTAAAAATAGAAACCTCAAAGGTTTAGTATTATCGAGCGCGAGATCGTATCTTTTCAATCTCCAGCTAGCTAAGCGCATAGAAGCCAATAATTGGACGAAGGTAGTCGCTGGTGACTGCATTAATTTGGATAATAGCCAGTCGTATTATCACCTTGATAAACCAACTAATGAAGAGCAATTAAGAATTGACCAAGCAGACACCCATATTTGTGGTTGGCTTGCAGGTAAACAACCGTCGGAAGCGACAACAGAAGCGCTAGCCATTGAGTTGGAAGCTATTAAAGGCTTTCAGCCTTGGCTGCTTGGATTAAATCGTTTTAATTTAGATTCTCAACGTCGATCTTATCGAGCCTTCGCGAAAAAACTAAAAGTGACTGAGCAAGGAAATACCGCCAGTTTTAGTTTTTCACTAGGTCGCGGTTGTTTTGCCACCTCTTTGTTGAAAGAGCTGGTGATGTGTAATGACGCTTCGACCAATCTTGTAAGCTCTGAAATCTCGTCCTCGCATTCTGAGGCCTTGTCATGAATATTTTGATTAGCAATGATGACGGAGTCGATGCTCCAGGGATTATCGCTCTGGAAAGCGCGGTAAGTACCGTCGCCAAAACAACTGTTGTTGCGCCCCATAAAAACCGAAGTGGGAGCAGTGCTGCATTGACTTTAGACCGTCCGCTAAAATGCCAGAAAAATGAGCGTGGTTTTTACAGTGTTACCGGTACACCTTGTGATTGTATTCATCTAGGATCGCATCGAATCCTAACTGAGAAACCTGATATGGTCATTGCGGGAATTAATCACGGTGCTAATTTGGGGGACGATGTCCTGTATTCTGGAACCGTTGCCGCAGCGATGGAAGGTAGGAGCTTAGGGTTCCCCGCGGTGGCGATTTCTTTGGTGGGGAAGCAGTGTAACCATTATCAAGTCGCTGCCAATTTCGTGATTAAGTTGATCAATAATATTAGATCCTTTCAATTGGACTCCAATATTATTCTAAATGTAAACGTTCCAGATTTAGCCAGCGAAGAAATCAAGGGGATAGAGTTTACTCGTTTAGGCAGTAGGCACCGAGCCGACACGGTTGTTCCGAGCAAAGATCCTAAGGGAGAGCCAGTTTATTGGATAGGCCCACCGAGCGAACCGCAAGACGTAGGTCCAGGCACTGATTTTGACGCTATCAATCGAGGATTTATTTCAATTACACCTTTAGTCGTTGATTTAACGGCTAATAATCTGAGCTCGACCATGCGTCGTTGGATAGACAGTTTTCAAGAGTCAACATAAGAGAATAATTATAATGAATAAAAATCATCTCTCAGGGATCGGCATGACCTCGCAACGCACCAGATCGCGACTAGTTACTCGGCTTAGAGAAAAAGGAATCAAAGAAGAGTCTGTATTAGCGGCTATAGAATCCACTCCGAGACATATATTTATTGACGAGGCAATGGCGCATCGAGCTTATGAAGATACGGCATTACCGATTGGAATGGGGCAGACCATTTCGCAACCTTATATCGTTGCGAGAATGACTGAAATATTGGTCGATAGCGGAATAATGGGCAATGTTTTAGAAATTGGCACTGGCTGTGGATATCAAACAACGATTTTATCCCAAGTATCATTTCAAGTTTTCACAATTGAAAGAATTGAAGCTTTGCAAAAGCGGGCTGTCGAGCGGTTCAAAGCATTAGAATTAAACAATGTAACTTATAAACACGGTGATGGTTTTCAAGGGTGGCAAGAACATGCACCTTTCGACGCCATTATTGTTACTGCGGCTCCAGACAATGTTCCTCCTAAACTGGTTGAACAACTTGCTATAGGAGGTCGAATGGTGATCCCCGTTACTCAGCCAACCGGTGATCAAGAACTACTACTGTTAGAAAAAACGGAAGAAGGAATGACTCAAATTGGAATGGAGTCAGTCAAATTCGTGCCGTTATTAAGTGGAACTTTGTAATGAAAATATTTAGTCCGATGTACGAGTCTTGCTTAAAGTGGGCGAAACACAAACATGCAGTTTATTACCTGGGGATAATGAGCTTTTTTGAGTCAATTATTTTTCCAATTCCGGTGGATGTGATGTTGGCGCCGATGTGCTTGTCAAGGCTAGATAAAGCTTGGCATTATGCATTTGTGGCAACCACTACAAGTGTTCTTGGAGGAGTCGTTGGATACTTTCTCGGCGTTTATTTAGGTGCCGCGGTAGTAGAACCATTTTTAGTCGAATGGGGCTTTGGTGATGCCTATTTGAAAACCCAAATTTGGTTCGAGAAGTACGGCGTTTTGATGGTGTTTATTGCTGGTTTCGCGCCCATCCCATACAAAGTTTTTACGGTTAGCGCGGGCGCCTTAAGTATTTCACCGTTGGGTGACTTGACTCCATTTATCATTGCTTCCGTTTTCGGCAGGGCCGGACGGTTCTATTTAGTCGCATTTATTCTGAGGTTGGGTGGCGAGAAAATGGAAAAGAAGCTCCATCAAATGATCGATTATATTGGTTGGGGAATAGTAATAGTTGCTTTTCTGGGCTACTTGATGTACAAATACAGTCAATAGCCTATGAAAACAAGAAGTTAGAGCACTTTGTTAAGGTTTAGCATTAACTTTTAATAGAATTAAAAGTCGCTACAGCCCCCATTCTAGCTCGTTTTCATTGAATATCTCAAGTGAGAGTTCAAGGCTAAAAAGAATTTAAATAGCTTTTGGACTCGTATTGAGATGATCAACATAAACTACATACTGAAGACGTTTGTTGCAGCATTGGCTGTAACAACGTTAGCCGGTTGCGCAACTAGCGCTCCAGCTCCGGTAGTTGATTTGACAAAGTTCAAACCCGATCATAGTCGCGAAATTAGCGATGTTTCACCAGGAGTTAGTTTTCTGGCAAATCAAGAACAAGCCAATCATCACATCGTTAAAGCTGGCGAAACCCTTTACTCTATCGCTTGGCGCTATTCGCTTGATCACCAAGTATTAGCAAAACTGAACAATGTAAAGGCTAATACGATATATCCTGGTCAAAAACTAAGCCTGGTCGGTCAGGTGCACAATAAGCGCGAAAATGACGAGGTTAAGCCATTTAGTTCGCGAAATTTACTCGCGGCGATTAACAAAGAGATCCTCAACAAGCCGATAATTCCTCAAGATGACTTAAAAAAACTAGAAAGGGCAAGTCAACAGAGCGGCTCAAAACCGATTAAGCATTCAACATCTCAGCGGGTAGCCAATCAAGGTAAAACATCGCGTACCAATCGAGTGGCTAAAGCCAACCGCAATAACAATCGGTCTGCTAAAACAACCAAAGTCGCTATAGCCGAACATAGTAAACCAGTTAAACAGTGGATTTGGCCGGTGAATGGTAAGGTTGTTGGCCGTTTTTCGCCTTCATCTAATATGAACAAAGGTTTAGATATTGTTGCCAAGAATGGTTCTCCTGTGCGAGCAACCGCTGAGGGCAGGGTAGTTTATAGTGGAAATGGACTGCGAGGCTACGGTCAGTTAGTGATCATTAAGCACAATGAGCAGTTTTTGAGTGCATACGCTCATAATAAGAAGATTCATGTGGAAGAAAACGAGGTTGTAAAGGCAGGCCAGCGTATCGCTGAGCTTGGCAATACGGGCTCTGACACGGATAAGTTACATTTTGAAATCAGACTTAAAGGCAAGCCGGTTGACCCCCTCAACTACCTGCCCAAATCTGGTCTCATGTAACAAAGTCGCGGGTTGTATAAAATTATTTTTATAAAACCTAAAGTTATATTTACTAGTGACGATAACAATAAAGATCACACTGTATTTGTAACTAGTAATAATAAGAAGTAAATCAATAAAAACAATGGTGTGTTTCACAAGGGATTGCTGAGGGAAGTAAATCAGCGGTTTCGTTTTTTGGGACTTAGTCCCCACGGCAGAGAGAAGCGAAATGACAAAAATAAATACAATGACCAAAGAAGAACTAGAACATGAAGGTGATTTGCTGTTAGCTGAGGCTGACAATGCAGAAGAGCCAGAAGTATCCGAACTAGCAGAAATATCCTTACAAGAATCTAAAATTCCCAAAAGGCGAGTAGGCAAAGAAAAAAGTTTTGATGCTACTCAGCTTTATCTTGGTGAAATCGGAGCTTCACCGCTTTTAACCGCAGAAGAAGAAGTTTTCTTCACTCGTAAAGCACGTAAAGGCTGTGAAAAATCAAGAGCCAGAATGATTGAAAGTAACCTTCGTTTAGTAGTAAAGATTGCTAGACGTTACTCAAATCGAGGTTTAGCACTTCTGGACTTAATTGAAGAAGGAAACCTCGGTTTAATTAGAGCCGTTGAGAAATTTGACCCAGAGAGAGGATTCAGATTCTCTACCTACGCTACATGGTGGATTCGCCAAACTATCGAACGTGGAATTATGAATCAAACACGTACGATTAGATTGCCTATTCACGTTGTTAAAGAATTAAATGTCTATTTACGTGCGTCACGTGAACTAGCTCAAAAGCTCGATCATGAACCAACTGCAGAAGATATTGCAGCAAAACTGAATAAACCGGTAGAAACTGTAGCCAGAATGCTTGGTTTAAATGAAAGAGTCACTTCAGTTGATTGTCCAATCGGTAAAGATAACGATAAGCCTTTGTTAGAAACGATTGCTGATGAGAGAGAATGTGGTCCGTCTAGTAAGTTACAGGAAGAAGATCTTAAACAAAGTATCGAATATTGGTTAGATCAATTGGGCTCTAAGCAGAAAGAAGTACTAGCTCGACGGTTTGGTCTATTAAGCTATGAAGCAGCAACTCTTGAAGATGTGGGTCGTGAAATTGGCTTAACCAGAGAGAGAGTGCGTCAGATTCAAGTAGAAGCCTTACGTCGATTACGTTTTATGCTTGAGCGTCAAGGATTATCCTTAGCGAGTATCTTTAACGTATAGACCTAGATCTCAGCCTTTCCCTGGGTTGAAATTGACAATTTGTTTGTCTCTGTGATTAAAAGCGCATTTATTTGCGCTTTTTTTATGCGTCGAATTTGAGTACATTTAATTATTGGAGTTTAGGGGGGCAGCTGGAAGAGAGGTTTTAGGTGGGCTTTTTATCTAAAGGGGAAGTTTCTAAACGTTCTTTTTTAAGAACCAAAATTTAAGCCAATGCTTCGACTGCGCTCAGCAACCCGTTGTTTCGCAGCGCTGGCGCTCTGACTGCGACATTCTTTTGTCTGGCAACAAAAGAACGCAAAAGTGCCCTTTACGTTGCGCACTGGGCGACCGAAATTAACCTATCGTTTTGTTTTTTAGTTCTGTGGGACGTCCACCATCAGTTCGTTTGTGAGGCCCATCCCACAGCTACTTACTTCGAACATTCTTTCTTTACCCGCAATTAGTGACGTGATTATCATTGCCTAAGTTTTACCCGCCCAGCGGCTATAACGGGCTGGTGAAACTCATGAGTCAGCGGGTAGACAAGAAAAGCAAATGAGCGCAAGCGAGCTCTTTTCTTCCGCTGACTTTCTGTCAACAAATAAGGACTGTAAAGGCTGAGAACAACTATCACCACGTAAACAATGAGTTATCTTCAGCGAAAGAAGCTTTTGGTTTCTTTCGCCTAAAGCGCCTACTTTTGGTGTCTTCTTACAAAAGAAACTTATGTCCACGGATGGACTGTATTAAGCTAGTGCAGGAGCAACTAGCTGTCGCAGGAAAGCTCTAGCGCTGCGAAACCGCACATAAAGAATGAAAAATTGCCGATTTAGTATAATAAATAGCCGGGGTAAAACCGTTGCGAAACGCCTTTATTCTTAGCTTTAAAAAAGACGACAAAAGTCCGCAAAGGGAACATTGCAGCCCAAACTCTAACCACTCACCGAAATCCTTAATGCATGAATATCCGTTTCCATCATTTCACCAAGCGCCTGATAAATCAGCTGATGTTTTTTAACCGGTGAAACACCCTCAAATGCTGAACTCTTAATGTTGAGATAAAAATGACCTTTACCCGTTTTAGCACCCACATGACCGGCATGTAAATGGCTTTCGTCTTCAATTTCAAGAGAGCTAGGAGCCAGCTCGGATTCGAGCATTTCACGCATGCGTTGGATTCTTTGTTGATTTATTTGGTTTAAATCAGTCATTGGTTTTCCTAAGGTAAGACTAGATTATATGGTTTAACTTGAATGCTTTGGTAGACACCTTCTAACATATAAGGGTCATCTGCTGCCCAAGCTTCTGCCTGTGCTAGGTCATCAAATTCTGCAACCACTAGGCTTCCAGTAAAACCAGCAGGGCCAGGATCGGGGGAGTCTATGGCGGGCTGTGGACCTGCGATGATTAATCGACCTTGATTTTTGAGTGCTATCAATCTTTCGACATGTGCCGGTCGAGCAGCTAGTCTTTTTTCAAGGCTATTTGGGGTATCGACAGATATAAATGCATATAACATGGTTCTTCCTCATCGGCTTTTACTGGCTTGAATTTGGTAAATTTGCCAGTAACCGCTTTTGCTGGTTCGGGTTATTCTTTGTTTTGATTTTCAGTTTCTAGGGTTGGGCTCTCTTCAGCTTCTTCTTCAACCGGAAGGTAGGGATAGATTTTTATCATAATATAAACTAATAGCGCAAAGTTTAGCCCAAGTAAGCCGAATAGCTTAAATTGTACCCAAGTTGCTTCAGTAAACTCGTAGGCGACCCATAGGTTTAAGAAACCAAATAAGATATAACTAATAGCCCAAAGGTGATTCAGTTGCCTCCACAATTTTTCAGGGGCGTCAATTGGCTCATCCATGGTCTTACTCAACATTTCTTGTAGTAAGACTTTTCCAATGATGTGTTGTCGGTAGAGGAATACAACCGCTGTAACCCAAACCAGAACGCTGGCTTTCCAGAAAATAAATGCAGGATCGCGAAATAACAAGGTAAGTCCACCCATCGCGATGGTAATTACAAGTGTCCAAACGTGCAACTTTTCGAACTTGCCTGTGAGTAACTTGGTACCGATGTTTTGAATAACCGTAGCTATCATTAGCCCGATGACAGCAGGGTACATGGGAGTTTCAGAAGGGTAGAGTACGTAGATTCCCACAAAAACCACGATGGGAAAAAAGTCTAATAAAAATTTCATTGAGTTCCTTAAATGAAGTTAATTCTTTTACCGATAGATATGTCACAGAATAATACGCTGAATCAATCAAACTGACTACGCTAAAGCGCCAGTTTTTGAGTCGCTCGCCCGAACTATTGAATGATTGTCTTTAAAATTACAGTCAATTTTTATCGTAACGACTCAGTTTGTATAACCAGATTTTACTATTCAACGTATAATTGCATCAATTCAAGCTATTTAGACTTCTATATTAAGAGAGTGTTAACCATCAAATACGATTTTCACAGCCATACCGATTATTCAGACGGCGTTTTAACCCCCACTGAGCTGGTTAATCGCGCTGCTGAGCGTCAAGTAGACCTATTAGCAATCAGCGATCATGATAGCATTAGTGGACTGTATGAAGCTGAACGGGCTATCCAGAGCAGCCAGCTTGAACTTAAGTTAATTAATAGTATTGAGTTGTCGGTGAAGTCTGATTTTGGTGAAGTGCATATTGTTGGGCTTAATATTAACCCCGAAGAAGTTACTTTAGTAGATGCGGTCAGTCGCCAACAAACTCTGCGCTGGACTAGAGCAAAGCAAATTGCCGATAAGCTAGAGTCGTTGAATGTGACTGGAGTATTCGAATATCTTCAATCTAATTGCCGTCAAGTTGTGACTCGCTCTCATATTGCAAGAGGTCTAGTCGAACTAGAGCATGTGAAGGATATGCAGCAAGCTTTTAAGAAATACTTAGGCAAAAAAGGCAGAGTCAAAGTCGCCGCTGAATGGATTGAGATGTCTGATGCTATTAACCTAATCCATCAGGCGGGCGGCTTGGCAATTCTGGCACATCCAACACGTTATCCAATGTCTAACAGAAAGCTAACTTACCTAATTGAAGAGTTTAAAATCGCAGAAGGGGATGCGATGGAAGTGAGCTATCCTAGTTTGGCACCCGACAAACAAGCTTGGCTTTACCGGTTATTAGACAAGCACCAATTATTGGCATCGGCTGGATCTGACTTTCACTATCCTGACCTAAAATGGAGTGATTTAGGTCACTTCAAACCGGTTAATCCCGAAGTGCCTCATGTATTGCATCATCTATAGTGATAGACCCATCAGATTCAAGTAAAAATGAGTACATCATTGTTTTATCAGCGTATAATCGAGAAGCACTATTCTGATAGTCGTTTGGACCAAAGGAAATGACAGAATACATTGAATTACATCCGGAAAACCCGCAACCAAGATTGATCGCAAAAGCGGTAGCGATTATTCGCAAGGGTGGGTTAATCGTTTACCCAACGGATTCTGGGTATGCGCTTGGGTGTCATATCGGTGACAAAAAAGCACTCGACCGAATTAGACAAATACGTAAATTGGATAAAAAGCATAACTTTACGCTAGTCTGTCGTGACTTATCGGAGCTTGCCAATTTTGCTCGAGTTGATAATTCATCTTTTCGAGTTCTAAGAAACCATACTCCTGGTCCTTACACATTTATCCTCAGGGCTTCTCCAGAAGTACCTAACAGACTTCAACACCCAAAACGGAAAACTATCGGTATTCGAGTTCCCGATCACCCCGTGGCATTGGCTATATTAGAGGAGTTAGGTGAACCGGTAATGAGTACAAGTCTAATTATGCCTGGTGATGAATATACTCTGGTCGATGAAGATCGCATCAGTAAACAGTTGGGCGGGCGAGTAGACTTGATTATTCATGCTGGGCATACCAGTGATGTACCAACAACCGTGATTGACTTGATGGATGGTTTCCCTCAAGTAGTAAGACGTGGTGCCGGGCATCCAGAAGAATTTGAGAGCTAGAAGTTAGAAAGCATTGCATTCGATTCTGCATTGTATATAATTGCCCGCTCTAATCGGCAGCATCAGCTACTACCAAGCGATTAGAACAGCTAAATTTAGATGTAAGTTTGTAAAAATTTAAAGCCAGTGTGGTGGAATTGGTAGACACAGGGGATTCAAAATCCCCCGCCTTCGGGTGTGACGGTTCGAGTCCGTCCACTGGTACCAAACAAAAATGCCTTGTCATCGACAGGGCTTTTTTTATCCATATCTAAACCCACTAGATTAAATACTGATTCTTGAGCAACTAGAGACTAATTCTCACTGTCGATAAGTATTACTTAAACTATCTAATATCTCGCCTCTTTAAAAAGGTCTGGGAATTCGTTAAGTTGTTGTTTTCTTGGCTTCTGAAATAAGAATATTTTTTTCATTTCTATAAACTTAAATTACTTGCTTAAGAAATAGACAGTTATTATAGTAACGCGTAATTAATTGAATACTGGTAGGTTGCTAGCTTGAATAATGTTGATTGGGTTAATTAAATGACGCAGGGTGTTTTATTATTACTGGTAGCGTTGTGTGGCTTATCTGCTCTCGCATACTATAAATTTAGTTTTCTCTCGAGATCTAGCAATAGTCGAAAATTAAAAAAGGCAAATCAATACCTATTAGATTCAGAAGACTATTATTTGATGAAAAATGTGGTTTTCTTGACCTTTGATGGCTTGCAAAAATTCGATTATTTAATTGTTAGCCGCTACGGTATTTTTGTCGTTATGGTGCAGCATTATTATGGTGTGATCGAAGGAACAGAGTATGAAAAGACATGGAGGCAGTTGGTCCGAGGAAAGGTCAAAAAACAATTCGCTAATCCGACCGATGTTATCAACGAACGAGTTGAAACCATATCTGGGTTATTGTCACTGCCAAAATCACAAGTTTTTCCAGTAATCCTGTTTGATGGAATATCAGGCTTTCGAAATCAACTAAGCAATAAATTCACATTTGGTAGCCATTATATTAAATACATTCGATCAAAGAATAAATTGGTGCTCAGTGCCAATCAGATTGCCAGTTTCGTAGTGGCAATAGAGGCAAAGCGAAAGCGGCAAGGCTTGGTCAATGAGTTTGACGCGAAAGAGAAGTCACAACAAAAAGTTTCACCACTCTTACAAGAAAACACATGTCCCAAGTGCGGTAGCGCGATGCAAATACGAACCGTCGACGGAAACTCTGCGACCTCAAATCAGCAGTTGGTATGTCAATTGTATCCGACTTGTCGATACAAGCGTGCTATCTAGCATTGCGTTGAAGAATCATCGTTTACTCTAATACTCTGGGTCGATTGATTAATTTGTTTAATATTTACTAAAGAGATTGGTGAATAGGCCGATAGAAAATCTGTTATTTGTCCCTTAACTGAGTGGAGTAGTAGTAATGACGGATTCGGATTTTACGAGGTTGCTTTCACAAGCAGTAAAAACCGCTAAAAAACATCGAGGATTAATGCTTAGAATTAACAAAGAGTGCATTCTAAGGTACGGTCGTCCATACGGCGATTTAACTCTCTCAGAGACCATTGAACTAGAGAACTCTGTGGGAACTGGCATGCTTACTGCCAAACGTTTCGATTTATTGGTAAAAGAGACCTTTCCTGACACACATTAAGGTTCACGCGGGCTTAAAACATTTTGATTTAGTAGAAATAGACCTATTTTCTACTGAGTTATGAATTGAGTGATGGTCTTCCCATCGAACCCTGCCATCAACATGAAATAACCAAAAATAGCAGGCACTAAAACATAAACAAGCGTGTGAATTATGGTTCCTGCTTTTATGCCGAATTTGGATCGCATATACACCAGTCTAACCAGATCTTTTGGGTTCTTAATACTGCCATAAGCGGTAAATAGAGCAAAAAGCAATATAAAGGCTGCCAGCGCGATAGTGGTGTATTGCATAGGTATTGATATCGAATTCAAGTTTAGTATAACGCTATTATCCCTTTCCAATCGCAGCGATCCAAGTAGTTTAGGCTGAATTTTCGGGAAAACTTCGTTCTTCATTTGCATTCCTTTACAAAATTCAACAGACAATCAAGACTATTAATCACAGCCTCTAAGTTAGACTAGAGATGATTTAAGGAGTGCTGCACAACAGGCTCCTTAATAGCATAAAGTTAGATTTTAGAGGGAGCTCTGTTATGAAAATAAGTATAAAAACAAGTGTTGCGTTGTTGTTAGCGTCATTGGTTAGTTTGAGTTGCTTTGCTGCCGAAAGGAGTGAGGCTGACCTCGAAAGAGATAAATCAAGCCATCCTAAACAAGTCTTAAAGTTTGCAGGTGTTAAACAAGGCGATAAAGTTTTAGATTTCTTAGGTGGTGGCGGCTATTACTCGCAAATAATAAAAGCGGTAGTAGGTACAGAGGGAGAAGTGGTTCTGCATACTAACCAAGCTTATTTGAGTTTCGTCGGCGAAGCGCTAAAAGCAAGAACCGCCCAGGGAGGGTTAAACGGAGTTACTCAACTTGTATCCGAAGCTGGAGATCTTAAGCTCTGTAATAATCGATTTGATTTAGCAATTCTAGTGTTGGGTTATCATGACTTCTTTTTTAAACAAGACGGTTGGGATTTTCCAGCGGATACAGTTATGCCAGAGCTTCTTGCCGCACTTAAGCCCGGTGGCAAGCTACTCATTATCGACCATGCTTCATTGTCTGGAAGAGGTATTCAAGATGTTAAAACGTTGCATCGAATCGATGAGGAATTTGTTAAAAAGGACTTACAGTCTCGCGGGTTTAAGCTGGTCAAAGAATCTGACATTTTAAGAAACGCCAGCGATAGTCGTAAAACTTCGGTATTCGCAAAGGAAAGCCGACGAAAGACCGATCGATTTATTCAGCTTTATGTGAAGAAATAACCTGCGACATTTTTGATTGTCGGTTAATTGCTTTTATTAAATGCTGCTAGTGGATGATGAGTATTAATAATCAGTGAAACTCGAGTTCCTGGTTCAATCTGATTTTCGTGTGGGCTTCGGGCTTTTACTACTGACTCATCATCAAGCTTAACCGCATACAGGCGTGAACTTCCTTCGTATCGCGCCCAAATAACTTCACCAACACCGTGCTCATTGGCCTTGATAATTAGGTCGTCGGGTCTAATCAGCAAGTCGACCTTGCTAGTGACATTTTCATTTTCAAAAGTCGGTGTTTCACCTAATAGCGTGGTGACCATATTGGTTTCAGCATTCTTTTCTCCGGCTAAAAAGCTAGCTTCACCAAGGAAACGGGCAACAAACGGATTATTGGGGTTGCTATAACACTTTTTGGGTGTATCTAATTGTTCTAACTTGCCTTCTCTAAGCACGCCGACGGTATCACCGACCGACAAAGCTTCATCTTGATCGTGAGTGACCCATACTGCTGGAACACCGGCGCTTTTTAGTGCTTGTCTTATTTCCCAACGAAGCTCGTCTTTTAGTGCTGCATCCAAATTTGATAGCGGTTCGTCAAGCAATATCAATTTGGGTTGATGAGCTAAGGTTCTTGCCAAAGCGACGCGTTGCTTCTGACCGCCCGATAGTCGATCGGGTTTGGCATTTCTAAGCGAGTCAATGCGTAGAATATTAATCCAATGGTCGGCTAACTGTTTGTCGCTAATTCGAAAGTTAATATTTTGCTCAACGGTTAAATGGGGAAACAGTGCAAAATCTTGGAACACCATGCCTAAGTTTCTTTTTTCCGGGGCAATGGTCTTTTTAGGCGTGGCGGTCCATGAGCCAAATTGAATACTGCCGCTTCCAATCGGAATTAATCCGGCTAATGCTCTTAAAATACTTGTCTTGCCGCAACCGGTTGGGCCCACCAACATCAGAATCTCATCGCTTCCCAAAACCAAATTCAGGTTATCTACCACTTTGGTTTGGTCGTACTGAATGGTTAAGTTTTCTATGGTCAGCATTATTTTGAAGGACCTTTGGTCAGTTTTGTTTTAACACCAGCTTCGCCCGAAAGCATGATAGTCAATGCTATCGCTGAAATGAGAATTAGCAAGAGTCCGGGAATGGCTGCGCGGCCAAAATAGCCTGCTTCATAAACCCGCCACAAATAGGTGGCCAAGGTTTCGAATCCGGTTGGCCCAAGTAAAAGTGTTGCGGGTAGTTCGCGCATTGATTCTAGAAACACCAACGCTGCACCAGCGATAATTCCTCGCATAGATAACGGCAAGGTGATTCGGCGAAGCGCTTCATAGCGGTTAGCACCTAGTACTCTGGCGGCATTCACTAAACTACCATCTAGACTTTCTGTTTTTGCACGAATAGAACTCACCGCCAAAGGAATAAACCGCAAGACATAAGCAAGTACCAGCAAGCCGAGGGTTTGGTAGAGAAACGGCAATTGCAATCCTACATAAACCAGCGCAGTACCCATAACAATCCCAGGAACACCAAAACCCACAAACGCGATGCGCTCCAATAATCGGCCGAGCTTTCCTGCGATCGCTGCAAATGCCAAAGGTAAGGCTAAAATCACCGCAACAACAGCAGCCAAAATGGAAGCGTGAGCCGAATTCCAAGCAATCGATAAATCAAAATGTCCTGCACCATCTCGCCATAACCATAAAAAGAAAATTGCCAGAGGCAGAATAATAGAAAGAATTATCACCGGCGCCGTGCTGAGTAACATGCCCGTCAATTGCATCGGTTTCGGAAAGAACAACAAATGCTGGCTCGGTTTTTCCTGAGTTCCTTTGATGCGAGATTCTACAAATAATACCAAGCCTACCACCACAAGAAGCTGAATCGACAACATGGCTGCCTGAGCTAAGCCGAACGAATTATATTCAACATAAATGACTCGGGTGAAAGTATCTAGTCCCATGATTGCTGGAGTGCCGAAGTCAGACAGAGCATACATCGCAGCTAATAAAGCACCTGCTGCAATCCCGTTGACTATGCGCGGCAATACAACACGCCAGAGACTTTTAGCCAGTGATAACCCAAGGGTTCTTGCAGCATAAACTTGGCTCGCGTCCAGACTGCTGAGTGCCGCTCTGGTGGTGAGTAAAACAAAAGGGTAGGTATAGAGCGACATGATTATTGCTGCACCAAACAAGCCGTCGATAGATGGCGTGGATAATCCGATTAAGTTTTTGATTTCACCACCGGGTCCGAACGCTGCGTAAAAAGTAAATGCACCCAAGTAGCTT
>JBDVOJ010000095.1:0-221874 GCA_039969155.1 Kangiellaceae bacterium
TTAAAAAAGCCAGTGGCACACCGATGATCACTGCCCCGATCAATGTCATAAACATTAACAAAAGGGTGTTGTAGAGTACTTTGAGATTATGTGCATCAAAAAATTGAACACTGTCTGATGCCAACACAAACAGCACAACGACTGGCAAAATAGCCAATAATGCAACTATCAGCGCAAAAGGGTAGGAGATAGGCCAACGGATCATAGTACGCCGGCTTTTCTCATCATATTTAATGTCGGTCTTAGGTTTGCTAATTGTGTTAAATCAACTTTGGGCGGAGAGATCGTTTGCAAAGCCGGAAGTCCAGCAGGAGGGGCTAGGTCGCCAATCAATGGGATCTCATAAGCTTCACTGGCAAGGTAAGATTGGACTTCAGTAGTGAGCAGGTAGCGAATAAAATTTATCGCAGTATCACTTTGTTTTAGCGCCAATATACCCGAAGCGTTAACGAGGCAACCGGCATCATTGTTGGTGAAGGCTAAATCAACAGTCGCATCGGGTTTGCCGGATTTTAGTCGTAGGGTGTAATAATGATTGGCTAAGCCCAAGTCAACTTCACCACGTTCAGCGGCTAATACGACACCTAATTCTCCCGCATATTTCTTAGCGCGTTTGTTCATCGCTTTTAACCAATTGATGGTTTTTTGTTCACCAATCAATAATCGCATTGCGGTAACAAATGATTGAAATGACGCATAAGCAGGCGCCCAGGCGATGGATAAATCGCTTTCAGCCAATGCTAAAATACTATCAGGAATATCAGAGGCTTTAAGACGCTCAGTATTATAAGCAAGAGTCCGAATTCTTCCGGTCACCGGAGCCCAGTTTGGAAATCGAAATTCTGGTCTAAGTTGACTGGTTAAGTCCTCAGGCAAAGGTTGCGCAAGGCCTTTATCAGTTAATAATCCAATCGCGCCAGAATCTACCGCCCAAAAGACTTCTGCACGGCGAACATTGGCTTGGGCTTCTGCCACTATGGCGTTGGCCAATGCGGCAGTCGGTCCGCGTCGTATTTTTAGATCAAAGTCAGGGTTACGCTTTTTGATTGCATCTAAAACGTTCTCGTAAAGGCCGCCTTCGCCGCGTCCTAGATAGAGGGTCAACTCGCCTTTAAGCTTGGGGAGTTGTTTGACCGATACCATACTAGGAGCTGCTGCCAGGTGCTGTGGTAAAATGGCAGGGCAGGCTCCCAGCAATCCTAGGGCACCTAACTGTTGAAGAAAAGTTCTTCGTTGCATGTTTAAAAAACTTCCTTCTTATTGGATTCTTTCTTAGCTAATAGCTCTTTGGCGATGCTTAATTTCTTTTGCATATCATTAACGATATCTTGTATTTGTTTAACGCTTGAATTTCCCTTTAAGCCAAGTGGTAAAGTTACGTTAAAGTCTTTTTCAAGTTGCTCGACTAATTCAGCATTCATCGAAATTAAATCGCCCTCAATCCCTTCAAACAGAGATAGGTAGGTATCATGCACGATATCAATGGATTCTTTATTTAGCTTTTCTGCAAATTTTGCCACCACTCGGTTAAGACGAGCTTGAATTTCGTCGATAGTTTCTAACGAGTTGGTCGGACCGCCTTCACGCAAAGCCACTTTTTGAAGTAGACCGCGATCTTGAAATTGCGCCGCAAGTTTAACGGCTCCGAGAGCTTGCCACAACACTTGTTCTAGCTTTCGCTGTTCAGCCCTAACAGCTTCCTTTCCTGAGTTATTGTCGATGCTTTCTTTAACACCATATAGTCCTTGCCAAATCAGAGCGTAAACAGGGACATAGTTACTTTCAATAGCAGCATGAAAATCGACAGCTTCCCAATGGTCAATGACGGCTTTGGCATTGGCTGCTTTTATGCCATCTAGTTCGTAGCGGGTGACAATGCCGTCTACTTTCTTAATTAACCAGCTCACTTCTTCCGAGTATTTGTTTAGGTTATCGCTTAAGTGATTAACATGGTCGCCAACTTCGCCTCCGGCAGAAACCATACTGGAGCTTAATATCGCTATTAAACTAAATGTACCGATGACAGACTTAACTTGTGAGAAAACCTTTTGCATTTTGGGTAATTCCTTGAGAAAACGAATAATAAAACTATTACAAATGATACTCATTCTCAGTTGGTAGGTAAAGCATTGAATTGAGGGAATTATAGAAGAGCTAGGCTAAACCATTTTGATCCGAGTCAAGTTTGCATGGAATGAGAACCAATGACCTCTTTGTTACTTGTCGTGCTGTTAGCCGGCTTCCTCAACTGTCGTTAAGCCTAGTCGCACTCTCATACCTAGTTCTGTTGTGTAACCGAAGTCCTTGGATCGTAATAGGCCATTTTTGTCGATCACGTAATAACTTGGAAACCCCTTTATTTTATAGTCTAGCTGCGTTTGCTCTGTACCCAGTAATATTGGCATGTTTAAAGAATGCTCGGCTAAAAACGCTTCAACTTCTTGCTTATTTTTCCAATCCAGCGCTATCACTATGAAGTTATTCTGATTGGGAGCAGATTGCCGTATAGCTTCAATATTATCAATCGACACATGGCAAACACTGCACCATGGCGCAAAGAAATAGATAAGAGTATTCTTTGACTGCTGAGTTGGGTCAAAATTAAATACCTCGCCATTCATCGAGACTAAATTAAATGCCGGTGCCAACTCTTGAGAGCTGGTTGGTAGCATGTCTTTTTTTTGCCACCAGCTGATCGCGGAAAATATTCCTATGAAAAGCAGGATTTGGCCTATCCAAGAGATAACTTTTTTCTTAGTTTGTTTTTTCATTAATAATCACTGTCTTTAATGAATGACCAGTTTGCTTTTTGTACCAAAGGTCGATCAAGTGCCAAGATATCGACACAGAAAACGGCATCAAAAGCTCGCCCGATTGAAGCTTGGTGGTTATATCTTCAGCGCTGAACCATTCAGCGATTTCTAATTCCTGATCAATCAGACTAATTTCGTGTTGATTCGTTTCACATTGAAAACCGAGCATCAAAGATGCTGGAAAAGGCCAAGGTTGGGAATGAATATACTTTATATTGTGAACCGCGAGACCGACTTCCTCTATGGCTTCTCGTTCAACCGCTAACTCTAAAGACTCACCATGTTCGGCAAATCCGGCCAGTACCGAATAACGTTTTTCTGGCCAACTAGGTTGTCTCGCCAAAAGTAAGTGAGGCACGTCATTAATGCGACTTTCAATCGAAAAAATAACCGCTGGCTCTATTCTGGGAAAATGTTGTTTTCCGCAGGATACGTTCAAGCAGTCGCGGCTGTGGCCGGCTTGGCTAGATTCGGTTTTACTGCCACACTTTGCACAATAACCGTGGGTAAAATGCCAGTTAATTAGTCCTTGAGAGTAAAACAGTGAACTGATATCAAATAATTCTGCGGACAAAGCGGCAGTTCTTAAGTCTAAAATTTGTAAATCTTCTAAGGACTTGTCTAGATGTTTAACCGAAATCACAAAGTAGTGTGTTTGCTCTTCCTGACCCAAGTAAATTTTCTCAACATTTTCACCATCATAGCCAAATTCACAGAGTTGCTGGTAGGAAAAATAGGCTGGTTTGTTATTGTCACAAACAAATTTACCTTTAAATGCAAGCAAAGTCTTAGAACTATCTAAGGCAAACCAACGATCAACACGTTGTTGATCTTGTCTTATTTCGCCACGTCTATTGAGTGAAGATTGTATTAACATTGAGAACAAAGCTCCAAAGGGATCTGCTGCGCGCATCATTGCACAAAGCTATTTTTATTAAAAGTGCTATCCCTTAATTAATGCTTTGCAGTGATCAGAACTCTCAATAGTCAGCTAAATAAACGCTCGAATTTGGTCTTCTGAACGAATCATAAATGTTAATAAATGTTTATCAAATGCTTATAAAAGAATTAAAGGCTTTTAAAACAAATAGATAGAGGGGGTAAGGGGGGTATAGAGCACGATTAGACAGCTAGCTGACATGGTGTTATAGTTATATACAACACTACAGGAATGATTGAGCCAATATACAAGTGTGAATTGCATCAATCATTCAGCTCAAGCCAAATTAGCAAGAGAGTGACTATGACTACAATTACTTGGAATGACCAACAGCCGATTTTTAGGCAGCTCAAAGAAAAAGTTATCGAGTTGATCATTGATGGAGAAGTGAGTGACGGTGAAGCCGTACCTTCTGTGCGTCAAGTGGCAGCAGATTACCAAATTAACCCATTAACCGTCTCTAAGGCTTATCAAGAGTTAGTGGATGAATCAATTCTAGAAAAGAGAAGGGGGTTGGGAATGTTTGTAACTGAATCAGCAAGAGAGCATTTAATCGAATCCGAGAAAAAGCACTTTCTAGAAGTGGAATGGCCAAAAATATTAGAACGAATCGAGCGATTAGGGATGAATTTGCAAAGCTTGGTCAATAACAACACCAGCACTGGAGAAGATAAATAATGAGCACTTTGATTGAAGCGAAAGGTTTGAGTAAATCCTACGGAAGTCATCAAGCGCTGAAGTCTGTGGATTTTAAAGTCGAGCGAGGAAGAATTGTTGGCCTTGTAGGTCCAAACGGTGCAGGCAAAACCACTATTTTAAAGGCTATTTTAGGTTTAACTTCTTATGAAGGTGACTTAACTGTTCTTGGAATGAACCCCGAAAGACAGCGTCACCAAATTATGCAAAAAGTTAGCTTTATAGCTGATGTGGCGGTCTTACCAGGTTGGCTGAAGGTCGCTAATGCTTTGGAATTCGTGACTGAAGTTCATCCTAATTTTAATTTGGAACGAGCCAAGTATTTCTTGGGTAAAACCAATATATCTATGGATGCAAAGGTTAAACAGCTATCTAAAGGGATGGTTGCTCAACTTCACTTGGCACTCGTGATGTCGATTGAAGCCGAACTACTAGTACTTGATGAACCGACCTTAGGCTTGGATATCTTGTATAGAAAAGAGTTTTATAATCAATTACTTACTGAGTTTTTTGATGAAGGACGTAGTATTTTGGTGACGACTCATCAAATCGAAGAAATTGAAAATCTTTTGACTGATCTAATCTTTATCCGTGACGGCAAAATTGTGCTGGACGCAACCATGGATGAGGTGACCAATGATTATATTGAAGTGATGGTAAGCAAGGACAATATTGCGCAAGCAGAAGCATTAAACCCAGTGATGTCTCGCGATGTATTTGGTCGTAAAGTTTATTTGTTTCAAGGTGTTAGTAGAGAACAGTTAGAAGTGTTGGGCGAATTACACTCGCCGAGTGTTGCTGACCTGTTTGTGGCTAAAATGAAGGAGGGCAAGTAGATGAATTCTTTTAAAGCGTTAGTTAAACGAGAATATTGGGAAAACCGAGGTTTGATTTTTCTAAGCCCTGCAATCATTGCTGCTGTATTAGCTGCAATCATGATACTAGGAACAATTACTGGTGATACTTTTGTAGAAACGCATCATGGTGAAATTAATCTTTGGGATAAATTCCCACAAGCAGTGGAAGAATTTAACAACATCGAAGAAGAAAAGCGTACTCAGGCTATTCAAATCAGTTTATATGCTCCGCGAATTCTATTTGGGTTTGTGATGATGCTTATTTGTTTATTCTATTGCCTTGGTTCTCTATACGATGAGAGAAAAGACAAAAGCATCTTATTCTGGAAATCTTTGCCGGTATCAGACACTGCGACTGTATTATCTAAGTTTGTATCGGTCTGTTTTATGATTCCGATCGTATATTTCGCTGTTGTCGCTGCTTTCCAAGTGTTTTTATTGGTGTATGGTACTGTTTTGGCTTGGTTTGGTGGTAGTTTGGGCGTAAATGTTTGGACTTCATCGAATCTGTTCGGTGTATTGTTTAATAGTTTATTCTCTTTTGTAGTGGCAACTTTATGGTTAGCACCTTTATGGGCTTGGTTTATGTTCGCTTCGGCATGGGCTAAAAAAGTGGCCTTTTTATGGGGTACGTTACCGATATTCATGGTAGCCATAGCTGAAGGATGGATTTTCCGTTCTTCTCATTTCATCGAAATGGTTGGGGAAAGGGTTGCTAGAGGTTTTACAACCTTAAATTCAGACATGCACTTCTTAGTAGGAAAAGATATGTTTGATGAACACTATGTCGCTAAATGGTACGAAGTATTAGGTGAAAGCGGCTTCTGGATAGGTTTAATCGTGGCTGCAGGATTCTTAGCTGGAGCCATATACACAAGACGTTACAGAGATGAGTCTTGATTTGTTGTTACATTTGTGGGATGATGGGGTCATGCCAAAAGGAGAAAAACGATGATTCTCAATAGAAAAAGCGCAAAATCAACCAGTAAAGCCAGTCTAGTGATTGCCATTACAATGTTTGCAGCTGTAGTTGTTACAGCCCAAACGCAAGGTATTCCAACTGACTATATGTTTGAAAACGGCGCGCAAGTCTGTAAAGCAGGATTGCTGGACTTGTTTACCAAATTACTTTGGTAACTTTGTTACTCTGGTAGGCATTTGCAGTTAGTTCAGGAAAAACGGAGCTTAGTCTCCGTTTTTTTATGTCTAAAGGAAAGTTCCATTTGATGGTGAATCAGGCTTAAAGCGGAATCATCTACAAGAAAGATCGACACGCTCTAGACTTATTGTTGCTTGAGTTGACAAATAACATAGGGGGAAACGACGACAGCCCAGAGTGATGTGCTCTGTTGACAATGATTCTTAACCCAATCTGGAGTAGCGAATTCGATTTTTTGTTGTTCAATTAGGCTTTCCAATTCCTCTAGTTCATTATCAGCTATCAGGCTGGCTACTCTCACTAAATCGCTATTAGGCTCAACAACTAGCAATTTTCCTTGTGCGAAGAATAGTTGTAAGTCTTTCCATTCAATACTCGCAGTTTCAAGATTTAACTTTTGCTGAGTAGAAATCTCATCTGACATGGGTCTTTTCCTAAGTTTATGTTTTTCAGACATTAAAAAGATAAGTTTAAAATTTTTGTGACCATTTGTTTAGCCACAGCGTCTTAACTACTAAACGGTGTGAGTTTAACAAAAATACGTTATGCTATCGACCGCAGGCGCTTGTTTATGGATTTTAAACATAGAGGAACGACAAAATGAAAGTAACTAAATTGAAATTAATACTACCGAGTCTTATATTTGTGGCCATTTTGCCCTTCAGCTCCTCTGCTGTAGAGGTCAAAGTTGAGTTTATCGAGGGCAAAAAGTTTTCTGACTATGAAATGAGTGGTCAATCTCGAAAGAAAAGCCTCAAAGTGTTAGAAAAAGAAATGCTAAATTTATTTACTGAATTATCAAATGAAGTGATTGGCAAGCAGGGAGTGCTTTCAGTTAAAGTTAAGAATGTTGATCTACCAGGAAATATTAGATATGGCATGGGTCAAACTAGTCATGATATTCGAGTAATTGATAATGCCACTCTATTCAGATTAGATTTTGAATTTGCGTTAAAAAATGCGGCAGGAGAGGTGCTCAAACAAGGAGAGCACCAATTAAAAGAGTTTACTGATACCCAGCCATCCTCGTTACAAATGCGTAACCGTAGCGCCTTAGGCTATTTTGAAAAACCACTTAAGAAATGGATGAAAGAAACTTTTTCTGAGTAAATTTTGATAACTACCGAGTGTATTTATTGTTGTTGGATCTTATTCTTTAATGCGATTAATAATCCCAACCCGATAAATGCACCCGGTGGCAAGATTGCGAATAAAAACTTTTGTTCGGTTAAGTAAAAATGAACCGTCCAATCTCGAGCCCACTCTCCAAACAATAAGTGCGCACCATCAAAAATTGTTCCTTGTCCTACAAATTCTCGCAAGGCTCCTAATGCAACTAAAACTAAGGTAAAACCGAAGCCTTGTGCCAACCCGTCGATTAACGAAGGCAGCGGAGTATTTTTACTGGCGAACGATTCGGCTCGTCCAATAATCGCGCAATTAGTGACGATTAGTGGAATAAAAATTCCAAGAACAAGGTATAGCTCGTAGGTGAAGGCATTCATGATTAATTGTACATTGGTCACAAAAGATGCGATCAGCATTACAAATATCGGAATTCTAATCTCCTTGGGAATGTGCTGACGGATAATAGAAACAGTGACATTTGAGCCCACTAAAACAAAGGTAGTAGCAATGCCTAAACCAAGTCCGTTAATCATGCTTCCGGTGACTGCCAGGAGCGGGCAAAGACCAAGCAATTGAACTAGCGCGGTATTGTTATCCCATAATCCATTATTAACAATAGTGCGATATTGATTGTTGTCTTCCATTTAATCGCCTCCTTTGTCGTAGCAGTTGCTAGCCAGTTCAAACAAATTTGCTTTATTCTGCTCTACAAACTGTAAACCGTTGTAGACTGATTTTACAACTGCTCGGGGTGTGATGGTTGCACCCGTTAGTGCATCGAATTGCCCACCATCCTTTTTAACCGCCCATTGCTCTTTAGATGTATTAGCTAGACTGAGCCCATCAAACTGCTTAACCCAATTGCTTTTGCTTCTTTCTATTTTATCACCAAGCCCTGGTGTTTCATTATGACTAAGTATATTGACACCCAAAAGTTCGCCATTTAGGTTAGTCGCTAAGGCCAGCATGATTTTTCCGGAGTATCCGTCGGGGGCTACTAAAGTTGTCATCAATGCCACATCCAAATCTCCAGTTCGCATTCGATAGAGTTTTTGGCCTTGGTTACTACCTAAGAGAGTTTCATCTAAAACGAGTAAACAATCATTGTAAACATCGTTATCATAGCGCTCTTCTGGCACAATCTCAGAAAGCTTTCTAATCAGTGAAAGCTCAATTTCCTTAGCTATTTGGTCTTTGGTTAATTGATAGGTGATAGCAATTAAACCTGTAGAGACTAATGCAAAAAGCCCGAGTATGATTGCATTCTTGTTGACCGCTCTAGCAATACTCGAAGATTGAGGAGTCGCTTTGGATTCCTCTTTATTGGGAGGGGGGGAAGAATGTTGGTTAGTCATACACCTTAACCTCAATTTTTTCTCCGTAAACTTTTGGTTTGGTGTAGTGATCAATCGTTGGAGTTGCGATATTTAATAGCAGCACCGCAAAGGCGATTGCATCAGGATATCCACCGAATGTCCGAATAACCACAACAAACACCCCAATCAATACTGCATAAATAATTCTGCCCTTAAAAGTTGTCGATGCTGTGACTGGATCGGTCGCGATGAAAAATGCACCCAGCATGGTTGCACCAGCAAAGAGGTGGAAGCTCGCTGGCAAATAATTTTGGCCATCGATGAGAAATAACAAGGTTGAACAGGTTGCAATACTAAGTAAAAATGAAACTGGAATGTGCCAATGGATTATTCGGCTTATCAGTAAATAGATACCACCAACCAGATAACCAAGGTTAATCCAAAACCAATGACCAGTACCTTTCAAAAATTGATTATTTTGGAAGATTTCAGACGTCATATTACCTAAGGAAAATGCAGTCTTACTATGATCAAGTGGCGTTGCCATGGTGAAGCCGTCAGCTAGCTTTTGGTAGTCGGTTATGTTCGCTCCGCTAGATGTCTGCCCGAAAAAGATTATTTGAATCGATTCGATAATATTCGGCGCAGCTGTGGCTAAATCTGGTGATGGTAACCAGGCGGTCATTTCGACCGGAAAAGAAATCAGTAACAAGACATAACCGACCATCGCTGGGTTAAATGGGTTGAAGCCCAGTCCACCGTATATTTGTTTAGCAATGATGATGGCAAAGCCGACTCCCACCATGCTCATCCACCATGGGAGGAGTGGAGGTATCGCAAGACCAATTAACAGTCCTGTGAGCAGTGCTGAGTTATCTTTAACGGTTTCCAATGGCGGTTTGTTTCTAAGTTTTAAAATTAACATTTCGGCTAAAATCGCGGTACCAGCGCAAATGAATAGATTGATTAATATACCCCAACCTAGAAAGTGTATTTGTGCCGCAGCGCCGGGGATCAATGCTAAACAAACTAGCATCATAAGCTGATGAGTCGGTCTCGCATCATTTAAAAAAGCGTGAGAATTACTCAAGGTTTGTTTTCCTTTTTAGCTTTTACCCGCTGTAAGGCTGCTTCAATAGCGGATTTTTTGCCATCGGGATCGTTAGTTTTATTCGCGGCTGCTAACTGTCTTGCCTCAGCAGCTTTTCTTCGTTTCTCTTCTCGCTCGGCCTTTATTCTTGCCAGGCGTTTTTCTCGATTATCAAAACGTGCTTTCGCAAGATCCGACTTGATTTGTTTATTTTTGATATCTTTTATCTCGGACTTAGCGAATTGGTAGTAGCTTACCAGTGGGATCTCACTAGGGCAGACATAGGAGCAGGCGGCACAATCAATGCAAGAAAATAGTTGTTGCTCTTCGAGTGCTTCCCATTGTTGACTCTTGGCAAACCAATACAGTTGTTGAGGTACTAAATTCATCGGACAAGCTAATTCGCATTCACCACATCGAATGCATTCTTGATGTTTCGCAGGATATTCGAGAGTCTTGTAAGCAGAGTCAAAAATGATGCAATTGGTTGATTTCTTGGTTGGTATCTCTAAGTTAGAATGACGTGTCCCCATTAATGGACCACCAAATATAAAACAAGCTAGCTGTTCGAGGTTTACTTCTAACTGCTCGGCAATATGCGAAACAGGAGTTCCAAAAGGTATCCAATAGTTGCCTGGTTTACCGACTAGATTACCAGTGATCGTCACAAGCCGCTTAGTCATCACTTGGCGTTGATTAATTGCTTTGTTAAGGGCCTCGAGAGTCGCTACATTTTGTACCAGAATTCCTAGCGAGCTCGGAAGCTGTCCTTTGGGTACTTGTTGACCGGTGAGTAACTCAATGATTTGTTTTTCACCGCCGCTTGGGTACTTAGTTTTAGCAATGATGATTTTGATTTCAAGCGATTCCTGAGTAGAAGTTAACTCATCAAAGTAGTTCTCAATAGCGGTTTTAAGCGCAGCAATTGCTTCAGGTTTGTTATCTTCAATTCCAAACAAGATTCGATTGGCACTGACTGTTTTAGCTGCGATTAGTGCACCCTTAAGAACTGATTGGGGGTGTTCACGAAGTAACCGGTCGTCGCAAGTGATGTAAGGTTCACATTCCATCGCATTGACTATCAAAGTGTGAATAGAATCTTTAGGAGCAGATAGTTTAATGTGGGTTGGAAAGCCTGCGCCGCCTAGTCCAACAATTCCAGCTTGATGAACACTCTTAATTAATTGTTCATTGGTTAAACTCTGGTAGTCGATTTGATCTGTGAGAGAATCTGCATGAGCACTTCGTTCCAGCTCGGATTTTGGCATAGCTTGGATTTTAATGGCGGGTTGCTCAAGCCCCGACGGATGTCCTAAATCAAACTCAGAAATATCAGCAATAACACCGTCGCAAGGAGAGTGTACGACACTGGATAAATTAGCCAACTCGGAGTTAATAAGAATCTGCCCTTGTTCGACTGGTTGCGCTATTTCCAAGTTAGTGGTGGTGGAGCCTTTGTTTAAATCAGAAAAAGGTAAAATGTAAAACGGTGGCTCTTGGATTGAAGCGATTGGTTGTTGGTTGGAAAGAGATTTATATTCCTGAGGATGGATCCCCCCTTTGATTCTATACTGAGCATCGGTGGCGATTGACTTTGAAACTAGTTGGTTCATAGGGTTATTCACACAGCATCTTCTAATTTGATTTTAGATGGAGGCTCGCTGGTAACTTCATTAATATTGATGACTTGTGGGGAGGGTACCTTCCAAGAATCTAATGCCGATTGCAATATAGGCATATCGATGCAATCAACCGGGCAGGGAGGGACACATAAATCACATCCAGTGCACTCATCAGTGATTACCGTATGCATTAATTTCGGAGCACCAACAATAGCATCTACAGGACATGCTTGAATACATTTGGTACATCCAATACATTCAGCTTCACGAATCACAGCTACTCTAGCAGGTGCTTCTTCGCCGCATGAATCATCTAGTTCAATAATTTCTAAATCTAATAATTCGGCCAAGGCCTTTATACCCGCTTCACCACCTGGAGGGCACCGGTTGATCGCTTCGCCATTGGCGATTGCTTCAGCATAAGGTTTACAACCGGGATGACCACATTGACCACATTGAGTTTGAGGTAAGATTTCGTTAATTTGTTCGACAATTGGATTGCCTTCAACTTTAAATTTAACCGATGCAAAACCCAATAATCCGCCGCAGACTACAGCGAATAAGGTAATGATGGCAGTGGCATATAATATTTCCATTTAAGCTTTAACCAGTCCACTAAACCCCATAAAAGCCAATGACATTAATCCTGCCGTAATAAGGCTTATAGCAGCTCCTTGAAACGGTGCTGGTACATCAGCGACTGCGATTCTCTCCCGAATGGCTGCAAACAAAATTAATACAAGAGAAAAACCAAGTGCTGCGCCGAAACCGTAAACGATTGAATCTACAAAGCCGTGGTTTTTGTTGACGTTTAATAGTGCGACTCCTAGCACCGCACAGTTGGTAGTAATTAATGGCAAGAAGATGCCTAGTAGGCGGTAAAGAACGGGACTAGATTTTTGAACTACCATTTCGGTAAATTGAACGACCACTGCGATTGCTAGTATGAAAGACAGAATTTGCAGGTACTCGAGCGATAGCGGTTGTAGAATGAAATGATTGATAAGATAACTGGCGAGAGAAGCCATAGTTAGTACAAAAGTTGTCGCGGCTGCCATTCCTGTTGCAGTTTCAACTCGGCTCGATACGCCCATAAAAGGGCATAGACCAAGAAACTTAGCCAATACAAAGTTATTAACTAATACAGTGCTTATTAAGAGTAACAGTATATCGCTCATAGAACTTAGCTCATTGGCTCAGTTAATCGCTTTTTAATTATTTTGCGGCGTTTGCTTTCTAGCTAACCAAAAATGGCGAGCAGCGAGCGCACCTGTAAAAACAATTCCCCAAATGATGACCAGTTTTACCAAACCACTGACAATTGCTGAACTTCCATCAGTTTCCGCCTTTAGCAGTGCGGTCAGTATGAGTGGCGCATAGGTTTCTGCGTTGGCTACGGTATCCGGAGTAAAGGCTCCGACAGCGAGCAAACTGAGTATTGCGAAACGAATATTCCAAGAGACGGCTCTCATCTTAAAACCAATCAATGCGAGCAAAGCGATACCGAGGGCAATATAAAAAATCCAGGCCTCACCGTATAATTCAAATGTCTGCATTGGTTATTTTCCTATGCTCAAAAATCAAAAATTAACACGAGCTTACTTAACTCGCATACCAGCTTGAGCGCCTTGATCTGGGTTTAGGATCCATAAATCCTTGCCACCAGGTCCTGCTGCTAAAACCATCCCTTCAGAAAGACCGAAGCGCATTTTTCTCGGGGCTAAGTTGGCTACCATTACGGTGAGTTTGCCAACTAAATCTTCGGGAGAATAGGCCGATTTAATACCAGCAAAAACCTGCTTTTCTTGGTCACCCAATGATAGCGTCAGTTTAAGCAGTTTATCGGCTTCTTCGACATGTTCTGCGGCAACGATTTTAGCTATTCTAAGATCAATCTTATCAAAATCGTCGAACTGAATTTCAGGTTTAATGGCACCATCATCCTTTTTAGATTTGTTCGGTTTTTTCGCTTTTTTTGGGGCGCTATCAGCCTCTACCGATGACGCTACCATAGCTTCTACTTGTTTTAAATCGACCCGTTTCATTAACGGTTTAAACGGATTTAATTCATGAGACACCAATGGCGAATTTATATCAGACCATTGCAACGGCGGGCAATTTAAAAAAGTTTCAATTTGTTTGGTTAACAAAGGTAATACTGGCTTTAGATAAATGCTTAGTATTCTAAACAGGTTGATCCCCATGGAACAAATCTTTAGTGCCTCGTCGAGAGTCGCTTCATCCTTTGCTAATGCCCAGGGCGCTTTTTCATCGATGTAAGTATTGGCTTTATCAGCGAGCAACATGATGAGTTTGCAAGCTTTACCAAATTCTCTGTTTTCATAACATAGCGAAATTTTATCGGCTTCTTCTTGAAACTCTTTTAGCAATTTTGGCTGATCAATTTCCGAGTGAAGTGAACCACCAGATTTTTGCACCAATTTAGCACAGCGGCTAGCAATATTGACGAACTTGTTTACTAAATCAGAGTTCACGCGTTGTACGAAATCTTCTAAATTGAGATCGAAGTCGTCTACTTTATTAGAAAGCTTGGCGGCGAAATAGTAACGTAAGTATTCAGGGGCTAAATGTTCACGATAAGTTGCTGCTTTTATGAATGTGCCTTTTGACTTGGACATTTTTGTGCCATTTACCGTCAAAAATCCGTGAGCAAAAACCTGTGTTGGAGTTCGATAATCAGCAGCGCTCAAACAAGCAGGCCAGAATAAGCAATGGAAATTGATGATGTCTTTACCGATAAAATGATAAACCTCTGCATCGCTTCCTTGTGCCCAAAAGTCTTCAAATTTTAGACTGGTATTTCGGTCACACAAATTCTTAAAACTTGCCATATATCCAATGGGAGCGTCTAACCAAACGTAAAAAAACTTATTTGGCTCATTTGGAATTTGATAGCCAAAATAGGGGGCGTCTCGGGAAATATCCCATTCTTGTAGCCCAACCTCTAGCCACTCATTGAGTTTATTGGCAATTTGTTGACTAACTCCTGTTTTGAGCCACTTCTTCAACATGTCTTCAAAGTCCTGAAGTTTCACAAAGAAGTGTTCAGAGTCTTTTAAAACAGGAGTAGCTCCTGAAACCGCAGATTTAGGATTCTTTAGCTCAACCGGGCTATAGGTGGCACTACAGACATCACAATTATCACCATATTGGTCTTCTGAACCACATTTTGGACATTCTCCCTTAACAAATCGGTCAGGTAGGAACATTTCTTTTTCAGGATCAAATAGCTGATTAATCGTCCTTCTTGCAATATGCCCTTTGTCGTTTAACTTGTGATAAAACTCTTCGGTAAGCTGTTTGTTTTCTTCGCTGTGGGTAGAGTGAAAATTATCAAAATCAATGGCAAAGGCATCGAAGTCCTGTTTGTGGTCGGCATGGCTTTTGGCGATAAGCTCTTCAGGCGTTATACCCTGTTTTTGGGCGCTGAGCATAATTGGCGTGCCATGGGTATCATCGGCGCAAACGTAGTAGCATTCATTGCCTACTAGCTTCTGATAGCGTGACCAAATATCGGTTTGCACATACTCGAGCATATGACCAATATGAATAGGGCCATTGGCATAGGGCAGGGCACTAGTGATTAAGATTCGACGTTCGCCGTTTTTTGCGGTTAAATCCTGTGACATTTCAGCTCTTTAGTTAGTAGTGATTTTGTATTTCGACAAGCCGCAACTATACCGATTTTTCGATTTTTTATCATCTAAATTAATGGATAGACCCACAAAATGGGTAGGTATTTCAATAAATTATTAAGGTATAATTCCCTCAATTTAAAATTCTGAAATAAATAATCCGATGTTAGAGCAAGAAACCTTATTTGAACTACTTAGAAATACAACTTTTGAGAACTTTCCGAGTAATCTAAAACTCGTTGATTTTGTTAAGCAAGTTGATATTGATGGCAAAAGTGCAGTGGTTCTTATTCAGCTACCATTTCCATGCGAAGGCATTGTTGAGTCGCTCAGTAGTGAGCTGATGGCGGTCATTGAGAAAAGCTGGCCAGAGTATCAGTTTCAAATCAAAATCAGACAAAATCTAGTGGCTTATGAAACTAAGGCGGGTGTGGCTCCCATTTCCAAAGTTAAAAACATCATTGCGGTTGCCAGTGGTAAAGGTGGAGTTGGCAAATCGACTACCAGTGTCAACTTAGCATTAGCGCTTCAGAAAGAAGGCGCCAAAGTAGGAATACTGGATGCCGACATATACGGCCCTAGCGTGCCTATAATGCTTGGTATACC
The DNA here is from genome assembly GCA_039969155.1 of Kangiellaceae bacterium. Classification (GTDB taxonomy): domain Bacteria; phylum Pseudomonadota; class Gammaproteobacteria; order Enterobacterales; family Kangiellaceae. Next base: position 15,884 of record JBDVOJ010000095.1, read on the forward strand.
TGACGCGAAACCTGAATCCAAAGATAAGAAAACGATAGAACCACTTGAAGCGCATTCGCTCAAAGCGATGTCCATTGGCTTTTTAGTCGATGAAAAGCAGGCTATGGTATGGCGTGGTCCTATGGCGTCTTCCGCATTACAACAAATTGTAAGGGACACCCAATGGCAAGATTTAGACTATTTGATTATCGACCTTCCGCCGGGTACGGGTGATATCCAATTGACTATGGCTCAGAAGATACCAGTCACTGCCGCGGTGATAGTGACGACTCCGCAGGATTTAGCTTTGGCTGACGCTAAGAAAGCAATTGCCATGTTCGAAAAAGTAAAAATTCCAGTGATGGGGGTGATTGAAAACATGTCAACGCATATCTGTAGCGAATGCGGACATCAAGAGCCTATTTTCGGCGACGGCGGCGGTCAGAATTTGGCCGAGGAGTATAAGATTGACTTGCTTGGACAGTTGCCATTAACCATGAGTATTCGAAAGAATCTAGATGATGGTACGCCTTCGGTAGCCCTCGATCCTGAAGGGACAATTGCTCAGACTTATCGGCAAATTGCTCGAAAACTGGCAGCTAATTTAACCGTACTAGGTAAAGATTTTTCCAAGGGCGCACAGGCGATTGATATTGCTACTTGGAAACCAAAATCTGAATAAAAGTGCTAACATTCAGGCTCCTAAAAAACAGCTCTAAATCCGCCCAAGGCTCTCGCTTGGGCTAATCTGCTGTGATAGAATCGCTGCTCATTAATTCATCTATGATTATCGAGACACAATGAGTATTAAGTCTGACAAGTGGATGCGCCGACAGGCCGCAAACGGCATGATCGAGCCTTTTGAATCTGGTCAAGTGAGAGAGTCTGAAGGGCAAAGAATTATTTCTTACGGAACATCAAGCTACGGTTATGATGTTAGATGTTCCAATGAGTTTAAGATCTTCACTAATGTTCATTCCACCATTGTCGATCCCAAAAACTTTGATGAAAAGAGCTTTGTTAATGTAACTTCCGATGTGTGTATCATTCCGCCTAATTCGTTCGCGTTAGCGCGTACGGTGGAGTATTTTCGGATCCCTCGAAATATCTTGACGGTTTGTCTAGGTAAATCAACTTATGCTCGATGTGGCATTATCGTCAATGTCACACCGTTGGAGCCTGAGTGGGAAGGCCATGTAACACTAGAGTTTTCTAACACTACGCCTTTACCAGCTAAAATATATGCCAATGAAGGTGTGGCTCAAATGCTGTTTTTTGAATCAGATGAAGTCTGCGATACTTCCTACGCCGATCGTGGAGGTAAGTATCAAGGACAAACCGGAGTGACTTTACCTAAAACTTAATCCGGTCATTATTGCTTCGCTCTAGCTTGAATGTACCAGTGAGAGTGAGTGAGGGAAATTAGTTTTATCAATGAGATAGTTAATGCTTAAGTTAACCGTTCAGTTGTTAAACAGCTTACTGCTGATTAGCGTATTCGTTTGCAAAACGGTTATGGCGAGCAATCAAAAACTAACGACCTCAAATTCGGCGCCAACCAATTCAATATCGCTTTCTCTGTACTTTAACGATTCAGAAGGGGGCGATACTTCCAAACGGCGCACCAAAAAGTTTCTAGCCCTGATTAATCGTAATGGCTGTCCCGTTAAAACCATCGATGTTGCTTCAACAACAACCAGTCAACTACCTGAATCAGAGCACGATAATTACGATATTATTTACTCCTCGTTATTAGAAAACACCGCGGAGTCTTTGGGGGGACTGGGATTTACTAAGCAACTTGAGATAGTCGTTATTAATGATGCGATTGTGGCATCCAGTATTTTGGTGAGATCGGCTACGGCTATTAGCGACTTGAGTAGTTTGCAAGGTGTTCGATTTGCATTTTCCAGCAAGAATTCTTATTTGAGTTATAAAGCTGCATTAAAGATGTTGCAGCGAGAAAAGGTTGCAGTTTCGTCTGATAAAATACTATTTAGCTATTCAGATGTTGCTTCTTTAACACTGATATTACACAAAGATGTGTTTGCGACTGCCATCGCGAGTCCACTAGCCAATAAATGGGCTGAAAAAAACGGCTTAAAAGTTATTGCGCAAAGCCAAGCGTTTGAGGTTGGAGGAGTCTGGATTAAGAATACGGTAGATCACAAGTTAGTCGAAAATTGTGATAAGGCATTTATCGGAGTATTTTTAGATAAGGCGAATGATTCAACTAGCGGGCTATCGGCGGAAGTTAAATCGGTACGAAAGTTTTTTCCGCGTTGGTTGGCCGGCTTTAGATCTCCAGCTGAGTAAAAATAACAAACCAAAAAGAAAACTCAGACCAAAAAGAATACTAAAGCTTTTGTCACTACTAGTTTCTCAATCTAAGTGCATTCAGTACTACAATTAGCGAGCTTAAGCTCATGCCGATTGCCGCAAGCCAAGCTGGAACTAAACCCATCATGGCAAATGGTACTGCTAATAAATTGTATCCAATCGCCCAGCTAAGGTTTTGTTTAATAACTCGTTTAACCGCTTTAGAAATTTCGAGAGCCTTGACTATCACCGTGAGATCTTTTGAAACCAAAACCGCGTCTGAAGCGCTCTTGGACAGTTGCGTTCCAGTTCCAAGGGTAATGCTCATTTTTGAAGCGGCTAACGCGCCGACATCGTTAAAGCCATCGCCAACCATCAAACAATTTACGCCAGAACTTTGTTGCTTATCAATAAATGCTAATTTCTCTTCAGGAGTCTTGGCAAAGTGAAACTCATTGATAGTTAATTGCTGGGCAATAGTTGTGACGGAACTGCGAGCATCACCACTTAAGATCCCTATTTGGTAATTTAGTTTCTTCAAGGAACTAATCGTATTTTTAGAAGATGGTTTGAGTGAATCTTCCAAAATAAAACAGGCCAACAGTTCATTTTCTCTGGCGAGATACAAATGAGTTTCATTGGAATTGTCGTCATTAACGGCATTGGTATGTTTAGGAATTTCGACTTTTAACTCTTTTACAAATGGTGCGTTTCCTAATCGATAATAACCACCGTTGATGGTTGCAGAGACGCCTTTCCCTGGCATTTCAACCCGTTCTTCCACTTCGAGATTTAATTTCTGTTTGTCACACTTGAAGGCTTGTGCAATAGGATGATTAGAGACTCGTTCAAGCACAGAGGCTATTTTGAAACAGGTGTCTTGAGGGGAGGAGTCCTTAAACTGTTTTTTTAAGTTTTCTTTTGAGTAAACTAAGGTATTAGTAATTCTTAAACAACCCGTGGTCAAAGTTCCGGTTTTATCAAAGTAGACTTTGTCGACCATACTAAGGTCTTCTAGCGCGGATGCAGTACGAAGCATTAAACCGAGATCGGAAAGGCGTGAAGTGGCTGCGGTGATGACCGCAGGGGTTGCAAGTGATAGCGCGCAAGGACAGCTTACCACCAATACGGAGAGTACAACGGAGAAAGTTTGTTGAGGGTCGACTTGGTACCAGTAAATTCCTGAAATACATACTAGCAGTAATAAAATAGCTACATACCAATGGGCAACTTGATCAGTAATAGAGAGCGCTTTAGGTTTTAACTGTTCGGCTTTGTGCTGCAATTCGATTAAGCTTTGTAAGTGACTTGACTCAACAGGGTGGGTGACTTGCATTCGCAAGCTGGCCGAGTGATTAGTGGTTCCACTAAGCAACTTGTCACCTGAGCGCTTGGTGACAGGTAAGAATTCTCCGGTAATTATAGCTTCGTTAATATCGGCGCTATCTTGAAGTAATATACCATCAACTGGAATAATATCTCCCGCGTAAACTATTAGGGTGTCACCTAAACTAACTTGGCTTAAACTAATACTTGTTACTGAGTCATCTGAATTTATTTTGCTGGCAGTTAAGGGCAATAGCTGACTAAAGTTTTGTTGTTTGAGCAGTGAGCGGTATCTTGCGCGATGTTCTAAAAATCGACCAATTAACAGGAAAAAGGTAAACATAACGACCGAATCAAAGTAGTAAACATCAGCGTTTGAAATTAAAGAATAGCAGCTTGCAAAATATCCTGAGAGAATAGCGATGCTGACTGGTAGATTCATTCCCAGGTGCCGAATTTTTAGGTTGTTATAAGCACTTTTAAAAAAAGGTAGTGCTGAATAAAAGACGACTGGTGTAGCTATTAGACCACTTATCCAATGTAAAAACGTTTGATATTTTGATTCTAAGTCTTGGAATTCACCGATATAAACGGCAAGCGCATAAGTCATGACTTGCATCATGCCTAATGCTGCAACTAATAGTCGTTTGGCATATTGGCTATTGGCTGTTTGGAATGATTTTTCATTATGATTTTCCGCAAAAGGATATCCACGGTATCCTAGCTTTTGCAATTCTTCCAGAATGCCACTTAGTTCACCGTCGTTTGACCATTGAACCAGTGCTCGGTGAGTGGTGACATTTACCGTAATGGATTTCACATAAGGAAGCTGGGAAAGTTGTTTTTCAATCAGCCAGCCGCAAGCTGCGCAGGTTATCCCGTCGATTCCCAACCTAATTTCTCTATAGTCGCCAGAATCAAGACTTATTTCGTTTAACACATCGGGGTTGTTTAACGCTTTAAGTTTGAGTAACTCCGCAGGGATTAGTTCTTCAGGTTTGTTGCTAGGTCGTTCTCTAAACCGGTAAAAATCCAGCATATTATTTTGCTGTAAGGTCTCGGCTATAGCAAGGCAGCCAACACAACAAAAGTGGGCTTTTTGAGCAAAAATAGTTAATGACAGCTCAGTGCCAACAGGGTTTGCTTCCCCGCAATGAAAACAAACAGAGGTCATCGGCGTCTATTCTTGAATGCAATAATAACTATGGCGCATCGTGCCCCATAATTAACTCTTTGATGTCGGGATAGAGCCAGCGGGATTTAATCAGCCAAGACTTGTCAGTATCTTCGATAGCAACATGCCAATAGGCACTTTCTAAAGGGCGAAGCTCCGCTATGTACTCCCCCTCGGTTAATTGTTCTAACACAATTGATTGGTCGTGTACTTTTAACGTTGGGTGGGAAAAGGTCAGGGTAAGCTGTGGAGGTAACTTGACCTTGGCGGTCAGTTTTAAGCTCAATAGATTGACTGTTTGATCAACCTTTATCGAGGCGGAGAATTGCTGTTTTTGCGCTAATTCCAACCGCGCGATGTTACTATTGATGGCAAGCCCTTTTTTATAATAGTCATCAAGTACTAGTGAGTCAGAAGTGTCGTTGGCAATAATAAAAGTAATGACGCCAGCTACTACGGTTAAAAAGGGGATTGCAATTAGCGCCCATGGCCAACCTTGTTTGTACCAAGGTTGAGTATCCAAATCATTTAGAGAGTTCATTTTATATTGGGCCCTAAGAATTTTGCAACGGAAGATGCCGTGTATTGTCTCTCACCAGTGGCTTGAATGATAAATTCAATTTCACTGGATCGTTTTGATAGTAAACTACCGGGAATTTTAAGTCTAACTGGTAGCGTTAAAACTTCGCCACTGGCTATCTCAAATTCGGAATCACCAATAAGTTGCATTTGTTCGAACCCATTGACGGTTAAGCGATAATTCTCAGTTTGCTGTGACATATTGAGAATTTTTAGGGTGTAAGTGTTTTCAATCTCCCCTGAAAAATTTTCGCTGTACAAATTATTTCTATCTCTCAATACGTTAATGTCGAGCGGAATTCTGTTTGACAACAAGTAGATGAATGCACTAACAACGGCTAAGAATATCGAAATGTAATAGACTGTTCGGGGGCGAAAAAACTTGGTTTTTTCTTTTCCCTGCGATTGTTCTTCAACTTCAGTGGTGTACTTGATCAGGCCTTTGTCGTAACCCATTTTATCCATGACGTTGTCACAAACATCGATACAAGCTGCACAAGCAATACATTCGTATTGGAGACCATCCCGTATATCAATTCCTGTTGGACACACATGAACACACTGGTTGCAGTCAATACAGTCCCCAAGCCCCTGTAATTTGTAATCGGACTGCTTCTTTCGTTTTCCTCTCGATTCACCGCGCTGTTGGTCGTATGAAATTATCAAGGTATCTTTGTCAAACATTGAGCTTTGAAAACGCGCATAGGGGCACATGTGCAGACAAACTTGCTCTCTAAGCCAACCAGCATTTCCATAGGTTGCTAATGAATAAAACAATACCCAAAACCATTCCCATGGACCAAGAGTTAGTTCGATAATTCCTTGACCCAGCTCTCTTATCGGAGAAAAGTAGCCAACAAATGTATAACCGGTGAATAAAGCATAACTGATCCATAAAAAATGCTTGGTGGACTTACGAGTTATCTTATTTAAATTCCAAGGGCTTTTATCTAGCTTGATTCTTTTATTTCTATTGCCTTCAACTAACTCTTCGAGCCATAAAAATGTTTCGGTCCATACTGTTTGCGGGCAGGCATATCCGCACCAAAGTCTTCCTGCAATAGTGGTAAACAAAAACAAACCTACCGCCGCAATGATCAATAATAGTGTCAGATATATAAAATCTTGAGGCCAAAATGTCACACCAAAATATCGAAATTGGCGAGCAGGGAGATCAAATAAGACTGCTTGTTGATCATTCCAGAGTAACCAAGGGGAAATATAGAAACAGCCAAGAAGTAAAAACACCGTGAAGATTCTTAGTTTTGCAAATAATCCATTCACTTGTCGTGGATATATTTTGTCAGGCGAGACGTACAGATCCTTGTATCCGTCTTCCTTTACTTCTTGCTTCGACATATCAAAATCTCGATTAGATTGATTACAGGAGACTGTCAGTTAGAGAAACTCGATTTGAGTATTCTTGCAGCCAACAGTTAGGAACCTGTGGCTGCATTATATCGCTTAGGTTAGTTTCAAACTAGCGACGATAAACTATTTTTGTTGATTCGAAAGACTATATACGTACGCCGCTACTAAGTGAGCTTTGTCTTCGCCTAAGATTTCATGATAAGCTGGCATCTCACCATTTCTTCCTTCGCGAATTGTTTTTGCAATCACAATAGAAGAGCCTCCATACAACCAAATGTTATCAGTCAGGTTTGGAGCTCCTAGTGCTATGTTACCCTTGCCGTCAACTCCATGACATGCAAAACACTGTTGATCAAAGAGCACCTTTCCGGCTGCTGCTTTAGTTTCGTCTACGTTATTTCCTGAGAGCTGACCAACATATTGAACAACACTGTCTAACTGTTCTGCATTGAGCGCAGCTTCAAAACCAGGCATCACACCGCGACGTCCAGATAAGATGGTTTGTTTGATATTAGCGGGTGATTCACCGTACAACCAATCATTGTCTGTAAGGTTAGGGTATCCCGGATTTCCTCGGCCGTCTGAGCCATGACAACCGAAGCATGTATTGACAAAAATCCGCTTTCCCATTTCTGTCGCTTGTTTGATATTAGCTAACTCTTCTATCGGGGTGGAAGAGTACTTTGCGAACAGTGGCGCATAGACTGCTTTAGCTTCCGCTACTTCTTCGGCATGTTGACCTTCTTGGGTCCAACCGAGTACACCCGCAAAATTTCCTAAGCCAGGATATAGAATTAAGTATCCAACTGAAAATACCAAGCAGATGTTGAACATGTTTAGCCACCATTTAGGCAGTGGGTTGTTATACTCTTCTATACCATCATAAACATGCCCAGTCGTTTCGTTTTCTTTGGTAGAGGCTTTCATTCTTCGAGTCCAAAATAGCAGGACCCAACAACCCAATACGTTGACAACCGTTATTAATATTACCCACCAGTTCCAAAACTCACTCATGGTTTTCACCCTTATTTTGATTGGTTTCAATCTTGTTTGTTGTTTCATCGCCCACAAAAGGGAGATTCGCGGCATCTTCAAATGTTTTGTCGTCAGTTTTGCGGTAGAGCAAATAGACTAAAACTAAGAACAGGACAAACAATGCCAAAGTTTCAAGACTTCTTATTAAATTTAAGTCCAACATACAAATCCTATTGCTTGTCTTTTAGCGCTAAGCCAAGCGTTTGTAAATAAAAGACGACGGCGTCTAACTCTGTTTTACCAACGACTGCTTGCTTGGCGTTAGCAATATCTTCATCAGTGTAGGGAACACCAACCATTCTCAGGGCTTCCATTTTCTTACCCGTGAGTTCGCCGTCCAAAACGGCATCCTCTAGCCAAGTAAAGGCAGGCATGTTCGACTCTGGAACGACATCTCTTGGGTTAAGCAAATGGACACGGTGCCACTCATCACTATAGCGCCCTCCGACTCGGGCCAAGTCTGGTCCAGTTCGTTTGGAGCCCCATAAGAATGGGTGTTCCCACACATGTTCACCCGCCACCGAGTAGTGGCCATAACGTTCTGTTTCAGCTCTAAACGGTCGTATCATTTGTGAATGACAGTTATTACAGCCTTCTCGGATATAAATATCTCGACCTTCAAGCGCTAATGCGGAATGCGGCTTCATCCCTTTAAGAGGTTCGGTAGTATCCTTCATAAAAAATAACGGAACTATTTCAGCTAAACCGCCAAAACTAATCACAATAAATATTAACAAACCCATTAGGCCAATATTTTTTTCTACTTTTTCGTGTTGCATGATAGTGGCCTCCTAGTTCGCTTCGACTGTTTCAGGACCAGATTTAATGGTCTTAATGGTGTTATATGCCATGATAAGCATCCCCGCGAAGAAAAGAATTCCGCCCACTAAGCGTATTGCGTAGAAGGGGTAAGTGGTTGTTACCGATTCAACAAAGCTATAAGTTAGAGTGCCGTCAGCATTCACCGCGCGCCACATCAAACCTTGCATAACCCCGGCGATCCACATCGCCGCTATGTATAAAACAACGCCAATGGTTGATACCCAAAAATGGATATTAATTAGCTCTATGCTCGCCATTTCTTTACGACCGTATAGCTTTGGAATCAAGTAGTACATCGCGCCAATGGTTACAAAGGCAACCCAGCCTAATGCACCAGAATGAACATGACCAATTGTCCAGTCAGTATAATGGGATAGCGCATTAACCGTCTTGATCGCCATCATCGGACCTTCAAAAGTAGACATACCGTAAAAAGACAGCGATACGATTAAGAATTTTAGTATTGGGTCAGTTCGCAGCTTATGCCAAGCACCAGAAAGAGTCATGATGCCATTGATCATCCCGCCCCAAGATGGTGCTAGTAATATAAGAGAGAACACCATTCCGAGTGATTGAGCCCAGTCAGGCAGTGCTGTGTATTGCAAATGATGAGGCCCGGCCCACATGTAGGTTGCAATTAAAGCCCAAAAATGGACGATTGACAGGCGATAGGAATAAACCGGTCTTTCTGCTTGTTTCGGAATGAAGTAATACATCATCCCCAAAAATCCTGCAGTAAGGAAAAATCCTACCGCGTTGTGACCGTACCACCATTGTACCATCGCATCGATAGCACCACCGTAGGCTGAGTAAGATTTGGTTAAAGTCACTGGAACTGCAGCGCTGTTGACAATATGTAGAACCGCTACTGTGATAATAAACGCGCCATAGAACCAATTGGCAACGTAAATATGAGATGTTTTTCGCTTTATGATGGTTCCGAAAAACAAGATCGCATAGGCAACCCAAACCACGGCGATTAAGATATCGATTGGCCACTCTAATTCGGCGTATTCTTTTCCGCCTGAAATACCCATTGGCAAGGTAACTGCGGCTAATACAATCACTAGCTGCCATCCCCAGAAAACAAACGAGGCCAATGCATTACTAATTAGCGGAGCCTGACACGTGCGTTGAACCACATAGAGTGATGTTGCCATCAGCGCAGAGCCACCAAACGCAAAAATAACAGCATTGGTATGCAGCGGTCTAAGCCGGCCAAATGTGAGATATTCAATCCCATAGGTGAGGTCAGGAAAAAACAGTTGGGCAGCGATAATAACACCCACAAGCATTCCGACAATTCCCCAAACTACAGTCATTATCGAAAATTGCTTAACGACCTTGTAGTTATAGGTCAAAGCTTGAGATTCAGACATACGATTTCCCGTTTACTATTATTTTTGGTTAATTGGATAACACGTTCTCAATTTCTTAAGCCGCGCATTTTATATGGTTATTAATGTTGAGGAGGGTGACATAGATCAACATTTTTCGAATTACGCTGACTCGTAACAAATTGTATCACAACTGATATTTCTAAATGAACGCTATTCGGTGATTTTAGCTGCAAATTTGACCAATGTAGAGGCTTGTTCAGTTAGGATTCACAATTGCTGTAAATAATAGTGGCTTGCTGTTAGTGAGCCATTATAATATGCGGCTTATAAGAGTTTTCAAGTCCAAATTAAAGAGTGCAGTAATCTACGGTCTTTAGGATTCACAAAAATAAGATATTAAGTGACTATGTAAGCCATCTTAGGCTTAGGATCAGAGTTTCGAGTAGTTGCTAGCAGAAACAAGGGAACAATATGCCTAATTGGCTAAAACAACTTTATACTAATTTCTTGGTAAAACACACATTTCTGTCATTTGCTGTTTTAATAGCGATAATTTTTTTCATTGGCGCTCAATCTGAGTCCTTTAGAATGGACGCTTCTGCTGATTCTTTGGTACTCGAAAATGATCAATCTCTAGAATACTATCGGAAGGTTAAAAAGAAATATGGAACCGATGATTACCTTTTTATTACTTTTACCCCTCATAACGAACTTTTCTCCGAATCAAGTATTAAGCAGCTAAATGCTCTAAAAGAGCAAGTATCAGCTCTACCAGAAGTGGAAACCGTTATTTCTCTGATCGATACTCCAATTTTCAACCCTGAAAAGATTAGCTTAGGAACTATTGAAGATGACGTCTATTTTGTAAAAGACGATGGGGTTGATTTCGCTCAAGCGAAAAAAGATATCTTGCAAATTCCGCTGTATGTCAATTTGCTAGTTAGTCCCGATGGTAATTCGACTGCGATGCAAGCCAATCTGAAGGGTAATAAGAACTATTTTCGGCTTAACGATGAGTTACGAAAGTTGCAATGGAAACAGCGTAAAGGCGAAGAGCTGACTCCTTACGAACTAGCTGCAATGCAAAACTTGAAGAATGAACTTCGCCTGTTAGCTGATGAAGTGGCGGTGAGAGACGCGAAAGTCATTAACTCGATTCGTGACTTAAAACAAAGCTATAAAGACGTCGCCAAGATTTATATTGGTGGGGTTCCAATGATCGCTCACGACATGGTTGATTACGTAAAAAGTGACTTAATGATCTTTGGATTTGGGATATTTGTGGTCTTGATTTTCATTCAAGCTTATATTTTTAGACGAATTCGCTGGGTCATTGTCACTTTGGGCTGCTGTATAGTTTGTGCTGTGACAGCTATTGGCTTACTCGGAATGTTGGATTGGCCGGTCACTGTTATTTCTTCAAATTTTGTCGCTTTGTTACTAATTATCACAATGTCACTGATGATTCACTTAATCGTGCGATTTCGACAGGTCGAACGAGAATACTCACATTTAACTTACAACGACAAGGTACTCGAAACCATCTCTTCGATGTTCGTCCCCTGTGCCTACACTAGCTTAACCACCATGGTCGCTTTTGGCTCATTAATGGTTAGCGAAATTCGTCCAGTTATTGATTTTGGAAAGATGATGATTATGGGAGTTAGTTTAGCTTTTATCTTGTCGTTTTTATTGTTTCCTTTATTCATGCTAATCAAAAAGAAAACTAGCCTAGATGAAAGAAAACAAAGCGCCTTCTTTAAGTTTACTAATATGCTTGCGATAGCTAGTGATAAGAAGCGTTGGCCGATAGTGGTATTGTCATTAGTTATTTGTGGTGCAAGTGGATGGGGAATGACTTACTTGTCTGTCGATAATCGATTTATTGATTATTTCAAGTCTGATACTGAGATTTATCAAGGGATGAAAGTCATTGATACTGAACTTGGAGGGACAACGCCTTTAGAAATTATCATTGAGCGTGGGGCAATTGAAGCCGATTTCGCGTTTATTGAAGAGCAAGATGAAGATGATGAATTTGAAGATGAATTCGCTGAAGAAGCAGAGTTTGCTGACTTATCTCCCGTTGAATCTCCTAAGCTTTGGATGACTTCATTTGGTATTGATAAACTGCATAAGATTCAAAACTACCTTTCAAGTATCGATGTTGCAGGAAAAGTATTATCTTTATCGGCTGGCTTGCAAATCGTAGAACAGATTAACGGTAATAAGCGCTTAGATGATTTTGAACTATCGATTCTTGAAAAGAGAATTCCAGCCGATCTAAAAGAGCAGGTTCTTGCGCCGTTTTACGATCGTGAAAATGACGAAGTAAGGTTCTTGATTCGAGTAAAGGAGTCCGATAAAAACCTCGATCGCAATCAGTTGCTAGCCGATATTAGTCAGTTTCTAAACGAGGAGTTAAAAATTTCGAAAGAGCATTTTCATTTTACTGGAATGCTTATTTTGTACAACAATATGTTAGAGAGCCTTTTTAAGTCTCAAATCTTAACTTTAGGTGCTGTATTCGGAATTATTACGCTAATGTTTTTAGTATTGTTCCGTTCGATAAAACTAGCATTGATTGGAATGGTGCCAAATCTTTTAGGCGCATTTTTTGTTTTAGGTTTTATGGGGTGGTCTGGTATACCTCTGGATATGATGACCATTACCATTGCGGCTATCAGTATCGGGATTTCGGTAGATGATACTATACACTATATCCATCGCTTTAAAGTTGAATATAAGCGCTCTGGCTCCTACACCAAGGCGATGTATGAGTGTCATGATACCATTGCGAGAGCGATGTACTTTACCTCAATTACCATAATGGCAGGCTTCTCGATATTAGTATTGTCTAACTTCATGCCTTCGATTTATTTTGGTGTTTTTACGAGTATGGCGATGTTGGTTGCATTAATTGCTAATCTAACTTTACTACCAGTATTGCTACTTTTGATTAAACCAATGGGAAGAAATAAAGAGCAGAAAGTCGCTGTATAGCTTGTTTGTGATGTAATAAAAAGCCGCTAGGTGAGCGGCTTTTTATATTGTAAGTAGTATGTTTTAACTATGCGTTATTCGCTATTTGCAATCAGCTTTATTTTTTCAACCATCGCTCTCAAACCATTGCCTCTTGTAGGGCTTAAATGCTTGATTAGGTCTAACTGATCAAAATAGTTCTCTATATCAAATTCTAAGATCTCTTCTTTAGTTTTTTCGTTATAAGCAGCCATCACTATTGCTAGTAGCCCTTTAACGATTAGAGCGTCTGAGTCGACGTTAAAAATAAAACAGTGATTTTCTTTTTTCCAGTCAATCCAGACCTGACTTTGGCAACCTGGTACTAATCGCTCATCGGTTTTCAAGGATCTATCCATTTCTGGGATCTCTTTACCTAGGTCGATCATATATCGATATCGATCTTCCCATGAATCGAAAAAGCTTAAAGTTTCTACTATTTCATCACTCTTAGACATACTAAAAGAATAATCCCGTTTCTAATTTTGCTTCATCACTCATCATGTCCCTATTCCAAGTCGGTGTGAACACGAGGTCGACTTCAACTTGCTCAACATTAGGAACCTTACTCGTTCTGTATTTCACATCACTAACTAACACAGGTCCCATGCCGCAGCCTGGGGCCGTTAAGGTCATTTCAATATAAACGGTTTTAGATGATTGTTCGATTTTAACGCTATATATAAGACCTAAGTCTACTAGGTTAACTGGAATTTCAGGGTCATAGATCGTTTTTAGCGCTTGCCAAACTTGCTCTTCATTAATTGTTTTGTCTTGGCTGGCTTCAAACTCTAGCTCTTCTGCTTTTAGACCCAAAGCACCAGCATCTGTTCCATCGACTCTGGCCATATTACCGTTAACAGCCACGGTATAGTTGCCACCAAGATCTTGAGTGATCGTTACAAAAGTATCTTTGGGTATAATAATTTTGGTACCGGCTGGCACGAGACGAGCAGGGCAGTCGCGGAGTGCAACAACCATCTTACGGTTTTGAGATGCAACAAGACTCATTATGGTTGCGCTACACTAAAGCTTTCACCACAACCGCAACTTGCTGTAGCGTTAGGGTTTTGAAAATCTAATCGATGGTTGACGCCTTCTTGGATGTAATCTACTTCAGTACCACGGATTAGTTCAATTATTTCGGGCTTTACATACAGAACTAACTCTTCAGTCAGTGGATAAGTATTGGCGTCAGGATCAACTTCGTGTGCTAGTTCCAGCAGGTATTTAAATCCAGAGCAACCACTTTCTTTGACATTAAACATAATGCCAGCCGCCGACTGATTAATGACTTGCTTGTGCAAATGCTTGATGGCTTTCTCAGAAAACTTTACTGGCGTAATTGCCTTTGGGTTAAATGTTTCAACACTCATGTTAGGGTAACCTTGAATACTCTTTAAGTGACTCGTTATCTTAGTAGAGATAATGCTTTATTAATTGCGCTATGTAGCAGATCGATTTCTTCGACTGTATTATAAAAACTAAAAGATGCTCTCACAGTACCGTTAATGTTTAGTGCATCCATTAATGGCATTGCACAGTGATGACCAGTGCGTACAGCGATACCTTGTTGGTCGAGCATCATGCCTAAATCTTGTGCGTGAACACCATCAATATTGAAACTAACCACTGAAGCTTTGGCACATTGGCTTCCTATGATTGTAAGACCATCAATTTCGCTAAGCTTTGATGTTGCATAGTCAAGTAAGAAGTTTTCGTAATCGGTGATGGCTTGTCTATCCAATGACTCCAAATAATCAATAGCTGCTGACAGCCCAACAGCGCCGGAAACGTTCGGAGTGCCGGCTTCAAACTTATACGGCAGTTCATTGTAGGTGGTTTTACTAAAGCTGACTTTTTCGATCATCTCACCACCAGCTTGCCACGGTGGCATAGCTTCGAGTAACTCTTGTTTTGCGTACAAAACGCCAATTCCCATGGGGCCAAACATTTTATGTCCCGAGAATGCATAAAAGTCGCAATCTAGTTGTTGTACGTCTATTTTTAAGTGAGGCATTGCCTGCGCACCATCGATTAATACTTTAGCACCTACATCGTGCGCGAGTTGAATGATCTCTGAAACTGGATTAATCACGCCAAGTGCATTTGATATGTGGCCGACAGCAACTAGTTTGGTTCTATCATTTAAAAGTTCTTGAAAATGTTCAAAGTTAAATTCGCCATTCGGTTTAACATCAACAACTTTTAATTTAGCACCTGTTTTTTCGCATAGAATTTGCCAAGGAACGATATTGGAATGATGCTCTAAGCTAGAAATGATTATTTCATCTTCAATCGAAAGGTTGGTTTCTCCCCAAGTTTGCGCAACTAAATTAATCGATTCTGTCGTTCCTCGCGTCCAAATAATTTCTTTACGGTCATTCGCATTGATATACTGTTGAACATTAGAGCGAGCATCTTCAAATTGTTTGGTGGCTAAATCACTCAAATAATGCGCACCACGGTGAACATTAGAGTTGGTGGTTTCATAATAGTGATTAATTGCCGCGATAACTTGTTTTGGTTTTTGCGCGGTTGCACCGTTATCAAGGTATACTAAAGAGTGCCCATTAACCGCTTGAGCAAGGATCGGAAATTCCGCTCTAATTTGCTCAATGTTGAGTGCGTGGGATGGGACTGGTTGAAGATTACTAGTCATGTATCATCACCTTAAGTTTGATAAACTTTTTTGAACCAATGCCGTCAAAAACTCTTTTAGAGTTTCATTTTTCACTTCGAGTAATAGTTCATTAATAAATCCAATACTCAACATTTTCTTGGCTTGCATTTCATTGATACCGCGAGTCTTCAAATAATAAATCGCTTTCTCATCAATTTTTGCAATGGTCGCCCCATGCGCACATACCACATCGTCAGCATAGATTTCGAGTTCAGGTTTAGTATTGATCTCAGCAGAGTTTGTTAACAACAAATTCTTGTTATTAAGTTGCGCATCTGATTTTTGCGCATCTCTAAATATATGGATCTTACCGTTAAAAGTCGCTTTAGCTGAATCAGCAATAATTCCTCGAAAAGTCTCTCGGCTATTGCAGTGAGGTACTTGATGTTCGATACAAGTGTGAAAGTCGACACAATTCTCTTCTGAGGGTAAATAAATTCCGGTTAAATTTGATTCAGAATTGACACCTTGATGCATAATATCGATGTCTGTTTTGTCTAATACACCACCTTCAGAATAATAAAAACTGGATAGATTGGCATTTTCTGCCAAACGACATAGCACTCGAGCTATCGATTGGTTGTTTTGTGTACCGACGCTAACTCGGTGATGAGCTAGATGGCTATTGCTTGTAAGTTCAATTAAAGTTTGCTGACTGGTAAGAAAACTTTTGTGTTCTTTATCATTTTTAAGAGATACAAAATGCTCGATAACCTGTGATTGGCTTGAACTACCAGCTTGGATTATTACCTGATTAGTGGCGATTTGATCTGAAACTGTCGAATTTGAAAGATGAACCAAATAAATAGGCTGTTCGACTTTGATATTTTTTTCGATTTCAATTAACAAGCCGTCATTAGATATTGCAGAGTTTAAATTAATAAACAGGTTTCTATCTTGTTGAGCGTGTTTAAGGGACTGATTGATTGAATCGGCTTGTCGTTCATTTGCATTGACAAAACGAGTTACTTTGACAGCAGAAGATAACTCCGTAGAGGAGAGCGCTTCAGAATATATGCCATTAATAAAAACGCATTTAATCGCATCATTTAGTGGCAATAATAGTGAATCGAAGTCCTGAGAATCTATCGATTGTTGCGACGCCGGCAGAAAGCTTTTGGTTCTTAGACTTGATAAATCGTTATATTTCCAATGCTCAGTTTTACGAGTTGGAAACGATTGCTCTGCGAATCGATTGGTATTGTCTCTTTGAATATCACGAAGCCATTTCGGGGTTTCTGTTTGAGCAGAAATCAGCTTGTCTATTTCATTCACGCAAGAGTCGGTTGTCGGATGTTGTAAAGAAATACTCATAGTTTATTAAGCCTTTGCAATCCAGCTGTAACCTTTTTCTTCTAATTCGAGAGCCAGTTCTTTACCACCTGATTTGATGATTTTTCCGTCAGAAAGCACATGAACTTTATCTGGAACAATGAAGTCGAGTAGTCGTTGATAATGAGTGACGATAATGAAAGATCGTTTTTCATCTCGACAAGCATTGACACCATTAGCCACTACTTGCAGAGCATCGATATCGAGTCCTGAATCGGTTTCGTCTAAAATACACAGACTCGGCTCCAGCAACATCATTTGCATAATTTCGTTTCGCTTTTTCTCTCCACCAGAGAAACCCTCGTTGACTCCTCGTTTCAAAAAATTGGGGTCAAGATTAACTGCTTGGCATTTTTCTCTAGCAAGCTTCATAAATGAAACAGTATCTAATGCTTCTTTGCCTTGATAATCTCTAACGGCATCTACACTTGCTTTAAGAAACTCCATATTACTTACACCTGGGATCTCTACAGGATATTGAAAAGCCAAAAACAAGCCTTTTTTGGCTCTTTCATCGGCGTCTAAATCAAGAATCTCCTCACCATTTAGTGTGGCAGTACCGCCAGTGACTTCATAGCCTTCTCTACCAGAAAGAACGTAACCAAGCGTGCTCTTACCAGAACCATTTGGTCCCATAATGGCATGAATTTCTCCTGGCTTTACTTCTAATGACAATCCTTTAAGAATGTCTTTATCTTCTACTTTAGCTTGTAAGTTATTAATGCTTAACATGTAAAATTCTCAATGATTATTTTGATTTTTAGTTTTATCAATAGTTAGATATGAGGGTTAGCCGACTGAGCCTTCTAAACTGACCTCGAGTAGTTTCCCTGCTTCAACCGCAAATTCCATAGGAAGTTCTTTGAAAACTTCTTTACAAAAACCATTCACTATCATGGAGATGGCTTTCTCGGTTTCAATCCCTCGTTGTAAGCAAAGGAATAATTGGTCGTCGCTCACTTTCGATGTTGTCGCTTCGTGCTCTATAATCGCATTTGGGTGTTTGCTTTCAATGTAAGGAAATGTATGAGCAGCGCATTGATCACCAATTAACAATGAATCGCACTGAGTGAAGTTTCTGGCACCATCCGCACGTGGGCTCATTCGAACTAGTCCACGATAAGCATTAGAGCTTTTGCCCGCTGAAATTCCTTTGGAGATAATAGTCGACTTAGTATTCTTCCCCATATGAATCATTTTTGTGCCGGTATCAGCTTGTTGAAAATTTCTTGTTAGAGCGACTGAGTAGAATTCTCCAATACTATTATCACCGCGCAAAACCACCGAAGGATATTTCCACGTGATAGCTGATCCTGTTTCAACTTGAGTCCAAGAAATTTTAGAATTCTTATGGCAAACTCCACGCTTAGTTACAAAATTGTAAATGCCGCCTTTGCCATTTTCATCACCAGGGTACCAGTTTTGTACGGTTGAATACTTTATTTCCGCATTATCTAAACAAACAAGCTCTACTACTGCAGCATGTAGCTGATTTTCGTCTCTCATTGGTGCAGTACAGCCTTCCAAATAACTAACATGGCTATCTTCGTCAGCTATGATTAAAGTTCGCTCGAACTGTCCGGTTTTAGCTTCATTAATTCTAAAATAAGTGGACAGCTCCATAGGGCACCGAACGCCTTTAGGAATATATACAAACGAGCCGTCACTGAACACGGCACAATTGAGTGCTGCAAAGTAATTATCTTTTGGTGGTACCACAGTTCCAAGGTACTTCTTTACTAATTCTGGGTGTTTATGAACTGCTTCCGAAATAGGGCAAAAAATTACACCGGCTTCAGCGAGTTTTTCTTTGAAGGTTGTTGCAATGGAAACGGAATCGAATACGATATCAACAGCAACCCCTGCTAATACTTCTTGTTCGTGAAGAGGGATCCCAAGTTTGTTGTATGTTGCTATTAATTCTGGGTCGACTTCATCTAAACTTTTGGGTGCATTATCCATACTCTTAGGAGCAGAATAGAAAGACACGTCATCCAAGTTGACCTTTGGATAGTCTAAATGTGCCCATTCGGGTTCCGCCATTTCTTTCCAGTGACGGTAAGCTTTGAGGCGCCATTCTAACATCCAGTCGGGTTCTTTCTTTTTGGCTGAAATGAAGCGTATAACATCTTCATTAATGCCGGGGGCTATGGTTTCCGAATCAACATCGGTTATAAAACCAGCCTCGTATTCTGTTTTTACGTAATCGTCTATAACTTCGGACATATTAAATATTCTCTATTTCAATAAAGACTTAGTTTCTTGCTAATGTTTATAATTGCGTTTGAACAAGCTATTTCACACCGTAGTCACGCTAATTGCATCAACCATTGAGCGAGCGCTTTGCACTGCCTGACGTTCGTTTTGTCGGATGAGTTCTCCGATACTAATATTGTCTAAAAACTCGTTAATTCTTAAACTTAAGTCAACCCACAAATTATGAGTAAGACATTGTTTGCCATCGTGACAGTTAGCTCTTCCATCGCACCGTGATAATTCAATGGATTCATTCACCGCATTAATAATATGGGCAACACTTATCTCATCTTTTGGAGAATTTAGTAAATAACCTCCGCCAGGACCTCGAATACTCTTAACTATATTATTCTTACGTAGTTTAGAGAAAAGTTGCTCAAGGTAAGACAAAGAAATTGCTTGGCGTTCGGAAATATCACTTAAATTAACTGGCTTTTCTTGGCTATGTAAAGCTAAATCAAGCACTGCTGTAACAGCATAGCGGCCTTTAGTTGTTAGACGCATTTCATCACCTCTGGTATTAACAGTGGGTCTTGGATTGGCGCTATTCTCTAATAACCAAGTAAAATAGTCAAGTAAAGCAAAGGCTAAACCGGCAGCTTCTAATAACTGATTGATCTAAGTCAAGATTTTTGGTTTATCACCTTAAGCATTGCTTTAAATGCTTTGGGGTTGGCGGCTAAGATTGAGCCTTGTTTTTCAAAATTAGGATTGCCTTGCATATCTGCGACCATTCCACCTGATTCTTCAACCAGTAAAGCGCCCGCAGCTGTATCCCATGGACTTAAACCGAATTCCCAGAAGCCGTCAAACCTGCCTGCCGCAACATAGGCTAAATCAAGTGCGGCTGAGCCCGCGCGTCTCATATCAGAGCAGTGTGGGAATAACTTAGCGAAAACCTCGAGATATTCAGCAAGTTTTTCGTCGTTTCTAAAAGGAAATCCGGTAGCTAATAAACTGTGTTCTAAGCCTTTGGTATTACTTACACGCATCTTCTTGTTATCAAATTGAGCACCACGACCTTTCACCGCGGTAAACAGTTCTTCTTTATTGGGGTCATAGACTACGCCTATTTGGGTTCTTCCTTTGTGTTTACAAGCAATGGAAATTGCCCAGTGAGGGATCTTGCGGATGAAGTTGGTTGTTCCATCAATCGGGTCTATAACCCACTGAAACTCGCTTTCGCCTGTTTCACCGCTTTCTTCACCAAGAAAACTATGTTCAGGGTATGCGCTTGATATGGTTTCGATAATCAACTGTTCTGCCGCTTTATCGACGTTGGTGACGTAGTCATGTGTTGATTTGCTTTCAACAGCGCTAATGTGGTTGGCTTCTCTGATAATAAAGTCGCCTGCTTTTCGAGCTGCTCGAACAGCGATAGTTAATAGTGCTTGCATGATTAATAAATACCTCAATATTCTTATTCGAAATCGGCTTCAAATAAAATACGTCATACATGAATGAATGGTTTCATCCACAGATTGAATTATCGAATTGTTTAATAGCGAGTTAGCGCGCTTAATGGCTAAATTAAACTTAGCATTTTGGTAAAGGGCTAACGGGGCGCAAGTATACCTGAAAACTATGCAGAGTAAAGCCTATTCAGGTCTGCAGAAGACTGTGTATTAACCGCGAATAGAGGGAGTTGAGATAATGCCATGCTGTGTTTTACATGTGAATTAGTTTGTTTGACCTAGGTCAAACGGATCGATTTGAGAGGTTACATCATTCTAAGGTTCAGTTAACATAGCAGCTGTCAATTCATCACACCAAAAGGTTTAATTGTGGAACATTTAAACATTGCATTACTCACCGTTTCTGATACAAGAAATTTTGATACGGACAAATCTGGTGATTACCTTGCTCAACAGATCACACAAGCATCACACCAGTTAAACGCTCGTGAGATTGTTATCGATGATATATACAAGATTAGAGCGGTACTTTCTAAATGGATCGCCGATGACGATATTAAAGTTGTCATCATTACCGGCGGGACTGGCTTTTATGGGCGTGACTCAACGCCTGAGGCGGTGGAGCCGCTGCTTGACAAGGTCATGCCAGGTTTTGGAGAGTTGTTTCGTATGGTTTCATTTGAGGAAATAGGTAGCTCGACCATTCAAAGTAGAGCGCTAGGCGGCTTAGCTAACAATACTGCTATTTTCTGCCTTCCAGGTTCAACGGGAGCCTGTAAAACAGCATGGACAAAGATTATTAAAGAGCAGCTAACACTGAGTTTTAAACCATGTAACTTTGTGAAACTCCTGAACACAGGTATTCATTAGTCGATTAGGTAGTATTGGTCGCTAACAACAATAATAAACGCTATATAAGGAAGCAATCATGAAACACTTTGAGGTAAAGCTTTACAATTGCATTAACCAAGCCATGCGGTTAGTCGCGATAGCTAGTTTGCTGTTTAGCGTTAATTTAGCCGCTGACTCTGATAGTTCAAATCAGCTTCACCAACTTTTTGAACAAGAATGGCAAGCCCGGATGGAGCGATTTCCAGAATTTGCGCAAAGAATGGGAGATAACAGTCGGGCTGATCAATTGACCGATGTCTCGGAGCAAGCCCAACAACGCTGGCTAGCTCAAACCCGGCAATTTATTAAGCAGCTAGAGCAAATATCCTTCGAACAGTTGCCACAAGAAGAACGAATAAACTATAAGATTTTCAAACAGCAATTAGTGAATAGAGAGTCTTCGCTAGCGTACAAAGACTATCAAATACCGTTTTTAGCCGACTCGGGATTCCATACGAGTATTGCTCGGTTACCCGTAAATACCACTTTTAATGCTATCAAGGACTACGAAAACTATTTGAATCGATTAACCAAGGTCCCAGACCATTTTGCACAGCAAATTGACAATATGAATGCTGGACTTAAACGTGGGTTTTCGATGCCTGCAATAGTGATGGTCGGCTTTTCTGATGTTCTTCATAAACATGCAACTAGCCAGTTCGAAGCCAGTGTTTTCTATCAGCCTTTTGAATCGATGCCGGAATATATTCCCGCTCCTGAACAAAAACGGCTGAAAGATAAAGCCAAACAAGTGATTAAAAAACGAGTTATTCGAGCTTATAAGGAGCTGGCCAGTTATTTTGATGAAATTTACCTACCTAATACCAAGAAAAGTTTAGGTGCATCGGAATTCCCCGACGGTAAGAGATATTATCAGCAAAAAATTTCAGAATTTACCACTGGAAATATGACGGCAAAACAAATTCATCAAATCGGTTTAGCTGAAGTAAAACGTATCCGAAATGAAATGGACGAAGTTATTCAAAAATTAAAGTTTAGTGGAAGTTTTAAGGAATTCCTTAAATATTTAAGAACTTCGCCGCAATTCTACGCGGAAACTCCAGAAGAATTGCTGAGAGAAGCGGCCTACATCGCCAAGAAAATGGATGGACAGCTACCGAAGTTCTTCACCAAACTACCGAGGCAACCCTATGCCGTTGAACCCGTGCCAGATTCCATTGCACCCAAATACACTACTGGTCGTTACGTTTCGGCACCTTTAGACAGTACTCGACCTGGTACTTATTGGGTGAACACTTATGCACTAGACAAACGTCCGCTTTATGTTTTGGAAAGTCTAACTTTGCATGAGGCGGTACCTGGCCACCATCTACAAAACGCTCTAAACCAAGAGCTTGAATCGCTACCTAACTTTAGGCGTTACTCATATCTATCGGCTTTTGGTGAAGGCTGGGCGTTATACTGTGAGAAACTAGGAATTGAAGCTGGGTTCTATCAAGATGGTTACAGTGATTTCGGTCGTTTATCCTATGAAATGTGGCGAGCTGCGCGTTTGGTAATTGACACCGGTATTCATGCATTTGGTTGGACTAGGGAACAAGCCATAGAGCTTCTTGAGCAAAATTCGGGTTTGTCTAAACACAACATTCGTACCGAGGTTGACCGTTATATAAGCTGGCCGGGTCAAGCTCTTAGCTACAAGATTGGAGAATTGAAAATTTTGGAATTACGCAAAAGAGCGGAAGAAACACTTGCCGAAAAATTTGATATTCGACGTTTTCATGATGCAATTTTAGCGAATGGATCTATTCCGTTGGATGTTCTAGAAGGTCAAATCGATTTATTCATAAAAGAAGAGTCTGCAAGAAACTAGTATTAGTTTCGATTTTAGCTATGATCTTGAATCAAAAAAAAAAGGGCTGTTTAAATAGCCCTTTTTTGATTATCTTAGGATATCGATTATGAAACGTTTAAGAAAGACAACCACTTGTTACTAAATAGCTTTTCATGAAGTTCTCTAGAATCAAGTTCTAAGGAAGTGCTTTTGAGGCTTCGTTCTATTTGTAGTGGCATTCCAAATCTGTCAGTTGGGCTATCTGTCAAGTTGATGACTTGTGGTTTCTCGAGTTTCACATCCATACCGTCTTTAACCAAAACTATCTTGGGGCGAAGGCGAGAGTTTTCTGGTTGCTCAAGTACAACGCCCACAGAATTGTTAGTTAGCTTAACCAGACTTCCGGTTGGGTAAATGCCAATTGCTTGGATAAACGCTTCTACCATTTCAGGTTGAAATAAATTGCCACGCTCATTGTATAAATTTGAAATTGCTTCAACCGGCGTTAGAGCTTCTTTGCCCGGAAGCGGATTGATTAGTTCTTCGTAGTAATTGGCCATACCAACCACTCTTGCTAAGAACGGGATCCGGTTCCCAACAAGGTTTCTTGGGTATCCGCTACCATTGTTACGCTCACAGTAACTAGACAGTATGTAATTTACCTGATGGCTAGAAGAAAACATTTTTTCAGTTTCCTCTAGGGTCAAATTAACGTGGCTTTTATATAAAGTTTCTTCTTCAGGAGTCAGGTTTCCAAAGAGAATTTCTTTTGGTAGCTTGCATTTTCCTATTGGAGCCAATAGAAGGGCGGTTCCAATATCTCGTAAGTCGTGTTTCGAAAGGCCTAAATGGCGTCCGAATATAATTCCCCATATGGCAGATCGAACAGCTTGTTCATGCAATGCTTTGTTCTCTGCGCTGATACGGCATAACCAGGCTAAGCCATCTGGATTTCTAACGACGCTCTTAACCATTTCAGTTGAAGCGCTTCTGATTTGAGCGATATTAATAAAACCATTTTGCATCATATCGCGGAATATCGTTGCCATTTCACCATTGATTTGGTCAAATATTTGGCCTGCTTTACTCACTTCTTTGCGCATTTTTGTGGTTACAGCATAATGTTCCACAGCTGGCTTGAATCGTGCCTTTTCTGACATGAGACGCTTAGTCTTAGTGTCATAAACTGTTTTGTCACTGGTTGAAATCGGCTTAAGCGTCAGACTAGACTTAACGTCTACTTTGCTTAAAAAGCGGTCAACAAATACCTTGTTGCAGTAGAGCGCCAGTTGGTCGAGCTGCTCCTGCTTGCTGATATGAAAGCCTTGGATAGGAAAAGGGGTCTGAACCCATGGCACATCTAAACGTGACACATACATGCCTATTTGTAGGCTGTGTACTGGTATTTCCTGTGTTGAAAGATGCATTTTCGGGTACCTCAAATTACTAAATTAATCCCGGTGAAATAGATAGAGCGTTCCTTTCCTTAGATCTTAGAATATCCTAACTAAGCAAGAAACATAGGAACCGGTTCACATTATTCCGCTAAATTGATTAAAAATGCAGCAAATTGTCTGAATTGCGCGACGTATCTCAGTTTGAGCTGGCCGCTAATTCTATACTTAAAACCGATTCTATTCTTCATATGGGTTCTACCCTTGCTACTAGTATATTAGCTCAATCTTGACCAGACGCATCTTTTTTGCTTCCTCTTTGGCGCAGTTACCGACAGGCGGCGATATTTTTAAGGTAATAAGCGGTATTTTTGAGGCATAGTCTTATTTATTGGCTAACAGAGTGGCACGTTTGGGGGCCGGGTAACCTTCAATGGTTTTGTTATTGTCCGCCGGATCAAGATAATTGGCCAAAGAATGGAATGTCATCCAATCGGTGGCTCGTTGTTCCTTTGTTGATGTTTGGTTGACCTCTATCGTTCGAATATTTCTAAAACCACATTTTGCCAACCATAATTCTAAGGCGTCGGTAGAGGGTAGAAACCACACATTGCGCATCTGAGCATATCTGCCGGAGGGAACTAATACCGCGCTTTGATCGCCATCGACGATCAGTGTTTCAAGCACTAACTCCCCCCCTTTGCGTAAAAGACCATGCAATTTCTGAATCAAATGAATCGGTGATTTTTGATGATAAAGGACTCCCATACAAAACACTGTATCGAAGCTATTTTCGCCCATAGAGTCAGGCATATCTTCGATACCAAGGGGAAGTAGGTGAGTGTTGGGCTGCTGTAAATAATGTTGAATCACGCTAAATTGGGCTAAGAATTTTTGCGAAGGATCAATCCCTAAAACAAATCGAGCATTTTCGCCGGCCATTCTTAAGCAGTGATAGCCATTGCCACAGCCAACATCCAACACTGTTCGTTGGCTCAGATCAGCAAGATGGGGTTTTATCCTATCCCATTTCCAGTCGGATCGCCATTCGGTATTTAAATCGATATCAAAAAGTTGAAACGGACCTTTGCGCCAAGGATGCAGTTGCATAAGCTTTTGTTTTAAATCGAAAATTTCAGCTTGTTCTAGTGTGTCGTTGGTTTTGATCGTAACTGAATGAGATAGCTCTGTTTCGGAGGTTTTTATTGCCGGTAAGCTCGCGACAAGTTGGTTCCACTGATCTAGTTCTCCGTGGGTATATTGCTGATAGCGAGAATCAACCGCTTTGACCAAATAATCGTGCCATGACGCGACGTTACTGTTACTGATTGTTTCTTTAAACGTAGAAAAATTTATCATATTTAACAAAAGGTTCGGTGGGCTCTACAGGCAAAAAGTTTTGCGAGAATACTGCTTATTTGGGTTTAAATGCAATGAAAGAAGCAAAGTTAAGTTGTTGGTTCCAACAATTGACTTTTTCAAAGCCGCTCGACTGTAATCGTTCAATATGCTTAGCCATTGTTTCAGGGACTAATACATTTTCTAAGGCGTTTCGCTTCTGACTAATCTCTAAATCGCTATAGCCGTTCTCTCGCTTAAATTGGTGGTGTAAATCTATCATTAGTTGATTAATAAATGGGTCTTCAAAGTGTAGTTTTTCAGATATTACTAGAATTCCACCAGGTAACATGCCTTGATAAACTCTACTTAGCAAAAGTTCTCTTTGTTCTAAGGAAATGAACTGCAAAGTGTAATTTAACACGACCATACTAGCGTTCTGGTAACTGTGTTTCAAAATATCTCCAGTAACTAGTTTTATCGGGGTCGAATGCTTGTAACTATCAATATTATTCTGGCACCGCTCTATCATGGCCGTTGAATTATCAATTCCTATTATTTCAACATTGGGCTGAGTGTTACCGCAGCTCATGGCTAGACAAACTGCGCCCAATGAGCAACCTAAGTCATAGCAATTAGATTTTGGTTGCACATATTTAGATGCGAGCAGCTGAATATTATGCATTACATCGCTATAGCCTGGCACTGATCTTTGAATCATGTCAGGAAATACTGAAGCCACTCGTTTGTCAAACTTAAATGGCGTATGGCCTGTCGGCTGAGCATAAATATTGTCATTTGAATTACTCATTGAGTCTGCTCATGGTTTACTAATGATTTGAACCAGTTGTTCACTATTTCTGAAGGCTTGCTTCCCGTTTCTATTAAAAACAAAACCGTCTGTTTGTCCAATGTATTTTATCGATTGGTTTTCAATACTCAACGCGGTGCCCTCGGGGATCCCTATTACTTGAGAATGAGGGTTTAAAAGCAAAAACTCTTCGATTCTCTGCTGTCGAGTTTCGCCATTGTGTCCAGGTGGGTTGCCATCAATATAATGTGGGTTGAGTTGCCATGGTATTAAGTTTAGAGCGTCGAACGACGGTGGCTCGATAATTGGCATGTCGTTAGTCGTTCTTATAGTTGGGCCCGCTATATTGGAGCCCGCACTCCAGCCGATATAGGGAGTACCATTTTCTAGCTTTTTAATCAGTGGCTGTATTAGGTTTTCTTGATAAAGAGAATTTAGTAGCGCAAAGGTATTTCCGCCGCCTGTAATGATGAACGCTGCGTCTTTAATTGCGGCCAATTTATCTTTAATTCCATGAATTGAGCGAATTTCTAAATCAATGTTGTTAAATGCCTGTTGAACTTTTTCTTCATATTGTTCAAAGCCTAGTGATATGCCCGCATAAGGGATAAATACGAGAGGGCCGTCTATTTGGCGATTTCTATCAACAAATGATTGAATATCAGGCAAAGCATGTTCAAGATAATCGGTATGACCGACTCGAGAGCTGCTAAATAGCAGAAGGTTTTTTGGCATTATATTGGAAAATCTATATAGTCCGAGTAGCCGCGTATTTTAACGTTAAAGCTGTTAACTGCAAACAATTATAATAGCGGCTCTTTTTATTAGCTTTCCCAGTTTTGAAGTCCTCGAAGCGTGTTTTCAATGCTATCTTCAATAAGCTTCTCTTTATTGACCCAAGCAATGCTAGGTAGACTATAAAATGAGCCATATACCCCATAGGTGGCAGAGGTGATAAGTTGAGAGACATACAAAACGTTGTCTTCTTTGAAGGTACCATTGGCCATGCAACGAGTGACTGCTTTGGTCATGGTTTCGACATATTCTTTGGTGCCCGGAGTATTATAGACGTCAAAATTGTCATCCAATGGCGCTTTGAAATCTTGAGTTTCTATTAAAAGTTGGTAGTTCTTAGGATGATCTAACCAGTAATGTACAGTGGCAGTCATTAGATGGCGAATAACATTAATGGGATCGCCACTAATAAGTTCATCGCTCGGCTTGCTCTTTTCCCACATGTCTTGGGATATATCCACCCAAAAATGTTTGAGGATTTCCTTTTTATTCTTGAAATAATAGTAAATTTTGGTTGGAGCAAAGCCCGCTTGGGCTGCTATTTTGCGCATACTTGCGTTTTCGTAGCCGTCATTGATGAACAGCTCTCGAGCAATATTAATGATACTTTCTCTAATCTCATCTTTTTGTTGATTAGATAGTGAAGGGCGGCCAGGTTTTCTTTTTAGTGTTGTCATTTTTATCATTTACCTAGTGATGGTCCGTTACTACAAAATCAGCCAATACTCACTTTAGCTGCTTAATTTGGGCTCAGCATTATAGAGCAATGAAATTAGCAAAACATTGGTGATATTTCACAAGTTAACATTTTTTCCGCTATTTGGTTGACAATAAACGGTTTGCTTGGCAATAAATCGCAAAACAGCGATAAATCATATCAACAAATTCCTTGCAATACTTGTGGATTGCGGTTAATTTAGAGAGATATGTAGTGCACTCACTACAGCAAATGGACTATTCGTAGTTTTACGAAATTTTGATCTAAGAGGCGCTAAAAAGCCTGTAATTTCAAAAGCTTGTATTGAATAGATATCTTAGTTGCAGTCACAATTCGTAAGCAGATAGTAAAGCTTTGAATGAACTAAGGTATTGATCTATACCGGAAACGGTGAGAAGTATAGGGGTAGTAGGATGCGTAAATCGCAGGGAATTAGATCTCTCAATCAGAGCTTCAAGGATGAAGGGTTAGGCGACTCCGAAAATCACAGTCCGATAAAAACCATTCAATCAATTTTGGTGGTCGATCCCGACCCAGACTTTTCCTCGACAGTTTCTGATTATCTTAAACTTTTTGGTTATAACATCAATCATCATTCAGATATTGATACGGCGCTAGAATATGTTCAAAGCAAAGTCGTTGATGTAATATTTTTAGCTGATAATTTCGATTTCCATCACCCAATAGACGTTCTTCGTAGATTCAAATCGGTTGCGCCTGGATCGTTAATCGCAATTCTAGCCAATAAAGGTGATGACCAACTTGCGGTCGAGCTGCTCAAGTCTGGGGCCGATGATTATTTGAGCAGAAGAGTCAAAGATAAAGATATTCTTACATCAATCGCTAATCTGCTTGAGAAACTTAGCGATGTTAGTTCAAAACCAATGACTCAAGAGACAACAAAGCCAGCGCAGTATGAAATTGGTGAAATTGTTGAGGCTGACTTTAATCAAGAAAACCATGACCAAAACGAAGAACTACTGTTTGAACTAACAAGTGGCGCGGATAGAAAGTCGATGAAGCCGACAGAAGTGTTGGATTTTTTGCCCGGACTTTTATTAGTGCTCGATGAAAATTTAGATATAACCTATTTAAACTTGCGTTGTTCAGAATGGCTTGGTTATTCCGCTGAAGAACTTAAGCAACAACCTATTGATAATATTGTACCGAAACAAGTGTATTCCGAACTCGTTCGTGAGCTGAAAGTGTATTGTTCCGAATTAACCAGCCTTGAAAGCAACCCAAATCAGTCAAGCAAATTATTTGAAATGATCGTGTTATCAAAGCAAGGTGATGGAATCCCTGTTCGCTGCCAAATTAGTCTGTTTAATCGTCAATCCACGGACTTGAGTGATTCTGAATTGGCTAGCGGTACGGAATACCTTCTGACTTTGGAAGACCTCCGCACTGAAAAGGAAAAGCAAGCAGAATTGCTCTATCTTTCCATGTGGAATACCTTATTGAGAGCTTTCGCTCATCGTTTCATCAACTTAAAACTAGAAAAGTTTTCGGAAGAGCTCTCGGGAATAGTATCTGAGACCGCTAACTTTTTTAAGCTAGATAGAGTTTCAATTTATTTATTTGATAAGAGCAAAACCAAAGCACGAATCTATCTAGAATGGCTTAAGAAAGACGTTGAAAGTTTGAAAGTTTTTTCTAAAAAAATAGATATAGATCCTAGCCTAAAAGAATTCGAACTAATGCTAAATGGTCAAACCCAAATTATTGAACCGGTAGCGATTATTCAAGATTCAGAAATCGATCAGTGTTTTGGATTGTCAGAACATTACGCTCAAGTTAACGCTTCATCAACCGCTATATTGCCGATTCAAAAAAACTCGGAAGTTATCGGTTGGTTAGCAATGGATTATTTGACTGATGAGCGACAATGGTGGGATTCCGATGTTGATACCATTGAGCCGTTAGCACAACTTGTTTCAGAGGCCTTTACTCGACGAGCCCAAGAAGAACATAGAAAAGTAACTCACCAGAAACTGTCTGAAAACCATGGTCGTTTATCTGAACAAGCATTTTTAGACGGTTTAACCAAATTAGCCAATCGTCGCTATTTTGATAAGGTTCTAGAGTCAGAAGTCAGAAGAGCGTCACGAGATAAGTCGAATATTGCTTTGCTATTTTGTGATGTAGATTATTTTAAAGCTTACAACGATACCTATGGTCATATTGAGGGTGATGTTTGCTTAAAAGCCATTGCTGCTATTTTGAAACAAGAGTTTCAACGTGCCGGTGACTTTGTCGCACGGTTCGGCGGTGAAGAATTTGCTGT
Organism: Kangiellaceae bacterium; assembly: GCA_039969155.1. GTDB lineage: Bacteria > Pseudomonadota > Gammaproteobacteria > Enterobacterales > Kangiellaceae. Next base: position 46,565 of record JBDVOJ010000095.1, read on the forward strand.
TATATTATCCGGTACCTTAGCCAATGATGCACTGGAATCGGCGGAAAAACTTCGACAACATATTGAGTCAATGAACATTGAACATCGCGGGTCACCGTTAGGGAAAATAGCGCTTAGCATTGGGATTTCAAGCGTAATTTCTCCGGAACCTAGTGACGCAAAAAAACTGTTGTCTAAAGCTGACAAAGCCTTATATAAAGCTAAAAGTAATGGCAGGAATCGAGTAGAAATTTCTCCGTTCTCGCCTCGCTAGTTGGCTAACTCACGAGGCTATGAAGACATGTTTCTGAGGTGGCTAGTTTGATTGAGTTTGTCGCATTTGATTTCGACCTTTTGCTAATAAACAAGTCCCATAGATAAAGCTATGAATCATCTACATCGACATATTTCCCCTAAGATTGAAAATAAAGATTTAAGCGTTAGAACGTCATTGCTTTTAACGCTCACCTGCTTGTTGCTTCTCATGCTAAAAGGTAACGTGTTAAACACCAAAATAGACCTGAGAGATGAGCAGTTAGAGCAAGTTAGCCAACAGCAAAAAGCGATTTTTAGCAAAGCAGTAAAACTAGAAGCTACTAAAATTAATCGAAAAATAAAGTACCAGCAAGCACTATTAGAAAAGTTGAATCAGCGGTTAGCTAACCAGTCCTTTCACAGTAATTCTGATCTGAAAAAACTACGACGTTTGTACCAAGAGTATCACGTGAACGTTAAAATATCTGCTGAAAACTATGACTCGGAAATAGAGCAGTTAAGGCAACGTATGCTAACCGTTGACTCATCTATTGTAGTTGCAATGGCTGCTTTGGAATCCAACTGGGGGCGCTCGAAAAAGGCGCTGTACACAAACAACTACTTTCTAAAGACCTGTCTACTACTAGATTGTCAACCGCTAGTAAAACAAGGCCAAAAAGTTGATAATTTATCGGATAGTCGAAAGCTGCATCGTTTTAATGATTTTTCAGAATCTATAAAGACGTTAATTAACCTAATAAATACGCACGAGCGATTTCAAGTATTTAGAAATACCCGAGCGGGCTTTCAACGAAGAGCAAAGATTTATACGCCGCAGCAAATAATTGGCACATTGAAATATGCTTCTATATATACTGAAAAAGAATTTCAAGCCTTAGAAAAAATAATCGCCGACGGCTCGCTATAACAGGCTACTTGGTTTTTGCCTCGACTATTTATCTTAGTCTAGTCAATATCTTAATTGTTTTAATCACTTGAATTACCCCCTAACGCCCCCATAATTTGAGTAACTTAATTTTAATAGGGGTATTCCCATGCGAATGGATAAACTGACTAGCAAATTCCAGCTGGCAATCGCTGACGCACAATCATTGGCTATTGGCAGAGAGCACCAATTTATAGAACCGGTTCATATGATGACCGCGCTAATTAACCAAGATGGCGGCAGCGTGCGTCATTTAATGGCACAAACTGACATCAATTTACATAGCTTAAGATCTCAGTTGGCGGAGGCTTTGGATCGCCTACCACAAGTTGAAGGTAACCCTGGAGAGGTACATATATCCAATGACTTGGGAAGGGTCCTCAATCACTGTGATAAGTTAGCGCAAGAACGAAAAGATCAATACATTTCAAGTGAACTTTTTGTATTAGCAGCAATAGATGACAAAGGAATGTTAGGCGATATTTTAAGAGACTTGCACGCTGATAAGAAAGCTATCGAGAAAGCCATAGAGCAAGTTCGTGGCGGGCAATCAATAGATGATCCTAATGCGGAAGAACAACGCCAAGCTCTGGATAAGTTCACTATCGATTTAACTGAAAGAGCGGAGCAAGGAAAGCTAGATCCTGTAATTGGTCGAGATGATGAAATAAGGCGTACTATTCAAGTCCTACAACGACGTTCAAAAAATAATCCAGTACTGATCGGTGAGCCTGGCGTTGGTAAAACAGCCATTGTCGAGGGGCTTGCACAGCGTATTGTGAATGGCGAAGTTCCTGAAGGAATAAAAGGTAAACGAGTTCTTTCCCTTGATATGGGCGCATTAATCGCAGGCGCTAAATTCAGAGGTGAATTTGAAGAGCGTCTAAAAGCCGTCCTGAGTGATTTGTCGAAGCAGGAAGGTCAAATTATTTTGTTCATAGACGAAATTCATACCATGGTAGGAGCGGGTAAGTCGGAAGGTTCGATGGACGCTGGAAATATGTTAAAACCTGCACTGGCTCGCGGAGAATTACATTGTGTGGGAGCCACCACTCTTGACGAATATCGAAAGTACGTGGAGAAAGATGCAGCACTTGAAAGACGATTCCAAAAGGTTCAAGTTGGTGAACCGACAGTTGAAGATACTATTGCAATATTACGTGGTTTAAAGGAACGCTATGAAGTTCATCATGGTGTGGATATTACAGACCCTGCAATTGTTGCTGCTGCGACGCTCTCTCATCGTTATATATCCGATCGTAAACTACCCGATAAAGCAATCGATTTAGTTGATGAAGCTGCCAGCCTTATTCGAATGGAAATTGACTCTAAACCGGAAGAGATGGACCGTCTAGAGAGAAGGTTGATACAACAGAAAATCCAAAGAGAAGCGCTTAAAAAGGAGAGCGATGCAAGTTCATTAAAGCGTTTAGAAGAATTGGAATCAAAGATCAGTGAAATGGAGAGAGAGTTTTCTGAGTTAGACGAAGTATGGAAAGCTGAGAAAGCGGCAGTGCATGGAACTCAAACTATAAAGACCGATCTAGAACGAGCAAGAATTGATTTAGAATCGGCAAAACGAGCTGGTGATTTGGCAAGAATGTCGGAACTGCAATATGGCCGAATTCCAGAACTTGAACAGCAACTCGATATGGCAAGCCAAGTTGAAATGCAGGAAATGACTTTGTTGAGAAATAAAGTTAGTGAAGATGAAATCGCGCAAATCGTTTCCAAGTGGACGGGTATTCCTGTTAACAAAATGTTGGAAGGTGAGAAGGAGAAGCTGTTGCAAATTGAGCAGCACCTACATACTCGTGTAATTGGGCAGCATGAAGCCGTTTCAGCTGTATCAAATGCTGTAAGGCGCTCAAGAGCGGGCTTATCGGATCCTAATCGTCCTAATGGTTCGTTTTTGTTCTTGGGGCCAACTGGTGTCGGTAAAACAGAGCTGAGCAAGGCGTTAGCGAATTTCTTGTTTGACTCAGAAGATGCCATGGTTCGTGTGGATATGTCTGAATTTATGGAAAAACATTCAGTCGCCCGATTAATCGGGGCTCCTCCAGGTTATGTTGGTTATGACGAAGGCGGATATTTGACAGAGTTAGTTCGCAGAAAACCCTATTCAGTTATTTTACTTGATGAAGTAGAAAAAGCGCATCCTGATGTCTTTAATATTCTTCTGCAAGTACTGGAAGACGGGCGGCTTACCGATGGGCAAGGGCGAACCGTTGATTTTAGAAACACCGTGATAATAATGACATCTAACTTAGGTTCAGATCTAATTATGGAATCGGCTGGGGAGAAGAACTATCAGGAGTTAAAAAATAAGATTAATGGAGTGATAGGCGATTACTTTAGACCTGAGTTTCTAAATAGGATCGATGAGACTGTTATTTTTCATTCGTTGGAAAAAGAGCATGTTAAGCAGATTGCTCGTTTACAGTTGCAACGATTAAGCGAGCGTCTAGCTGATAATGAGTATCAATTTGAGTTCACTGAAGAAGCTCTATCACTAATCGCAGAAAAAGGTTTTGATCCGGTTTATGGTGCAAGGCCTTTAAAGAGAGCGATTCAACAATGGATTGAAAATCCATTGGCCGAAAAGCTATTAAGTGGCTCAATTGTGCATGGTCATGTGGTTTCTCTCGATGTCGAAGACGGAGAATTTGTTTTCTAGCCTAATCATCATTGGTACAATCACTAAACTTTGAGCAATCAAACTCTAACTTTGAAAGCCTCTTGTCTAGCTTTAGCAAGAGGCTTTTTTAGTTGGTTTGCTAATCGAAATTTAGAACCAGCTTGAAACCAAATAATTGGTTAATCACCATGGAGAGTTCATGCGCCTGTGCTAAAATATTGTCGAACGGTTTTAGATTGGTTGAATTTATACAGAGCTGCAATATGTCCGCCAACAAATTTAGACCAAGGAAAAATCTATCCGAATAGTCAGATTGGAATCTAATATTTATGTCTCAAAAAGTACTAGTCACCGGCGGAGCCGGCTATATAGGTAGCCACACTTGTTTATTGCTCATAGAAGCTGGATTTGAAGTCGTTGTGGTTGACAACCTTTCTAACTCCTCACTGGAGTCGCTTCGAAGAGTTGAGAAACTAACCGATCATTATATTCGGTTTTATAAAGTCGATATTACCGATAAAGCCGCGCTGCAGAAGGTCTTTGATGAACATGAATTTACCGCTGTGGTACATTTTGCAGGGCTAAAAGCGGTCGGAGAGTCATCGCAAATACCTCTGACTTACTATCATCACAACGTCTACGGCAGCATCGCATTATTAGAAGTCATGCAGGCAAATAATTGTAAGCGAATCGTTTTTAGTTCTTCCGCGACTGTTTATGGTGATCCAGCCAGCGTACCGATAAGAGAGGATTTTCCAACTTCGGCCACTAATCCCTACGGTAGAACCAAGTTGTTTATCGAAGAGATCATGAGAGATCAGGCTGTTTCTGACAGTGATTGGCAGATAATCTTGCTAAGGTACTTTAATCCAGTCGGAGCCCATGCAAGCGGGAACATTGGCGAACACCCACAGGGTATTCCCAATAATTTGATGCCTTATGTCAGCCAAGTCGCCGTTGGTCAGCGAGAAAAGCTATCAATATTTGGTAATGATTACCCAACACCCGATGGAACGGGAGTTAGAGATTACATCCATGTAGTCGATTTATCAGATGCCCATGTAAAAGCAATCCAAACGATCTCTCAATTAAAAGGGGTAACTACCCTGAATTTAGGAACCGGTAAGGGTTATTCTGTATTGGATATGGTTAAAGCCTTTGAAAAAGGATCTGGAAAAGCTGTTCCCTACGAAATTATCGAACGCAGACCGGGCGATATCGCCGAATGCTGGGCGGATCCGAGCAAGGCAAAAGAGGTTCTGGGTTGGCAAGCAACGAAAGGCTTAGATGAGATGATAGCAGACACCTGGCGTTGGCAGAGTCAAAACCCTTATGGGTTTGAGTAAAACATAGATGCGAGTTGCTAGTTACTAGTGGCTAGATAAATGCTGTATAAAGTTTTGTGCATGTCTTCTATCAAGGAGTAAAGTTAAAATTATTTCGCAACCCGCAACCCGCAACCCGCAACCCGCAACATATATTATTCCAACAAAACTCTTGCACTAAATCATCGATCTGATATTATTCGCGCCGTCTGAAAATCAATTCATTCAGTAATGGACCTATAGCTCAATTGGTTAGAGTACCGCCTCGACATGGCGGGGGTTGAAAGTTCGAGTCTTTCTAGGTCCACCATTTTTCCCATGCTTCAAAAAATCAACCGTTGTTCAGATGCCATTCAGTCGACTAAACGTTATAATGTCCGCTGAATTACTTCGTCGGGAATTCCCTGTGAAACCTTTGCTAAATTTTTTCATACTTATAATCGCTTTTAGCTTTTTAAGTAATGATGTATTGGCTGATAAAAAGCCCGTCAACTCGATATCTCAAACTGATTTAAAAAAACAGGTTGAAAATCGATTCAAGTCGGTTTTAGAGCGCATCGATAATACCTTACTCAATCAACATCAAAGTCTTAAGGCAGAACACAGACTGCTAAAGGCCTTTGTAAACGATAAAATACTACCTTACTGGGATATTGAATTAACCCTTAGGTTGTTAGTTGGTAGTAAAACATGGAAATCATTAAAACCGGAAGAAATTCAAAAGCTTAAAGACGCATTTGTTAATACGATGCACCGCTATGTTCGGGAAGGGATCAACCTGTATGACGGCCAAAGAGCCAGTTTTGTTGAAGCTCAATTAAGCAACAAAGGCAAAACCGACAAAGGCCAGATTACCATTTTACTAGAACCTATCTATTTGCCATCTTTTCATATCCATTTTAAAGTGGCCAACAGAGGTCAAGAATGGCTACTTTATGATGTTTTTGTGGAGGGCGTTAGCTACGTCAAATTAAAAAAGAACGAGTATCGCCAAGTTCTCCATCAAAAGGGAGTTGAAGGCTTGCTAGCCCATTTAGAAAGTAAAAACTATAGTGTCGTTGAGCCAAATAAGTTGACTGCCAAGCCCAATGAAGAATCTTGAGTATTAGTTAATATGAGCGACAAACACCGCACTCAGCCTGAGCTTTCTTGTAACCAAGCGGATGATAGCGGTTCTCCCGAAATCGAATGGTATTTAGCTGCCACTAAACCGCGTCAAGAATTGAGAGCTGTCGAAAACCTTAGGAATCAAGGTATCCATTGTTATTGTCCACTAGTGAAGATCGAACGCCTTATTAGAAGCAAAAAAGTAATTAAGCAAGAAGCGCTATTTAGCGGATATTTGTTTATTTGCCTCTCTCAACAAGATCCTAACTGGCACAAAGTCAGGTCAACTCGTGGCATTCGCGATTGGATCCGCTTTTCGGGTAATGTCGCTAAGTTACCAACTGCTTTGGTTGACTCATTAATTCATGCCGATTTAGATCAATCTGATCTAGTTATCAATCGAATCGAGCCAGGACAAAAAGTTAGAATTCTTGCTGGTCCATTTGCAGGGCTGGAGGCTGTTTTTGAAAGAGAGGACGGTGAAAGTCGCTCGTTGATTTTGATTGAGTTTTTGGGGAAAACGAACCGATTAAAAGTCGAAAATGAGCAAATCGTGCTCGAATAACAACTTCCGCACAATTATTCCTGTTTTAATCCCATATTTTACAGTTTTTAACGAAATTTTAACTACATCTGGTATTTTTCCTCGTGTATAATTCGCCTCACAAAATCAACGAGTTGGCCGATTTTTGTACTTTTTTTGAGACGTTAACCTTAACTGGCACCAGCCGAGAAGGTAAAACATAACAATAATGGTTCAAAGTAAAAGGAAAACTGGCTTCATGCTAAAACATGTTTGTTTAGACTAGCTAGTTAAAGGCGCAAGCCAAAACGGTTTAGATATTGCTACAAGGATGACAGGAATTGAGTTGATTGTACTCGCATTCTGTTTTTTCAGTGGTATTTCTGCACCATCAAACCATTCCGCCATTATTCATGCATTAAAAGCTCTTGCTTATTTTGCGGGCTTGACTCGATTGGGCCACGATCTAAAAGTTAGAAATCATTCATATCGGTTATAGAGAGACCGTAACTCTAGGGCGGTAGCGTGTCTAAAGGCTAGATGCGCACAAACCGATAACCTGCTCTAGCAGCAGGTTCAATGCTTTTTAGCCATTATCATCAAAGACTAAAGAAATTAGACTCAGAAATTATTCTCGATTCAGTTTTTAAGAACGTGTGGAACATTTATGGCAAATGAACAACATCTAAATTTAATTAAGCATTTGAAAAAGCGAACATTAGTAACTCTGCAGTTATTATTGGCTTGTAGCTTAGTGACTTTTAATTCCAATGTTGCAGCAGCGGAAATTGATACCAGCAAGCTTGAAGCTCAATGTAAAAATATTACGGCTCAGCAGCGCCAAATGGCGAAAGCCGCTGGTTATGATATCGATTCTGCTTGTAATTCACTAAGTAGCTTGGATTTGTCTGAACGAAACAAAGCCCAGGAAGATATTAAAACGGTGCTACCTAGAGGTTCGGAACTGCAAACCGATGAGCGCGGTGTATTGATACCTGAAGGTATGCAAGAAGATGACCGATTTGCACAACAAAATTTGAATAATGAGTTAAATGAAGGTGAAGAGTTAGATTCAGAAGAGCTAAAACGCTACGGCTATGAGCTTTTTGCCGGAATTCCGACTACTTTCGCTCCTGCAACCGATATTCCAATACCTGTCGATTACTTGGTTGGGCCTGGTGATACTATGAAGGTTCAGTTGCTTGGAAAAGTCAATGAATCGATGGAACTTTCAGTTGATCGAGATGGTTCGATTAGTTTTCCGAATTTAGGACCTATTTCTGTGGCAGGTTTGCAGTTTTCCGCGGCCAAATCTCTGATTCAACAAAAAGTAACCGACCAAATGATTGGTGTTCGCGCTGTTATCTCTTTGGGGGAGTTACGCTCAATAAGAGTTTTCGTGTTGGGAGAAGCATTTAAGCCAGGTTCATACACTGTAAGCTCATTATCCACCATGACTAATGCTTTGTTTGCGAGTGGTGGTATTACCGATATTGGTTCGCTACGAAATATCCAATTGAAACGTCAGGGCAAAGTGATAACCACGCTAGATCTTTATGACCTTTTGCAAAAAGGGGACACTAGAAATGACGTACATTTATTGCCCGGTGATGTGATTTATATTCCAACAGTCGGAACAACAGCAGGAATTCAAGGTGAAGTAAAACGACCCGCCATTTATGAACTCAAGAAGGAAAAATCACTTAAAGATTTAATTCGTCTTGCTGGTGGATACTCGGCCAATGCATACCCTAATATCTCGCACATTACCCGAAAAAGTCGCAACGGGTTTACCACGGTCTTAGATGTTGACTTGAGTAAAAATAAAGATAAGTCCACCCAAATAAAAAATGGCGACCTAGTAGAAGTAAGCACTGTGCTAGAAGAGTTTGAAGATGTTGTTGAATTGGCGGGGGCTTTTCATCGAGAACGAAATATCAAATGGCGCGAAGGATTAAGGCTTTCTCAAGTAATTCACTCCGTAAAAGACTTTAAAGAAGGTGTTGACCTGCATGCTGGTTTGGTTATAAGAAAAGAAATGCCATTCCGAAAAATATCGGTACTTCAATTTAGTTTACAGCATGTATTAGAAAACAAAAGTAACAGTGGACAAGATATTATTTTGCAGCCACTCGATACTGTCTACACTTTCTTACAAGACGGGACCAGAGTAGAGCAACTAGAGTCTATCATTCAGCAAATTAAGGACCAAAACTCTGGTGGCGCTTTGTCTAAAACCGTTGAAATTGCGGGAAATGTTCGTTACCCAGGGACTTATCCTCTGACCAAAAGTATGAACATTCGCAACTTAATTTTGTTGGCGGGTGGACTTAAAGAAGCTTCTTATTTAGGTAACGCTGAAGTTACAACAAGGGACCTATCCAATGCTGAAATTGCGACGATTCAACATGTGAACGTAAATCTATCGGAGCAATTAATGGGAATTAATTCCTATCAATTGGCGCCAAAAGACAAGTTGAGTGTTTATGCAACCCCAGAATACCGCGAACATATGATGATAACGCTAGAAGGAGAAGTTAGATTCCCTGGGGAATACGAGTTTAGGCAAGGCGAGACACTTTCTCAGGTGGTTCACAGAGCTGGTGGATTTACAGCAACAGCTCACCCGCGCGCAGCTGTATTCACAAGAGTTGATTTAAAAATACAAGAAGCTAAACAACTAGAAACATTGAAAGATCAATTAAGAGAAGATATTGCTGCAAGTGAGCTAGAAGATGCCGCTGCAGGGCAGGGTTCTTCACTTAAAGATGCTGAAGGATTACTTAACGCCTTGGCCGATACTGAAGCACTCGGAAGATTAGTTATTTCCCTGGACGATATCATGTCAGGTAAAACTGAAGATATTCAATTGAAAGATCTCGACAGATTGATTATTCCGACGCTTCGACAAGAAGTTTCCGTGTTGGGTGAAGTGCAACATTCCGCATCACACTTGTTTCATAGCCAATGGACGGTCAATGACTATTTAGAGAAAAGTGGTGGTTTATCTGCTCGTGCTGATGAAGATAGAATCTACGTGGTAAAAGCCGATGGTTCGGTATTCCTCCCCAATCAAAGTGGTTGGTTAACTCACCAGAACTCTGAATTAAGCCCCGGGGATACCATCGTCATTCCTTTAGACACTGAAAGACTAAAAACACTGACATTATGGACCAATGTTAGCCAAATTATTTATCAGTTAGCGTTAGGTGCTGCTGCGGTTAACTCGCTTTAGGGAATAGATAGTTACTAGTGACGAGTTACGGGTTGCGAGTTGAGAAAGATAAGGACGAACAAAGCTTCTAGTAGGGAAAAGACAGTTGCGCGAGGCTAGTTTACTAGTTGCTCGTGGTTCCAACTTAGAAACAAAAAATATGTAATAAATGATACAAGGAGGTATCAGTTGCAGTTTACCAAACTGGAAATCTGGCAAAGAAGTAGAAAGCTTTCTATAGCAGTATATCGGTATAGCAAGAAAATATCTGATTATGGCTTTCGAGATCAAATAACTAGGTGTTCACTTTCCGTCCCTTCAAATATCGCGGAAGGGTTAGAGAAAGACTATATTAAGGAAAAAATTCGCTTTTTAACTATATCAAAAGGGTCTTTGGGCGAACTTTATACGCAGGTAGATATAGGTGTTGAAATCGGATACATAGAAAAAGATACTGGAATAGAGTGGATGGCAGAGTCTAGGGCTCTTGCAAAAATGATAGGTGGTTTGATTAAAAGTTTACGAAAGTAAAATTTCTAGCAACTAGCAACTAGCAACTAGCAACTAGCAACTAGCAACTAGCAACTAGCAACTAGCAACTAGCAACTAGCGTAAACGTAGATCGAAATTAAATTAATGAAGCTGACTATTATCACTATCTTATTATTTAGCTCCATATCAATAAGCGCGGCCCCTTGGATCTCAACCCAAGATCTAAGCTTGCGCTCTGACTTAGAAACTTTAGCGGACGTAGGATTAATTAAAACGCCAATTACCACCTATCCTTTGATGTGGGCAGGGATAATAAAAGAGATCGACAAGCACGACATTAGAAATATCGGTCAGGAGTACAAAGATATTTTTTGGCGTGTAAAAAGTGCTGGTAAACGCGCTTTAAGAAATGAAAGCAAAAAGATTTTGAAACTATCCGTTGCAAGCTCTGAACAAGTCCTTCGCAGTTTTGGCGATTCAGCTAGAAGTGAAATTGAAGTGACTGCCAATAGCGCCAGTATGAATAAATATTTTGCCTGGAATCTTCAAGTTAATCGAGTAGTAAATCCATTTGATGAAGATACTTTGCACTACGACGGGTCGTATATCGCTGGAGTATGGGGTAATTGGGTTACCAGCGTTGGTAAGGTTGAAAAGTGGTGGGGCGCCAGTTGGGACTCTGCTAATTTAATCTCAAATAATGCTCGCTCGCCATTAGCGATAAGTGTAGATAGAAATTATCCTAATGCCATCGACTCGCCTTGGTTAAGTTGGATAGGGCCGTTTAGTATTTCAGGTTTTGTTGGTCAGCTGGATGATAGCCGATTTATATCTGATCCAACTTTAGCGGGCTTTTCCTTAACAACAAAACCTGTTGAATGGTTAGAGGTTGGTTTACGAACAACAACCATTTCCGGTGGTTCTTATGACGGAATTGACGAAAGCCTAAACAGAGACAGCAAACAAATAAATGGTTTAGATTTACGTTGGAGCTTACCATCACCAATTCCAACAAACTTTTATTTCTCTGTTACTGATGAAGGTCAAGAAGCGAACTTCTCGACTCAGCAATTTGGATTAACAAGCTCTTTCAAATTATTTCAGCAAGATTGGCGAGTGATATTGGAGTCTAGTAAAACATATCCCAGTGATGAGGAGATTAATGTTGCGTATGAAAATGACTACTATCAATCAGGATATAGATATAATCAAAGAGCAATTGGTTCGACTTTTGATAATGATTCTAAAGCGTTGACGTTTAGTCTGATTGGAAACCTGACGCGCCATCAGGCTATACAAGTTAAGTTTCAAAAACTGAAGATAAACCAACTAGGAAATGCTACGGGAACCGATTTAGTACATTCTATAAATAGTCAAGCGGTTGACACCAATCGAATGGTACTCAATTGGGATTATCAGGCTAGCAAGAAGCATCGATTTAATATCGGCGTAGAAGTGACTGATGAAATTGTTGATGGACTCGGACGGTTATCAGAAAGAGTAAGAGCTTCAGCTTCATGGAGTTATTATCTTTAGAGAAATAGTTACGAGTCGCTAGTAGCGGGTTACTAGTTTAGACAACCAAGTTCGCTGAGCGGAGTCGAAGCGAGATAGTTACCTATATATGATTGTTGACTGTTGAGCATATTGAATTTCGAATAACATTTTACTAGTTAGGGCTGAGGTAGATTGAGATAGTGTTTTTAGGCGATATAACCTTTTATAGCGAGGAACTTCTGATGAACATTAATTCACAAATCAAAGAAATGACATTTAAGGAAAAGTTGGCGACTATGGAATTGCTTTGGGATGAGCTTTGTCATGAGTCCAAAGAAATCAATTCTCCCAAGTGGCATGAAGATGTGCTTGAGCATCGAGTTGAAGAAGCTAATATCGAATCCAATTTCACTGACTGGAATGAAGCCAAGGACGAAATTCGTAAGTCGTTAAAATGAAAATAGAAATTTTGAATTCAGCCAAAAAGGACTTGTCTGATGGTGCTAAGTTTTATGAAAGTAGTGAGAGGGGACTTGGAAGTTATTTTTTAGATTCATTGTTCTCAGAAATCGATTCGTTATTAATTTATGCTGGTGTTCACCAAGTCGTCAACTCTGGATTATATCGAATGTATGCTAAACGGTTTCCTTTCGCTGTATATTACAAACAAGATACAGACTTTATTCGAGTTTATGCTGTTTTAGATACAAGAAGAAAGCCAGCATGGACGCGTAACAGAATAGAAAGGCTGAAAAATTCTCAGAATTGATTTGGAAGTTAATTTGGAGAGTTAATGAGCTCTTAAGAAGCCCGAAACTCGCGACTAGAAACTGATATTTCTATTCTAGCTCCCATAACCCAGCTCCTAGCTCCTGATTTTTGGAATAGGAACGAAACCCAAAAACACTATGAACGAAGAAAACAACAAAAACCTAGAAGAAAAGCTAAATCAACTCGAAGCTCGCAATCAGCGACTCGAAGCTGATATCTCTATCCTAGCATCCCGCTCCCAGCTCCTAGCTCCTGATTCTTTTCAATCGGATGATGAGATCGATTTAAAAGAATTATGGAACGCCATCTGGTCCGGTAAATGGTTAATCATTGGGATTACATTTGTTTTCTCTGTTGCTTCTGTACTTTACGCTCTTTCTCTTCCAGACGAATATAAATCAACAGCGGTACTAGCTCCTGCATCAAGTTCAAGTTCTTCGCAGTTAAGTAAGTTAGCTGGACAATTTGGTGGCCTAGCATCTCTAGCGGGCATAAATCTTAGTGGTGGTGGCGCAGAAGATAAAACTGTTATTGCTATGGAAATTATGAAAACCTGGGGTTTTCTCGAAAAATTTATTGTGGATAATCATATTGAGGTTGAAGTGTTTGCAGCTGATGGGTGGGATAGAGCTACCGATACATTAAGAATAAATCCTGATTTGTATGATGTTGAAGCTCAGAAGTGGGTTCGGGATTACCATCCTAGTAGAGGACAAAAGTTGCAACCTAGTGGTTGGGAATTGTACGAATCATTCAAAGAAAAAGTAACTGTTAGTCAAGATAAAACAAGCGGTTTGATTAGTATCTCTGTTGAGTTCTTTTCACCAAAAATTGCCAAACAATGGACCGAAAAACTGATCAGAGCGATTAATGCTCACATTCAAACACAAGAGAGAAAGGAAGCGACTAAAAGTATTAGCTACCTGAATAATAAAATCAATGAGACAAATATTGCTGACATGCAGGGCGTTTTTTATCAACTAATTGAAGAGCAAACTAAAACTTTGATGTTGGCGGAAGTCAGTGAAGAGTATGTCTTCAAGACCATAAGTGCACCAAAAGTAGCAGAAGAAAAAACAAGTCCAAAACGTGCATTAATAACTGTATTAGCAACGATCTTGGGTGGAATGTTCTCGGTACTTGTTACATTGCTCAGGTACTTTGTTAACAAATAATTAGCCACTAAACCTGAGGCTAATAATTCAATTTTAGTAGAGATATTTATTGAGGTGAATGGGTTTAGCCTTGTGCTACATAGATTGTAGTATACGTAAAAAATTTTGAAGCAAGTCGAAGAATTTTCAGGTTAATAGTAATTCTAAGTATGTATATATTGACCGTATGAAATTCAAGTTGTATAACAATAGCATGTATGGGAAGTAAGTGAACTCACTGGTTAGTAAATTTCTAGGTACTGCTGGTTTGCAGTTGCTTAGCAGAGGAATTATAGCTATTTCGGGGATAATGTTTGCTCGTTATTTAGGTCCTGAAGAGTTTGGGAAGTATACTTATATAATGTCAATTATCCTTATAGTAGGACTTCCTGCTGCGGCGGGATTACCTAACTTACTTGTGAGGGAGATTGCTAACTATCACTTAGAGAAAAAATGGGGGTTACTATGTGGAGTTATTAGTTGGTCGAGATGGTACATAGTCAAAGTATCCTGTTTTATGATAGGCCTGATGTTAACAGGATTTTACCTCGAGGTTTTTGACGCAGATATAGAGAGGTTGTTGTGGGTTGCGATTTGCCTTATTCCTCTTAGAGGGGGGATAGCTCAACATGCCGCTATTTTAAAAGGTTTGAGACGACCAAGTATCTCTTTGCTGCCAATGGAAATATTCTTGCCAATCATAGTTTTATCATTAATGTCCATAATGATTTTCTTGGAGATAGAGTTTAAATCTAAAGAGTTAGTTTTAGTAACAATTATTGCTTCATTTTGCGCATTTTTATTAAGCGTAATGCTATTGTTGAATATTATTAGAAAGGAAACTAAAAAATCCCCGAAAAGATATAACAAAAAAACATGGAACTCGTCATTGCTTCCCATGGCACTAATAGTAATTATCAGCACTTTTAATACGGAGCTCGCTGTTTTTTTCTTAGGCTTATTAGGTAATTCGGAGTCAGTAGCCTATTTTAAAGTTGGAATGCAAGCTACTATACTAATCTCATTAGGGTTGTCGTCTATTAACATTGTAATTATGCCTAATGTGGCTAGGTTTTTTAAGATGGGGGATATGAGCAAAACTCAAGAACTACTTACTAAAAGCGTTCAATTGAATTTACTAGTTTCATTGCCGATATTACTTGTTTTAATATTTTTTGGCAGGTTTATTATAGGTCTACTTTTCGGTTCTGAGTATATAGATGCATATCCCGTTCTAGTTATTTTGTGTGTTGGACAATTTGTAAATGTTTTTATGGGCTCTGTAGGAGTAGTTCTTTATATGACCCATAACGAAAAAAAGGCGCTAAAATCATTAGTAATTTCATTAGTTATTAATATCGTGTTGCTAATACTTTTGGTGCCGAATCATTTGGAAATTGGAGGTGCTGTAGCAACTTCCTTCACGATGATAGTTTGGAATGTGTTAATGGCAAAAGAAGTTAAATTTTTAACTGGTTTAAAAACTTGGTTTAGTTATCGGAGATATCATGCTAAATAAGAAAAGAGTACTAATAACAGGGGGGACAGGATCCTTTGGTAAGCAATTTATCCAAACCATATTAAAGAATTATCCTGATGTTGGGAAAATTGTAATTTATTCAAGAGATGAATTAAAGCAATCTTTGATCAGGCAAATATATCCAACAAGTGATTATCCACAGCTAAGGTTTTTTATCGGTGATGTGAGAGACAGAGACCGTTTGACTCAAGCTTGTGAAAGTGTTGATGTTATTATTCATGCGGCTGCAATTAAACAGGTCGATACTGCAGAGTACAATCCAACAGAGTGTATTCGTACTAACATCGATGGTGCCGAAAATGTAATTCATGCTGCTCTTACTTGTGGAGTGAGAGATGTTGTTGCGTTATCAACAGATAAGGCTTGCGCTCCTATTAATTTATATGGTGCAACTAAACTAGCTTCAGATAAGCTATTTGCAGCCGCTAATAATATTCGCGGTTCTAGGGATATTAAGTTTAGTGTTGTCCGTTATGGTAACGTAATGGGCTCTCGAGGTTCTGTTATTCCTTTTTTTATCGATAAGAAAAAAGAAGGTGTATTACCTATCACTCATGAAGAAATGACGCGCTTTAATATTTCATTACAAGATGGGGTAAATATGGTGATGTACGCGCTAGAAAATCATATAGGAGGTGAAATCTTTGTTCCTAAAATACCTTCTTATAAAATTACTGATATTGCAGCTGCTATTGCGCCTGATTGCAAAATAAAGGTTGTTGGAATTCGTCCAGGAGAAAAATTACACGAAGAAATGATTACTGATACTGACTCGCTAAATACGATAGATTTTGGACGCTACTATGCGATTCTACCTTCTGTATCATTTATTCATTCAGAAGAAGATTTTATTAAACATCATGGAGCGACTAAAGTGCCGTTCGGTTTTAAATATAATTCCGGAACTAACACCGAATGGGAAACTGTAGAGTCTTTGCGTCAACTAATCGTTGAACATGTTGACTCAAGTTTTTCAATTTAATTCATCACAAAGATACGCTTATGATCCCTTACGGTAAACAAGAAATAACTCAACAAGATATTGCTGCTGTAGCTGGTGTTTTGAACTCAGACTTTTTAACTCAAGGCCCTCAAGTACCTAACTTTGAAAATGCCATAAAAAAAGCTGTTAATGCGCAACACGCATTGGCAGTTAATTCGGCAACTTCAGCATTACATATTGCTTGTCTGGCATTGGGAGTAGGAAAAGGGGATCAAGTTTGGACAACACCAATAACTTTTGTGGCGTCTGCAAACTGTGCACTTTATTGCGGCGCTGATGTTGATTTTGTTGATATTGATAACCAAACTTATAATTTATCTGCTGATAAACTAAGTCAAAAATTATCTTATGCCAAACAAAATAATCTGCCACTACCCAAGGTCGTTATTCCTGTTCATTTATGTGGTCAACCTTGTGAGATGGAAAAGATCCATGCGCTGGGGGTAGAGTATGGTTTCGCAATAATAGAAGATGCTTCTCATGCGATTGGCGGTAAATATAAAAATAGACCCATAGGTAATTGCGAGTATAGTGATATCACCGTCTTCAGTTTTCACCCAGTAAAAATTGTAACCACAGCGGAAGGTGGTGTTGCCACGACTAATTCGGCTGAGTTAGCTCAAAAAATGGATTTGTTGCGTAGTCATGGAATTACCCGAGACGATTCTTTAATGACCGAAAATTCTCACGGTGGGTGGTATTATCAACAGGTTGAATTAGGTTTTAACTACCGTATGACCGAAATGCAGGCTGCTTTGGGCGTAAGCCAAATGACCCGGTTAGATTTTTTTGTAGCCAAAAGAAATGAGTTAGCTGTGCGATATGATGAGTTTTTGAAAGGGTTACCAATAATCACACCTTTTCAAATAGAAGACTCTTATTCTGGACGACATTTGTATGTTATCAAACTTAAGCTAGATGAAGTTACAATAACTCACAAACAGTTTTTTGAGCAATTAAGAAAGTTTGGGATCGGTGTTAACTTGCATTATATTCCTGTTCATACTCAGCCTTACTATAAAAAACTAGGTTTTAAATCTGGTCAATTTATAGAGGCTGAAAACTACTATAAACAAGCTGTCAGTATTCCATTGTTCCATGCAATGACCGATCACCAACAACAAAAAGTGGTGAGAGTCTTAAATGACATTTTACTACCAAAATTAATAGACTAATGAAAGTAGCAATTATTCCCGCGCGCGGTGGTAGCAAGCGCATCCCTAGAAAAAATATTAAGCTTTTTCATGGGAAGCCTCTGATCGCTTATTCGATTGAGGCGGCAATAGCTTCAAATTGTTTCGACAAAATTATTGTTTCGACTGATGATGAAGAGATCGCCAGTGTTGCTAAGCAATATGGTGCGGAAGTCCCATTTGTGCGCCCAAATAAGATAGCTGACGATTACGCAACTACTATGGATGTCATTAGGCATGCAATTTGTTGGTTAACTGATAGAAGTATTAAAGTTGAGTACGTTTGTTGTATTTATGCCACCGCGCCATTTTTAACAGCCAAAATTTTGCAGAAAGGGTATAAGCAACTAGTTAAAGGTGATTTTAATTACGCTTTTGGCGCAACCTCTTATGCTTTTCCGATTCAAAGAGCGCTAAAGCTTAATAAGAGTGGCTCTGTCGAAATGTTCATGCCAGAGCATCTTAATACTCGCTCGCAAGATCTTGAGGAAGCTTATCATGATGCGGGGCAATTCTATTGGGGTAAAGCAGCTGCATTTTTGGATGAAAACGCTATTTTTTCTGCGCAATCTAGCGCGGTGTTGCTACCGCGAATTAGTGTGCAGGATATCGATACTATCGAAGATTGGACTAACGCAGAAGTCATGTTTAAGATGTTAAATCGAGTAAACTAATGCAGGTTGTTTTTCGCACAGATGCATCTAATTTTATTGGCACTGGGCATGTCATGCGTTGTTTGGCTTTAGCTGATGGTTTAAAGTCCGATGGCCACCGAATCAAATTCGTGATGCGTCCTCAACTTGGCGATTTAACTAAACTAATTAACTCTAGAGGTTTTGAGGTTGCTTTATTACCAAAACTAAAAACGCTAGTTACACCTAAGCATCAGGCTGACTATGACGCATGGTTGCAGGTTTCTCAAGAGCAAGATTCATTAAATTTTATTGAGTTAATCGAACAGGCCGATTTAGTGATAGTTGATCACTATGGCATTGGTATTGACTGGGAAAATCGTATTATTGCCCACTTTCAGTGTCAATTAGCAGTTATAGATGACTTATTGAGGTCTCATAGTTGCGATTTACTTATAGACCAAACATTAGGTAGAAAGCCTGATGAGTACCGTAATCTTGTTGTACCACAATCGTGTATTTTAACAGGTAGTGAATACGCATTATTAAAAAAAGATTTTTCGCGTATAAGAAAAAGAGCTTTAAACAAGTCTAATCAAAGCCCTCACAAAATACTTATTACTATGGGCGGAATTGATAGTTTAAATGTCACAACTAAAGTATTAGAGGCGTTAATAGACTATAAAAGTAGTAGCAGTAGTTTTAGTGATAATATTGAATTTATTAGCGTAGTTATTAACCCCCAATCGCCGAGTTATCAACAAGTTATCGAAGTGATTAATCCTCATTTAGGTTTTATTAAACAATTTGATTTCGTTGATAATATGGCTGAGCTCATGTTAGAACATACGCTTTCTATAGGTGCACCAGGGGCGACTTCTTGGGAACGTGCTTGTCTTGGCCTACCTAGTGTTATTATCCCATTGGCAGAAAATCAACGTGAAGTTTGTCAGGCTTTAGTTGAACGCTGTTCTGCCATTAAAGTTGAGCTTAAAGATCTAAGTAATAATGAAGATCAAACGTTTAGTTCAGCACTAACAGAGCTAATTAATAACTATGAGGTTTATCGCAGAAATGCTTTGTTAATTTGCGATGGACTAGGGGTTAAACGCCTTCAAGCTCAATTCAGACGTTTGGCTGAAAGTACCGAGCCAAACTCTAGGAAAAATGGACGTTTCTTTAGGTGCCGTTTAGCTGAGCAGGCTGATGTTGAGCTAGTGTTTTTATGGCAAAAGCTACCAGAGACAAGGCGCTTTGCATTAAACCCTAAAATTCCATCATATAAAGAACACGTTGCTTGGATGGAGGCCAAGCTAAATTCCACAGATAATTATTTTTACATTATAGAAGTAAGAAAAACAAATAACGAAGTTCAACAGGCTGGTGTTTTACGTCTAGATAAAATAGATAAGTGTAGTGGCTTGTTAGTATCTGTATTTATAGAACCCGAGCAACATGGCAAAGGATTGGCTGGCCAAGCTTTATCTGAAATCATATCGCTGCACGGTGACTCCGATTTGTTTGCTACCATTTTGGATAAAAATATAGCATCAAGAAAATTATTTTTGAGAGCTGGCTTTAAACCTGTAGGTAACCAAAACTATATTAAACCTTCAAGTTGAACTGGAGTAATGATGAAAAAAAATATTAGTATCGCGGGCCGAAAAATTGGCTCCGCCTATCCTCCTTATATAATTGCTGAACTTTCAGCTAATCATAACGGTGATATTAACCGTGCCTACCAAATAATGGAAGCCGCCAAAGATGCAGGTGCCGATGCGATAAAGTTACAGACCTATACTCATGAAACAATTACTATGGATTGTGATTCTGAAGATTTTCAAATTCATGGGGGACTTTGGGATGGGCAATCATTATACCAACTCTATAAAGGTGCACACATGCCTTGGGATTGGCATCAAACTCTTTTTGATAAAGCTAAGGAATTGGACATTACCATTTTTAGCTCGCCGTTTGATTTCACTGCGGTAGACTTATTAGAATCTCTAAATGCTCCAGCTTACAAAATTGCTTCATTTGAAGTGATTGACCTACCGCTTATTGCGCGCGTTGCTAAAACGGGCAAACCAATGATTATTTCAACGGGGATGGCAAATGAAGATGAAATTGCTGAAGCAATAAAAACCGCAAGAGACAATGGTTGTGACGAACTTGTTGTTCTGCAGTGTGTAAGTGGTTATCCTGCACCAGCAGAACAGTATAACTTACGTACTATTCCAGATATAGCTAAACGTTTTAATGTCATTGCTGGGCTCTCGGATCACACAATTGACAATGCTACTGCGATTACTTCTGTAGCATTAGGCGCTTGTGTTATTGAGAAGCATGTTACGCTTGATCGAAGTGGAGGCGGTGCTGATGATAGTTTTTCCTTGGAGCCCAAAGAATTAGTTCAACTATGCGCCGATAGCAAAACTGCTTGGCTTGCATTAGGTCAAGTTAATTATGACCGTACCGAAGCGGAAAAAGGAAATGTTAAATTTAGACGTTCACTATACGTAGTCGAAGATATTGCTGTGGGTGAAGTTATTTCACCGGAAAATATAAAAAGCATCAGACCAGGCTTCGGGCTTGCCCCCAAATTTTTTCAAAAAGTGATCGGAAAAAAAGTCGTTAAAGATATTCCGCGTGGCACAGCATTGAGTTTTGACTTTCTAGAGAATTAGTCTGTGAAGTATTGTAAAAAGTGTCTAACAACAAACCTTCGCCCCAACTCGTTATTTACTGATGGAGTATGCATTGCTTGCAATTACTCTGAGTCAGAGCATGAATGTAATGAGGCATTAAAGCTAAAACTACTGCAAGAAAAAATTCGGACAAGCAGACAAAAACAACGCAACAAAGGCGCCTATGACTGTATTGTTGGTGTGAGTGGTGGAAAGGATAGTACTCGCCAGGCTCACTGGGTTCGGGATCGACTAGGGTTAAGGCCTTTATTAGTATGCTGTGCTTATCCTCCTAAGCAAATGTCAAAGATCGGTGCTAAGAACCTATCCAATTTAATTGAGTTAGGTTTTGATATAATAGTTGCGACGCCTGCTCCAAAAACTGCAGCCCACCTTGCCCTTGAATCATTTAGACAATTTGGAAATGTGTGTAAATCAACTGAAATGTCGTTGTTTTCAACGGTTCCTCGCTTAGCCATTCAATTAGGTGTGAATACGATTTTTTGGGGAGAAAACCCAGCATTACAGGTTGGCGATGCTGCTGTGGAGGGATTTGACGAATTTGATGGAAATAATTTACGTCGGTTAAACACTCTCACAGCTGGTGGTACCAAATGGTTAAGGGACGGAGTGAAGTCTGCCTATTTGGCAGAACATTACCTGTATCCAAATGAAATTGAGTTTGAGAAGAAAAAAATAAACATTTTCTACTTAGGGCCTGCTTGGGATGATTGGAGCAATGAAGATAACTCTATTTATGCTTCATTACAGGGGCTTACTTTACGTCCCGGTGAAGAACTAGAGACAGGAGACCTCTCCAACGCTTCAATGTTGGACGAAGAGTTTACTAATATCAATATGATGCTTAAATATTATAAGTTTGGCTTTGGTCGTGCAACTGATACTGTGAATGAAAAAATCCGTTTAGGTCAAATGAGTAGGGAACAAGCCATCAAAGTTGTTGAACAATACGATGGCTTATGCTCGGACCGAATTATTCAGAGTTTTTCTAACTATGTAGGTATATCTGAAGTTGAGTTTTGGAATACTGCTAACTCATGGGTAAATAGCGATATTTTTGAGATTTCTCCTGGAGCGAGACCTATTCGTAAGTTTGTTGTCGGAGTTGATTATGTCGGTTGATATTCTAGATGTCGGAAGCGGGAATATCCAGTCAATCAAAAACTGGATTGAGAAAGCCAATATTTCGACAAGGGTACTAAACAAAGCGAGTGATATTAAATCAACTCTGCTAATACTACCTGGTGTGGGGTCCGCAGGTTCCTACATGAAACGTCTTAAGCTAGGGCGTTTTGACGAAGCTATTTTTGAGCATGTCGATAAAGGAGGCCGAATTCTAGGAATTTGTTTAGGTTTTCAAATTATGTCTGCATATTCCGAAGAAGATGGTGGTGTAGAAGGATTGAATTTTATAGATGGCTATGTTGAACGTCTGCAAGGTAACGCCTCACACAATAGCTGGGAGCCAATATACGTCCGACGAGATGAGCTAGAAGGACAGTCGTTTAATAGGCAAATGAACTTGTCAAAAAAACGTATATTGGATGGTAGAGTGTTTTACAATCATGAATACGGTTTTGTGAATAAGGAAGAGAATTCATTCTCGATCCCTGTTTCAGATGCTTTGCCTAAATATAGCGGATTACTGGTGAAAGATAAAATCATTGGCATGCAGTTTCATCCAGAGAAAAGCCAAATCACTGGTTTAGAATTAGTTTCAATGATTCTTTAGGAGTTACAAATGAGAGTTGGTTCTACAGTGCTACTTAAAGAGCAGTTGTGTGTTCAGTCCTACGGGTGGAATATGATGCGCCCTTTAGGGTCATTACAGGGTGTTTTAGATTCTTTGGAAGAATATCAGTGTGATGAAGTTGCAATTATTAGACCTGTTAGAAAAAACGATACATTAAGCCTCTTTGGTCAGGACCTCCAGATACTGAGAAAGATAAAGACTATGACACCTATCAGTTTTGGAGGGGGGATTCGTACTATAGAACAGCTCAAGTTACTTAAAGGGTTACCAATTGAGCGGGTTATATTTTCATCAGCTTTTTTGGAAAAAAAGAATGAGTTAGTCACCTTAGCAAAAGATTTATTTGGTCATCAAGCTATTAAATGTCTTCTACCTATAGGTTACCATGACGGTACAGTATGTGTTTATCATTCATCTGAGGAGAAGTATTTACCTTTATCCAGCGTTGATACTCAATTTATTGATGAACTAGCAAACGAAGTGATTTTATTTGATATGTTCCATGAAGGTTCTAGAGATCAATTTGATTGGTCAATACTATCAGAGATTCCTTTTGCTACAGACAAGCTTATAATTAGTGGTGGAGTTGGAACAAGTACACTGCGTATTGCAAGGCAAAAAAAAGTTGCCTCGGTTTTGATAGATAATAAAGTTTTGCATCAAGAGTATTCAATATTTGGATATAAACATGCTTAGATCTTGCCCAAAATGTCTCTACCCCAAGATGCATCCATTTGGAATTAATATAACAAGTACCGAATGTTCCGGTTGTTTAACGCATCGAGAGAAAGATGCTATTGATTGGGAAAACAAGCGAATAGAGCTCGAGAGTTTACTTAGGAGATATAAAAAACAGAATAAAAAATACGACTGCGTTGTCCCTGTTATAGGTGACGCCGAAGATTTTTACACGCTTTCAAAAGTTTTGGAACTTGGCCTGTCTCCACTTGTAGTATGTGTCAACGACTATTTTAAAAATGATATAGGATGGCATAACCTTCATCAGTTGATTACTCATTTTGATGTAGATTCATTCGTCTTTAATCCAGACATTAGAGTGTATAAAGATCTTGTTAGAACGTCGTTGAGAAAGTTTGACAATATTTTGCTACCATTTTTGCAGTTACACACAGCTTTCCCCGTACACGTTGCTTATGAACGGAATATTCCTCTGATTATATGGGGACAGAATCAAGCCGTAGAACAGGTGGGTAAATTTTCTCATTATGACGCCGTTGAAATGAGTCGTTGGAGTCGTCGTCAGCACGACTTGTTTGAAATAGAGTGCGACGATTTAATCGGTAACGGTGCTCAGGTTGATTTACGTCATTTAAATTATTATCAGTACCCTAAGCTACCAGAACTTGAACGTCGTGGCGTTAAAGGGATCTATTTAAGCAATTATTTTCGCTGGGACCCACTAGCTCAAAACCAAAGTGTTGTTGATTTTGGATTTAAACCTGAAAGGAACTCCTCTTCATTCGATGTATATGAAAGAGCTGGTAGCTCTGTTTATTACCACCTTCATGACCTATTAAAACTTAAAAGAGTTGGATATCGAAAAATAGATGATCATGTTGCCCGAGAAATACGTCACGGAAGATTGAAAAGTGAAGAAGGTATTCGAATAGGCAATTTATACAGAAGTTCAAAAGTAAATATTAAGCCCTTTTTCGATTGGTTAAATGTCACAAATAGCGGTTATGATTGGTTTTGCAAGCATAGATTGTCTACTTTAGAGTGTTATCTTTCTGAAGAGCAGAGTGATTTAATAGAGGTAGATTTGCCGAATGAATTAAATGAGAGATTAAGCCCATCTACGGAGGCACTTGATCATCATGTATTGTTTGGCAAAGGTTTATTTATATAAATATAGGACTGAATTGTGAAGAAAGTTATTTTGTTTGGTAGTGGTACAGTAGCAGAAAAAAACATGAATTTTAATCCAGAATTTATTGTTGACAACAATTTGGACCTTCATGGTTCCTTTTTTCATGGAGTTGAAGTAAAACCACCTTCAGTCCTAAAGGGAGGTAGCGATAAATATAAAGTCATTGTTTGTACAACATCAATAAGTGAAGTAAAAAAGCAATTGGAAAGCTATGGCTTTCAATGGGGAGTAAATGCGGACGTGGCGGTTCTATTAAACGAAAGAATGGAGATGGCCTCTTTAGAAGACTGTAAATTTAGTTTTCTAATTAGTAGTGGGCTACCTTCTTCCGCAGAATCGTTCTCTGGTGGAGGTATTTATCATGTTAAGGAGACCAGTAATTATCCGGAAATTACTCAAATATATGAAGGTAATACCCACGGTTTAGTTAAAGTGGATAATGAGTATGTGTTTTCATGTCAAGGAAAGGGATTGGTATTTTTAGATTCAGAATTTAAACATACTAAAACTATAGAGTTAAGAGCTGGACTGCGACCTCACGGAATTAGAAAGTATAATGATTTATGGGTTCTAGTTTCCAGTTACAAAGATGCAATAATTGGTGTAGATGAAAATGGGGACGAAGTTTTTGAGTATCGCTTTAGCGATAAAATTGATTCATTTGAAAGTGCGCAACACCATTGTAATGACCTCGATATAGTTGGTGATTATGCCTATGTATCGATGTTTTCTCTGACGGGTAACTGGAAAAGAAATAGCTTTGACGGTGGTATTATGGAAGTTAATCTAAAATCAGGTGAAATGAAGCCTATTATCAATAGCCTGACAATGCCTCATAGCGTCTCATGCGACGAGACCGGATTAAAAGTGTTGAACTCCTTTAAAGGTACTTTTTTGGGTAATAATTTTGAGGTTTTAGCAACTTTACCAGGGTTTGTAAGGGGGCTAGATATAGATGAAAATTATTACTTTCTAGGTGAAAGCAAAAACCGAAATTTCTCTAGGTTAAAAACAGGAAGGACTCCAGTTTCTATAGATACTAAAATCACAATAATTAATAAAAAATTTGGATTTAGTCGTTCGGTATATTTAGCGAGTCCCATTTCTGAAGTCCACTCTGTTATAAAACTATGAAAATCAAGATTTTATTAGACCATGTTTCAAGAGAAATAGATTTTGCAGTTAGTTTACAAAAAGCATTTGAAGAAAATGATATAGGAAAAGTAACCATAACACACCAAGACTATATCGCAACTAATGACACATACGATTTTTTTGAAAAAACATTTGATGGGAGCTACGATGCAATCATAGTTCCTAGTTACCATGTAACGCGAACTCCAGAAATGTTACTAAGAGCGATTGTAAATCGAGCAAAATTAATAGTTTATCATTCAGAACAAATCATCAGAGAATATATTGAACCTGAAAAGCTAAATTTGGATTACATTGAACAGTATAATTCTCATGTTGCTGCGCATTTTGTGTGGGGAGAAGATTTTGCATCTAAATTAATAAAAAAGGCTAAAGTAAGCCCGGAGAAGATATTTATTGTAGGTAACTATAAAATGGACTTTGCCAACAAATCTAACTCAAAAGTTAAGAAGAACGTACTTGTAGCTTCCGATTATAAGCCAGCTGATATGACTGAATCGGATATGAATGCATTTTATAACGAATATAGAGTTCATTTTGACCGCAATCGCCAATATATTTGTGATAAAGCTAGAAAGCACATGTTAAGTTTTGTGAAAGAACAATCCGAATTATTTCCTTCGCTCACTTTTGTTCTGCGTCCGCACCCAGGAGAGTCGAAGCTAGAGTATCAAAGAATACTGACCAATAATGTAAAGCTATCTGAAGTCGGAAGTACATTTTCAACAGATCTTGATAGTTGTGATATGGTAGTCGGATTTACTAGTACATCATGCCTAGAAGTTATTAGTGCAAATAAGCGTTTTGTCAGCATTGATTTTTTTGACTTTAATAAACAAGATCTCAGTGCGCATAAAGTTCTTCTGGACTGGTTATCTGTTGAAGAAACGCATGCTATTTTTAGTTCTTTGAATGAAGGGAGACTACCTGAGAATAATCAAGAGCAGCAGAAAAAGCTAAATTATTTATTGAGAAATTACGAAGATGTAGGTTCGAACCTAATTTCAGCTTTGGTTTTCATTAACTCGGCAGGCTATAGACACCAGACAAAACTAACTAGGTATGATATTTTCCTATTAGTAAGAAGCTTGATAAAAGGAGGAGGGAAGTTTTTAGCCCTAAAAGTGGCTGTTCTGCTTAGAGGGCGTTTCGGGAGTAAGTCGATATTAGATAAAGTAGAGACATCTTACTCGAAACGTCTACTAACCAACGAAGACTTTAATGAGAAAATCTTACATAAATATCAGACTAAGTTCCTACCATATAATTATGTTAAGTCTAATTGTATTATTCGTACATCGTTAGGAAATATTTTCGAAAGAGAAGAAAATTAGGTTGCTAGCGTTGCTAGTAGCTTAACCGATAAGTCGAGTGAGAATTATGAATAGTATACGCATTAACCAGCCTAAATTTAGGGTTTTGAGAGTGAATGGTATGAAAAGCCGAGGAGTTTAGTGTTCGTTGAGTCTATTTAAAGAAAATCTTAAAAACTCTAGTGATGTAGTCAGAATCTTAGGAAGCATTAATGTCTGCTGACCGTCGAACTGATTTTAACATTACGAGGCTTCTTTTTCTGATACTAGTATTTGTATCAGTGCTAATTCTCGCAAAATTGGATTCTAAGTATTTCGAGCTTTTTTTTACTGCCGCCTTAGTTTCCTATTTGATATTTATTCTTTCTGTATATACCGGTTCTTTAAGGTGGTATGGAACTGTGTTTTTATTTGTATTTTTCGCGTCATTTCAGTTTGTCGCGATACTAGTACCGACATTTTTTGATATTATGCCGCACCACCGCTTCTTCGAGAACGATTCGGTAGCGGAACACTATTTTATTTATTATATGTTTATCTTCCTGAGTGGATATGCTCTGTTATTGGTGGCTTATGGATTTGGGAAAAAAATAAAGGTCCCGAATTACAGTTTAAAATGTACAAGCATTCCAATGGTTTTGTGTTATTTGCCGTTTTCGATTGCAATCTTTAGTTTCTACAAAATATTTAGTGCGGGAGGAGGTATAGTAAACACCGTACTAAATATGGGGTCTGTCAATTCGCTATTAGCAGATATCGGCATTTATGGTTCACTTTCTAAGGTCGGTTTCACTACTTGCTGTATGTTAATGTTAGTACGAAGTTACCGTAGTTGTATGTTTGTCTTTGTTGTATTGACAATATTAAATGCTGCTATGGGAGAGAGAGGAGCAATATTGTTTTCAGGGCTAATTCCATTGTTAGTAACTTACAGGTTGTCACACGGGAAAATAGCGGGTAAATACATTGGGATGGGATTGTTTTTTTTTCTATTATTTTATTTAATATTAGGAGCTTATAGAGGAGCGAACATTAGTGAAAGTAAGTCTCAAGACCTAACAGCTGAAACAGTCATAAATGTACTCAATAAAACTGAACACCATATTAGCGCTGCTGCGACAATTCAGTTGGCTGATAAAGGGAGTTATTATTATGGGAAAACATTAATGAATGTATTGTATGTCCCTGTTCCAAGATCTATTTGGAATGAAAAACCTGTTGTTGCCGAGTCTGTTATTATAGGTATGGAACTAAAAGGAACCTCGAGCACAGTCGGCTCAGGATTACCACCTGGTGTATTTGCGTATGGATACATTCAATTTGGCCTATTAGGGGTGATATTTACTGCCTTGCTGTCTGGTCTAATTGCAGGGGTCGCTGAGAAGTATTTTTTAACCGTTTTGACCATGCCGAATATTCTCCTATACTCGCAATGTCAAGCTTTGTTTATTCATTTTCTATCAACAGAAGTTCAAGTTAAGTTTTTAGTTAGTTTTTTGACTATCTCTATCGTAATTTTGTTATCTATGGCCTGGCAACTTTTCAAGAACGGCTTGCGGAATTGAACGGGTGCATATCATTGTTTCTCGATGGTTGGCCTTGTTGTTTACCTTTCAAATATGATTTTATGCGTAAGGTCTTTTTTAGTACGATGGGGTGATATAGAATACTCCATAGCATGGTTTTGCCGTTCCTAAAGGGAGCCTATTCTAAATAGCAACCCATTCTTTCCCTAATTCCATTGATTGTCGATAATTGGAGCTTTTGTTAAATAATTAAACGCTTAACAAAGAGTCTTGAGTTGTCTAGTTTGATTTGATGTTTAAGAGGTGTTATGAAAATTTTAGCTGTCGGTGCTATCACTAATGAAATGAATGGAAGCTCTCGTAGCTTCATCCGTTTATGTAATCTACTTTCTCGAGAAAATGAAGTTAACGTAGTGCTACCTAATTTGGATGGTGTTGCTGATTTACTTATTGAATCTATAAATAAATGTATTGTCGCTGATATTTCACCCATAAGAAGGTCGTTTCTGAATATAGTTAAAGCCCCTTTTAGCATTGTTAGGTTTTATCTAATAGTTAGAAAAATTAAGCCAGACGTTATACATATAAATGACATTCCTTGGTTTTACTTAATATTGGTGGCAAAGGTTTCTAATGTTCCGGTAACTATTCATAGCCGATATATTGAGTCAAATAGGTTTCTAAAAAAGCTAATATCTTTGTTTTTGGAGCGCGCTGATAAAGTCATCTTTGTAAGTGATTATAATAAAAAATTATGGAATTTGAATAGAGGAAATAAATGCGTCACGATACATAATCCGGGGGTTTTTGATTTTGTTGAGATGGATCTTTCCAATCTGCGCCTGCCTAAAAAATTTGCGTTAATTGTATCTAGGATATCCGAGGATAAAGGAATAATAGAAGTCATCAATTCATATTATAAGTTGTCAAAGATTATTCCAGATTTATGTTTGGTAATCGCTGGCGATTATCAATACAACTACCAAAAGGTTTATAAAAAAAAGTGTGAACTTTTAGTAAGTCAGTTAGAATTAGATGATAAAGTAATATGGCTTGGTAAAATTGATAAGCCACATAGTTTATATAAAGGATGTGCAGTGTATTATCACTTACCAAATTTTGAGGATCCTTTTCCTACAACAATAATGGAAGGGCTTTCGTTGAATTCCAAAATAATCACTAATTGCAAGGGTGGAATACCCGAACAAGTTGAAGGTTTTTCCGGAGTGTTTATCTTAAGGAGTACGACTTCCTCGCAAGAGGTTGCTCTTTTTGTAAATGACTCTCAGACAATTTTAGATAGGACAACACTGTATAAAGATAAGTTCGGTGAGAATGCATTTGTTAGAAAGTTGACTTCAGTTTTTAACAAAGTAGTGGAATGAAATTAAAACTTCAAAATTGAAATAGCTAGTAATATTAATGTCTATAGGCGAATAAAAATATGAGAAAAGGAATTATACTGGCTGGAGGAAGTGGAACTAGGCTTCATCCATTAACAACAGTTGTGAGTAAGCAGTTGATGCCGGTTTATGATAAACCAATGGTTTATTATCCATTAGCCACATTAATGCAAGCAGGTATTATGGATATTCTATTGATATCAACTCCAGAAGAAATTCATCGTTTCGAGAAGCTCTTAGGGAAAGGAAGTAATTTTGGAATAAATATATCTTATGCTGTCCAGCCTAATCCTGATGGCCTCGCACAAGCATTCGTTATAGCTGAAGATTTTCTTGCTGGAAGCGCAGCAGCACTAGTTCTGGGTGATAACATGTTTTATGGCCATGAACTGGTCAAGTCGTTGAGAAATGCGAATGCACAAATTAACGGTGGAACAGTTTTTGGTTACCATGTTTCGAATCCACAAGAGTATGGGGTTGTGGAATTTGACGAAAAAGGTTCGGTTGTTTCAATTGAAGAAAAACCCAATGAACCTAAATCAAAGTACGCTGTTCCAGGTATTTACTTTTTCGATTCTAGCGTTGTCCAAGTGGCGAAACAAGTTAAGCCTTCTGCAAGGGGAGAATTGGAGATAACGGATGTTATTGATTATTATTTAAAAGCGGGGACATTAAAAGTCGAAATTATGGGGAGAGGAACTGCTTGGCTAGACACTGGTACTCACGATGATCTCTTAGCTGCGGCAAATTTCATTTCTACAATCGATAAACGACAAGGATTGAAAGTTAATTGCCCCGAAGAAGTGGCTTTCAGAAATGGTTGGCTAA
This sequence comes from Kangiellaceae bacterium, assembly GCA_039969155.1. Classification (GTDB taxonomy): domain Bacteria; phylum Pseudomonadota; class Gammaproteobacteria; order Enterobacterales; family Kangiellaceae. Next base: position 77,411 of record JBDVOJ010000095.1, read on the forward strand.
GTGTTGAAAAATTGAAGGAAATAGCTCGACCTTTGAGAAAAAGTGGTTATGGTGAGTATTTATTGAACCTTCTAGAAGAGAAAGTATTTTAGTGAATTATATTCAGACAGCTATACCGGATGTAAAAATTATTGAACCACAAGTTTTTGGGGATGAACGTGGCTTTTTCATGGAGACATTTCGATTAGACAAATTCAAACAGCAATGTGCTAAACGAGAATTCGTACAGGACAATCACAGTAAGTCAAGTCAAGGTATTTTGCGGGGGTTGCATTATCAAACTAAAAATACCCAAGGTAAACTAGTTCGCGTTACTGAAGGAAAGGTTTACGATGTTGCTGTGGATATGCGAAAGTCCTCCGCAACTTATGGCCAGCATGTTGGGGTAGTTCTCTCTGGAGAAAATAAACGTCAACTATGGGTTCCAGAAGGGTTTGCTCACGGCTTTTACGTGATAAGTGATGCTGCTGAATTCGTTTATAAATGCACAGACTACTATGCTCCAGAACACGAGGTATCGCTTTTGTGGAACGATCCCGCACTCAACATACAGTGGCCCCTTATTAGTGGGAAAGAACCATCACTTTCGAAAAAAGATCAGCAAGGGATGTTATTCGCCGATTCTCCGGCTTTTACTTAACTACTGGTTTATTTGATGAAAGTTATAGTTATTGGTAAATCGGGACAATTAGCTTGGGAGTTGGCTAGAGCTTCTTCCGATGAGTTAGAGATAATTTGCTTAGGAAGGAATGATATTTCCATCACCAATGTGGACTCGCTAATAGGAAGTTTGCAAAAGCATAGTGCCTGTGGAGTAATTAATGCCTCAGCGTACACTGCTGTAGACAAAGCTGAAAGCGATATCGATAACGCTTATAAAATCAACGCGATAGCAGTAGAGAATCTCGCTAAGGCTAGTAGAACATTGTCTTTACCATTAGTTCATATTTCTACCGACTTTGTGTTCCATGGTGAAAAAGGTTCGCCATATTTGCCAGGGGACGAAATAAAGCCACTCGGGGTTTATGGTGCGAGTAAAGCAGAAGGCGAAAAACTAATAACGGAAATTTATCCAGAGAATTCCTGTATTATCAGAACATCGTGGGTCTATTCAACTCATGGTAAAAATTTTGTTAAAACAATGTTAAATTTGATGAGTACTAAAAATGAGCTTGGAATTATTTGTGATCAAATCGGTTCACCAACGTTTGCGAGGGGCCTTGCAGAAGCTAGTCTTTTAAGTTTAAAAAATAATGTAAAGGGAATTTATCATTATACTGATTTAGGAGTTGCTAGTTGGTATGATTTTGCACTGTCTATTCAAAGTATAGGTATTGAACTTGGCTTGTTGTCCAAAAGAATTCCTATTAAGCCTATTAATACCTCTGAATATCCAACCCCTGCAAAGAGACCACATTATAGTGTCCTCGACAAAAATAGCTTTGCGATTGCTTTACCTGATTTAAAAATGAGACATTGGCAAGAGCAACTTAGAACTATGATGGTTTCTTTAAAAGAAGAAACTAATCAGAGTTAAAAATTAAAGAAGTAGACGAGAGTTTATATGAAAAGCTTATTAGTTACTGGTGGTGCTGGGTTTATTGGTGCTAATTTCGTTCATTATTGGATGGAAAAATATCAATCCGACAAAGTAGTGGTGCTAGACGCTTTAACTTATGCCGGAAATATTGAAAATTTAGATATCGTAAAAGATAAAGAAAAATTTACTTTTGTTCACGGTAACATTTGTAATCAGGCCTTAATTGAAAATTTATTGGTTGAGTATAATATTGATACCTTAGTACACTTTGCTGCTGAATCACATGTTGACCGTTCTATAACAGGACCGGATGCATTTATTGAAACGAATATTATAGGTACTTATAGTTTACTCAAAGCCGCAAAAAAAGTTTGGTTAGATGGTGAAATGGCAATTAAGGAACATCGATTTCATCATGTATCAACCGATGAAGTTTATGGAAGTTTATCAGCAGCGGAACCAGCATTTACGGAAAATACAGCGTATGCTCCTAATTCACCATATTCAGCGAGCAAAGCAGCTAGTGATCACCTTGTGAGAGCATATCACCATACATATGGCTTAAATGTTACTACTAGCAATTGTTCAAACAACTATGGCCCTTTTCACTTTCCAGAGAAGCTTATTCCTTTGGTCATAACTAATATTCTTCATGATAAAAAATTACCAATATATGGCGATGGCCAACAAATAAGGGACTGGTTATACGTTGAAGATCACGCATTTGGTATTGATCTTGTGTTGCAAGATGGCCGAATTGGTGAAAATTACAATATCGGTGGAAATAACGAGTGGGCAAATATTGATATTGTGAAAGCCATTTCAAAATTGGTCGAGCAAGAATTTATTAACAACAAAGAGCTCGCAAGAAGTTTCCCTGGGGCTAAAGCAGCTCTAGAACAAAATACAGAATCATTAATTACTTTTGTACCTGATCGTCCGGGTCACGACCGCCGTTATGCCGTAGATGCTAATAAAACAAATCGTGAGTTAGGCTACCAGCCAAAAGAATCGTTTGAATCAGGTATAGCTAAGACTATTAAGTGGTATTTTAATAATGAAGAGTGGTGGCAGAAGATATTAGATGGCTCTCATCAGCATAGAGTGGATAATCAATAACTATGGAATCTTTAGTCAGTGTTAAACTATTCATTTCAATTGTTTCACATAATGATGATACGCATATAATTAATAACTTTAACTTATTGAAGATTAACGATTTAGAAAACGTAATTGTTATTATTCGCGATAATGTGGCTAGTGCAAGACTAGAAGAATATTGTAGTAAGAATGGAATTAAGTATTATACCTCAAAATCTATGTTGGGATTTGGTGCTAATAATAATCGTAATTTTGAGTCCTCTTCTCAGTTAGGCATGACCGAAAAAGACTGGTTTCTGTTATTCAATCCTGATATAGATATAACACCTGATATGATACTTAGGCTTTTTAAAACAATTAACGAAATGAATTCTGGTATTTATGCTATAAACCTTTTCTCTGATAAAAATTTTTTAAATGTAGAATCCTCATTGCGTAAATACCCGTCAATTAAGTCTTTTATCAATGTTCTTAGGGGGAAATCATTTACCCAACCGTACAATAAGAATACGCTAAAGAACCTAGCTAAGGTCGATTGGGCGGCGGGGTCCTTTTTAGTATTCAAGGCTTCCGTATTTAAGCAGTTAAATGGGTTTGATGAAAAATATTTTATGTATTTTGAAGATGTGGATATCTGTTACAGAGCAAATATATTTCTCGGTGAAAAAGTGGTCTATTTGCGAGATATTCACGCAGTGCATAAAGGAGGGTATAAGAATAGGAGCGTCTTATCACCGCATTTTAGATGGTATATATTGAGTCTTTATAAATTTTTAAAGACGATGTACAAAAAGGCAAAACTGTGAGGATCGCGTTAACTGGAGCTTCCGGGTTTGTTGGTAATCAACTTATGAGGAAATTAGAAGGTTTTGAGGTGAATGTTGTAGGACGCTCAAAACCTTCTAATTTAAGAGACGAATATTTTTTTAAAGGAGATTTCGCAAGTAATTGCAACCTTTATGACGCTCTAAGATATGTCGACGTAGTCATCCATTGCGCTGCTAGAGTGCATTTGATGGTAGAAACCTCAACAGAACCATTAATTGCGTACCGAAGAGTCAACACTGAAGGAACAATAAATTTCGCTAAACAGGCTGCAGTTGCGGGAGTAAAGCGGTTCATTTTTATAAGTACGATTAAAGTTAATGGAGAAGAAACTTCTCTTGATACTCCATTTACCGCAGCTGATAGGCGATTACCTCAAGACCCTTACGGAGTCTCAAAGTCGGAAGCTGAACAACAACTTTTAAATCTATCAAGTAAAACAGGTATGGAAGTAGTTATAATACGTCCACCACTTATTTATGGACCCGGAGTGCAAGCAAATTTTGCTTCTTTGATGAATCTTATTTCTAGAGACATTCCATTGCCCTTTGCTTGTTTCAATATGAATAAACGGAGTATGGTGTCTATTTATAATTTGGTTGATCTCATTTTCAAATGTATCGATCACCCAAAAGCAACGAATGAAGTATTTCTTGTTTCTGATGATGAAGATTTGTCAACTATTGAGATAATCAAAAGACTCTGCAAGGCCTGTGGAAAAAACGCGTTTATGCTACCGGTACCTGTAGGGCTTTTTCAGTTTGCGGGATTAGTAACAGGAAAGAGCAGAGAGGTTAAACGATTAACAAATTCTCTTCATGTAGATATCAGTAAAACCAAAGAATTGCTCGGTTGGATACCTCCAATGAGTGTTGATGAAGGCTTTAAAAGAACAGCTGACGCTTTTTTTGAAAGTAAGAGAGAAAAATGATTAGATTTTTAGATATAGTGCTGGCCTTTGTTGGTTTGATTTTAACATTTCCTATTTTGACCATAGTGCTAGTAATTGGATATTTTGACTCTGGCCACCCCATTTTTAGGCAAACTAGGGTTGGAAAAAACAAAAGGCCATTTGTTCTTATTAAATTTAGAACAATGAGTCTTGATACTAAGTCGGTGGCAAGCCATTTAGCAAATACATCTTCAATAACACCTCTTGGCTCTTTTTTACGAAGAACGAAGCTAGACGAACTACCTCAGTTGTGGAATGTGCTTAGAGGAAGTATGAGTCTAGTGGGGCCGCGGCCTAATTTATTCAATCAAAAAGAATTGATTACCGCTCGGGATAGAAAAAATGTTTATGATGTAAAGCCTGGCATTACCGGCTTAGCGCAAATAAGTCAAATTGATATGTCTACTCCAGAATTATTGGCCGAAACTGATAATAAGATGATTCAGACTTTGACTATAAAGAGCTATTTTGGATATTTAGTAAAAACCGTTTTAGGAAATGGTGGTGGGGATGCTATCAAAACAAAATGAGGCGTCGGGTAATTCCCTTTATGTGTTAATTTTCAGAATAACTCCAACAAATAGAAGTTTTGAATGTAAACAGCTGTAAACTTTTTTATTTAAACTGTTTTCAAATCAGTAATCTGCTTTCGGATCTCTCCGTAATAATATAAAATCCTGCAATATATAAAATCATGGACTAAAATTAGGTCATTCGTGTGATCTTATCTTTGTTAAGAGCGTTGTATAGTGCATATACAATACTAATAAGGAAATGTGAATTTGGATAATAGAAACTCTATAGTTAGTTCATTCTTACAATCGCCAAGACCAGTAAAAAGGCTTATTTCTCTAGCCTTTGACTCAGCCATTATTCTATGCAGCGCGATTCTAGCGCTAGATATATCACTTTCAAGCTATGATTTCACGTCACTAGAAAGCTATTCACATTACATTGTGACGGTAATTGTGAGCTTAATCATCTTTGCCAGAATTGGTTTTTACCGAGCAATTCTAAGATATATGGGGCTAAAAGCGGTATTTACCATCGCTTTTGGGGTTGCGTTATCAACATTGGCATTCACTGCAAGCTGCTTGTATTTTGACGCTGTTGTTAATAGTATTAGTGTTTTGTTGTATTGGTCGTTTTCATTAGTTGCCATTGGTGGAGCGCGTCTCCTCACAATTGCATATATTAGGTCAAAGTTAAGCAATACTCACAAAATTGTGGCTATTTATGGCGCTGGCGAGGCTGGACGTCAACTGGCTCGCGCGATTAGTCAAAGTGATCATTACAAGGTTGTGGCTTTTATAGATGACGATCCAGCTCTTTTTTCGACTGAAATCGATGGTGTTAAAGTGCACTCTCCAATTTCTATCGAAGAATTGGTTAGACATAAGCAAGTATCTCAAATTCTTTTGGCTATGCCCTCAACAAGTCACGCACGCCGTTCTGAAGTACTTTCAAGACTTGAACCCTACCCCATTAAAGTTAAAACGATCGCTGGGATGGAGGATATAGTTAGTGGAAAAGTCCAAATCGAACAACTTAAAGATATAGACATAGAAGATTTATTAGGTCGAGATTCAATTGAGCCAAATCAAGAACTTTTACATTCTTGTATTACCGACAAAAATGTTCTAGTAACAGGTGCGGGTGGTTCGATTGGTTCAGAGCTCTGCCGACAAATCATAGAGCTAGCACCCAAGTCGATTATTCTTTATGAGTTATCAGAGTTTGCTCTCTATTCGATAGAGAAAAAACTAAGGAAAGTAGCTAAATCCAAACCATTAAGTTTAGAAATCGTTCCGCTGTTAGGGTCTGTTCAACATAAGAATAGAATGGTAAGAATTCTTCGGAAATACAAAGTTCAAACCGTTTATCATGCTGCTGCCTATAAACATGTACCAATTGTTGAACACAACGTTGTAGAAGGGATTAGAAATAATATATTTGGAACTTGGTATGCTGCGGAAGCGGCTGCGGAGGCTAAGGTAGAACGATTTGTTTTAATTTCTACCGATAAAGCGGTTAGGCCAACCAATATTATGGGGGCGTCAAAACGCTTTGCAGAGCTAGTATTGCAAGGACTAAGCTCGCGCGGTGATGATACTGTATTTACTATGGTTAGGTTCGGGAATGTTTTAGGCTCATCAGGCTCAGTGGTCCCTCTATTTAGAGAACAAATTAAAGCTGGAGGACCAGTAACAGTTACTCATAAGGATATTATTAGATACTTCATGACGATTCCCGAAGCTGCTCAATTGGTGATACAGGCCGGTGCGATGGGGAAAGGTGGTGATGTCTTTGTATTGGATATGGGTGAGCAAGTAAAGATATCCGAGTTAGCTGAAAGAATGGTTCACTTATTGGGGCTAACCGTAAAAGACAAGAAGAACCCGCAAGGTGACATAGAAATTAAATACTCAGGCCTAAGACCGGGAGAAAAACTCTATGAGGAGCTTCTTATAGGCGAAAATGTCGCTGGAACTAATCACCCTAAAATAATGACCGCAGATGAAGAGTTTTTGTCTTGGGCTGAGATGCAACGAGCACTAATTCTAATGAATGAACTCTGTGAAGAAATGGATTGTGAAGGTATTGTTCAACTATTATTAAAAGTGCCAACTGGCTATAATCCTCAACATGAAGTTTGTGATTTGTTGTGGGATGAAGATAAAGACAAGAATAATGTGGTAAGATTCAAAACGCTTGTTTAGTCATAATTAGTTTTATTTGGATTCGAAAAGCGCATTTATGCGCTTTTTTTAATTGTGGATGAAGACATTGACTCATCAAAAAATTCTAACACCAATTATCTTAGCCGGCGGAACCGGCACTAGGCTATGGCCTCTTTCTAAGGTAAATAGCCCGAAGCAGTTTCAAAAGATAAATGGTGAACAATCTTTATTACAAGACACATTGAGTCGCGTTGATAATTTCGCATGTTCAAAAGCACTCATTATTTGCAATAATCAACATCGTTTTGTCGTCGCAGAGCAATTGTCTAAAATGTCAGATGATGCTCAGTTAATAATCGAACCGGAAGGTCGAAATACATTAGCAGCCATTACCGTTGGTTGTTTAGCCGCAATTGAACATCAAGATAACCCTTTAATCTTAGTTCTTCCTTCTGATCATTTAATTGAAGACATTGATAGTTTTACGACGTCACTGAGAAACGCTATTGAAAATATTGGTCCGAACCAAATAATTACATTTGGAATAAAACCAACTAGGCCTGAGACCGGGTTTGGTTACCTTAAAACAAATGCTGGTAATGATATATCAGAAAAAAAGCGTAGTTCTGTTTCGGTAAGGTCGTTGATAAGTTTTAAAGAGAAACCTAACCTAGAGTCGGCTCAGAGATTCATAAACTCAGAGAATATGTTTTGGAATAGTGGAATGTTTTTAGCGAACGCTAGTACTATAATTGATTTAGTGGGAACCTACCAAAAGGAAATTCTTACTTGTTGTATTCAAGCCTACAAAAGCTCAACCGCAGACCTTGATTTTACTCGATTAGAGCCTACAGCCTATTCAAATTGTCCATCGATATCTTTTGACTATGGAGTCATGGAACTATTATCTGCTGATAAAAATAAGGAGGTCGATCCCCTTGTGATTCCCTTAGATTGCGGTTGGGATGATTTAGGAACATGGGATGCAGTAGGTCGTGTTCAAACTAAAGATGCGAATCAGAACTCGATTTTGAGCGAAGCGGTTGTCAAAGACTCAGAAAATTGTTTGGTTAAGTCGGATAGTAAACTAGTCACCTTGATCGGTATGAAAAATACTATCGTAATCGATACCAAAAACGCACTTCTGGTTGCGAACATAGATAAGGCTCAAGAAGTTAAAGAGCTTGTCTGTGAGTTAGAAAGGTTAGGTAAACATAAAGCACTAGTTTCAAACATATTTTATCGACCTTGGGGGTATTACGAAATTCTTGTTTCTGCCGGAAATCATCAAGTTAAGAGAGTGGTTGTTCAGCCGGGTAAGAAAATTAGTTTACAAAAGCACTTCCAAAGAGCAGAGCATTGGGTGGTTGTTTCTGGAGTTGCGACAGTTACTTGTGGCAACAAGGTGACTAAAATCACGAAGAATGAATCCACTTATATTCCCGTTGAAGAGTTACACCGATTGGAAAACAATGAGCAAGAATTGCTGGAATTAATTGAAGTTCAAACGGGAAATTATTTTGGTGAGGATGATATCGAACGTTTTGATGATGAGTATGGAAGAGTCTGAAAGGCTCGTTAGTTGCTAGTTGCTAGTTGCTAGTTGCTAGTAGCTAGTTTCGAGGGAGAAGATAAAAAGCAAGCGGATAAAATTTGTTAAGGAAAGACTCATCAGTTACGGGTTACGGGTTACGGGTTACGGGTTACGAGAAAAGGCTAGTAGGAATAGTTGATTTAGGAAATCACTGATTGAAATCTGCACTAGCAACTAGCAACTAGCAACTAGCAACTAGCAACTAGCAACCGCTTCGACTCCGCTCAGCGAGCCAATTAGAATTGATAATAAAATTTCAGACTTGTCTGAAATCCATCGACTATATCATCACCGGTTGGTGAGTCGTAAGCAAGATCCTGGTAGTATTTTGCATCAAGCATTAACCCCGATTTTTCACCAAAAAGATCGTAGCGATAATTCGCACCAAAGTAATACCCATTGGCTTTTTTTAACCAGTCAAATTGTGCGAAACCTGCATAGAGTTCATAAGCACTGTTGTCATTTATTTTAGACAAATAATCTGCGAATCTAAATCCAAGCACTCTACCTGAACCGGGTAATGCATCATCTCTCCCAGACGGTGTAGAAACTTCAAATACGGCTCCCCAGGAAGTTGTTGCAGTTGAAGTACGATATGCAGCGACAGAAAAGTTCAAGGCGTCTGAGTCATCTTCAACTTGTGTTCCTCTCTTAGAATCAATATCGAGAGCATATTGTCCTAATCCTCCGGCCAACTCAAAAGTTGTTTCTGCGTAGGTTTCATTTGCCAGAAAACTACACGAACTGACAAGTAATAATAAAAATTTATACAAAATCTTAGACATATTATTCAAAACGGATCTCATTATTATTAACTCCCTCTCCAGCGGGAGAGGGTTGGGGAGAGGGGAAACCTCTCAGTTATTTTTTACCTAATTAGCCAATTTATTAGGTTGTCGCGTACTGCGTACGCGTTCTAGCAATGACAGCTTTATAGTAATTTAGGTTTCACTTCGACAGGCTCAGTGAGCTTGTTTTTTACTAGCAACTAAAGTTCCCAACTCAACTTAACCTGACTAAACCGCTCACCAAAGTTATCTTCACCTATATAAGTTCCAATAGTTAGTATGTGTCCTTTCCAAGGAATGGAGTAATCTAAGTTCAATTCCCATGCATCTTGATAAATGACATTTGCCGTACTTTCTAGTTCACTAGTTTTTAACTCAGCCGATAAAACAGAATCATTTTCTAGCTGCCAAAAAGCTTCCAAGAAATGTGAGTTCCCCGGGGTCGCTGTATCAAAATCTCTTTGAGGTTGCATCGCCCAATGTCCTAGAACATTACCTTCGTTTACATATCCTTCTGAATAAACGTTGTTGGAATACCAACCCGTTTGCCAATCTGAATATTCGTAATTAAAACTCAGCTTTTCGGAGAAAAAATACGGAAAGTATAGGCCTGCTGTTAGGGAGGTATTGCCCAACTGGTATGCCTTATTATTAGAAGTGTCTTCACCACCTAATTCTAGAGTAAATGAAAAGGGGATCTCACCATCAAAATTAATTTTGCTAGAGATTGCGGCAATTTGGTTTCCTGATTCTTCATCAACCGAAGCATCATTATCAGCTCCACGTGGGTCAAAAAATGCTCTTGCAAGTGTGCCAAAACTAACAGGGCGATCACCTCCTGCAAATTGAAATACTCTCGATGCGCCGATTGACCACCAATCCGTTGGTTGCACACTAAAATGTAGCCCTGCTACTAGAGGTTTGTCCTTGTCACTAAATTCACCTGGTCTAAACTGAACCAGTTGCCGTGAAGTTTGCGCTAGAAAAGCATTGTAATTCCATTGGATTCCAAATGTATCGAGTTGCCGATTGTTGCTAACGGAAACAGAAGGTAAGGTTTCTGCATGAGTGCTCAACAATTGTGCCGAACCTTGAAATGGGGAGAGCCAAATATCCTTATAGCCGATATCAATTTGAGCCCAATCCGTCCCCAATGCTATCAAGCTACCGGTCGGCTGAATTTGGCTATCTAAATGACTTTCTTTGTAATGGGTCAAATCGCCACCAAAATACAGCCCTAACCAATCATCTGACTGCCATTGAGTTCGAAAGCTGATGTTTAGGTTAGAGTTTGTTGTCGCCCCGCGTTGATTGGCAACTGAATGATTATCTTGAGACGCTTTAATTGAAGTTGAGAATTGAGTCACTGAAACCGATTTAGTATAACGAGCTAACGAAGTCTTTAATCGAGAGTATAGTCTAGGGTGGCTATCCTTGATCTTTTCCATATTTTCAAAGATTGTGGCAAGACTATATGGCCGGGTAAGATTAGAAATTCCTGCAACTGTTGCTAATCGATTGACTTCGTTCTCGACTAAGGGAGAAGCATTAATCGGCAAATAGGGAGAAACACCCTTTGCGAAAGTATGAGTTGTGCAAGCAATTATTGCCAGTAGCAAAAATCCGTTTAGAAGCTTTTTAGTCATTGTCGTTTTTTATCGTTGAATTCAAGACGAAGTATAGGGGGTTTGTTGTTGTCAAACAACAGCTTAAATGTAATAACGCGGTTAGAATTAATAACAAGTTTTGAGTTTATTGTTTTGGTTAATATTCTCTAAACCTGAGACTTGATTATGGAGACGAGGAGAAGGTCAAAAGCATTTCGCAGCGCTTTGCTCTCCTGCGCCTTACTTTTATGGAAAGATAAAAGTAAGCAAAAGCTTTTTTCGTTGAAACGAGCGCGATCTAATCTATGTTAAGGGTTAGATGTTCAAATTGCGATCGAGCTTGTTGGTAGCCGCCATAGGGCGCAAAAGAACTTATCTCCATGGATGGACGGTATGCAATTTTTGCAGGAGCAAAAAATTGTCGCTGTGCTCAAACAGCTTTTCCTCCTATCCGATGGCTATGGGGAGGTCGTATTGCTCGTAGCCACTGGGCCGGTAGACAAGACAGCTATTCTCTGGCCAAGACTGCTGAGAAAGGGGAGTAATTAGTAGATAATTTGTATAAAATAGAGTTCATCATTATCAAGCACAACGATAAGACTGACTCATTTTGACTAAATCCAAAAAACGAATAGCAATATTAATCGACACTCTTAACGGAGGAGGCGCTGAGAAGGTTTGCCTCACTCTTTTCGAAGCTATGTTAGCAAGAGGAGTGGATGCTCATTTAATTGTACTAAAGCGAAAGTTGGAATACGATCTCCCGGAATCTAAGAACATTCATTTTATTTTTAACAATGATAAATTGCGTCTATACAGCTATTTTGTGCAAAAGAGGGCAGCACGAAAGTTAAATGAATTAGTTGCTCAGCTCGGCTCATTTGACGCGCTAGTTTCAAATTTGGATTTTTCCCATGCTGTGCTAGCCAAGAGTGGATTGAACAACTGTTTTTATGTTATCCATAATTCTATAGAGAAAACACTAAAAACTCACCGGCGTCTAGGTCCGATAAAATATTGGCGAAAGAAAAGAGCCATTAATCATTTGAACGGTAAGCGTCTTATTACGGTATCCGAAGGAATTAAGCGAGAAATCATCGCCGTAAAAACTATATGCCCGCTTGACGTCCACGTGATTTACAATCCTATCGATCTCGAACAATTGGTTGCTAGCTCAACTCTGCCAGACGACGAAGTTCCAGAACGGCCTTATATTCTTTTTATGGGGCGAATCGCCAAGCAAAAGCGGGTTGATATCCTAATTCAGGCATTTCAATTTGTGAAAACTGAAGTCGATTTAGTCATTCTAACCAGTAATCTAAAGAAACTTAATAAATTAATCGCAAAGCATAATCACGCCGACAAAAAGATTATTGGTCTAAATTTTAAGCAAAACCCTTACCCAATAGTCAAAAACGCGCAAGCATTGGTCTTAAGTTCTGATTTCGAGGGGTTAGGAATGGTGCTTATTGAAGCTCTAGCCTGCGGCACTCCTGCTGTGAGCACCGATTGTCCACACGGTCCCAATGAAATACTGACTGACGATCTTGAACAATTCTTGGCCCCAGTCAGAAACCCTGAAAAATTAGCAGAGAAAATTGACTTAGCCATCGATTATGAGGTCAATCAACCCGATATCTTGAATAAAGTCACCTTAAATAGAGTAGTAGAGAGCTACTTACGGTTACTTAACTAGGTGTGAGCAGTTATTGAATATCTATATCTTGACAATGAATCTTATACAACTGATTTTTTCGCAACTCGCAACTCGCAACTCGCAACTCAATTAAACTGAGTAAGTTCTAGTGAATCAAGTAGTCAAAATCTTTCAAAAATGGTTATTTTTGAGAGATTTGTACTATTCTGAAGGGATGTCATTTACTTTTTGTCCCAAAAGTGGATAATTCCATGCCGTTTGCTAGTCGCTCTCTCTGCATTTTGAGTAGCATTTCCGGTTTAAGTAATATACTACAAAAGAGAAGGATTTTAGTTTGAGTTTAAAAATTACCAAAGCCGTAATTCCCGTAGCCGGTCTTGGCACAAGAATGCTGCCAGCCACCAAAGCCATTCCAAAAGAAATGCTTCCGATTGTGGATAAGCCATTGATTCAATACATTGTGAATGAATGTGTCGCTGCCGGGATTAAAGAAATCGTTTTAGTCACCCATTCGTCAAAAAATGCCATAGAAAACCACTTCGATAAATCATTTGAGTTAGAGACCACGTTAGAAAATCGTGTTAAACGTCAACTTCTAGATGAGATTCAGGCGATTTGCCCAAAAGACGTGACAATTATGCACGTTCGGCAAGGGGAGGCTAAAGGCTTAGGCCATGCGGTTTTAAAAGCAAGACCGTTAGTGGGAGAAAATCCATTCGCGGTTGTGTTGCCAGATGTACTAATTGATGATGCCGCGTCAAATTTAAGCACAGAAAATTTGGCTTCAATGATTAAGCGGTTTGAAAAAACCAATGCGAGTCAGATTATGGTAGAGCCTGTCCCCAAGGAAATGGTGTCAAGCTATGGAATTGCTGATTGTGATGGTGGAAAAATTGGAGTTGGGGAATCGGCTAAGATGACTCAAGTAGTTGAAAAGCCTTCGTTAGATGAAGCGCCTTCCAATTTAGCAGTGGTTGGCAGATATGTACTATCGGCCCAAATATGGGATTTGTTAGACTATACACCTCCAGGAGCCGGTGGTGAAATTCAATTAACAGATGCAATCGCAAGTTTGATGAAAATTGAAACGGTTGAAGCGTTCCACATGACAGGCAAATCACATGATTGTGGCTCTAAATTAGGCTATATGGCGGCTTTTGTTGAGTATGGCTTAAGACATGAAGAAAAAGGCCAAGAGTTCACTTCATATTTAAAATCGCTAGTTGCCAGTTGCTAGTTGCTAGTCTCTGGGCTGTGTGGTTAGCGAAGTCGAACTGCGGAGTCGAAGGGGGCTAGTTGCTTATCCAAAGTGTTTCGAAGTGGATGTTAAGTCGTTAGTTTGAGGCGTTAAATATTATTAATTGGTTTATTAGGAAGAAAGACATTTTATGAGAATAACGGTATTTGGAATAGGATATGTAGGGCTAGTACAAGGTGCAGTAATGGCATCTGTCGGACACGATGTTGTATGTGTCGATGTTGATCAATCTAAAGTGGATGCCCTAAAAAATGGTGTTATTCCAATATATGAGCCAGGATTGACTCCGTTAGTCAAAGAAAACTATGAAGCTGGTCGTCTTTCTTTCACAACTAATGCTGAAGAAGCAGTGAATCACGGTGAAGTTCAATTTATTGCTGTTGGAACACCTCCTGATGAAGACGGTTCTGCCGATTTAAAATATGTTTTGGCCGTTGCAGAGACGATTGCAACCTATATGCAAGAACGAAAAATAATCATCGATAAATCAACTGTTCCCGTGGGAACCGCTGACAAAGTTACTGATTGTATCAACTCGAAACTAGCAACCCGAAACGCGGAACTGAATTTTGCTGTTGTCTCCAACCCAGAATTCCTAAAAGAAGGCGCAGCTGTTGGTGATTGTTTACGGCCTGACCGAATCATTATAGGAACCGAAGATTCACACGCTGAAGAAGTAATGCGAGAGTTATATGCGCCATTTAACCGAAATCATGACAAAATTATTGTTATGGATGTCCGTTCTGCAGAATTGACGAAATATGCAGCTAATTGCATGCTGGCAACTAAAATTTCATTTATGAATGAAATGTCTAACCTCGCTGAGCAACTTGGTGCGGATATTGAAGCGGTTAGACATGGGATAGGCTCCGACCCTAGAATTGGTTATCAATTCATCTACCCAGGATGTGGCTACGGTGGTTCTTGTTTTCCCAAAGATGTTCAAGCTTTAGTTCGTACGGCTAACAGTTTAGATTATAAACCTGCTATTTTAGAAGCAGTGGAATCTGTCAATTACCGTCAGAAAAACAAATTATTTGAATATCTAACAGAATACTTTAACGGACAGTTGCAAGGCAAAAACATTGCCCTTTGGGGACTTAGTTTCAAGCCCAATACAGATGATATGCGAGAGGCTTCTAGCCGAGTT
This sequence comes from Kangiellaceae bacterium, assembly GCA_039969155.1. GTDB lineage: Bacteria > Pseudomonadota > Gammaproteobacteria > Enterobacterales > Kangiellaceae. The sequence continues at coordinate 92,564 of JBDVOJ010000095.1, forward strand.
TTGATGGAATCCTTATGGGAAGCTGGGGCGACCGTGCAAGCATACGACCCGGAGGCGATGGAAGAATGTCAAAGAATATATGGCGCTCGTGATAACTTAACTCTATGTGGAACCAAAGAAGCTACACTTAAGAGTGCTGACGCACTAGTGATTTGCACCGAATGGAGTCAATTTAGAGCGCCTGATTTTGCATTGATCAGTGAAAGTCTTACACATGATGTGATTATTGACGGTCGAAACTTGTTTGAACCATCTGATATGGCTAAGAAAGGCTTTGCCTACTATGCGATTGGTCGCGGGCTTTCGGTGAAGAATTATAAGTAAAAAGAGAGTTGCGGGCTGCGAGCTACGGGTTTCGAGCTCAAAAGATAAAGAATAGCCAAGAGCACTGAGCGATGTGGTGAGTGGTGTCGAACTGCGCAGTCGAAGTGCAACAATATTATGGTTTGTTAGTATCGAGTTACTAGTAGCGAGTAAAAATAATTCAGCAATAACGAAACAAATAAAGGAAAAAGATGAATAGGAAAATATCTGTAATAGGTTTGGGATATGTCGGTTTACCGGTTGCAGTGGCGTTTGGTAAGTCGCATCGAGTAATTGGTTTTGATTTAAATCAAGCCCGGATTGAAGAGTTGAAAAAAGGCCATGACCGAACACTCGAAGTCGAGGATGATGACTTGGCTGCAACTGATATTCTATTTACTTGTGATGCGACAGACTTGAAAAACGCTGATTTTCATATTGTTGCTGTACCTACTCCTATTAATCATGCCAACCAGCCGGATCTTCGGCCGATGCTTTCAGCATCTAAAACCATTGGTCAACAGTTAAAAAAGGGTGACATTGTTGTTTTTGAATCAACGGTTTACCCAGGCGCAACCGAAGAGGAGTGTGTGCCGATTCTTGAAGCTGAATCTGGGTTAGTTTGTGGGACCGATTTTACTGTTGGCTATTCTCCTGAGCGAATAAACCCAGGCGATAAAGAGCATACCTTTACTAAAATCACTAAAGTAGTTTCTGGCCAAGATGCTGAAACCCTTGAAATCGTTGCTGATGTTTATAGTAGTGTCGTTGTTGCCGGTGTTCATAAAGCAGCTACCATCAAAGTCGCTGAAGCGGCTAAAGTTATTGAAAACACTCAGCGGGATTTGAATATCGCACTAATGAATGAACTGGCGGTCATTTTCGAAAAGATGGGCATCGACACTTTAGATGTTTTAGAAGCCTCTGGAACCAAATGGAATTTCCTTCCCTTTAGACCGGGTCTTGTTGGTGGTCACTGTATCGGTGTTGACCCTTATTATCTAACTTACAAAGCAGAGCAAGTAGGTTATCGTCCTGAAGTGATTCAAGCGGGTCGTCGAATAAACGATAATATGGCCGGATTGATCGTCGATCGCTGTGTTAAACAAATGATATTGCAAGACCGTAAAGTTAAAGGTGCTAAAGTTGCCATTTTAGGTCTGACTTTTAAAGAAGATTGCCCTGACCTAAGAAACTCGAAAGTCGAAGACTTGATCAAAGAGTTTAAAGAGTTCGGTGTCGAGCCAATCATTCACGATGCGATGGCAGATTCGAAGGAAGCCAAAGATATTTACGGCGTTGAATTGACCGAGCTATCCGATATCAAAGACTGCGAATTAGTCTTGGTAGCGGTTGCTCATAAAGAATACAAAGCATTAAGTGCAAGTGATTTCACTGGAATGCTGTCTGAAACGGGCAGTTTGTTTGATTTGAAAGGGATCTTGCCAAGAGAAGAGCTTGCTGATTTAGGCAAGAAAGTTTGGCGGATCTAAGATAAAAGAATACTCACCACGGAGAACACAGAGAGAAAGATTTAATGTTTAAAATACTCAGAGCAAGCAGTTCACGATGATAGTCCCGTTGTAATCTGATTATACATAACAACAGATAGGTTTTAGTTCTTTATCCTCAGTGAGCTCTGTACCCACTGCGTTTCACGGGGCAAGCTTTGCCTCTGTGGTAAAATTTTTATAGTTTTTATTTTATAGGTTTATTGATAATGAATGTTTTAGTTACCGGCGCTGCTGGTTTTATTGGTTTTCACGTTTCTAAATATCTAATGGCACGAGGAGACACTGTTGTTGGTATCGATAATATCAATGATTATTATGATCCGAATATCAAGTTAGGCCGACTGGATATGTTGAAAGAGGACGATAAGTTTTCTTTTATTAAGATGGATATTGCCGACAAAGAAGCGATGGAAAAACTGTTTGCTGAAAACAAATTTGACGGTGTGATTAATTTAGCTGCTCAGGCCGGAGTTCGATATTCATTAGAAAACCCCCATGTTTATATGGAAAGCAATATTGTTGGCTTTCTGAACATTTTGGAAGGTGTTAGACACCACAAGATTAATCACTTGGTTTATGCTTCTTCTAGTTCTGTTTATGGGGCGAATACGCTTCAGCCATTCTCTGAACATCACAATATTGACCATCCGGTTTCACTTTATGCTGCAAGTAAGAAAGCCAATGAGCTGATGGCTCATAGTTATAGTCATTTGTATGGGATGAAAACAACCGGATTGCGATTTTTCACTGTTTACGGCCCTTGGGGACGTCCAGATATGGCGTTGTTCCTCTTTGCTAAAGGAATACTGGATGAAGAGCCGATCAATATTTTCAACAATGGCGATATGATCCGAGACTTTACTTATATTGATGACATTGTTGAAGGGATCGTTAGAGTTTTAGACAATCCACCTGAAGGCAACCCCGAGTGGAATGGCGACAAGCCTGATCCAGCAACCAGTTATACTAACTATCGTGTCTTTAACATCGGTAACAATAGCCCTGTTAAACTAATGGATTTTGTTGAAGCAATTGAAAATGCAGCTGGTAAAAAAGCGATTAAAAACTTTATGCCAATGCAGGCAGGTGATGTTCCATCGACCTGTGCCGACGTTTCTGAACTAGAAGAAGCGGTGGGATTCAAGCCAAATACTTCGATCCAGACAGGTATCGATAATTTTATGGCGTGGTATAAAGAGTATTTTAATAAATAAAAGATAGTTGCGGGTTACTAGTCTCTAGTCGGTGTGGTGAGCGGAGTCGAACTACGGAGTCGAAGGGAGCTAGTAACTCCGCCATGTTGATTCTACTCTAGTTTATGTAGCTGAATGCTTGCAGTAGTTGCCTGAAGCATTATTATTTTCCCAGCTCCCAGCTCCCAGCTCCCAGCTCCCAGCTCAGCTTTAATCCTTCTACAGCCATTTATATACCAAAGTGCTTGTAATCGGTACCTGGCATATTAATAATTCGCTCGCAACTCGCAACTCGCAACTCGCAACTCGCAACTCGCAACTCGCAACTCGCAACTCGCAACTGGAGTCAGGTCACCTTCCTCCTAATAAACACTACAAGGCCGATAGCAATCGCAATACCGGCAAAATCTGCAAGAAAATCTCCTATACTTGCGTTCCTATGGGGGACGAATTGCTGTGTAAACTCAACTAAACCACCTAGAATAAGTCCGAGAATAAATACGATTGTTAGCTTTAAATTGGGGAACGCGAATGCCAGAAGGACTGTAAAAGTACTGAAACCAATAAAGTGATAGACCTTGTCGACATTTGAGAAAGTTGGGCGATGGTATACGTCAGGGGAAAGCGTTAAGTACAAGAGCAAAGCGCAATTGGCCCAGAATACGAATTTCCAAGCCACAGAGTACTTATCACTAACTAATGAATGAAAAAGAACTTTGGTTTTCAAAGATTATCCTTAATTATGACAATTAATCTTCTACAAATTTAGATTGATATGTTAACAATATCAACGGAGCGAACCTAGCCTAATTCAGCTTAAGTTGTTAATAAATCTGTCAAAAATGTGATGTTTAACGATTTCAATCCGTGTAATTTCAGGGCAAGAAAGAAAATCTTCTGTTATAACTGAATAAGCACAAATTATATGATTTTATCTCACTAAAACTGGTATGATCCGGCTCAAATTGGATTTTGGGTTTGGATGACTAAAGAGTTGTTCAAATGGAACAAAAGTTAAAGGTAAAAATGACTAAATTAACCCATTTAAAACAGTTAGAAGCGGAAAGCATACAAATCTTTCGAGAGGTAGCTGCGGAATTTGATAACCCAGTAATGCTTTATTCAGTTGGTAAGGACTCTTCGGTATTACTCCATTTAGCCCGAAAAGCATTTTACCCAGGGAAGATTCCTTTCCCGTTGATGCATGTTGATACTAATTGGAAGTTCAATGAAATGATTGAGTTTAGAGACCATATGGCTGAAAAATATGGTTTTAAGCTATTAGTACATAAAAATCCTGAAGGAATGAGTAAAGGAGTAGGCCCTTTTACTCATGGTAGTGCAAAACATACCGATATCATGAAAACCCAAGCGCTAAAACAAGCACTCGATATGCATAAGTTCGATGCTGCTTTTGGCGGTGCGCGCAGAGATGAAGAAAAATCTCGTGCTAAAGAGAGAGTGTACTCTTTTCGTGATGCAAAACACCGTTGGGACCCGAAAAATCAACGACCTGAGTTATGGAATATATATAATGGTAAGGTAGACAAAGGCGAGAGCATTCGAGTTTTTCCATTGTCTAATTGGACTGAACTCGATATTTGGCAATATATCTATAAAGAAAACATCGATATACCATCCCTATACTTTTCTGAAGAAAGACCGGTTGTTGAACGTGATGGTGGTTTAATTATGGTTGATGATGAAAGAATGCCTTTGGAAGAAGGTGAAAAACCCATGATGAAATCAGTAAGGTTTAGAACACTAGGTTGTTATCCTTTGACAGGAGCGGTTGAAAGTGATGCAACTACCTTGCCTGAGATTATTCAAGAAATGTTGCTGTGTACAACATCTGAAAGACAAGGAAGAGTAATAGATAATGATTCAGCTGGTTCTATGGAAAAAAAGAAAATGGAAGGCTATTTTTAGCCAAGTCGTTACGGGTTTCGTACCCAAAGCACTCGCTTCGCTCGAGGGGCATGCTAAGTTACGAGTTACGAGTTACGAGTTACGAGTTACGAGTTACGAGTTTAGAGCTAAGAACAGTAGAAAGCAATAAAGACAAAAGATTTTAAAGGAATTATAGGATGTCGAATAACACATCTCTGGTAGCAACAGACATAGAAGAATATTTAAAAGTTCACGAGAACAAAGACATGCTTCGCATATTGACGTGTGGAAGCGTCGATGACGGCAAGTCAACTCTTATCGGCAGATTGTTATTTGATAGCAAAATGATATTCGAAGACCAAATGGCAGCAATAGAGAAAGATTCAAAGCGCTTTAATACCACCGATGAATCTTTCGATTTAGCATTGCTAGTTGATGGTTTGCAATCCGAGCGTGAGCAAGGAATTACCATCGACGTAGCCTATCGTTATTTTGCAACTGAGCAACGCAAATTCATCATTGCCGATACTCCTGGGCATGAACAATATACTAGGAATATGGCGACAGGCGCCTCGACAGCCGACTTAGCGGTTATTTTGATTGATGCCCGCCACGGAGTGCAAGTTCAAACTCGCCGGCACAGTTTTATTTGCTCTTTGTTAGGTATTAAGCATGTAATTATTGCCATCAATAAAATGGATGCTGTTGATTACGACCAAGGGACTTATCAACAGATTAAAAAGGATTATCGACAATTTGCCAAAAACCTTAGCTTTGAAGACGTTCGATTTGTGCCCCTTTCAGCACTTAAAGGTGATAACGTGGTCAACGAAAGTCAAAATATGACTTGGTATCCCGGTTCGACTTTAATGAAATTACTAAATACGGTTTCCATTGATAAGCATGAGTCTCATCCTTTTAGAATGCAGGTTCAGTATGTGAATCGTCCAAATCTAGACTTTAGAGGCTTTTGCGGAACTATCACCGGAGGCGATATTCGGGTAGGCGATACGATTAAAACATTGCCATCCGGAAAAGAAAGCAAGGTTAAATCTGTCGTGACTTTTGATGGCGAATTGGAAAGTGCCAGTGTTGGAATGGCAGTGACTCTTACTTTAGAAGATGAAATCGATATCAGCCGAGGCAATATGTTGGTAAGGCCTCATGAGATGCCTTACTCCGCAAGAGATTTCGCGGCCGATGTTGTTTGGATGACTGAAGAAGCTTTGCATGTTGATCGAGAATATGAAATTAAAGTAGGGAGCCAATCTGTTTTCGGTTATGTAAAAGCCATTAATCACAAAGTCGATGTGAATACTCTAGAAAAGTCTGAAGCTTCGCAACTAGACTTAAATGAAATTGGTAATTGTCACTTTTCTTTAAATGAAAAAGTACAATTTGACTCTTACGATTCAAACCGATTAACCGGTGCTTTTGTCATTATTGACCGATTAACCAACGTGACTGTCGGGGCAGGAATGATTTCCAAGCCTGTGGATAGCGATTCCGCGGAACAAGAAGTTACTGCATTTGAGATCGAGTTCAATGCGCTAGTTAGAAAGCACTTCCCCCATTGGGGAGCAAAGAAAATCTATTAGATATTGATAGGCTCTAGGATGTTAAAAAGGCTGTTTAGTTACGGCCTTTTTTGTTCGTGTTTAATTCATTAGTACAAATTACCAAATTGGTAGGTAAGTAAATGTCAGATAGCCCCTATAAAAAAATACAAACAAATACCGATAAATCTTCCGACGTAGTTTGGCACCGAGCTAGTGTTACTCATGAAGATAGATTCTCACTAAATGGCCATAAACCGGCAGTGCTATGGTTCACTGGTCTCAGTGGCTCGGGGAAATCAACGGTCGCCAATGCTGTGGACAAAATGCTACACGATATTGGATGTAGAACCTATGTCTTAGACGGTGACAATGTGCGACATGGATTGAATGGCGATCTTGGTTTTTCTGATAGTGATCGAATAGAAAACATTCGCCGAATTGGCGAAGTGGCCAAACTATTTGTAGACGCTGGGCTGTTGGTTTCATCGGCTTTTATTTCACCATTCCTCTCTGATCGAGAATTAGTCAGGGAACTACTTGGTGAGGGACAATTTATTGAAGTGTTTATTGATACGCCAATAGAAATCTGTGAACAAAGAGATCCTAAAGGTCTATACAAAAAAGCTAGAGCCGGTGAAATCAAAAATTTCACCGGAATTGATTCTGCCTATGAACAACCATTCAATCCGGAGATACATATCCAAGCGGGTGAAAAGTCCGTGGAAGAGTGCGCTCAACAGGTGGTTCAATTCCTTCAAGCGAATGGCTATATCAACTCCAGCGACAATAAAGCATAAGTAGAAGGAATCTAACTCGAATGAATTATGATATTTTTAATGGTGATGCAGACGGTATTATTTCTCTGCTGCAGTTAAGGCTAGCTAACCCAATTGAAAGTCAATTGGTGACTGGAGTAAAACGAGATATTCAGTTGCTAAAAAAGGTTACTGCGGAGCGAGGCGATCTTTTAACCATTCTTGATATATCAATGGAGAAAAATAGTTCAGAATTAAATGCGGCTTTAGCAGCAGGTGCCAATGTCATTTACTTTGATCATCATAGAAGCGGTGATATTCCAAACAATTCCCAGCTTGAAGCCCATATTGATTTAGATCCCAATATTTGTACCGCACTTTTAGTCGATAAAAAGCTGGATGGACAATTTCATCACTGGGCGATCACGGCAGCTTATGGTGACAACCTAATTGCTCGTGCGGATGAGCTTGCCAAGCTTGCCGGATTGACTGAGCAACAAGCTGAACTGCTCAAAGAATTTGGCACCTTAATCAATTACAACGGCTATGGCGCTGAGGTTTCGGACTTACATTACGACCCAGCCGAACTCTATCAAGCACTGCTGGTTTACTCATCTCCGTTTGAGGCGATTAATGATAAAGCTTCACCGTTTTATAAATTAAGAGATGCCTACAAGGAAGATATGCAAAATGCGCTAGCGGTCAAACCGAGCCACCAAAGTGAACTTCTATCGGTTTATGAGTTGCCACAACAATTGTGGGCAAAACGTATTAGCGGCGTTTATGGCAATTTATTAGCTAACCAAAATCCACACGCAGCACATGCGGTATTGACGCTTAATGTTGATAAGACCTACACGGTCTCTTTGCGTGCCCCACTTAATAATAAACAGGGCGCAGGCGATATTTGCAGTCAGTTCGTGTCCGGTGGCGGACGAGCGGCTGCAGCAGGAGTCAATGCGCTGCCAAAACTGCAAGTCGCTGATTTTATTGAAGCTGTCGAGGGCTACTATCAATAGAGTCTAGAGCCTAATGATAATCTTCTCTAAGTAACTATTTTTATTATCAAAATTAACTGCTTAAGGACTTTTTATTCTTTGATTTTAAAGCGCTTATTGGTTAAACTGCGGCGAGATTTAGGTTCTAATATATAATTCGGGGATTAACCCTCGTGGAAAAGCATCAAGAATTGGTCTTCTTGGTGCTTTTCTTGGTTTATCGGAGTTGCAATAACGCATGCCTGTTATCACTTTACCAGATGGTAGTAAAAGAGAATTCGACGACGCGGTCACTGTTTATCAGGTGGCGGCAGATATTGGTCCCGGTTTAGCTAAAGCGGCACTGGCCGGTAAAGTGAATGGTCAAACTGTCGATACTAGCTACACTATTACTGAAGATGCTGAGCTTGCACTCATCACCGAGCGAGATGAAGAAGGTCTCGATGTTATTCGCCATTCTTGCGCTCATTTATTAGCGCAAGCGACTCAAGCGTTATTTCCAAAAGCGCAAGTTACCATTGGACCAGTGATTGACAACGGGTTCTATTATGATTTTGCGTTTTCGCGCCCATTTACGCCTGAAGACCTTGAAGCTATCGAAGCCAAAATGGCTGAAATTGCCAAGCAAGACTTGCCTGTTTCTCGCACCACCATGATTCGAGAACAAGCCATTGAATTCTTCAAGAATATGGGAGAAGAATACAAAGCAGAAATTATCTCCAGTATTCCTGCTGGCGAAGAAATTTCACTTTATCGTCAAGGTGATTTTATCGATCTTTGTCGAGGCCCACATGTTCCAAGTACCGGCAAAATTAAAGCGTTTAAATTGATGAAGTTAGCCGGTGCGTATTGGCGCGGTGATTCAAATAATGAAATGCTACAACGAATCTACGGCACTGCGTGGACTAACAAGAAAGAATTAAAGAAGTATTTACACCGGTTAGAAGAAGCAGAAAAGCGTGATCACCGTAAAATTGGTAAGCAACTAGAGTTATTCCATTTTCAAGAAGACGCCCCAGGTATGGTGTTTTGGCACAATGATGGTTGGAGTATTTTCAAAGAACTCGAAAGCTATATTAGAATCGTGCTTGGTAATACTGACTACCAGGAAGTTAAAGCGCCTCAAATCATGGACCGCAGCTTGTGGGAAAAATCTGGTCACTGGGAAAAGTATCATGATGATATGTTCACTACTGAGTCTGAAAACCGAACTTATGCGGTAAAACCCATGAACTGTCCCGGTCATGTTCAAATATTTAATCAAGGTCTTAAGTCATACCGAGATTTGCCTCTACGTATGGCAGAGTTTGGTTCTTGTCATCGAAATGAACCTTCTGGCGCATTACACGGATTAATGCGGGTGAGAGCATTTACCCAAGATGATGCTCACGTCTTCTGTACTGAAGAGCAAATACAAGATGAAGTAGGGCATTTAATCGATACCATATACAATGTTTACGCCGACTTCGGATTTGAGAACATTGAGATAAAACTTTCCACTCGACCAGAAAAGCGAGTAGGCTCTGACGAATCATGGGATCAAGCGGAAGAAGCGTTAGATGCAGCATTAAAAGCCAAGAATATCGATTTTGAAGTACTGCCTGGCGAAGGCGCATTTTATGGCCCTAAAATAGAGTTCTCACTACGAGATTGTTTAGAAAGAGTTTGGCAATGTGGCACAGTGCAATTAGATTTCTCAATGCCTGGACGGCTCGGTGCAGAATATGTTGCAGAAGATGGCAGTAAAAAGACTCCGGTGATGATTCATCGAGCTATACTGGGTTCATTAGAACGATTTATCGGCATTTTGATTGAAGAATACGCAGGCAAGTTTCCAGCTTGGTTAGCACCAAAACAAGTCGCGATTATGAATATCACCGACAAACAGAGTGAATTTGTTCAAAAAAGTGCAAAAATATTGAAATCTCAAGGCTTTAGAGTCAATTCGGACTTGAGAAACGAGAAAATCGGCTTTAAAATTCGTCAGCACACTTTGCAGCGAGTACCTTATTTATTGGTAGTTGGAGATCGAGAGGTTGAAACAGAGACTGTTTCGGTTCGATCGAGAGCAGGAAAGGACCTTGGAAGTATGTCAATTGAGGCATTTTCTGAGTTACTTAAAGCAGATGTTAAGCAGTTAGGTCGAAAACAAAACTAAATTTTGAGCCTAATACTTGCGACTTGAGCATAAGAATGTTTGCTCAAAATCAGCAAATATTAGATTTTATTAATTAATCGAGGAACATACACATTAAAAGAGCAAAGCCAAAAATGGCGGCCAAGGTACAACGAGCCAACATTAACGAAGAAATCGAAGCACCAAAGGTAAGACTAATTGACCAAGATGGCGAGTCTAAAGGGGTCGTAAGCATCAGTGAGGCAATTGCTGCAGCTGAAGCCGTAACTTTAGATCTGGTGGAAATTTCTCCAGGGGCAGAGCCTCCAGTCTGTAAGATAATGGATTACGGCAAATATGTTTTCGAGCAAAAGAAAGCCAAAGCCGCGGCCAAGAAAAAGCAGACTGTTGTTCATGTAAAAGAGATTAAATTTAGGCCTGGTACAGATATTGGCGATTACAATATCAAACTTCGAAAACTCACTGAGTTTTTAGAAGAGGGTGATAAGACCAAAATCACCGTTCGATTCAGAGGACGTGAGATGGCTCATAGAGAGCTAGGTATGGATCTTATGAAGCGAGTACAAAAAGATTTGGAAGAGTTTGGTGATGTAGAGTCATTTCCAAAGCTCGAGGGTCGTCAGATGACTATGGTCATCGCGCCCAAGAAAAAGAAGTAACAGAATTTTAAATTTTTGAGTCGAAACTCAAAAATTTGAAATACGCTCTATGTAAATAGAGTGTATTTACTAGTCGCAAGGCTTTTGGCAGCCCCAAGACTAGTTGGTGAGAAGCCGACTATTCATCGATTGGATATTGGTTTCTTTTTTTTAAGCACTGATAGGTAGCAAACGGTATAGAAAGGTAGATTGGCGTTTTAAGTCTTTTTCTTTTCAAAATACGACCTACAGATGATAATTGGAGTAAACAAGCAATGCCAAAGATTAAAACAGACAGCGGCGCTGCAAAGCGTTTCAAACGTACTGGTAAAGGCGGATTCAAGCATGCGCAATCGCATCGACGCCACATTCTTACTAAGAAAAGTTCTAAGCGAAAGCGTCATTTGCGTGATATGCAAATGGTTGCAGCTTGCGACGTTCCACAGCTGGATCGCCAGCTTCCTTACGTATAAGAATGGGAGTTATTTGAAATGCCTAGAGTAAAACGCGGTGTTACCGCACACAAACGTCACAAGAAAGTTTTAAAAGCAGCAAAAGGTTATTACGGAGCACGTAGTCGAGTTTATCGAGTTGCGACTCAAGCAGTAACTAAAGCTGGCCAATATGCCTACCGTGACCGTCGTCAGCGTAAGCGTCAATTCAGAGCAATCTGGATCCAACGTATCAATGCTGAAGCTCGTGTTAGTGGTTTGTCGTATAGCAAATTTATTAACGGTCTTAAGAAAGCATCTATCGGAATCGATCGTAAGATCCTTGCTGATATCGCTGTTTTTGACAAAGTTGCATTTGCAGCCTTAGTTGAAAAAGCAAAAGCTGCTCTCGCTTAAGAACCAACTATTTTGTTGCGAAACTATTATTAAATAGTCACGTAACCAAAGAAATAGTTACTGAAAGGGAAGGGCATTAGTCCTTCCCTTTTTTTTATGTAAAGAATTTATTATTGAAATGAACCGGCTGTATTGCCAAACGAGCATTTCAAATGGTCAAGTGAATTGGCCTTATTAAGAATATTAATAATTAATATTGGAAATCAGATTTATGTCAAATAGCGTTGATGAACTATTATCACGAGGCCTAGCCTCTGTTGATTCAGCAAGCAGCATCCAAGAATTGGAACAAGTGAAAGTTGAATTCTTAGGTAAAAAAGGCGAGTTAACAGCGCAACTCAAATTGCTTGGTCAATTGCCGGCAGAAGAAAGGCCTATTCAAGGTGCTGCGATTAATAAAGCCAAGCAAGCTATTCAAGGCAAAATAGACGAACGTAAATCTGTGTTTGAATCTGCTGCAATTGCTGATCAACTGGCGAATGAATCTATTGACGTTACCGTTGCTGGAAGAAATTCTGAAGTTGGCGGTATGCATCCGGTTAATCGCACTTTAGAAAGGATAGTGGAATATTTTTCTCAAATTGGATTCGGGGTTGAAGAAGGACCGGAAGTTGAAGATGACTATCACAATTTTGAAGCGCTAAACATTCCTGGTCACCATCCTGCTCGAGCGATGCATGATACGTTTTACTTTGGTGACGGTACGCTGTTAAGAACTCATACTTCGCCCGTGCAAATCCGAACCATGGAAAAAGTGAAACCGCCGGTAAGGATCATTGCTCCGGGTAGAGTTTATCGTTGTGATTCGGATTTGACACATACCCCGATGTTTCATCAAGTTGAAGGATTATTAGTAGATACAAAAACTTCATTTGCTGATCTTAAAGGTGTTCTTGATGAGTTTTTAAAACATTTTTTCGAGGACGAGAAGCTAAAAGTACGTTTTAGGCCCTCGTACTTCCCGTTTACAGAGCCATCTGCAGAAGTTGATATAGCTTGTGTGATGTGTGCAGGTAAGGGATGTCGAGTCTGTAGTAATACTGGTTGGCTTGAAATTCTAGGTTCCGGGATGGTTCACCCTAATGTATTAGAATCTGTTGGGTATGACAGTGAAGAATATACCGGATATGCATTTGGTATGGGGGTTGAGAGAATGACCATGTTGCGCTACGGCGTGAATGATTTGAGATTGTTCTTCGAGAACGATTTAAGGTTTTTACAGCAGTTTAACTAGTTGTGTTTAATTAACGAGCAAATCATTTAAAGCCGAGAATGGCAAAAAATTAGAAAGAATACTTGGATAAATATCAATGAAAATTAGTGAAAAGTGGCTACGAACATGGGTCAACCCAAGCATCTCAACGGAAGAATTAATTTCCTTGCTGACAATGGCAGGGTTAGAAGTGGACGGAACTGAAGAGGTTGGTGCAGAGCTGGCCGGGATTCTAGTTGGAAAAATCGTTGAAGCTAAGCAACACCCTGAAGCCGATAAACTTCAGGTTTGTATGGTGGATGTAGGACAATCTGAAAACTTGCAAATCATATGTGGCGCACCTAACGCAAGAGAAGGTATTAAGGTTGCTGTCGCCGTTATTGGTTGTGTTCTTCCTGGCGATTTTAAGATCAAGAAAGCTAAGCTTAGAGGCGTTCACTCTTTCGGTATGCTTTGCTCAGGTAAAGAGTTAGAACTTTCCGATGATCATGATGGCATCATAGAACTCGATTCTGAGGCACAAATTGGCCAGGAATTTATCGAGCATATGGGCTTTAAAGATACAGCAATCGATATTGATTTGACACCAAACAGAGGTGACTGTTTAGGTATTAAAGGGATTGCGACTGAGGTAGGCGTACTAACTCAGACTGCTGTGAATCCTATTGAAATAGAAACAATTCCAGCCACTATCGATGACACTATTAAAGTTAATCTGTTGGCTCCTGAAGCGAACCCTCGGTTTTGTGCGCGGGTTATTAAAGGGATTAATTTAAAAGCGGAAACTCCCGAGTGGATGAAATCAAGATTGCTGGGTTCCGACATTCGATCGATCGATCCAGTCGTTGATGTCACTAACTACGTTATGTTGGAACTTGGACATCCGATGCACGCTTTCGACCGAAACAACATTAAAGGCGATATCTCCGTCCGCTATGCTCACAAAGGTGAAGAGTTAGTGATGTTGGATGATAAAGCCTTGCAGTTAAGAGAAGATACCTTAGTCGTAGCTGATGATGAAAAAGCCCTTTCGCTAGCGGGAATTATGGGCGGCAAATTTTCCGGCATTAATGAAAACACCGTTGATATTGTGCTTGAAGCGGCGCATTGGGATCCCATCAAAATTGCTGGAAAAGCGAGAAGCTATGGTATGCACACTGATGCATCTCACCGTTTTGAGCGAGGTGTGGATTACAATCTATGCGCTACTACCATTGAAAGAGCAACAGAACTTTTACTTGAAATCGTCGGTGGCAATGCCGGACCGTTAGTTGATGAAGTCGCTAGCGCTCATTTCCCGGCAGCTAGACAGGTTAAACTGAGAAGACAGCGAGTTACACGATTATTAGGAATAGAGCTTTCCGATAATCAAATCACCGATATACTCACACGATTGAATATGCAGCTAGAGCAGCAATCAGATGGTTGGTTGGTCAATATTCCTAGCAATCGTTTTGATATCTCTATTGAGGCTGATTTAATCGAAGAATTGGTCAGAGTATTCGGCTATAACAATGTTCCCAGTCGCAAACCGGTGGGTGAGCTTGCGATGATTCGTAAGCCAGAAAATCGACTGGTGAAATCGCAAATAGCTCGATTATTAGCTAGTCGTGGATATCAAGAAGCGATCACTTATTCTTTTATCGATAAAAAATCACAACAACTCATTGATCCAGAAATAGAGCCATTAGGACTTGTTAATCCGATTTCCTCTGATTTAGCCGTTATGCGTTCTTCAATTTGGCCAGGTTTGTTAAAAGCAATGGAGCATAACCTAAAAAGACAACATCCTCGGGTGAAATTCTTTGAAATAGGGCTTAAATTTGTACCTTCTGATGAAGGATTAAAACAAACTCCGGTCATTGCGGGGGCCATCTGTGGAACCAGAAGAGCCGAAAACTGGGAAGCTGATGCTCAAATGCTTGATTTCTTTGATCTCAAAGGGGATTTAGAGGCTATTTTCAAGCTTTCGGCTTCCGAAGAAGCATTTACTTTTGTTGCGGCGCAGCGACATGGCCTTCATCCTGGCCAAACAGCTGAAATTAGTAGAAATGGTAATCCTTGTGGTTATATAGGAAAAATTCACCCAGAAACACAGAAAGCGTTTGATATAGAGCAGCCTGTTTATCTATTTGAGCTAGAGTTAAAACGGGTTACCCAGCGAAAAATACCAAAATTCAACAGCTTATCTAAATTTCCATCCATTCGTCGAGATCTGGCAATTTTGGTCAAAGAAAACGTGACTTCGTCGCAAATTGTTGATTTAATTGGACAAACGGCTAAAAATTGGCTAAATAATGTAGTAATATTTGATATATACCGTGGCAAAGGGATCGAAGCTGGTCACAAGAGTGTAGCGATAGGTATTGTTCTTCAACGAAACGATAGAACATTTAAAGATGCTGAAGTTGCCAAGATGTTGGACAGAATCATTGCTACTTTGACAGATAAGCTAGGAGCGGTATTGAGGGATTAAAAATGGCATTAACGAAAGCAGAAATGGCTGAAAGGCTTTTTGATGACCTAGGGCTTAACAAGCGTGAAGCCAAAGAAATGGTCGAAGGATTCTATGAAGAGATTCGAAATTCTCTAGCATCGAATCAACAAGTAAAGTTGTCTGGTTTTGGCAATTTTGATTTGAGAGATAAAAAACAACGTCCCGGACGTAACCCTAAAACGGGAGAAGAGATACCAATTAGTGCTCGACGAGTGGTAACTTTTAGACCGGGTCAAAAATTAAAAGCTAGAGTGGAAGCATATGCTGGAAGCGAGTAATAATAACGAATTAATGCCGATACCAGACAAGCGTTACTTTACCATTGGTGAAGTAAGTGAGTTATGTTTGGTTAAGCCGCACGTTTTGCGATACTGGGAGCAAGAGTTCCCACAATTGAGTCCGGTTAAGCGAAGAGGAAATCGACGCTATTACCAACGTGATGATGTTATGGTGATTCGTGAAATTCGTGAGTTGTTGTACGATCAAGGCTTCACAATTGGTGGTGCAAGGCAACAGCTAGAAGCGGAGGAGGCTAAGCCCGATCCTCAAGCAATTAATGCTGTCATCAAAGAGTTGGAGAGTGTTTTAAAGATACTAGCCCATTGATTTAAAAAATGATTTGCGAATAATGTAAGTGAAGCAATACTAAATAGAATCCTCAACTGAATAGTTGGGGATTTTTTGTTTTAATTCACTGAAAATATTAATTGAATAATTACTCGTCTGACGAGCTTGCAATGTGCTAATTTTCAGGTAGTATTCCGCCTCGGTATAGAGCATTTAGACGTCAATCTATTTCTATTGGTGTTTGACGCTTAAAACCATGTCGGAATGTGGCGCAGCCTGGTAGCGCACTTGTTCGGGGTACAAGTGGTCGGAGGTTCAAATCCTCTCATTCCGACCAAAATTTTCTCCTAGTAAAACTTCTATTTAAGTCCTGCATAATAAATCCCTGAATAATATCAAAATCGACTATTATAACAGTCTAATAATGTGACTGTTTAGCCATTATTTCCAATGAAAATCTAACTGCGTTATAGCAAGCGATTAATTGATTGGTGGCAAAGTATCTGTTAGTTATATGGATAAATATGACATGCAGCGGTCATAAATAGTTGTTAGAATACCGGCGTTGATGATACATAACCCCTTGATGGAGAAACCTAAATGAGAGAGTTACTGGTAATTGCAGATCAGAATGCTGATAGCAATCCCGCTTTTTTGCATGCATTGGAAGTTGCTAAAAATACCGGTGCGAAAATCGAATTTGTGGGCTTTGTGCATGCCGCAGGTGTCGATAGTTCAGAAATTCTAACCCAAAGCGAAAAGAGAAAAGTTCATCACGAATTTATCGATAGAAAACAAGCCCAAATTGATTCGTTTTTAAGTAATTTAGATTTAACAGGCGTGAGAGTTAATGTTGATGTTGTTTGGGAGCGTTCTTTTGAGCGGTGGGTAACAGACCGATGCAATCAAAAGTCATTCGATATGATTTTTAAGACAGGACATCGAACCGAATCGACAACTCACGCGCCCTCTGACTGGCAATTAATGCGTCACTGTCCTGACCCTGTCATGATAGTTGGAGATAAAGAATGGAAAAACGGTGGCAAAGTTTTAGCTGCGTTAGACTTGGGCTCAAGTAGTGAAGAGGCGCTTAAACTCAATGAAGAAATTCTGAAATATTCATTTCAGCTTGCGAAAGCAACGAATAGCGAAGTACATGCTTGTTATTCGATTTCAATGCCTTCAGCTCTAGCAGAATTAGACTTTTTTGATACTGTTGGATATGAAAAGAAGATGAAGGAATCAATAGACCCAATTATTTCTCGACTGATTGAGAAGGGCGGCTTAAACCAAGAAACTTTACATTTGGTTTCGGGTAAACCTGCAAAGGAAATCAGACGCATCGTTAAGAAAATTGATGCCGATGTTGTGGTAATGGGTAATAAGACCAGAGTGAGTTTAAGAGGACGTTTGTTAGGAAACACTGCAAGAAATGTCTTAAGAAAAATTAAAGCGGATGTGTTAATCGTTAAGTAGTCAAGTGTGCGCTAATGACCAGACAACAATAAGCGTCCAACTGGGCGCTTTTTTTGTTTTAGACTTTCAGAAATTTTGAAATGAATAGTGAGAAATTTATGAATCCAAAGAGAGAAAATGAAGACATATCTGAACAAGAATTAATTGGACTAGTCGTTCATGCCTACAACAATCATTTAGCTGCTATTACAGGGTTCAATGAAATAGCGTTGTTGCATAGCAATCAAGAGAAAACTGAAGAGCTACTAGAGTTATCATTAAAGTCAGCTAAACAAGCTAGTTATCTCGGGCAGTCATTACTAGCAAGTGTAAGCAGACTTCAATTGGAACTAGAGGCTATTTCAATTGCGGAGATAGTCAGCAAGCTGATTAAACTTTACCCATCAGTTCATTTCGATGTCTCTTGTAAAGATAGTGATGAAATTATTTCTCAAACCGAGTGGTTAATGGATTGCATTACTGAAATGGTTGAGTTTTTAAACCGACTGGCAATTGTACAAGAGCGAAAATCGGAAATTAAAATAGCTCTGAAACTGAATTCAACTAAACAACAAATGGAAATGTTGGTAGGTTCCGATGTTTCGTCACTAGAAATTTTGCACCAAACAAACCTTTTCAATCTCTATTACTCTAGCAAAAAGATGTTTGGTACCGCAGGTGTTGGTTTAGCCAAAGTAAAGGGTTTTTTTAATCAGACTAAAGCGAGTGTAGAGTGGAGCGATGGGGAAGGGTTTGTGGTTGTTTTGCCAACAAAACGCGTCCCCTTTAGATAAGAAAAAGTCTAAAACCAAAAACAAATTAACTCTTTAAAATTATGCATTCAAATTAGTTCTTCTAAAAAACTAAAGACTCACATCTAACACTCCACAATATTTACCGCCAAACCTCCTCGCGATGTTTCTTTGTATTTTGTCTTCATATCTCGCCCAGTATCGCGCATGGTTTTTATTACTTTATCGAGAGAAACTTTGTGGTCCCCTTCGCCTTGTAATGCAAGTCGTGAAGCATTGATTGCCTTGACAGCTCCCATCGCGTTTCTTTCAATACACGGAACTTGAACTAGGCCACCTACAGGATCACAAGTGAGTCCCAAATTATGTTCCATGCCAATTTCTGCTGCGCATTCTACTTGTGATGGCGTTCCTCCAAGGGCTTCTGTTAGTCCTGCTGCAGCCATAGAGCAAGCGACACCGACTTCTCCTTGGCAGCCGACTTCTGCACCAGAAATAGAAGCATTTAATTTATAGAGAATTCCAATGGCTGCTGAAGATAATAAAAATCGGTGTATGGAGTCATTGTCTTTGGGCGCATAGTAATTGACATAATATTGTAAATCAACCGGTATTATTCCTGCCGCTCCATTGGTTGGTGCGGTAACAACTCGTCCACCTGCGGCATTTTCTTCATTAACCGCGAGAGCATACAAATTGACCCAGTCCATAGCGCTCAAAGGGTCGTTGTTTTCGTGTCTTGATTTTAGTTTGCGATATAAAGCAGGAGCTCTTCGTCTTAGTTTCAGTCCACCTTTAAGTACTCCCTCTGTTCTAATTCCTTTGTTTATGCATGCTGACATGGTTGACCAAATATCATCTAAACCGTTGACAACTTCTTGTTCGCTACGCCAAGTCTTTTCGTTTTCAAGCATCATGCTGCTAATGCACTTTCCTGAGCTGCGAGCCATTTCGAGTAGCTGTTCTCCGGTTTGAAAATCAAAAGGAAGTTCTAAATGCATCTCCGCAATTGGCTTTTGTTCAGTATTTTCACCGATAACAAAACCTCCACCAACAGAATAATATATGTTTTCTTTGATTAGATTTCCTTCTGCGTCAAAGGCTGAAAACTTCATTCCGTTAGCGTGGCCTGGTAAGGTCTTCTTTCTATGAAAAACTAAATCAGATTCAAGGAATTTAATTTTGTGTTTTTTGTTTAGATTGATAGTCTGGGAATTTCTTATTTCTTCTAGTCGACTGGGAATCGTGTCGGTATCTATCTGATCAGGTAACTCTCCCTCAAAACCTAACAATACAGCAACATCACTTCCATGACCTTTGCCAGTATGACCTAACGAGCCAAAAAGTTCGGCCTTTACTCGGTGAGGCACGAGCTTTTTGCGAGCGAGTTTTTTAACAAACATTCGAGCAGCTCTCATCGGGCCAACAGTGTGAGAGCTCGATGGACCTATTCCAACGGTAAACAAGTCAAATACAGATACGGCCAAATTCTTCTCCTAGTTTCTTTTTATTCTGATTAATCATCAGTCGGTTTAGTCAACATTTCAGATAGTCTAACTATCATCTGGGCGGTAGCGCCCCAAATCCTATATTGATTGTACTCTATTTGGTAATAACTAAAGGTTTGTCCATTGATGCTTCGTGGTATAAGTTGATGGTTGTTTCTATCAAGAATAAACTCTAAGGGGACTGAAAAAGCTTCAGCTACCTCGTTTTCATCGATTGAAAGCTGATAGTTTTGTTCTACTATAGCGACATAAGGGGTAACATAATATTGACTAACCGTTGCTTGAGTTGGAAGTTTACCGATTAATTCTATGTGGTCATAGGCAATTCCAATTTCTTCATTAGTTTCTCTTATAGCCGTGTGATGTAAACTTTGATCTGAGGTTTCATAGCGACCGCCCGGAAAGCTAATTTCACCTGGGTGATGTTTTAAGTGATCCGCTCTCCTAGTCAAGATCACCTGCCAGCCGTTTTGAGTATCCTGTTTAACCAAGGGTATCAAGACTCCTGCTCGCAGAAACTCTTCTCGCATTGATTGTTGGTTAGAGCGTAAAAACAACTCTAGTCGCGCTTTATCTTTTTGAATACGGTGATGATCCGATTCGATAAAGTCAATAGGTAACAACCTGTCGGCGATGAAATGTTTATTCATAAGGTTCGCCTAAACTACCTTTGGTTCGCGAGCAGGGTCATCAATGACTGGCGGTTGCTCATTAAGTACTGGAAGAATTTTGTTCAATTTATCGTAAGTCTCTTGATACTCAGATTCTAGATTTGAGTCACTTACCAATCCACCACCAGCCCAACAATAGAGTTTATTGTTTTTAGCGACTAATGTCCTTATGCAGATATTACTATCCATCTTACCCCTAAAGTCGATGTAAGCAATAATTCCGCAATAAATACCCCTCTTAACAGGCTCTAACTCGTCGATAATTTGCATCGCTCTAATTTTAGGAGCACCAGTAATTGAGCCACCGGGCAGGGTGGTTTGCAATAAGTCAAAAACATCAAATTGCGGGGCAAGTCTTGATTCAATTGTCGATATCAAATGATGGACTGACTCAAATCGGTAATGGCCGAATAGCTCGGTTACTTCAACACTGCTGGTCGCTGCTGTGCGGCTTAGGTCATTACGAAGTAAATCAACAATCATTAAATTTTCCGCACGATCTTTGATGCTCTTTACAAGATTTTCAGCTTGTTGTCGGTCTTCTAGTGGGTCGAATTTACGAGGCAATGTGCCTTTAATTGGTTGGGTTATGACCTGTTTGTTATTTACCGCAATAAACCTCTCAGGGGACAAGCTGAGTATTTGGAAATCTTCAAATCGCATAAAGCTACTAAATGGGGAGTTATTTGCTAGGGCAAGTTTCTTGTAAATTGAAAATATCTCACCTTCATAGGACGTTTGAAATCTTTGAGCGTAATTTATTTGATAGCAATCCCCAGAGTCGATATAGGCCTTAATTTTTTCAAATGATGAAGCGTACTGTTGGAATGATTGATCGGCACTAAACTCTTTGATGTCACTCTTGGAATGAAGTTTTCTTGATTGATTGATGGATGATTTAATCGTTTCTACCCGTGCCAGCCAGTCCGTTTCTGCAAGTCCAAAGTTGTATATTGTGGTGGTTTTATATTGGTGATCGGTGATTAATGCCCATTGATACAGCCCCATCTTGATGCCTGGTATTTGCAAATCGTCAATAGCGTTTTGCTGGCCACAAGTACTGATAGCATTGCTACTGAGATACTCTTTACCAAAATCATAACTAATATATCCTAGCAGCCCACCTCTAAACGGAATATCACCCAAATCATCTTCTGAAATATCGTCGATTTGATGCCTTCGAAGCAATTCTCTTAGGTTTTCAAGCGGGCGGTTAGTCTCGACTAAAGTCGTGTTGTCGTTCTCGCTAATTTGTAGTGTGTTATTGGCAAACGAAATCTTTATGCAAGGCTGGTTAACTAGAATATCGAATCGTTTATACAGTTCCGAGTTGGTATTTCTCTCCGCAGGCATGACTTCACCGCTATCTAACAAGATCGACCAATTCTGGTTGAGCAATAACTCAAAACATTGGTATTTTTCTTGACTCGGAATATAGTCGATTAATTGGGGTTGAGTTTTGAACATTTGAACCAGTTACTAATGCTACCACCATGGATTAGTCAACATTTTAACCGATAGCAATGGATAAAAGGAAATCAAACCGATTTCATTCATGGTGTTACAGCATAGCCCCAAAAGTTATTTTACATTGACCGCCGAAACGGGTTTAATCGCAGTATAAACCATATCAAACAGACTCTTTACTGTGCTCGAAATTCTTCCTTGTTCTTCTGTGTCTCAGTCAATAAAACTGCCCGGCAGTAAATACATAGCTAACAGACTGATTCCCATGTGCGCGCTTGCGTCCTCACCTTCTCGATTAGGCAATATTGTTGATAACAACGATATACAAGCCGCTATGGCGGGCTTAAAAGCATTGGGTTATAACCTTGATTTCAACCAGGGGGTGTTACAAATATTACCTAGAGAAAGTATTTTGGATACGCCGGTGAAAATCAACACGTCTCATAGTGGTACATTTTCTCGCTTTGTCGCAGCTATAGCCGCTCTCGAAGAGCATGCTGTGACGGTAGAGTGCTCTGATAAAATGGCGACCCGCCCAATGAAAGAGTTATTTGAGGCTTTGAGAGAACTTGGAGTGCTCATTGAAACCCCCAACGAGAAACTTCCGGCGGTTATTACCGGACCTATCACTGGAAAACTTTGTCATGTTGATGCTCATCGAAGCAGCCAATTTATTAGTGGCCTGATTATCGCTGGCGCCAAGGCAAAGCAGGGTATCGATATTAAGTTGGTTGGTGAACAAGTTTCCAATAGTTATGTCGATATGACAGTTTATTGGCTCGCTAAATTAGGAGTGGCGGTTGAAAGAACAACCCAGGGTTATCAAATCATGGGTGGTCAGCAGATTAATGGTATTGACGCTGAAATACCCGGTGATGCCGTTTCAGCATCTTATTTTATGGGGTTAGCGGGAATTGCTGGCGGAGAAATCACCATTGAATCATTCGATTTTGACTCGTTGCAAGGGGAATCTAAATTCTATCGAGTTCTGGAGCGAATGGGGATGAACTTTAAACAACAGGGTAATTCTTTAGTGGCTTCTTCTACCAAGCCTTTACAAGCAATCGACGTCGACATGTCCGAAATGCCGGATGTTGTCCAAACATTAGCGGTTATGGCTTGCTTTGCAGAAGGAACAACAATTATCCGAAACATTGCGCATCTGGCGTTTAAAGAGTCTAATCGGATTAAAGATACTGCAGCTGAATTAAGGAAAACTGGTATTACTGTCGATTATGGAGAAGACTTTTTACAGATCAAGGGCGGACAACCAAAAGCGGCAGTCATTGATACTCACGACGATCATCGAATGGCTATGAGCATGGCGTTGTTGGGAGCTAAGAGCGATGGGATTGTAATTAAAGATCCTGAAGTCGTAAATAAGTCCTTTCCTAGTTATTGGCAACAAATGGCAGCTTGTGGTCTTAAATCGTCACTAATAAGTTAGCTTGGGTATTGTTTAATTAATCAACGATTGGTGTAAAAGTGAGCGATTTAAATGTCCGATAATAATCAAGCCGATTTCGACAAAGTTCGACAAGAAATAGATCAGGTTGATAACAAATTGGTTGAACTTATTGGCAAGCGGCTGGAACTAACTGGCGAAGTGGGTCGATTAAAAGCCAAGCTTAATTTACCGCTTTATGTGCCAACGCGCGAGGCGGAAATAATTAGTCACAAGCGCCAACTCGCTAAACAAAATGGGATCTCAGAGGATTTAATTGAAGATGTCATTCGCCGTATTATGCGAGAATCATATTCTAGCCAAACGGCAACTCGAAATAATGTAACGGTCACTGTCGATAAAAAGATTCTAATTGTTGGAGGAGCGGGTCAGCTTGGGGCGCTATTTGCTCGGTTGTTTGTTCAGTCTGGTTATAATGTTGATGTGTTGGAGAAAGATGATTGGGGAGTCGCCGAAGAAAAGCTTAAAGCCGCAAGCTTAGTTATGGTGGCTGTGCCAATTCGAGTTACTGAGCAAGTCATTGCGATGCTGACCAATTTAAATCCAGAGTGTGTTTTAATTGATATTACTAGTTTAAAAAGTAAGCCTTTGGATGCCATGATGAAAGTTCATCAAGGACCAGTCGTTGGATTACATCCAATGTTTGGCCCTGGAATTAAGACCTTAGCAAAGCAAACAATTGTTGTTTGTCACGGTCGAATGGAGCAAAAGTACCAGTGGTTGATTGAACAATTGCAAAGCTGGGGGGCAAAAATTTCATTTGTTGAAAGCCAACAACATGACAAGTTGATGTCAATCATCCAAGTTTTTAGGCATTTCTCAACGGTCGCTCATGGTTATCATTTGAAAGAAGAAAACATTAATCTAGATGAAGTTTTAGAGCTTAGTTCTCCAATATATCGACTTGAATTAATTATGGTAGGAAGACTGTTCGCTCAAAATTCCGAGCTATACAGTGATATAATCTTTGCAGAAAAATCTAATATACCTATGATTAGAAGGTTTATAGAGCGGTTTACGGATTTGTTGGACTTGCTAGAAGCGCAAGATGACAAAAGGTTTACTGAGCTATTTAATGAGGTTTCTAAGTGGTTTGGTGAGCATGCAGAATTATTTTTGCAAGAAAGCAATTTAATGCTCGCCAAAGCAAACGATATTCGAAAATAAATTCTACCATTTACTAATTAATTTTATAAATACTAGTGAGCAAATATGTCAGGTGATAGTTTTGGAAAGTTGTTTAAAGTAACCAACTGGGGCGAGTCTCATGGACCAGCCGTTGGCTGTGTGGTTGAGGGTTGTCCTGC
Organism: Kangiellaceae bacterium; assembly: GCA_039969155.1. Lineage (GTDB taxonomy): Bacteria > Pseudomonadota > Gammaproteobacteria > Enterobacterales > Kangiellaceae. The sequence continues at coordinate 117,301 of JBDVOJ010000095.1, forward strand.
GGGCCTTGCTTTAAATGAAGATGACATACAAATTTATTTGGATCGTAGAAAACCTGGTCAAAGTAAATTAGTGACACAACGTAGTGAAGCCGATGCTGTGGAAATATTATCAGGAGTTTATCAAGGTCAAACAACAGGAACCGCGATAAGTTTATTGATCAAAAATCAAAATAGTCGTTCCAAAGACTACGACGAGTTCGCAAAACTGTATCGACCCAGTCATGCTGATTTTACCTACCAGCAAAAATATAAAGTGAGAGACCCATCCGGAGGAGGTAGAAGCTCTGCCAGAACCACCGCTGCAAATGTGGCGGCAGGGGCAATTGCATTAAAGCTATTAAAACAGCAAGGTATAGAGATCTTATCTTGGGTCGAAAGTGTCGCTGATATCAAATCTAACACTAATTTAGACACTGTAACTTCTGCCGATATCGAAAGCAATCCAGTACGTTGTCCAGACCAAGATGCTGCGAAGTTAATGGAAAAGTCTATTCTAGCTGCACGAAAAGAAGGTGATACTATTGGAGGTGTTATCAGGTGCTTAGTACGCAATACACCGGTCGGATTAGGCGAACCATTGTTTGACAAATTGGAGGCCGATTTAGCAAAAGCCATGTTGTCCATCAATGCAAGTAAAGGAATCGAATTTGGCTCTGGGTTTGACGGAACCTTGATGAAAGGTAGTGAGCACAATGATATCTTTTACAAAGACACTGTTGATGGCAAAATAAAAACCAAGACAAACTATTCCGGTGGAATACAGGGAGGGATTTCTAACGGAATGGATATTGACTTTAAAGTAGCATTTAAACCAGTCGCAACCATTATGCAAAAACAGCAAACGCTAACCGTAGATGGTGAAACTATTGAGTACAATGGAAGAGGTCGACACGATCCTTGCGTTCTTCCAAGAGCCGCACCTATTGTCGATGCTATGGCTGCGTTAGTTCTGTGCGATCACTTGCTTAGGTTTAAAGCTTATCAATAGAAACAAATAAACTGATAGCTTTTATTCGCTCGCTGCTTGTTACTTCAACTATTTTTTCTTTGGAAGTTGCAAGCCAAGTTGAATTCCACGCCAGCGAGCGAAATACATACCACCAAATAAAAACATACTCGAGAATATTATTTCTAGTGCAATTGGAATGTATTCGTTGTCTGAAGTAATTAACGTTGCGAAACCGTGGCAAAAATAGATCACAGCAATAAATCCCGACCATGCGTGTGTGTAAGCTTTACCTTTTAACAAGCCGAACATTGGAAAAACTAGCGGGATCAGCCAGAAAATCGTAACGACCTTATTAGAAAAAATTTCAGAAGGGTACCACCACAAATTCCAGACTGGGATCAATAAAACCAGTCCCCAATAACCCACTAACGTCAGCCGGTGAGCGAGCAGCATTTGCTTGGTTGGCTCTGGTACCGCTGATTCGTTTTCAGCGTTTTGCTTGTGGGAAAGATCTTCCAATGGTTCTGGTGACTGCTCTTGGGACATGAGGAAACCTATTCTAATTGTTATCGTTTGCTAACTGTTGAGCTAAAGTCGCGATGCGCTTTCCCTGGTCAATCGCAAGCTTTTTCTCAGAGTCACTAATTGGAAAGTTATTGTTCTCTCCATCCCAATGAGAAACGCCATAAGGAGTACCACCACTTTGTGTTCTTAGCAATTCTGTTTGATTGTAGGGGAGCCCACAAATTAGCATGCCATGATGAAGGAAAGGGATCATCATCGTGAGTAATGTTGATTCTTGCCCACCGTGTAAACTGCTAGATGACGTGAAAAAACTCACAGGCTTGTCGGTGAGTTTTCCATTCATCCAAGTGCTGCTAGTTTGATCGATAAAATACTTTAGGGGAGCTGCCATATTCCCAAATCGAGTTGGACTTCCTACCACAAGACCAAGGCAATCTTCTAAATCTTCCATACTAACGTAACAATCGCCCTCATCCGGAACGACAGGACTAACCTGCTCACTCTCTGGAGAAACGTTGGGTACCGTTCTTAGAATGGCTTCTAAACCTTGTGTCTCGACACCTCTAGCAATTTGTTGGGCAAGCGCACGAGTTTTTCCACCGGAAGAGTAGTACAGAATAAGAATATGACTCATGTTAATTGTTAGACCAGCTTAAGTACATTTTCTGGAGGACGACCTACAATAGCCTTTTGTTGACTGAATACGATTGGACGTTCAATTACTTTAGGGAACGCTACCATCAGCTTAACTTGCTCAGCTTTAGAGAGCGTATCATCATTTAGGCCAGATTCTTTATACTCAGCTTCACCCTTGCGCATAATATCTCGAGGCTCTGCATCTAACAGGCTTAAAATAGTTTTCAATTGCTTTTGGGTAGGCGGGGTTTTTAGGTATTCCAAAACTTCAAAGTCTAAGCCGTTTTCTTCTAACAGAGCGAGGGTTTGGCGAGACTTACTACAACGAGGATTGTGCAGAATTGTATACTGGGCCATCGATTTAAGTATCCTATACTTTGACTATCCAATTGTTTATAGTCTTAGTGATTAAATTGGTCATTTTCTGGGCTATTGCTTAAAAATCATTTCGACTTTGAATGCTATAGCCGATTTTGTATCATATGGTTTGATTGAGTATTAAAACTCAAACCAGTTCGGTATTTTAACCTAGCCTTGAGGCTATTTCACTATGCAGCAACAATTGATTTACTGGAAAGAGTTTGTCGAATTTGTTTTTAATCGATTCAGACATGATAAATGCTCCTCAGTAGCCGCAGAACTAACCGTGACCAGCTTATTGGCGCTGGTGCCACTAACCACTGTTGTATTTTCGTTGCTGGCGCTAATTCCTAATTTTCAGAGTCTAGCTCTGCAACTGCAACAGTTGATGTTCGAATACTTCGTTCCTGCCACCGGTGAATCGGTGCAGAACTATTTAACGGAGTTTGTTGGTAAAGCAAAAGGCATGAGTGGCGTTGGTTTTTTTATGCTGTTACTAACCGCTTTGCTGATGATGAAAACCATTGATAATAGCTTTAATAATATTTGGCAAATCAAGAGTCAGCAGTCTTTCCTTAGAACCTTTTTAGTCTATTGGGCTGTGTTAACTTTAGGGCCCATATTCTTAGGCAGCAGCTTGCTACTAACTTCATACCTTAAATCACTACCACTTTTTTCCGAAGTGGTTGAGCAAGACACTATTTGGATGAGATTGTGGTTACCGATGGCGATGGAAGTTTTAGCTTTTGCGTTAATGTTTTTCATTATACCTAATAGGAAAATAGCGTTGAAGCAGGCCGGGATAGCAGCAGTGATTACTGCAGTCTTATTTGAAATTGCCAAGTCAGGTTTTGGCGTATTTGTTGAGTATTTTTCAACTTATCAAGTGATTTTTGGTGCCCTCGCTACGATTCCATTGTTTTTAATTTGGATATATTTGAGTTGGTCAATTATTTTGTTTGGCGCAGAAATCTGTCACGGTTTATTCTCATTTGAATCTAATTTGCGCAAAAAGGCCAATCATCCATTTATTCAACTGGTCCACATACTTTTGTTATTAGCTGAGAAGCAACAACAAGGTGAGTCGCTGAACGAAGAAGATCTGTTTAAGAACAAGATTTATGGGTCGAGAGAGGCTAATGTTGCTGCGCTTGAAAAACTGATTGATGCTCAAATGGTAGTCAAACTGCAAGATCAAGCTTATTGTCTTAAAGTTAGCAGAGAAGATATTGATTTTGCTACTATTTATCAGGTAGCTGGTAGCAAGCTTCCTTCTCCAGCAGCAGTTAAGGCTTGTAAGCTCCCTGAAGATGCAAAGCAAAAGATCCTTAAATTATCGGAAGAACTGAATAGTCTACTAGAACAAAACTTGATTTAATGTTGAGCGGATTCTAATGGTCACCAGGTAGTCTGACATCATCAAGTGAATGGCTTTCAATTTCATCTTCATCGAAACTGTCGTCTATGTTTCCGCGTTCGTGCGGAACTGCAGTCCACGGAATAACATCTGGGGACTCATCCAAGACTTCCTCTGCGAGCTCGTCTCTTAACTCAAAGGTTTGATAGTAGAAGCGATCAATGCAGGCTGTACTTTCAACCTGCATTCGTGGTCTGATTTCTACCGGTTCATCCAGTCCGAGCATTGCATAAACGCGGCCGTCTTTATAGGATCCTTCAGTTGTTATAACTGTCGGAGCATCACTGCCATTTTTCTGATTAGATGAAACAACTAACCCTGGCTGTCCGCCTCGTTCGTTTTTACCTTGATGAAGAATTAGGCGCACTGGAGAGTATCGGCCATCGATGTACTCAAGACCTAATGTGGTACCGTTAGTTTTGTCACCGGTGTACCAACGGCAAATCGCTAACCTCCAATGTGGAGCTGGCTTTCCATCCATATATTCTCTTAATAACGCAATATTACCTAAATCAACATGCGGGAGCATATTCTGATTGCTTTTGAGACCAATACCGCCACTACTTACGTTGATAGCGTCCCAACTTAAGTGCTCATTAGAGCGCACATTGCTCAGGCTGACTAGTTCTGCTGAAGAAAGCAGTTTGGTTTTGTCTTGCGAGCTTTTTCCTAAAATTCTAATAATATCAGGCAAACCCCAAACTACATCTATTTTTGACACGATAGGGTAGCGGCGCGCGGAACGTTCGATTCTCTCTTTCCAGTGCTTACTTACGTGCTCCCACAAGTACTTGGCAGTAGTATGTTTAATTGATTTGTGGAAAGACTGGTCGGAAAGAAGTCTTTTCTCTTCCAATGTTTCCATATCAAAATTAATTTGTCTGAGTAGTTCGTTGGTTAACAACAGTCTTATTTTGGGATCTTCAGGGTCGTCCAACTCACTGGTAACAAAATTGGGCTTGTTTTCGCTAGTAATATCGATAATAAAACATGCGTCATTTCTAAAGTCGTCTGGGTTTTCTGAAATTCGAGCTAAGTGAACCCAGTGATGCAAATAGTGGAATAGGTACCAATGCTCGCCTTTGTCCAAATGGTAAGGATCTGCCAGCGCAAGTAAACAATTCCTAATGTAATTCTGTTCTACCGTTGGCAAACAGTAGCTATTGTCGGTGTTGACTTGAACATGCGTGAGATCATCTTTACCCGCGAACGCATACAATGAATTGATTTCACGCCATAGGTAAATAGGAATTGGTGCGTAAACTTCATATTGCTCTAAAAGCATTAATCCGAGATAGAAAATGGCGTAACCGGACGCCTTTGTTTTCAACTTGTTCTTACCCCAAAGTTGGCGTTTGCTTTGAGAATCGTTGACAATAATTTTATGAGCAAAGGCCATTTCTCTTGTCAAAGTCTGTAATTTGTCAAGATTACTCAGATGATCCGGCTTTTTAATCGCTAATCGATTCACTCTAGGGCGGAAGTAATCATGGATTAAGGTGTAAACTTCGTCAAATGAAGCAACTAATTCGGCTCTTAATTTGTAGGATATTTCTGTCCGGTTAAGACTAGAAATCGCCCGAGTTATCTCAGGCAGTGTTTTAGACATGTCAGCAAGCGGAAGAGACCTTAGCCACTCCATTAATTTGGTAGGGTCTGTTTCCACCAATATATGCTGACCTTCTTGTTGAGAAGGGATTGTTAGTTTAATGCTATCCATGTTTATAAGCGGACTCTATTTACTTCATTCCGTAGAAAATTTGAATAAGTCTAATTTTTTGGTATATCGTGTAACGCGTTAAATTTGTACGAGTATAAATAGATGCTACCAAGTTTCACCATCTTAACACATTGATAAAGTGTAAGTTATTGCTTATTTGGTCTAAATTAACGTATTTTCATCAACTCGAGCGAATTAATTCACTGCGCATCTATAAATATTATAGTCAAGAATTTACAATGACATAAGCTTCATTTGAATAATTTACTAAGAATCAAAGACTCATGACAAAATCTCGTTTTTTAAAATGCTTTGCAGCACTAATTTGCCTTTTTCAACTGACTTCATGTCAAGATACGTCGGACTTCTACTTATTGGATCAGGTAGTGTCTAAAAAACAGCCAGTCGGTAAACAATTAGCAGATTATCACGGAAAATGGCTTGTGATTAACTTTTGGGCTGAGTGGTGTGCGCCTTGTCTAAAGGAAATACCCGAGCTCAACTTACTGCACCGACAACGGGAATCGCTAAACTTGGAAATTATTGGTGTCAGCTACGACCCTCTTGAAAATCATAAAATTATGCAACTTGTACAAAAGTGGGCGATCGAATACCCCATTATGGCCACAGATCCCATTCCATATCTTCCTTTTCCACTTCCCAATAGTTTGCCGGGCAACTACATTATCAACCCCGATGGTGAGTTAGTTGCTAAGCTGAAAGGGGAGCAAACCTTCGAATCCTTAAGCAAGTTACTGATTACACTAAAGAAACAAACATCTCAAAGTGAGTAAATTGTGCACTAGTCTAGGTTTATCCCAGTAATCTTGGGCTAGTATTGATTTGCTATGTCGATATTTAGTGATAAATAAGTCTTGAATTAATAAAAAAGGCTTGGATTTATCAGTTATCTTGGCAGTTTTGAGCTATTACTTATAAGTACCAAACAAATTATCGTAATAATTCGGCGCTATTAGTCCAAAGGTCTGGATTAGATAGCCTTTAAACCAAAGTGATCAGAAGTTACCAATGTTAAAACCTTTAATTAATCGAACAATACATGCGAGCTCAGTACGAGGCTTGTTACAGAGCCTGTTTGTGTTTAGCTTATGTTTAAACGCTACCGCGGCAAACGCTCAACAACCTGAAGCGCAAGCTGAGCCCGAAAAGGCGCCGGTCAAAATCTTCGACCTAAAAATGGATGAAGACGAGGAAGAGCAGCCCTCTGAGCCAGAGGACCAAAGCCTGCCTGAAGAAATTGAAGACAACCGTACGACTGCGGAAAAGTTAGAAGACTTAAAAAGTGAAGTACTAGCTGTTAACCGAGATCTCTTTATATTAGAGGAAGACCTGCTATTTCCAGCCTCTACTCAATTGGCGCTCTACTTTTCTGTCGATGTTGGGAAGTTTTTTAGTCTAGATAATATCAAAGTAAAAATAGATGATGAGCAAGTTTCTCATTATCTTTATACGGATAAAGATATAAAAGCATTACATAGAGGCGCAATTCAAAAGCTCCACTTAGATAATATTAGTACTGGAGAGCATGAATTGGTTGCCATTCTTATCGGCCAAGGTCCTCGAAATCGAGAATATCGTAAAGCAGTTTCTTTTACCTTTGAAAAAGGGACAGAAGCGAAAGCCTTGGAAATTCAGCTCCGTGACGACACAGGAAAGTTACAGCCCAAGTTATCTGTTGTCGAGTGGTAGAATAAGGTGAAAGATCTGAAAAGCCTAGTCAGGCTGTCGATTTTAATGCTGTTAGTGTTTCTGAACTTTGCTGCGATTGCGCAAGAAGCACTTGATGAAGAACAGCGTGAGGATCTCAAGAAACCAGCCAAATTACAGGATCTCGCCTACGGCGAAATCCTATTCGACTATTATCGTGGTGATGAAATTACCGCTTTGACAAACATTCTTATCGCACAAAAAAAGAATTACCTGCCTAATCACGCTAACAGCGCTGAGTTACTATCTGGTGTTATCTATTTAAATCTCGGTATGCTGAGCAAAGCTCAAAACATCTTTAATCGGCTGTTAACCAAAGATGATTTAAAAAATGAATTGTTAGCGAAACTAGAATTTTATTTAGCAAAATTACATTACAAGCAAAGAGATTTCGCCGACGCAAAGCGTCGTTTGTCGAATGTTTACCAAGTATTAGAAGTCGGTTTAAAGGATGAAAGCCTTATAATGCTCAGTAATATCGCTCTTTATCAAAAAGATCTAAACGCCGCTAGAGATTGGTTGTCGCAAATCAGCGAAGATTCTGAACTATTGGCGTATAGTCGATACAATTTAGGTATTCTTTGGCTTACCGGTGGAGATGTTGCTAGTGCATTACCTTACTTGACCAAAGTTTATACCACTTCAGAACCAACTGATGTCCAAAGAACGCTTCAGGATAAGGCGAAAGTAGCGCTCGGATTTCACTATTTAAAGGCAAAAGACTTCCCCACAGCCCGCCAGTTTTTCTTGGGAGTTAGACTAGATTCTTCTTATACCAATAAAGCGCTACTGGGAATGGGGTGGACCTACATTGAAAATGGTGAATACAATAAAGCTTTAAGCCATTGGTTAGAGCTAAGAACTAGAGATATAAGAGATATTGCGGTGCAAGAAGGCCTTCTTGCAATTCCTTTCGCTTATCAAAAGCTTAATGCGATGAAACCGGCTTTAGAAAACTACCTAGATGCTTCTGATCAATTCCAGAAGCAAATTCAGTTAATTGACGATATCGAAAAACAAGTTAGCGAAGGAAATTTGGTCGAAAATCTGGTTTTAAAACTCATTAAAGCAAAAGAGCTAGGAGCGGGAGACGAGAGCATTCAAGATACCAAATTATTCGGTGATGTCTACGATTACTATTTGTATGAATTACTCGCTCAAAACAGTTTTAATGAGGGTTTTAGGAACTATCAAAAGCTAGGTAGATTGGCTTTAATGTTAGATCATTGGGAATTGCAATTGCCAATGTTTACAGAGATGCTAGATACCAATCAAATTCGCTTCGATAGTAAAATACCGCAAATTGATGCTTATATAGAGCAATCTCAATTAGTCGAATTTGAGTCACAATATCAAAGAATACTGCAGGATTTAACGGCAATCAAAAACGCCGAAAAACTTCACTTAGTCGCTACGCCTGAACAATTGGAGATACATCAACGAATTACTCGTCTGGAAAAAAGATTAGAATTTATCCCTAAGGAAATGCTCGAGCCTGAACAAATTGAAAAAGCCAAGCGCGCTAGAGGCGTTCTTGATTGGCAGCTTCAACAGGGTTTAACTGAAAAAATTTGGCAGGTAGAAAAGCAAAGTCGAGAATTAAATGAACTCCTTATTCAGACTAAAAACCAAACCACAAAACTTGCTTCAGCGCGTAGTATGGCACTTACGCGATTTGTCGGTTACCAAGCAAAAATCGATGAGGGCTCGCGCAAACTTTCTGACCTGCGTGATCGCATTAAAGGGCATGTTGACATTCAGTCAGGCTATATCAAGCGACAAATATTAGAAGTGTTAGCCAAGCGAAAAGCAACTTTAGAACACTTCTTATTGCAATCCGATTTATCGATAGCACGGCTTCATGAACAAGCTGTGTTTATCCCCGAAATTGAGTAGAAACATCGCGTTATGAATTTAAGAACAACCAAATTTAAATCAAAAACCATTGGTCTCAAAGGGCGATGTTTATGTTGATGCGCTGTTTGATCATAGGTTGCTTAGCGGTGGTTTTATCGGCTTGTGCAAGCTTAAAAATAATTAATCCTTTTGCTGATATCGAGGTTGAAGATACCGAACCTCGAGTAACGTTTGTTGACGCCAGAGAAGTAAAAGTTGAGCCCTCTGAATTGCCTAAAATTGATCCAGAGTTAGTGGTAGCTAGTTATCAAAGGCTATTATCAAGAGGCAGCCCCAAGGTTAGAATGGAAGCGTTAAGACGTTTGGCAGATCTCACCATGCGTTTAGCTGAATCAAAAATGACTCTTGAAGAGGGAGCCGATCTAAGTAAACTGAATCCGGCAGTTCAACGGGCAACATTTGCAGAAGCTATTAGTCTTTATCAACAGCTATTACTCGAGTTTCCTGATTATCAAAAATCAGCAGATGTAAAGTATCAATTAGCTCGAGCGCATTCTCTTAACAGAGAACCTGAAAAGTCATTAGTCTTACTCGATCAAATTGCGGTTAGCCCTGTCAAAGCAAGCTCCTATGTGGAGAGCCAATTTCGACGTGGCGAATCTTATTTTGTTCGAAAGAAATATCAAGTGGCAGAAAAAGCTTACGGGGAAGTTTTATTGAAAGGAGAAGGCACCGACTTTTATGATAAAGCGCTTTATAAAAGAGGCTGGTCTTTGTTTAAACAAAGCCTTTACCCTGAAGCGCAGGAGGATTTCTTTGCGTTACTAGAGCGGCTTTATGAAATCAAATTATCAAAAGTCAATGTTTCCAAACTTACCGATGACTTAATCGCGGATACTCGACGAGTTATCAGTTTAGCTTTTTATAATCAGGATGGTGCTGAATCAGTACAAAAGTTCTTTGATAAAAAAGGCCCTCGGGCGTACGAGTACGAAATTTACGATTCCTTGGCTCAGTTGTATATCGAGCAAGAACGATTTCAAGATGCTGCCGACACCTATTTAGGTTTTGTAGCGAGAAATCCGCTGTCAATTCATTCACCTGATTTTCATACACGTGTGATTGATATTTATAAGAAGGGTGGTTTTCCGAGTTTAATATTACCAGCTAAAGAGAAGTTTATTGTTAGTTATGGACGAAACAGTGCGTTTTGGCAAAAACACAAAGGTTCCGTAACAGAAAGTATAAAACCGCAATTAAGAGAACACTTGGACGATATATCTGTTTTCTATCATGCTGAAGCTCAAAAATCGAATAAACCAGAAGACTACTTGATCGCTGCAAAATGGTATCAAGAAATTCTGGATACTTTTGAAGACCCGAAAATAGACTCACAATACCGTTTCTCATTAGCAGAAACGCTAAGCGATGGTGGTCAATATTCACGAGCTGCTGAAGAATTTGAAACGGTTGCTTATGTTAATCCCGTTTCTAAATTTTCGAGAGATGCGGGCTATCGAGCTCTCGTAGCACATCAATCAGTTAAATTTCCCGGAAATGCGACTGAAGCAGAAAAGCTTTCAGCGGTGATAAAGAGTGGTCTGCAATTTGTCGAGGCATTTCCAACTGATAAAGAAACTGCGGGAATTTTATCAAGAGTTGCTGAGCAACAGCTTTCCATTAACGACATTCCAGGTGCTATTTCCACGAGTGAAAAGCTACTCACTATGGCAGTACCGCCAAGCAAAAAACAAACGGACCGGGCGAGAATAATTATTGCCAATGGATTATTTGATTTAAAACAGTACAACAAAGCCGAGCAGGCCATAACGGAATTATTTCAAAACGTTCAACTTACAAAAAAGCAGTCTGCTAGCTTTCATCAAAGAAGAGGGGAAGCAATTTATAAACAAGCGGAACAACAGAAAGCTTCTGGGAAACTATCTGAGGCAGTTAATTTGTTCTTAAAGGTCGGTATTTTGGAAGCGACATCGAGTGTTGCCGTTAATGCCCATTTTGACGCGGCGACTTTGCTATTACAAATGAAGTCATGGGAACGCTCTGCAAATTTGTTTGAAGAGTTTAGACGCAAGTATCCTAAAACCAATTTAGCAAAAGATATTCCTGAAAAACTCGCTTTTATTTATGAAGAGCAAGAAAATTGGGATAAAGCTGCTGTCGAGTATCAATCCTTAGCGGCTAACAATAAAGATCCAGACTTGGCCCGAGAAGGCTATTGGCGAGTGGCTGAACTTTATATGAAGTCAGGCAACGAAAGTAAAGCAATTGAGTCATACAAAAACTATGTTTGGAAGTATCCGGCTCCCTATTTGTTGGCTCAAGAAGCGAGATTAAAACTGATTACCTTGTATGATAAACGTGGCGAGCAAGATAAAGTTGTATTTTGGCGGCAAAAAATCATTGAGTTTTACGCTAAAAACAAAAATCAAAATAATGCCCGTACTCGCTTCTTAGCGGCCGAATCTAAATTTATTCTGACGCAACCGCTTTTTGAAAGTTTTAAGAAAATTAAATTGCGTTTACCGCTTGGCAAGTCATTGAAAAAGAAAAAGGCGGCAATGAATACAGCCCTAAAAGCTTATGAATCTGTTGCTGACTATCAAGTGGCGCAGTATACATCGGCGTCAACTCATAAAATTGGTCAGATATACCAAATACTAGCTAAGGATTTGATGGACTCTCAGCGACCTAAAGGATTAAATGAAGAAGAGTTAGAAGAATATAGTTTCCTTCTTGAAGATCAAGCGCTTCCTTTTGAGGATAAAGCAATTAACCTATACGAAATTAATGCTCTTAGAACCAAAGATAGTATCTATAACCAAGCAGTAAAAGATAGCATTAATGAGCTTAAAAAACTAAAACCTGCTCAATATGATAAGGCAGAAAAATTGGAGGCGATAGAAAGTGTTTCCTTTTAGACTAGTTTCAAATTTGATGGTGAACAATTTTAGGCTGTTATTAATCGTTCTAAGCTTGGGCCTTTTGTCCGCGTGTAGTACTTTAACTACAGAGCCTAAAGTCACAGAACAGCCATCAAAATCAGACAGCGATGAGGGGCAAGTAACCGAAGAGGCCAATCCAGCAAATAGTCTTTTGGCTTTTGAAGGCAAAGATCCTATGGCGGATATTCAAATTAATCCAGAGATCAAAAAATCATACTCTCAAGTTGCTCAACTCAACCAAAACAAAAAATATACGCAAGCTCTCACTGTGCTAGATAGAATAAAAAGTCAATATCCGCAGCTTTCAGGTCCGGACTATCAGAGGGCAAGAATTTTCTTGCAACAGCAACAGCTTGATAAAGCGCTTGAAGCAATTGATTTGAGCCTTAAGAATAATCAACGAAACTACTACTCTCTCAATTTAAAAGGAATCATTTTAAGAGAACAAGGGAAGTTTACTGAAGCAAAGCAAGTCTATTTAAAGGCCATAGAAATTTACCCACCGTATCCTAATTCTCATCTGAATTTGGGGGTGTTAGCGGATATTTATTTGAGAGATTCTGCGCTGGCGCTAATTAAGTATCAGCAATATCAAGCTTTAACCAATGGTACCGATAAGAAAGTAACAAATTGGATTATCGAAATAGAACGACGAATTAAGGCAGGTGGATAATGAATGCACTAATGATCAAACTACTTAAATACTTTTTCGCATTAGTCTTGTTTAGTTTAGTGGGACAAGTAGAAGCTGCTGAAATCGAAGAAACAGTATTAGGAATGAATGTTTCTGGTAATAAGGAAGCGCCAAATCTACTCTATATCATTCCTTGGAAAGAAAGCTCAGACAAAGCTAATCCACCTGAAGTTTATCGGCTTATGGACGAAGTCTACTCGACGGTTGATCCAGACGTCTTTCAGAAGGAAGTTAGTTTTTTTGAACAACTACAAACTAGTAAACCAACTAGTAAAGCAAAGGATGACGACTAGACAAATTCGATCATTTGCATGGCGAATAATTGAACGGGCATTAAACACTTCAATAATTCAATAGAGCATTTGATTATTGTGAACTCGAACAACTTTAATTTTGGAAAAAAGCGTCTATACTTTATTTCTTAATGGAGATGATTGATTTCTCGTTTTTCTTCACTAACCCATATTTTCATTAACAATTAATACTGAGAAAATTTTCTCAATTGATTTAACCAGCCACAGGGGACCACCATGGCATCTGAAGCAATGAATGACTCGCAAAATGCATTAAGTGCAGCGGCTCAGCAACCCGAAATTGGTATGTATGACACTATTGTAAGCTTTATGCAAAACGGTGGTGAGTTCATGTATATCATTCTGTTTGTATTCGCGATAGGGCTAGCAATAGCTATTGAGCGTTTTATATACCTCAGTATTATAAAAACTAAGAATAGAGCCGCTTGGAACAAGCTGCTTCCTATATTGAATCAAGGAAACTTTCGCCAAGCACTTGAAATGTCGACGAATTCAAGTTCTGCTATCGGCCGAATCTTAGCCTACGGACTTTCCAAGGTTGGAGATGGGCGTCGGCATGACGATTTAGAAATGGCGATGGAAGAAGGTATGATGGAAGTACTTCCGAGATTAGAAAAGCGCACACCTTACTTGGCAACTTTCGCGAATATCGCAACATTGTTAGGGCTTTTAGGGACTATTATGGGCTTAATCAAAGCTTTCACAGCTGTCGCAAATGTTGACCCATCGGAAAAAGCCAACCTATTGTCCGCCAGTATCTCTGTTGCAATGAATACAACAGCATTTGGTTTGATGGCGGCTATTCCACTGCTATTAATGTTCACTTTCTTACAAACAAAAACCACGGAGATTGTGGATAGTATAGAAATGGCTTCGGTGAAATTCGTTAATTTGATTAGAGCAGCTCGACCAAAAGAAGTTAAGCCTGCTGTTAGAAAACCTGCGCCAAAACCGGGCGTTTAATGAGCAGACCCAATAATTTGGGTCGCGATTAGAGTATCAGTATTTTGCTGAGCTCATTTACCAAATTAGCGAATATGATCAATGTATCGACATAAATCGAAAAAATTGAAAGAAACCAACGCTGAGTTGAACATCACTGCGTTCATGAATTTGATGGTGGTATTAGTGCCATTCTTATTGATGACTGCGGTATTTTCTCAGGTGTCTATTCTAAATATGAATCTGCCTACTGGGGCTTCTGAAGATATTCCTACTGAAGAAGAACCACCTAAAGCACTTGAGGTGGTCATTCGTGCTGAACGATTTGATGTTTTGGAACGAAACTCAGGTCTGTTAAAGAGTATACCTAATACCGAAGATGGTTATGATTATGTAGGCCTTAATACTTTCTTACAGCAAGTTAAGACTCACCCAGAATTTAACACTGACACTGGGATTACTTTGTTAATGGAAATGCAAACAGAATATGACGCTTTAATCCAAACCATGGATGCCGTTCGACTTATTGCAAGGGATGAAGAAGAGTTGGATGCCGATGGTAATGTTATCCACGGTGAGCTATTTCCCAATATTTCTATGGGTGATGCGCCCCCTGATACTGCGTCTCAGGCGGGAGTTAAGCAATGAAAAAGTCATACAAAGCGGTAAGAATGGAGCGTCACCACAAACGCGGTGGGAATGGCTCTGGTCTTAATCTTGTATCGTTGATGGATATCTTTACTATTCTAGTGTTTTTTCTGTTGGTGAATTCATCCTCAGTGCAGCAGCTCCCGAGTAGTAAAGCGGTAAAGTTACCGACATCTTCTGCTCAGCAGCTTCCTGAAGAAACCGTCATTTTATTGGTCAACCGAGATCAAATACTCGTACAAGGGCGACTGATTGCCAAAGTAAGCGATGTAATTGATATCGAGGGTAACCTAATACAACCCCTTCTCGCTGAAATGAAATTACAAGCTCAGGCTAGTTTTACTCCTAAGTCTGAAGAAGAAGGGTTAGATGTGACAATCATGGGGGATAAACAGATCCCTTATAAGCTTTTACGTAAGATATTGGCAACATTAAGCGAAGCTAACTACACCAATATTTCGATGGCTGTCATGAAGAAGTCGGATTCACAAGCGAATACTACAGAGAGTTAAGGATACCGATGGCACGCTTTCATTACACATCATTTGATCCAATACTTCCCTGGGAGAAAAACTCGGAGGAGTATTCGCGCTTTATCAAAATCTTGTTGGCTTGTTTGGTATTCGCCATCTTGGTCACTAGTATTGTTCCATTTTTGGAAGTTGAAGAGATTGATCGAAGCAAACGCACAACCATTCCACCGCGATTGGTTAAGATGGTACTCGAACAGAAAAAAGTAGTAGAGCCACCACCTCCGCCAATTGTTAAAGAAGAAGAGAAAGAGCCAGAAAAAGAACCTGAGAAAGAGCCCGAAAAAGAACCTGAAAAGGTGAAGGAAGAACCTAAGCCAGTAGAGCCAACCGCAAAAGAGGTCGCTAAAAAACATATCGCCGTATTTGATGCGCTTGCTGACTTGCGAGATTTAAGCGACGTCGATGATTTAAAGAATAATCAGTCGTTGAGCAATGATACTGGTAAAGCTGCCGAAGTGACGCGTTCACTAATTACCAAAAAGGCGACACAAGGTAGTGGGGGTATTAAAGTTGCTTCAGCTAGTAAATCGTCTGGCGTAGGCACTCTTAGAGGGCAAAATAAAACCAAGGTCACCAGTGATATTGGAACAGCAGTGGAGAACACAAAACGTAAGGCTAAAGACGGCAGCTCAAAGCGAAGTGACGAGAATATTCAGTTAGTTTTTGAAAAGAGTAAGCCAGCGATTTTTGCGCTTTATCACCGCGCTTTAAGAAA
The DNA here is from genome assembly GCA_039969155.1 of Kangiellaceae bacterium. Taxonomy (GTDB): domain Bacteria; phylum Pseudomonadota; class Gammaproteobacteria; order Enterobacterales; family Kangiellaceae. The sequence goes on from JBDVOJ010000095.1 coordinate 133,302, forward strand.
GAACCCTGCATTACAAGGTCGGGTCGTATTTAGATTATCGATCGCACCGAGCGGACAGGTGACCAAATGTAGTGTTGATTCGAGTGAAATCGATGACCCAGCATTACTAAAACGATTAGTCGCTAAAATCAAACGTATCAATTTTGGTGCTCAAAATGTTGCTGAATGGAATGATACTTATCTGATCAACTTCCTACCGAGTTAAATCCACTTAATCCGCTTTCATCTTGCATGGAAGCGGCGATATCCAATCTGTAGTAAAATATCATTCGAGCTCTTTAGTTGCTGTTGTTTGCGATTTTTGCTCTAACCTATTTGTCGATCTTCAACTAGTCGCGGAGTGTACAATCTGTGAAATCAATTAGCCTGATATTACTACTAACCTTTAGTTTAGAGTTACATGCAGAGTGGTATCAAAAATCATTTGATGTCATGGGGACTAGAGCGAAAGTAGAATTTGAGAGTAACTCGCCCGAACTCGCTAGCCAATTGCTTGAAAATGTAGTGTTGGAGATGAACCGAGTAGACAAGCTTATGAGTCCTTATAAACCGAATAGTGAGCTTTCGATACTAAATAAAAACGCCGCCAAGGGATACGTCAAAATATCACAGGAACTTTTCGACCTCTTGAAAAAATCTGAAGAGTACTCAAAGCTAACTGGTGGAGCGTTTGATGTGACGTTTTCCAGTGTAGGCTACCTTTATGATTATCGAAAGCAATCAAAACCAGACGCGGGAACTATTGAATCGCTTAAATCATCAATCAACTTCAAGAGTATCCAATTAAAACCTGACGCGACCGAGGTTAAATTTCTAGATGAAAATACCAAAATAGACCTTGGTGGGATTGCTAAAGGTCATGCCGTGGATCGGTGTATTGAATTACTGAAGCGCCATGGAATAAAAAACGCTTTTGTGAGTGCTGGTGGAGACAGTCGAGTGATAGGCAGTAAAGGTGATCGCTTGTGGTACATCGGGATAAAGCACCCTAGGGATGAACAAAAATTAATTGTTAATATGCCGTTGCAAGAAGTCGCAATATCTACCTCTGGGGACTATGAGCGCTTCTTCGAAAAAGATGGGGTGCGTTATCATCATATTATCGACCCTAAGACAGGCGATTCAGCTAGAAACTCGCAAAGCGTTACAATTCTTGCGGATAGCTCTGTCGATGCTGATGCTCTCTCGACGAGTATTTTTATTCTCGGCGCAGAAAAAGGAATGGCTTTGGTAAATCAACTACCTAATGTCTCAGCAGTTATCATTGATAAACAGGGCAAAATGACGTTTTCGGATGATCTAACAGGAGCTAACTGATTGAAAATTGGACATGTTTTGCCCACAATTACGGATTTTTGCTGATTTAAACGCATTTTGGCTTGAATAAGGTTGGTTAGCCAATATAGTTGGATTATCATTCAGCTATCTCTATTAACAGAATACTTGATGGTATGATTCGATTTCTTTCAATTTTAGCGCTTCTTAGCTGTCTAAGCTTTTGCTTCCAAGCCAATGCCGTCGAAGTACGAGACCTTTATCTCGTTAAGCTGCCGGTTGCTCAGCAAGGTCGAACGGTACTTTGGAACGCATCCCTTAAGGGGTTTAAAGAAGTTTTGGTGCGCAAAAGTGGCTCCTCTGAAATTCTTAGAAGCCCAGAAGTCCAAAGGGCTTACCGCAAAGTAACTAGCTATTTACAGCGTTTTGAATATGCCAGCCAAGAAGACAATTCTGAATTTCCATATGAAATTGCACTTTATTTCGAACCAAGGCTAATCGACAGCTTAATCCAAGAGGCCAAAATGCCACTTTGGGGTAGTAACCGTCCGTTGACCATAATATGGCTCGCCGTTGAAGAAAATTTTGAGCGCAAGGTTGTTCTAGAGTCAGAAGAAGAACAAAGCCTTTATCCAGTACTAAAGGAAAATGCTGTAAGACGTGGTTTGCCTATCATTATGCCATTAATGGATTTAGAAGATGAATTAGCTGTATCGATTAGCGATATTTGGGGACGTTTTCCCTCGACGATAAAACAAGCCTCAATAAGATACCCTTCCGATGTAGTGATGTATGGACGTATTAATCAAGTCGGTGAGACTTGGCAAGGAAAGTTTGGCTACATTAATCAAGATCAAGAAGTCGCATTCGACGCATTAGGCGAAAGCCAACATGAAGTTATTGCTAATATGATGGACACACTGGCAGATCGTCTTTGCGATAAATACTGTGTCGTTCAAGAAATAGGTCAAAAAAATGAGCTACTGATTAACGTTACTGATATTAGTAATTTTAAACAATTCAAAGCCGCTGAAAATTATCTCTCCGATTTATCATCTGTGAATAAGGTCGAAGTGATCAAGATAACCAAATATGATGTGCTATTTAAACTCACATTGTTAGGCCAAATTAATTCGACCGTCGAAGGAATTGCACTCAGTCAAAAAATGATAGCGGTTGAGCCACCCGAAGAAATACAACAAGAGCCATCTAATCCTAACGAAGAAGGTTTGCTCGAACAACAAGGCCTGGCTGTTTCAGACGAATTTAATACCAATCCTGATTCGCAAACTTTGGACAACATACAAAGTGATTTGGATGTAGAAGGGGAGTTAGGAGAACAATCTGAGGGTGAAACCAATCAGTTAACCACTGAAGAAACTGAAAAACTCAAACAGCTTACGCCCAATATAAAAACACTTTATTATCGGTGGATAGGTTGAACTGGAATCAACTGCCTAATGTAATCACTTCTCTCAGGCTATTGTTGCTTGTGCCGTTAGCATTTTATCTAACAGTACAAGATTATCGGCTGTCATTATTGATATTCTTTGTTGCAGGAGTATCTGATGCGCTCGATGGATTCTTAGCTAAGCGCTACAACTGGGTTAGCCGATTTGGAAGCATTTTGGATCCTATCGCGGATAAAGCGTTATTAGTACTAACCATGGCGCTGTTAACAGTCAACCAAAAAATAAGTTTGATTTTGTTCGTGTTAGTCGCGTTGAGAGACATCTATATAGTTCTTGGAGCTTATATTTTTTATAAAAAGATAGGTCCATTTAATATGCAACCGAGCCTTATTTCTAAGTTAAATACCTTTGTTCAAATACTATTGGTTGTGGCAATTTTAGTTTCGTTAGGCTATCGAGCTTTGCCTGAACTTGCGATACAGGTCTTTACTTATTCTGTTTACTTTACTGTCATTGCCAGTGCTATTAATTACACCTTGGTGTGGGGAAGAAAATTCAAATTGGAACTTCAAAAACAGAATCACCAATCATCTCAATCAGATAGCAATCAATAGCAGATAATATGTTTCAATTGCCTCTTGATATTCATTTGGATGATTCGGCTCGGTTGGATAACTTCTATTTTGGAGATAATGCCCAACTAGTCAAACGACTCGAAGATCTGAAAGATAATAACCAAGGTTTTTATTTTGTGTGGGGTAACCAAACAGTCGGAAAATCTCATTTGGCACAGGCTATTTGCAGAGAGTTATCTGAGCAACAAAAAGTAGCGGTATACATTCCCCTTGAGAATCAAGATTTGAGACCTGAAGTGTTAGACGGGCTCGAGTTTGCTGATTTGGTCTGTTTGGACGCATTTGAATCAATTGCCGGTGACGCTGAATGGGAAGTGGCAGTTTTTGATTTGTTTAATCGAATAAAGCTCAGTGAAAAAAACTTACTTATTTTTAGCGCAACTCCTATAGCTTCCTTATCAGTAGCATTAGCTGATTTACGTTCTAGGCTGACTTCAATGGAAGTATATAAACTGAATTCATTAAGCCCCGATAATCAAATTGATTGTATTAAAACACTTGGTCAACATCGTGGACTGCAAATTAGTGACGAGGTCGCAAGCTTTTTGATGGTCAGGACGGAAAGAAATGTTGCAAAAATTGCCGATATGATTGAGAAGCTCGATCGGCAATCTCTGACCCATCAGAGAAAAATCACCATTCCGTTTGTGAAGCAAGTTTTATCCATATAAAATTTTCTTGGGATGCTCTAAAAATAAACTAAATCTGAAATAAAAAGCCGCTACAACTGTTAGCTGTTAAAGCGGCAATTGTGCAGTTTTTTGTGAGTTTTAATTGATCTCAAACTCAGTGCATTCCAAGTTACTATTGCCACTTAATATCGCAGCAGAGTGGGTTAATGTTCGAGGCAGTATTCTTGCTGTGTAAAAGTTTAATACTTGCACTTTACTCATTTTAAACTCTTCAGGTTGATCACTCGATAATGCCACTTCGGCCATTTTTAATAATACATGTGCGACCGATACATAGCCGGAATACATTAAAAAGTCGAAGGCCGCAGCACCAATTTCATCCATATTGGATTGAGCGGCTTGACCAATTTTTGCGGTTAGTTGCATCCACTCACCACACAGCGTCTCGATTTGTTTTGCTGCGGTGGAAAGTTGCTCATGATCGGACAAACTGCTAGCGTGTTGATTGATTTCATTAACCCAAGCACTGAGTGTTTTCGCATTATCTCTAAGGATTTTTCGGCCTAATAAATCCAGCGCTTGAATGCCATTGGTACCTTCATAAATCATTGCAATTCTGGCATCTCTGACTTGTTGCTCTAGCTCCCATTCTGAAATATAGCCGTGTCCACCAAGCACTTGAACGGCATGGTTCGAGCATTCAAAACCAGTCTCAGACATAAAAGCTTTACAGATAGGTGTAAGAAGACCGAGTCGCGCTTCTATACTGCCATCTTTGTCGCCTTGATATTTTACTTGGTCAATTAATGTTGCCACGTAGAAGGCTAAACCACGACAACCTTCCACTAAGGATTTTTGAGTGAGTAGCATTCGCTTAACATCAGGGTGAACAATGATTGGGTCGGCTGCTTTTTCAGGGTATTTGGGACCCGATAAAGCTCGCATCTGCAATCGGTCTTTCGCATAATCTAATGAAGCTCCTCTAGACAGATCAGCGATAGCATATCCTTGTATGCCTGTAGCTAGTCTCGCTGAATTCATCATAGTAAACATGTAACTTAGGCCTTTATTTGGTTCACCGACCATGTAGCCAACAGATTCTTCGAAATTGATGACGCAAGTTGCCGATGCTTTGATCCCCATTTTATGCTCGATAGAGCCGCAATGAACTTGGTTATCTGTTTCAACTTGTTGTGTTGTGTTGAGAATTTTTGGAACCACAAATAGAGAAATTCCTTTGGTTCCCTCGGGCGCGTCTGGAAGACGTGCGAGTACTAAGTGAATGATGTTTTCTGACATATCGTGCTCACCAGCAGAGATAAAAATTTTTGTTCCACTGATTGCATAACTGTTGTCATCTAATGGTTGAGCCTTCGTTTTTAGCATGCCCAGATCTGAACCACAATGAGCCTCAGTTAGACACATGGTTCCAGTCCATCGACCATGAATTAAATTTGGTAAATACTTGTCTTTAAGTTCTGTGCTTCCGTGAGCGGAGAGCGCTGAAATGACTCCGTGAGTCAATCCTGGATACATACTCCAGGAAGTGTTAGCTGCTGCCGTCATTTCTCCGAGTGTAGTGGCCAGAGAGGGAGGTAAACCTTGCCCGCCATACTCTTTAGAAAATCCTAATGAGGCCCAACCGGCATCGCAGTAGTTTTGATAGGCTTGTTTAAATCCTTCAGGTGTTTTAACGCGACCTTGATCGAATATACAGCCTGTTTGATCGCCATAATGATTAAGCGGTGAAAGTTGTTGTTCAGCAAATTTTGCCGCCTCATCAATCACCGCGTTGACCAAGTCTTTATCAGCAGCTTCTTCTTGACCCAATTGTTGATATAGGTCGGTGACGTTTAGCCAGTCATGTAGAATAAATTTGATATCTTCGACAGGGGCTTGGTATTGAGGCATGTGTAAATCTCCGAAAAAGCGTTACTTTGCTAACTGGCTGTTGAAAAGCCGTCGGCTTTCAATTGTTTTTGTATTAAGAACACAATTTAACTGGTCAGACATGTTACGTCAAGCTAACCGTGATTTATTTTTTCTAGGCTATACGAGCCATTAGAATCGCTTTAAAATACCATTATACGTAGTTAACAAAATCTTAGATTGAGAGCAAAATGCAGCAAGAGTTCGGTGGGACTCGACGGCTTTATTCGGAAAAAGGCGTTGAGCGACTAACAAATTCAAAAGTTCTGGTGATTGGCATTGGTGGTGTAGGTAGTTGGGTGGCCGAAGCATTAGCCCGCAGCGCGGTTGGCCATATTGTTTTGCTCGATCTCGATGATATTTGTGTCAGTAACACCAACCGCCAAGTCCACACTCTATCCAATACAGTTGGCCAACTAAAAGTTGACGCTATGGCTGAGCGTCTGAAGTTAATTAACCCCGCTTGTCAGATTACAATTATTGCTGATTTCGTAAACCGGGATAATTTAGCAGAAATGATCACAGACGATCTCGACTATGTAGTCGATGCGATAGATAACGCTCGAGTCAAGGCTGCAATCATCAAACATTGCAAACGGAACAAGATCAAAATCATTACCGTTGGTGGAGCGGGAGCGCAAGTCGATCCACTTAAAATCCAAGTATCTGACTTAAGCCGTACTTGGCAAGATCCTTTATCGGCAAAAGTTCGCAATGAGTTGCGCAGAAATCATGGATTTAGCAAAAATCCCAAACGACGCTTTGGAGTGGAGTGTGTTTATTCGACAGAACAACTGCTTTACCCTAATTCGGATGGTACCGTTGATTATCAAAAAAACAGTGGTGAAATTGCAGGAAAACTAGATTGTGCACAAGGCTTAGGCGCTAGTGTTGTGGTGACAGCGACGTTTGCAATGGTTGCATCCTCGAGGGTAATCAACTGGCTAGCCAATAACGAAAAATAGCTTCAATCAAGTGATTTCAATGCGAAAATAGTATTGTGCTGTTTGTGTCAGTTTAAGCGCGAGTTAATCTGGACAAGCTAAAAAGTGCTGCCTTGTTTAGCTATAAACTTTGGGCCGTTAATGCCTTAGAGTCGGGATATCGCCTGTCATATTGATTTTTCTAATGTAGAGAACCAACTCATTTTCTGCTTCATTTTGAGAGCGAAAAGGACCGAGTTCTTCATGTTCTCTAGTAGTAAACCACCAACCTTCGCCAGTGTGGTAATATCTTTCCGACCTAAACCATGGTCGTGCAGCTTCTCCTGAACGTGTTCGCATAGCCTTCTCCGGTGAAAAGTGTTCATTTAGTATACGCTAATTAGCGTCTCGCTAGCAAAATTCTCTAACAACTTCACTAATTCTGTCTGATTTCGTTATACAGGCGGCAAAACAAGCAATATTTATACAAACAATTGGGATCCTTTGCTACTATTAACACTAGGGCAATTTATGCTTAAGTTTCTGAAAAATAACAACAATCTGAAGCTACTGAAATAGTTTAAGAAGAACCACGGAAAAAGTCTTAGTGAGCGCAATCGAAATACCAGGTTATAAAATCATAAAAACCCTCGGCGTAGGCGGCCAGGCCACGGTATATTTGGCTATCCAGCAAGGGTTTGACCGAGAAGTTGCTCTTAAGATAATGTCCCCAGCACTTGCTGCAGATCCTACCTTTGGCGAACGATTTATACGTGAGGCAAAAATCGTTGCAACGCTTTCGCATTCAAGAATCGTTACGGTTTATGACGTTGGTGAAAGCGGCAGTTTTTATTACCTCGCTATGGAATATATGCGTGGGCAAGAGTTAAAAGCTCGAATTGCTAATGGAATGAAGACCAAAGATGCATTGGTCATTATTGCCAAGCTAGCTCAAGCGCTGCATTTTGCTCATGGCAAGGGGTATATTCATAGAGATGTAAAATCTGAAAATATCCTGTTTGATGAAGATAACCAACCTGTTTTAACTGATTTCGGTATCGCAAAGGCTTCCAATTCTTCAACTCAAATGACACAAACCGGTAAACTCATCGGTACACCTGAATACATGAGCCCCGAACAATGTCGTGGTAAGCAATTAGATGGACGATCTGATTTATATAGCCTTGGCATCATTTTATATGAGATGTTGACGAGAAAAGTGCCGTTTACCGGAGAAGACTCGGTTTCAGTTTGCATCCAACATGTAACTAAGCCTGTGCCAAAGCTTCCAGCAAGACTGAATCACTTGCAATGGATTATAGATTCCTTGTTAGCTAAAGATCCTGCCAACCGATTTCAAACTGGTAAAGAATTGGCTGAAGCAATTCAATCTTATATTTCAGGGGCGGCTGCACCAAAGCCAAAAAGAACCACTGGTCAATCTCGTACGGTTATTTCGGAAGTCATCGATCAGCAACAAGACACCGATCACTTTCAAGAGCAAGACTTCGAGCTAAATGATAATTTTGATGTTGAGCAGCGAATAACTGTTTCTCCGGAAAAAAAGAGTCCCGTTGTTTTTATTAGTATTACGATGATCCTAATAATTTCTACCGCAGCCGGATTCGTTATGAAAGAAAAATGGTTGCCTGCTGCACAGCAAGCTCTAGGGGTTAGTTGGTTCCCTGATTATTTACCAGAAGATGCACAACCCAAAGCGAGTGGAAATCAACAGCAACCTTTAGCTAGTAACGATAAATCGACAAGCCATCAACCGGAAGAGAGCAAAACAAGGACCCAACAATCTGAGCAGACTGTAGACCAAAGAGTACAACAGCTTATCCAGCAGGCTCAAACTTTGGCTCAGTATTCTCCTCATGAATTAACGGATATTCAACAAGCGATGGACTTATTGATTACAGCTAAGTCGCTTGCGCCCGCTAACTCAGAAATTACTAAAATAAGAGATAGTGTCGTAACAATCGCATTAGACGAAGCAGTGCAAGCAGCAAATAAGAACCAATTTGATAGTGCTGAACAGTGGGTAAAATTAGTCGAGTTTGCCGATAAAGATAATCCAAATTTAGATACCACCAAACAATTAGTGGGTAGTGTAAAATTTGCTTATGAACAACAAGCGAGCGAAGAAATAGAGCAAATAAAGAAGTTATCGGAATATATATCCAATGCGGACAAATCGATTTCCGATGGTCGACTTGGTTCGCCGGCGAACGACAATGCGATTCACTATTTAAAGCTTGCTGAAGAAATCTCGGCAGACGACCCTAGAATAGGACAATACTATAGTCGGGTCGAAGCGCGATATGTTCAGCTGATTGACAAAATGATCGATAAACGAGACTTTAATAAAGCGACGCAGCATCTTGCAAAAGTAAAGTCCCTAGGCAGTAACAAAGTGGACGTAGCTTTGGTTGAAAAAAAGATCAATTCAGCTAAATCTCGACATGATGCGTACCGAAAAGAGCAAGCTAAGAAGGCTGAAATTGCAAAGCAAAAAAAGTTGGCTGAAGAACAGCGACTGGCTAAGCTAGCTGATCCGCTTGTGCAAATGCGACTTCAAAGTAGTTTGCAGTCAGCCAATGATTTGGTTGCGTCTAACAACTTAGTGGAGCCGATTGGCAATAACGCTTTAGAAAAATACCGTTCAGTTCTTGAAATTGATTCCAGTAACGTAGAAGCGAATGCCGGTATCAAGAAAATTGAAGCTACCATCATAACTAACTTAGAAGTAGCACTAGCTAATCAAGTTTTAGGTGCGGCGAGTAATTGGTTAGACAAATTAAGAAAGTACGACCCTGAAGATGCAAGAATTTCAGAATTTCAATTGCAGCTTGATGAGTTAGAGGTTAACAATCAAATCTCGCAACCGGTACCGGAAAGTTTACAACAGTCGACAGAGGAGCAATCTGAGTCGACTGTCATAGAATCAAATTCTGATGAAACAACACAGCAACCAGAACTGGTTGAGGATGATTTGGATGAGCTGATAGTTGAAGAGTCGCAATCAGATCAAGGCACTGAACAAGAGCAAGAAAAAGATCCGGATCCCAAGTTTTAATTAGAAATTATTAAACCAGTCCTAAAACGAATTTAATCGCTTAGATTTTGTAAATGAGAAGCACAATGAAAATTAGTCTAAATCAAATATTACTCGCCGCTTTTATAACCACACTTATCGCTTGTGGAGGAACTAAAACGGCATTGATCAACCAGTCAGATATTAATCAAGCCTCTGAGTCCGGTCAGTTAGCGGCATTGTATGACAAAGTCGATAAAATGATTATAGAGGCTCGAGGCTCTGACAAAGAACAGCTCATATCAACCAGAAATGACATTGCTAAACGATTGGTCGATCAGCAAGAGCAACAGATAGCTACCGTTTTAAATGAGCAAAAAACGGAATTTGGAATGGTCGATCGTCAATCGTTGCAAAAACTCTTGCAGCAAGCTGAGAATGTTAAGAAGTGGGATGTATCAAGATACAGCTCTATTGTACCAGCTTTAAAAGCTCAGCTAGATAGAACTGAACATGCGATTACTGAAGCGACCAATAAATCCGACCGGACAGCCAAAGATGTCGTGGTGCAAATGGGATGGTTAAAACAAGCTGCGGTATTAGCGGGTGCTGGTAGTAATGAAGAGCAGCTTTATCAAAACCGATTATCTAAAAATATCGAAATGTTGAATGCTCAAGGAGTGGAGGCGTTTAATAAAAGAATGTTTAACATGTCCTTGTCGGCGGCAGAGAAAGGCTTAGCAATCGATCCTGGGAATCTACAATTCGAATCAATGCAGTCTCAAAGTGAGGCGGCATTGTTTGAACAGAATTTCAGGGGAGCGTTAGAGAGCGGCAAGCCCGAGTCTGCTTATCAGGCGTTGCAGGAAATTGCAGATAAGCCTTTAATGCAACAAGTTAAAAAGAAAATGGAAAAGCCAATTCTGTTACTGGCCAATTATTTCGCAAACAATGCGCAAGTTGCTTATCGTAAAAAGGATCTTGCTTTGGCATACACAGAGTTTCAACGCGGTAGGGATATTCAACGAAAACTTGAGAGAACCAATTTAGGCTTTATTCAAGAGAAAGAGTATCTTGATCTGCTAATGGCTAAGGCTAACGCAATGCAAAATGCGCCCGGAGCCGTGTACGCTTTGTTAACCATTATAAAAGAATTTGATCCAGCCTATCCAACCTTGGAAAAAGAGTTAACCAGCTATTCTCAGAAGCTGCAAAATAGAGCAACCATCAAACTTTCCGTGTCTGAATTTAAGGAAGTTCTATCGTCCAACTCTGTTGTTGCTTCGGTTGGAAGGCGAGTGGGCAGCAAGCTTGAAAAAGCATTATTTGATGGCTTAGGAAATCAGTTACAAATTGTTGCCGACCTTTCTGTACTGCCGGCTCCAACCGCGTATTCTGGAGATTATTTATCCGTTGAAGGCGAAGTACTTCAAGCTGCTATTGAAACTAATACCAACAAAGGCCAGAGAAGCATGAATGTGCTCACGGCCATTAACAAAACTGAAACCGAGGAATATGCTGACTGGAAACGAAGAAAACGAGGTGAGCCTCCGGTGCAATTCAATGAAGAAAAAGTGATGGAAGATGTCATCATTCAAGTAGAAAGAATTAAGAAGCTTGCTGTTGCAGAAGTCGCTTATAGAATAATTGAGCCAGCCACACAGAAGGTATTAGTGACCGACAACGTTGTTAAAGAAGGTAAGTATTCAGGTGATTCAGTCAACGAGTTTCAAAAAGGGCTTTTCCACCAAAAGTATGTTTCTGCCGATTTACCCTCCGATATAAAGATAATGGATAACTTAGCTACAGAGCTATCAGATGCAGTAGGCAAAGCATTGATTACTTATTTAGCTAAACCAGAGCAGAAATACTTTGAGCGTTTTCAGCAAGCAAATAGTCGCGGCGAAAATATCAATGCGGTCGAACTGCTAGCTAATGCGGTTGTTATATCCTTTGAAGACAACGCAACGAAGCAAGATTGGGCTGCTCAATTAAAACAGTTAGTGCTTTCTCTTTAGAAAAAATAACTTGCTAAGCACTATAAAAAAAGCGGTCAAATGACCGCTTTTTTTTGAACAACTTATTATCCTAGGCATCTCGTGGAAGCATTTTTTCAATGGTTCTAATTAGCCTGGTATTTTTTTTGAAGGCTTCAGAACGTTGAGACTGATTATCTTGAGTTAGCTGTTGGTTAATTGCCCAATCGATATGCTCAGCGACAAGTTCTGAGCAATCAGATTTCTTGTTTCGCAATGCTTCAATGGTTTGTGATGAACTTTTTGAGTTTCCAAGCGCTATAGCAATATTTCTTAGCCAGCTTTGGTAACCAATTCGCCGTATTGGATTACCTTCTAATCGTTTATTAAACTGTTGCTCGTTCCAGTCAAAAAGATTGAGAAGTGTTTCTTTGTCTAAGTTGTGTTTCGCCGAAAAGCCTTTCTCTTGACTAATATTGGCGTAGCGATTCCAGGGGCAGGCCAGCTGACAATCATCACACCCATAGATTCGATTGCCCATAGCCGATCTCAGTTCTTCGGGTATAGGTCCACTGTTTTCAATGGTCAAATACGAAATGCATTTTCTAGCGTCAACTTTGTAGGGGGCGACAATTGCTCCGGTTGGACAAAGGTTAATGCACGCAGTACATTGTCCGCATTTGTTCTCAACAGGCTTATCCACCTCCAACGGAAGGTTGATAAAGATTTCTCCAAGAAAAAACCAAGATCCCGCACTCTCGTTAATGGTCAAGGTATGCTTACCTTTCCAGCCCAACCCTGATTTTTCTGCAAAACTGGTTTCAAGTACCGGAGCACTGTCGACAAACACTCTATAACTAAACTCCTGAGTTTGTTGACAAAGGTCTTTGGCTAATCGTTGTAATCGCTTACGTATTAACTTGTGATAGTCACGGCCTAGGGCATAACGAGAAATATTAGCCTTATTCGAATCTTTTAATACTTGGGTAAACCCGGCGCCTTCTGGTAAGTAGTCAAAACGTAGCGAGACTACTCGACACGTCTCTGGATGAAGCTTATCTGGAAACTGTCGCAGATCTTGATTTCGTTCAAGATACGACATACAGCCGTGATTTCCCTCAGAAACCCATTGCTTGAACTCTTCAAAATAACGGCCGGTTTCAACGTCACTAACGCGTGCATCTTGAAATCCATAGTGATGGGCCAGCTCAGTTAACTTGGCTTTTATTTGAGGTAATGACGACAATAGAAACAGCCGATTAAAAGTAATGGATGAATTATAACCATAAGAAAATTCTATTTCAGATCATTTTAAGCATATTTTTCTAAAAACAGCTTGAGTCATTCGTCTCATTCAGTTAGATTAGCGGCTGTTCGATTTTTGCTGAACGAAGATTAATTTATTTTCGTTAAGCAACACAAATTGCGCCCGTAGCTCAGCTGGATAGAGTAGTTGGCTTCGAACCAATTGGTCGGGAGTTCGAATCTCTCCGGGCGCGCCATCTTCCTTTTACAAGATTACTCTCTAAGTCCTTGTATCCCTTTATTTTTCTATGTTTTAAGATATACTCCTCTCCGGTAAGGTCTAGTTTAAGGTCTAGAAATAGGTCTAGAAAGGCTAGTTTTTGAAGTACCTACATAGGAAAATAACTATCTTGGCTGACACTAAATACTTAAAAAAGCAGAAGACTGCTGGTGGGACTTTCCTATTCCAAATGTATGTTCCTGAAAAATGGAGGCATCTAAATGGCGGTAAGTCAGTGCTTAGCGTTTCTACGGGGACAAATGATTTACGAAAGGCTCAATTTGAACGTAACCGACTTCTTAAACAATGGCATGATCGAATCGAAGAGAAAACTAAACCAGATGTTGCAAAGTTGCGCAAAAGGACAAAGGAGCTTGAAGATTCATTAAAAGAAATACTAACAGAAGAAGATTTTAGTGATTGGCATTTACGGCACAATGTCGAAGACGCAATTGATGATAACAATCTGTTGGAAGCGGATGCAATAGTAGGAGCCCTCGGAGGTACTGAAAGAGTTTCTGGACTCGACCCCGAGTGGACATTACAGGAAATTGCCGAAAAGTTTAGAGCTCACAGAGAAAAGCATGTTTCTGACAGTTATGTGGCTAAAATAACTAGGGCAACTAGAAGGTGGTGTGAGTTTATTGAAAAAGATGGGAATCTCAACTCCTTAAGACGGGTTAAAGTGGTTGAATTTATAGATCACTTACAAAGTCAATTGAAGCCAAAAACTGTAAAGGATACTGTTTCGTTGCTGAATAAAATTTGGGCTTTCGGCTACGACAGAGAATACGTTCAGACTATTTCTCCTTTTGACCGGCATACATACGCTAAACAAGAAACAGAACACTATAAAGCTCTCACCAAAAAAGAGTGGAAAGACACTGTCCATATTTGGAAAGAAACATGTATTCGAAAAGGAAAGAGTCGTGGTGCAGAGCTGTTCCCGTTTTTAGTTCTTTCATCAGGCATGAGAATCGAAGAGATGGCTGGACTTAGAAAAAAAGATATTGTTAGTTCCAGCGATATTCTCTGTTACAACTTACATAATGAAGATCGAACCTTGAAGAACAAAGCCTCGGTGCGACTTGTGCCAGTAGCTAGCCGCTATCTTTCCGAGGTTAAGAAGTTAGCCACTGGAGATCCAGCACACTTCCTATTTGAAGAAGCTGAGAATAATGCGACTAGATCTGAGTGGTTGAGTCGAACCTTTTCAGAATCAAAGAATAAACTGGGGATCTATGACAGAACAAAATCTATGCACAGTCTCCGCAAGATGTTTGCAACTGCCGGAGAAAATGCTGGTGTTGAAGAAGTTTACGTTTCTAGTTTGTTAGGACACACCAATTCAACTACTACAAGCTTCAGAATATACTCCGATGGATATCATATCTCAAAACTAAAGCCACACTTCGATTTGATAGAGCAAGAGTTAATTAGTTTTTTGGAGTCTGATGGTCTTTAGTTATGCGTAGGGAAATTGCAAGAGTCCTGAAATATCCTTTAGAAATCATAAAAAGACAGATTGAGCTTTGACTTGTTATTTTGACCGCTACTCTAAGCCCATTAGATTCTTAGTATCCTAAGGATCATTTAAAGCAACGTCATTGATCCTAGCGCAGAAAAAGACAGATGAACCACCCCCAGTTAAGAAGGGGATGGAGATGCCTTGCGTATATCCTCTTGAACCTTACCTAACGCAATCATTGCGGCCATGTTCGACTCACATTCTATTAGTCTGCTTACCTCTAGAATCGGAAAGTTTAGGTACAATTGTCTAAAACAGTTTCGCATTTGATCAACTTCGTCTACCAGAGATCTGGTTTGGTTATCTAGTGGTAAGTTAAGTTGCTGGTGGCGGTCGCTGTTATTGTCCATAGGGACTCCTTATTGGTTATTTCAAGCTGACTAATACAAATACCCTCAGGCCTACCTTAGGTTCACTGTAGGTCGATCTGTAGGTGTTACAGAGGGTATTCAATTAGCGGGGGGCTTTGTGTGTTAGGGGGTCTAAAGGTGAACTTTAGGTTCGTGGTTATTTATTTACTTAGGTGCGGGGTATTAGATTCTTACTGTGGAAATGAGAGGAACTTAGTGTTGAACTTTAGGTTACCTAAGGTCAGTTGTGTCAGAACCATTTGGGTTTACTAAAACAGATGGTGGCAAGAAGAAATAGCTGACTAGAGCGATAACTTACTCTAATAACGTTCTCCTACGTGAATACTTGTGACCTAGGGTCAACCTAACGTAAAACTATTCGACCTACGACGTGCAAAAAGACAGATAGAGGTTGCTTTTGGCTAATGACAGCTATGAGCTTAGGTTTCAATTATTCTGAAGAGTGAATCTAACAGTAGTGATTTGCACTCAACCCCCTTAGGGTTTACTTATGGTCTGACTCACTAGATTGTTTTAGGTTAGGTAATAGTAATTACTTCTCTTTAGGTTTACTTAGGGGTTAACTCTAGGTTGTACTTTAGGTTCTACTTATTAGTCTTACTTGCTTTTTCTACTTTTAGAAAAACAATACTTAAAGTTTGACTTTAGGTTACTTAAGGTAGTACCTAAGGTAATACTTATAGTTAACTTTATCCTTATACTAAGGGGCGGGGTAATGGAATAGGTACTGGGAATAGCTAGTACTTTATGAACTACTGTAAGTTGTACTTAATTTATCACTGTCAGGAATACATTACTTAGGGTTGACCTAAGGTTACTTAAAGTATACTTAAGGTAATACTTAACTATAACTTTCCCCCTGTTATACTAAGGTGCGGGGAATTAGAATACACTTGTATATAAGCTTTAAACGAATGTTCCTTTAGTGTTTACTTTGGTAGCTGCGTCTTTTTGTCACGGGTTTCGAGTTGAACGGAAGGGCTCTAAATGATCCTCTAAGAGGTGTTTGGCTAAAGGTATACGAATGGGTTGCCTAACGAGAAAAAGATCACCAAGGAGCTCACAGGATCTCTCTAGACATGTTTGAGGTTAAACTTCAGGAGAACTTAAATTGTTTAACTAAAGATATTGTAATGTACCCTCAACTCAAAACTAGAGCGGTTACGTATACTCATTGTTTAAACTTATACTAAACAAAAACTGAGAGAGGTAAGTTAATATCTGCAATGAGTAAGTACTTCCGATCAAAATCAAGTAAGTCAAAACTAGAAGCGCCACTAAGCCGCTTAGTAATATTGGTATGCGCTAACCTCGCCCCCCTAATTTGATGGTTTCTTGGTAGTGCATTTAACTGCGTTTAAACTTAGTTCCTGTATTTAGAGCTTTAGACAAACCATAAAATATTTCATATATTTTATCTGTCTTAACTTTAGGTGCGATATTTGAATATGTCCTATCTTTAAAGCACCAATGGATATGATATTTTCCATTCTCAGTCTCTTCTATGTAGGAAATAACATTTAGGTTGTATAGAAACTGGAGAAAATCCTCAGGAGAAGACATAAACCTAGGTAAACTTGAAGTTGTACTTTCAGTGTAACTAGCGTGCTCATTAAAAGCTTCAAGGTATTCAGAATAAGAAAACTTATTCTTGCCATGTAAGAACTCAAAGAATTTTAAAAAACTTTCGTAATCTAAATCTGAGTAATAAAAAGATAACTGGTCTTTAACTTCACCTAACAGGTAGTCCGCATAATGTCTTTTGAATGTACTGTCATTAAAATCATTTTGTGTAAAAGCCCGAGATTCATCGTTCGATGTTTTTACAAAACGTTCTTGGAGTATAGAAAGCATTGTAATTATATCTCTTGGCCTGTATAGAGCAAAGCGAAGAAAATTTATAAATGAAGAGTCTTTTTCATATAAGACCATCAAATTAGGTGTGTCATATGGGAAGTATAAATCCCATGCCTCTCCCAACTTTAGAGTGTTTTTATTCTCTTGTTGATGCCTCAGTAGCTGGTCTGTTAAACAGAATAAATCGCTACTTCTATAATCTCTATATGTAGTGCTCCAGTCTAGCAAAACGGAGTTATCTCTAATTTTCGTATTCTGATTTTGAAGTCCAAGTGATGCGAATATGTCTGGTCTAACTAACAGCACCGTTCGCATTCGACCTTCGGAATCTTTAATACTTGGAAAGAAGTCATTGTTAAGTTCCCATACCGCATTGGCGAGCCCTCTAATACAATCTAAATACTCATCGTATGGAATAGTAGACGGCCTGATGTCAATGCCATCAATAAAAAGTAGATGGTTGGTTTTTAACTTCAGTGAGCTGAGAGCATTTTCAAAATTCTTCTGGATATACAGTAAATTGGTTTGAAACCTTGATTCGGTGAAAGTAACACTCTCACTCTGTTCTCCGGCGGCTTTAGCATGTTTAGACATAATTTCAGCTGCCAGCTTTGATTCTTGTACAAACTGAAGTGCATGTTGGATTTCTGGGGAAAATGCATGCAAGTAGTATTCTTGAATTGCATCATAAAGAGCTTGAAATTTTGTGAACTTCTTGAAGAACGATTTGCCTCCTTCTCTTTCGTATATTTGCTCTGAGAGCAGTATAAATACTATAACTTTCCAAATAGAGCTGTAATCAGATAAGTCTAAATGCTTCTCCTTTTTTAATGTAATGAACTTCTGATATTCAGTTTCTCTAATATAACGAATTGATGCGATATTATTTTTGTAAGAGTTGTTTGACATGTAAATTGCATATGCTGTTTTCCCAGTGCCTTTGTCGCCAACTAAAAATGTAGTTGAAGGAGTGCACAGTTTAGCTAGGGCTTCGTTTCTTATAAATAGATGATTCAGTAATTCTTTATTTTCTCGGCGCTTATAGTTTTCAGCGTCACTAAAGCCAAGTTTAAGGTTTTTTATTTTTAGCATTTGAATTCCCTTTTAACTAATTTAACAAGTGCTGATTGTCGCAATTCACTCTTTAATAACAAAACTGAGAATGCTCGTAAGTAGACATCAAATAGTTGAATGTATTCTTCTATCAGAGCTTTTATTTGATTACCATCATTAGGTTACATTTGATATTTCCATTTGGCAATTGTTTTATTGTTGTATAAAGAGTTGAAGTAATAGATAACGGAATTAGTCAATTTTATTTTGCAATATCGGTGGTCATAAATACAAACACTTAGAAATATATCTCAATTTTATCTAGCTGTACGGTTAACCCTTCGCAGCAGTGCGTCGTTAAACCCACTAAAATCGGTGTTTAGAACTGTGCATCTTGAAGTACGGAAAACAATTGATTTCCGTACACCTTTAAGCTAGGATTCTCTCGTTAGTATTCAAAAGGGAATAGTCATGACTAAGAGAGCAGTAATCTACGCAAGGGTATCAACCAACAAACAAACTACCGAGAATCAACTTAGGGAATTACAAGAGGTAATCCAGAGGAACGGTTGGGAGTTAGCGAAAGTTTACCAAGACGAAGGCATAAGTGGTTCCAAAGGTAGAGACGGACGGCCACAGTTCAATGAGCTACTCAAAGATGCCGTTAGGAAGGAGTTTGATGTTGTCCTATCATGGTCAGTAGATAGACTCGGAAGGAGCTTACAGGATCTACTTGGGTTCTTAAATGAGCTTCACAGCAAGCACATAGACCTCTACTTACACCAACAAGGAATAGACACTACGACACCTGCTGGTAAAGCTCTGTTTCAAATGATGGGAGTTTTTGCAGAGTTTGAAAGGTCAATGATTAAAGAGCGTATCAAATCAGGTATTACAAGAGCTAAGGCAAGAGGTGTTACTTTGGGTAGACCTAAGGTAACGGTACAGACAGAACGAAAGATAAAGGATCTTAGAGCTACTGGAATGGGTATTCGCAAGGTAGCCACAACAGTTGGCGTTGGTGTCAGTGTTGTTCAGCGTATTGATAAAGGAATAGCCAAATAGAAGGCTACTTTCCACCTTATTAAATTATCACCTAGTTTTATATCGTGGGCATTACTCCATTGCGGCTTTCCAGCTCTTTATCAATAGGAATATTGTTAACTAGCTTTATATCCACCTCCTGTTCTTCAGCAAGAGCATTCTGTATTTTGGAGACCTGCTCTTCATTTATATCGTTCAAACTCTTGGCTACCCTCTCGGCTTCTTTTTTTGAGCCCTCAACTATAGAACCATTTGAATCAATCATCCCGGCTGGTGCGGGTAAGGGCTTTTTGGCTCCCAATGACTCGAGTAGCGCGCTCAAATTGGTCATGGCAGTATTTGATTCCATAAGTTTACTGTCACAAGAAAGCTGAGTGCCGCTTTGAGAATTAATTATTGTGGGGTGAGTAGACTCTAAGTCTGTTTGCGGCTGCGTTTTCCACCAGAATAAGAAAGCGACAAGAAATAGTATTAACGCTGATAGGAATGGAACATACCAGTTACTTTTATCATTCCACATAAAATAAAAGCTCGTGAATAGTGTAAAAGCTGCGATTATGAGAATCAAAGAGATATTTATCTGGCTTCGCTTGGGAATTAGGGATAGCTCAGCCTTAATGTTTGAGTTGAGTTCGCTGGTATTCATTGATGAGTACCGATTATACTAATAGTCCCGTCTGCATTCTTTGCGGGCGCAAAAACAGGGAAATCTCTAATAATAAGTTCATTTCTTGAATTCCACAACTTCACCACCTTTATTAATTCTGGCCCATAAATAATAGATGTGTCTTGACTTAAAAAACAGTTAAAAAGCTCAAATCTTGTTGTGTTGACAAAAATTCTACAGCTATCGAATCTACAATTGCTAAATTTATACCCGTCTATAGAAATGTCAGTTTTGTTATACCATAACCCCTGTACTGTTTGGAGAGTTCCGAATCCAGCTATATCCGTCAATGATGTTGTTAGTCCATTATCCATTTGAGTCGCCTATTAGTTATTAAGCCTTATTGATTCTGAAAAAACTGAATTCTACATTCTAAATACTTAAGCTGAAAAATCAACTCGTAGGTACTTGTATTGGAATAAAGATGCTATGTTTCAATAAGAACTTGAGCTAACTCAATCTAGCGATTCTTACCCCAAAACTCACACTCTCACTGAAGGTCTTACCCTCGGTAAAATACACTTCAGCTAACTGACAGCCTAGCATGATGTTCTGATAAGGTAGATCCTCAAGTTGACACTCGTTAATAATTAGGTCAATGATTCTTCTTTTAGTAGCTTCCATTCTCTTAGTTTCCGTTAGTAAGTTTCAGTAGGTATCTTAATTCAAATCCAAGAAGTGGGGGAGAGCCTGAGTATTACTCTCGTGTGAGATATATCTGAAGTCACTTACAGAGATTAATTGTCAGGTGGCGGTGAGCATACCCTATGGGGGAAACTGGCTCGCCTCGCGCGGGTGATACCCCTTCGGATTTTTGAAGCAAAACTTTTGGTCTACTCTAGGATAGCCAATGAGACTAATTCTAGCCGCTGATCTAAGTAACTGAGAATGGTCGAGTTAGAATTGAAGTAAATAAGTGGTTTTACGCAGAGTATAACCTCTAGTTAATTTCAAGATCTTTCGGTGCAACCTCAATAAGCGATTTATTTAGTTTTTTATAAATTTGGAGGCTATGTAAAAGAGAATCATGAATAGCTATTACGGTGCTCTTTTTGACCTTCTCAGATACTTCTGGCAATGAGGTATTCGCAGAATGCTCGGAAATAGAGTCTTGAGCTAAATGTATATACCCCATAGTTTCTTTGCTCAGATATAGTGCGGCAGTATTCCAAGATTTTTTTAGTTCGCCAACTTTCTCCGTCGCTTCGGCAAGAAAACTCATGCTTTCGCACATTTCAGAATTCTCTACTTGAGAGGATTGATCGAACTTTTCCGATTCTGGAAGACTCACGATAGCGCTATTTAAGAGGTTAATAACGTTGTCGGTGGTGTTAATTAACAACTCATAGATTTGTACTTTTTTGTCCCACCATATTTGAGAGCGAGAATGTTTTAATGCAAGTTTAGTAGTAAAAAGAGAGGTAACCCAAGAAATCAAAGCAGCCCCAATCGCTCCTGCAATGGTAAGAAGGACAGGTGTTAACTGAATTGTTTCTTGAGCAACGGCCATTAGTTCATCCCTAAGTAACTAAAAGTGGGACCAATGTATCACCTAATAATGTCTCTATCAACGCTTGTACTTAGGACTAATACTAAAATACGAATAGGCCTCGTAAATTTAACACCTAACAATTGTTTTAACTCGTAAAAAGCAAAACCTTCATTAAACAGGTTGCCAAGAAATCTTACTTAAGGTACTCTTTAGGTGGGAGCGTATTTCCAGACAAATACCTATTAAATCAGTAGGTTAGTGCACAATGCGGAACGTTCCCCCTTCGGAACTAAATCAACTAACCGAAGGAAAACCAAATGATTAAATACATTCGTAGTTTACTAAACCGTTCTACTGTCTTTCCAAGAATCAGCATCTTTCCTAGCCCACTCATAACTACCAAACAGCATAGATACGTCTATGAATACTGCACTGACCGTAAAGGACTTAACTTTACATCGTTAGTTTTCTTTTTGTTTGACCGAGAGATTTACATCGAGTGGTAACCACTTGTTAAAGATCTTGTGTGCCTAGGGAGAACCTTAGGTACTTATACTCGTTTAAATGAAAGGAATATATAATGAAAACAGGACCAGAAAATAGAACACGTGTTGGAAGAAAACGGGCTAGTAAAAGTAAGTTAAGGATTAAACTTAAGGTGAGACCGAAAGTGGACTTAAGGTCAAAGCTTAGAAAGGAGGTGACGCAGTTAAAACTAATATTGAAAGTAGTGGAAGCCTGCAAAGAAAACATAGGTGAACATATTAGTATTTCGGCCATCGAAGTTCTGGTTAGAGTGGGGATAGCTGACTTATTAGGGGAAAAGCTAACTGCTCCCGAAATTGCATATTTTCTAGGGACTGGGGGCAATCCAAAAAGTAAGAGTACTGTACATAGGAATATCTCAATCTTCACTGGGAGTACTCGTAATAAACACCGTTCTTTCAAGCTAATTGAACAAGTGGTTAGTCCTTTTAACAAAAAACGTTACGAACTTGTCTTAACTGAAAAGGGAATAGCTGTATTAAAAGAGCTGGTATTAAGATGTAAAAGTTAGCAATCTTTAAGTTCACTATACGCTAGGGCTCACTTTATAAGATCAAACCCCCAAGCTTCTCGGTCTTTCAGTAGGTCATCATGATAGGTTGCTAAGCCAATGGACTTAAAGATTCCGAAGAATAACGGAAATGCGAAAAAGAAAGCCTCTAATTCAGGGGCTTTGTTACTCTCTTTCAAATTCATTCGATTTTTATTTGAGTGTAGAATCATATTTGAATAATCTGGTCTTTGGGGGAAAACGATCTCATCTTCATTGACGAGGGGAAATGAGTACTGCTTTACTCTCTTTATAAATTTATCGGAATTCAAAAACGGTGATGTTTGGAAAACATTGCGAATAGTAAAGCAAGAATATACCTCTCTCCTGTCATCAATTTCATCTAAGAGGTGAAGATAAGTGTTTGTTAGTGATGTAAGAACAAGAATGAAGTTAGAGTAATCTACTATTTTCATTGATTGGTAACCTTGTTTCTCAGCGAGAATTAAATATCTAAGCGCATGATCAAAAATACTTGAACACTCTCTAAAGCTGCTCATATCATATGTGTTCAATGGAATATCTAATCTCGCACTCCCGTCGTAGTGCCAATTAATTGAAACAGCATTTAAGCTTGGGTCGTTGTTTCCGATTTGCCTGCCTATAAAACCTTTAGAGTTTGAATGAATAGAATCCATTGGAACCGAAATGCCTTTAACAATTTTTTCTGACCCAGATATTATCTCGACGAACTTATCGAATTTGAGACGTTTTTTAGGTGGTGCTTGAGAGTCGCTAGGAGATAAATAAACGTGTATAAATGGTCCTTTTGGGTTCACAAGAGAAGGTACGTTAGTAAGCTTGGCAGAGAGTTCTTTTCTGTTTTCTAGTCCTCTTCTCCATAGTTCATCGAGAGTATACCTATCGTTAATTTCTTTTGGTTTTGATTGATCTGCTAATCGCCTATAAACGCGCCCAGATGAGTGTATATGCGGAGTATTACTGCTTTGTGGAATACCGATAACGAGTATAGATTTGCCTTCCTCTAACCCGATTGATTTGATTGGACCACTCACCACTTTCTCTTCATAAAGAACTGGAGGATTGATATGAGCTGCGCTAGCTTCCCTAATATCGGTTGCTACCTTTTCTAGCTCCTTAGCATCAAATCCGTCGAATCGATCTGGCCTCTTTGTTCCATCCTCAAGTTCAGTGACGCCTAGGATCAGCCAACCTCCGTATTGATTTGCAAAAGCTGCGATATGTTTCGCATAGTCAACAATTTTAAGAGGCCTAGATTTATAGTCCAAATACCAACCTTCAGGGCAATCCTTAAGTAACTCTAAGTCTGAACTATCAATTTCCTCTAATGAATTTTTAAAAGGGTAGAATGAATAATCGAGCATATTAGTAATTTTACCTTAAGGTCACGTTTCTTTGCTAAGGGGTATTCATGTTAAGTCTAGATATAGCAGATATTTAATATATAGTTTATAGATCACTATTAACCTTAAGTTCAAACCAGACTGGAAAATGATCGGATACTTTTTTATTACTAACTGAAGTATCAACACCCCACATATTAGTAAAGTCTTCAAGCACATCTTCGGTAACAACAATTCTATCGTATGCACACGAACTATTGGCCGAAAAGTTGGTATCTGCTTCATGAGGGACTATCCAATTGTAATCTAGAGTAATCTTAAGGTCACTCAAGTCTGAGGGACTAGCGTAATTACAACCTGCATTAAAGTCACCGAGAGCTATAAAATCTTCTTCGTCAGTGAATTGTTCTTGCGCCCACACCAATGCATCATGCATCGCTTTGATCTCTGCTACGGCTTCTTCAGGCTTAGTGTGGATAGTTGCTAGGACGAACTTTAGGTTACCTTGGGTAGCTGCAAAACGAACAACATAAGGTTCCCTCTGAAAGAAATCATTTACAGAATCATCATAGAGTCCGACATCCTTAAGGACTTTAATCGTCGAAGTATTGAAGTAGTAAGCATACTGTTCTTGGCTAGATTGGTCATCAGGTTCCTTACCACCTCTTTCACTGATAACAAAAGCATACTGAGAGCCGTCACTGTTTATCTCCGTAAGGAACTGAGTAGGGACAACGCCAGCTTTATTCTTAATTTCTTGGATTGCTACTAAGTCATACTTTCTGATTACTGAAGCTAACTCTTTCATGACCTCGGGTTTACCTGCTTTAGTCTTCCCGAAACTTTGAATGTTGAATGTAGCTATCTTAATGTTATCCGAGGGTGTAGGTAAGACGTCTGTCCAAGAGCTTGCAACGAAACCGATAGTTCCATACGACATTCTAATCTTATGATAAGAGCCAACAGTCTCTATGAAAGTTGCATGTTCATCTTTGTGCAGGTGAGCAACTATAGGTATCTCTGAGCCAGCTATAGGTTCGGCTCTTACATTAATCCAATTGACTGTTCTTGAGACTGGGGTGACTATGTCTGACCAAACGCTGGTAGACAGAGCTAAAAGCAAAATGAGGGTTAGTAATCTTTTCATACTTCGTTCCTGCCTTGGATGCCTGTTTGAATTGATTAAGCATACTCCTATTGTTCTCAAGAATCTAATTCAGGTCTAGTTAGAGGTCTAGAATGGGGTCTAGAAATGAAATCTTGATGGATACACTAAGTTCCAAATTGGCGCTGTAAGTTCTTGAATATATTATATATAATGATGATTGTAGAAGAGGGTTAATGGATGCCTTAGGGAGTTCGAATCTCTCCGGGCGCGCCAAATAAACAAGGTCACCTATAAGGTGGCCTTTTTTATTGGTGGGTTCGGTAGATTAGAATTCCATCAGTTCGAAAAATTCGTCTGGAACGAATTTTAACATCGGCGTCATTTTGCCGATGGCCCCAACGGGGTGGAGTGCATGGATGCACGGAATAATCTCTCCGGGCGCGCCAAATAAACAAGGTCACCTATAAGGTGGCCTTTTTTTGTTTGTGGGTCTGGAAGGTGAGAACTCCACTCGTTCGAAAAGTTGACTCAAGTTTGTCATTGCGAGGAGGCACGACGCGGCAATCTCGAGCACTTCTCCGGAAATACTCGACCTAAAAATGTTATCTCATCTTTGAGAAGGCAGGTCATGCAAAAGCAAATAGTTAAACATATTGGAATTCCCGCGAATACTGTATAATTTCCCAATAATCCGAAACTACAGCAACTGACTTCAATTCACATGCTTATTTTACCCTCCGACCTATCCAAAGACGCCGTTGAATCTCTAGCCAGAGAGTGGGTGATTTCCAAGACATCAGATTCAGAAATTCAGCCGGACATTGCATTGTGGACCGAACAGACTGTAAAGAAAATCGAGTCAGGTGAGCTTTTGATAGAATTTGGTGAGGAGTCTCAAACAGTGACGTTAAAAACAAAAGACGAGTTGAACTTTACCGGTGATGTACAGGGAGCAAATGATGAATAACTATTGTCTGAGACGGCTTCGATACGCGCTTGATTTAAACGATAAGGATGTATTGGATACCTTTGCGCTGGCTAGTTATAAACTCACGCCTAGCGAGCTTAAAAGCTATTTGGTTAAAGAAGAAGACAAAGGCTACGTAGAGTTACCTGATTATATTTTAGTCATTTTTCTAGATGGACTTATCATTAAAATGCGTGGGGCTAGAGAAGGGGAAACACCACTCACACAAGCCGAGCGAGTTGAGCAAAGTAAGAAAGTAAAGTTGAATAATAATATGGTGCTTAACAAGATTAAGATCGCATTTACTCTTAATTCTGATGACTTGATTAAAATGCTAGAGTTGGCTGATTTTAGAGTGTCAAAAGGGGAGATGAGTGCGTTCTTTCGAAAGCCTGACCATCGTAATTATCGGGAATGTGGTAATCAGTTGATTCGGAATCTTTTGACTGGGATTACGGTTCATCTTCATAAAGGGAAGAAGGGCGCAGTTAAGGTTAAGCCGGTTAAGTCTAAGCCGGGGTCGAAGGATAAGTCGAACTCGCAGGCGAGCTTGAAGGCAAAATCGAAATTAAAGTCTAGTGGGAAATCTAGAGTTGGAAGTGGGGTGAAGGGTAAATCTGGGAAGGTTTCTTTTTATAAGAAACCTAATAAATAGGACTAAAAGGCGAGCAATCGATTTTGGACATATCGTTCGTGTGCTTTTAGAGTTATAAGTTCAAAGGCGTTTCGCACCGCTGCGCTTGCGTGCGATTTACTTTTTTCAAGAGCTAAAAAAGTAACCAAAAAAGCCCATCGCTAAGTCCGCTGGGACACCGAGATTGACCTAATGTTTGTCTTTGATTTTTAGGGGACGCCCACCACTTGTTCGTCTGCGTGGCCCATCCCGATGCTACTTACTTCGAACATTCTTCCTTTACACGTAATTAGTGACGTGGATATCATTGCCAAAGTTTTACCCGCCTAGCGGCTATAACGGAGACGTGAAACTGATGAGGCTGCGGGTAGACAAGAAAAGTAAATGAGCGCCAGCGAGCTCTTTTCTTCCGCTGACTCTGGTTCAACAAGTTGGGAACTTGAAGGCTTTGATTTACTTTCAATAGGCAATTAGCTAGTTATTTCAGCGAAAAGCCCTTTTGGTTACTTTTGTGGTTTTGGACAAAAGTTACTCGCACGCAAGCGCAGCGGTGCGAAATCTCTTTTAAACTACTTAATTATCTAACTGATAAATTAACGTCACTCGATAGAAATAGGTAGACAAACCATTTTTAGAGCTCAAATCTGAGCCCCAAATCTTATACCACTAAAGTAGAAATCCCCCCAATAACACCACCAAAAACTCCCCCCCAAACTACCAACCACCCTAAGTGCTTTTTGATCATTTCTTGAACAATTTCTTTGACCATTTGTGGAGTCAGCTCGTTTAATCGTTGATCGATTATCTTACTGATTCGAGAACGAATATCGTCGGTCATTTCTGGTTGCTGCATTTCGGATTTCAATATCGCATCAAACTCTTCGGAGCTGGTCATTTCTATAGGCGACTCTTTCATATTGGCCATAAAAGGCTCTTTTAGTGGCATCAATGCTTCTTGACCGCCTAACATGCCTAGCATTCCACCAAAGGATGATTCCATGATAACTTTAAGAAGCCTATCAAAAGCTGGTTCAAGGTCGACTTTTTCAATCACGGGTGCGAGCACCAATTCGACTTCCTTGCTTCCAGACTCTTGCATAAAGCGGTCGAGGTTTTGTTGACTGAAAAACTGCTCCATCATCATATTACGAATGGCGTTCTTAAAGTCCTCGAATCGGGCGGGAATGACGCCAGAGCCGTATAAGCCGGGGACTTTTTCAAAAAGCATGTGAATAGCGAGCCAATTGGTAATGGCTCCAGAAAAAGCAAAAAGTCCAATGGTAAAGATTAATGAACTGGCCATAAAGTGACCAACAACAATAAGGATGATGGCGATAGAATTGGTTATAAAACTTTTGTTCATGGTGTTCTCAGTGTGAATTATTGATATTGCCTGTTATCCAGTATTTTTGGAATACTGATATTTATGTCTACCTAAGGCGATCCGATCGAATATAAGAGGTTGCCAAGACAGCGCGTAGATTATACGATATTTACCAATTTATACGATAATTATCAATGAAGAAAACCTCTCTGTAAAAGTTCAGAACCCGACAGTTAAAGTCGTTAACCTTATAGGCGTTCAATTATTAATCAATTTGATTTCAAATTCTTGTCCTCTATTTCACAAGTAGATTCTGTTGATTGGAATTCGCTCTGTCAGGATGGATATCCATTTATAAGGCATGAGTTCTTGATGGCACTGGAATCAAGCGGCTCAGTCGATGAAGTTAGTGGTTGGATTCCAAATCATTTGGTGGTCTACCTAAAAGATGAGTTGGTCGGCTTTTTACCGCTTTATCAAAAGACTCATAGTTATGGTGAATATGTCTTTGACCATTCGTGGGCCAATGCCTATCATCAAAACGGCATACATTATTTTCCAAAGCTAGTCTCAGCAATCCCTTTTACACCTTGTGCTGGCCCTCGTTTGATGATTAAACCAATGTATCAGCTAGAACTAATGCCGCAAGTGATTGAGCAAGTGAAGACCTATTGTAATCGCAAAGGATTTTCATCATGGCATCTACTCTTTCCCGATCTAGAAGGGGAAGAGTTTCTAGAGCAAAGTGAGCAACCAAACCTCGAAAACAAGTTACTAAAACGCACTGGACTTCAATACCATTGGTACAATCAAAACTATCAATCCTTTGATGATTTTTTAAGTCAATGTAAGCAGAAAAAACGAAAAAATATTCGCCGTGAACGAAAAACAATCCAAGATGCCAATGTTGTACTTGAGTTTGTCGAAGGGCGAGAAACAACAGGTCCGCTATGGGCACAATTTTTCGAGTTTTATCAACGAACTTATTTAAAACGCAGCGGCAATAGAGGCTATTTGAATTGGGGATTCTTTGAGTTTATTGCTAATGCTATGCCGGATAATCTTGTTCTTGCCGTAGCGAAGTACGATCAGCAAGTCATTGGAATGTCATTGTTTTTCAAAGGAGGCGATACGCTCTATGGTCGATACTGGGGAGCTTCCGCAGAATATGAGTTCTTGCATTTTGAAGCTTGTTATTACCAAGGCATTGAATATTGTATTAAACATGGTTTACAACATTTTGATGCAGGTGCCCAAGGAGAACACAAGATTCCTCGTGGGTTTAAACCGATCAAAACTTTTTCCTATCATTGGATAGAACACCCGCAATTTAGGGAGGCTATTGCTAGTTTTTTAGTTGAGGAAGAGGGCTATGTTTCGCAGGCTATCAACGAGTTAACTTGTCGTTTACCGTTTAAGTCAAAGCAGTCGTAGTTTTCGGTTGCAGCCAGTTTGGAGGAGCTCCAACTATTCATTCCCAACTTTCTTCTTAAACTCACATAAATCCTCAATCACGCAAGAACCGCAACGAGGTTTTCTCGCCACACAAGTATAACGCCCATGCAAAATCAACCAGTGATGCGCGTCCATAATAAATTCATCAGTAATAAATTTTATTAAACGTTTCTCAACTTCAACAACATCTTTACCTTTTGCTATTCCAGTCCGATTCGACACTCGAAAAATATGAGTATCGACCGCCATAGTCGGTTGACCAAATGCAGTGTTAAGTACTACATTGGCGGTCTTTCTACCGACACCGGGAAGCGCTTCCAACTCTTCACGAGTTTCTGGAACAATTGAATTATGTTTTTCGACCAATATCTGACAGGTTTTAATCACATTGGTGGCTTTGGAATTAAATAGACCAATGGTTTTAATATGTTCCTTAAGACCATCGACACCTAAGTCAAAAATTGCTTGCGGGGTATTGGCAACAGGATAAAGCTTTCGAGTGGCTTTGTTGACCCCAACATCCGTTGCTTGTGCCGATAGAATGACTGCGATCAAAAGTTCAAACGGAGTCGTGTATTCTAACTCAGTTTTAGGTGACGGGTTTTCATTTCTAAACCTAGTAAATATTTCAATTCTTTTTTGTTTGTTCATTTTATTTTAATTCTTGCTCTTGTTTTTTTTAGTAGCTGTTTTGCTTTTGGTTTGAATTGTAAAGTTTTAGTTTGGACTGGTAATCAACGGTTGTCATAAAATTGTTTGAAAATATCGATTACTTTTTTAACATCCTGTCGCGAAATCCCGAGGTGAGTAACCAAGCGCATTTTTTCACCGAAGCTTGCGTTAACTCCGTTGTCTGCGAGATAGTCAGCTAAAGTAGTCACATCTTGGGGTTGTACCTCAAGCCATAATATATTGGTATTAACTTGAGTGACTTGTAGTTCATCGATCGATGATAGTCCGCTGGCGAGCGCTTTAGCATTTTCATGATCTTCGGCTAACCGCTCTACATTATGAGTTAACGCGTAGAGCCCCGCGGCTGCTATTATCCCGGCCTGCCGCATTCCACCACCCAACATTTTTCGCCAATGTTTGGCCTC
Source organism: Kangiellaceae bacterium (assembly GCA_039969155.1). Taxonomy (GTDB): domain Bacteria; phylum Pseudomonadota; class Gammaproteobacteria; order Enterobacterales; family Kangiellaceae. The sequence goes on from JBDVOJ010000095.1 coordinate 163,664, forward strand.
TTCAATAAACTCTTTGGGCCCACATAAGACAGAACCAATTGGTGCTCCCAACCCTTTTGACAAACAGATCGATACCGAATCAAAGTTTTCGGCAATCTCTTTTACCGAGCGATTTTGACTAACTGCAGCATTGCAAATTCGTGCTCCATCTAAGTGAATCGATAAACTTTTTTGATGACTGAACTCGATCGCTTGTTCGATATAGGATTGCGGAACAACCTTGCCAAACGTTGTATTTTCTAAGCAAAGTAATCTAGTTCGAGCGAAGTGCACATCTTTCTCTTTAATAACGGATGCAACTTTGTCTAGGTCAAGCGAACCATCCTCACTAAATTCGATAGGTTGCGGCTGGATACTGCCTAAGACTGCGGCACCACCACCTTCATACTTATAAGTGTGTGCTTGTTGACCAACAATATACTCGTCACCTCGTTGACAATGGCAAAGCAGGCCAATGAGGTTGCTCTGGACACCGGAACTGACGAATAACGCCGATTCTTGGCCAGAAAACTCCGCGGCTAGCTGTTGTAAGCGGTTAACCGTGGGGTCATCTCCATAAACATCATCACCCACTTCCGCTATCGACATCGCTTTACGCATAGCTTCACTAGGTTGGGTCACAGTATCGCTACGTAAGTCTATCCAGTGTGATGTATTCATTGTTATAATAACCCTTTAGAGGTGATTTGATATCAAGGAAACATAATAAGTAAACTACAATCGGTAGTCGGCGATTTATTATTATGCCGCCCGAACTTGGGTAGAGTGAAATTATGTTACTCGAAGCTATTTTATCTCAATAAAGTTTGTTAGATTAGGGTGGATAAACCTTAAAATGCAAATAAATTCAGCGAGTTAACCATTTAAAAACCTTAATTTAGCCCTATTTTCTAATAGCTGGCTGTATTTTAAATTAGATCAGTTTTGTAAGCTACGGCAGATGTGTAGCTAATTAAGTATTTTAAGCGAGCAATCAGTTTACCTATGTCATCAATTTTCAAAATCATTTCAAGTGAACAGTGGGAAGAGGCTAAAATAACGGGCTTAGTGCCAAGAAGGGCCGAGGATGATATTGCTAGTTTGGATTCGGGGGCCGAGAATAGCTGTATTCTTATCTGCGAGTTTGGGGATCTTGAATTGGTTTGTACCGAATATTTTAAAAAAAGCGATATTCCGGTCGCACTAGAAGTCTCGCCAAACTCGTATCAAGGCTTGGTTAAGTGGCAACAGCCGACTAAAGAAAAACCATGGAAAGAGGGAAGGCTGTATGTTGATCATCTATTAGCCGACATGGTTTTGAGCATTTACAGTTTTGAATATTTAGAATCAGAAAAAAATCAAAAATTCCGGGTGTTAGGAGAAGAATAAATGCCAGCAAAAATTACAATCAATAGCCAATTCGATGGTGGCAATATTATTTGCCATAAAAGTGAAAGTGCGGCAGATATACAGTTAACCATTAAGAAGGATCACCAAAGTGATTTCTATCAATGGTTCTATTTTCGAGCGAGCGGAGTAAAACAACAAGCCTGTCAGTATAATATTACTAATGCCGGTGAAGCAGCCTATTTAGACGGGTGGAATGGTTATCAGGCGGTTGCCTCATACGATAGAAAATTTTGGTTTCGAGTGCCAACCGAATACAAAAATGGTGTATTGAGCATTAATCATACTTCCGAAAGAGACTCAGTCTATTATGCCTATTTTGCTCCTTATACTATGGAGCGACATGCTAATTTTATTGCTGAACTACAGGAATACCCGCAGGTGAAATCTGAAGTACTTGGACAGACTTTAGATGGTCAAGATCTGGATATGTTGATCATTGGTGAGCCCGCACCGCATAAAAAGATACTGTGGCTGCATGGACGTCAACATCCAGGTGAAACTCAAGCTTCATGGTGGATGGAAGGATTTTTATATCGGCTACTGGATGATACCGACGCCATGGCAAATAGATTGTTAGAAAAAGCGGTTTTTTATGTAGTGCCAAATATGAACCCTGATGGCAGTAAACGAGGTCATTTGAGAACCAACGCGTGCGGAGCAAATCTTAACCGTGAATGGCTAAACCCGACAATGGAGCGAAGCCCTGAAGTATTTCTTGTGAGAAAAAAAATGGAGCAACTTGGCATCCAGTTTTGCTTTGATGTTCATGGTGATGAAGGATTACCCTACAATTTTGTTGCCGGTGCAGAAGGAATCAAGAAATGGACACCTCGATTAGCTGAACTACAGAAGGAATTTACCGAGCATCTTGAAGTAGTAAATCCAGATTTTCAAAATGAAAAAGGCTACCCTGTTGACGAGCCAAACACGGCCGACATGTCGATTTGTACCAACTATATTGCTGAAGCATTTGATTGTTTATCGATGACTTTAGAGATGCCTTTTAAAGATACCATTGAAACACCAGATTATGAACAAGGTTGGTCACCAGAGCGTTGTCATAATTTAGGTGCTTCATGTCTGGATGCAATTAATAAGGTCATAGACAAGCTCTAACTTATATTCAAAACGATCCAATAACTAGCCCGCCAATCGCGGGCTTTTTTGTATTGGAAGATCCCAAAACCGCTAAAAATTTCATTTCTTACTGTCTCTACATATTTCAGAGTATTGTTACTGATGTAATAGATGTAACAATTCATTAACACGGCAAACTATTCCAAATCAGCCTCCGTCTTTGTATGTATATTTCAAAAAAACAATGAGAATAGGTAGAGATAATGGAAATAAGAAAAGTCATTTTAGCGCTGTGCATGTCAATCCTTTTTTTAGCTCAGGGAATTCAATCTAGTTACGCTAAAAAACAAAGTTATTCTATTCCGAGGATAGATACCGCTCCGACAATAGACGCTGTGATTGACTTTGATGAATGGCAACAAGCGCATATAGTCGATTTAGCCTACGAAACTAGCCCCGCAGAAAATGCTCCTGCTAAAGTAAAGACAACCGCCTACATGATGGAAGATGGTGAACATCTTTATTTTGCGTTTAAAGCTGAAGATCCGAGTCCAGAAAATATTTTGGCCTTTCTTAGAGACCGAGACCGAATTTTTCAAGACGACTTTGTCGGAGTAGTTGTTGATACTTTTAACGATGAGAGAAAAGGTTTTGAGTTTTTTGTTAATGCTCTAGGGGCGCAAGGTGATTTAACCATTGATGATACTCAAAACCGTGAAGACTCGTCGTGGGACGCGGTTTGGGAGAGTTTAGGGCAAGTAACCGAAGACGGTTATGTAGTAGAAATGGCGATTCCCTATCGAGCGTTGAGGTTTCCAGCAAACGCGGAAGAGCAGACTTGGGGAATTCGTTTTTTGAGAGTTCACCCTAGAGAGTCTCGAACTATCTACGCTGATAGTCCAGGGGATAGAGCGCAGGACTGTTCACTGTGTATTGCAAACAAAGTGACTGGAATGCCAAGCCTAGAATCTGGTACTAATCTAGATATCACGCCAACCCTCACTCATGTGCAATCTGAACAAAGAGACTTGGATGAATCTACTGAATGGGAAGATAATTCAGATACCGAACTAGGTGCAGATATTCGTTGGGCAATGACTGAAAACTGGATATTGAACGCAACTTTAAATCCTGATTTTTCACAGGTAGAAGCTGATGCTGGGCAATTGGACATCAACCGAACTTTCTCGTTATTTTTTCCGGAAGCAAGACCGTTTTTCTTGGACGGAGCAGAATACTTTTCAACAGCTAATCGGTTAGTTCATACTAGAAATATTGCAGACCCCGATTACGGCGTGAAAGTCACAGGTAAACAAAACGGTAGTAGTAGTGGAGTAATTGTCGCTAGAGATACCAATACAAGCTTTTTGTTACCCGGTAGTTTAGGGTCGGATTTGGCCGAGTTAGAGGGGGTCGAGTCCGACGTATTTATCGGTCGTTATCAAATGGACATCGGCGCTAAGAATAATTTTGGAGCACTGGTAACCCATCGTAAAGCCGATGGTTATGACAATACCGTCACCGCGCTCGATGGCAAGTATTTTTTTACTGAAAATGACAGTTTACAAGTTCAATATATGCATTCCGATTCAAGCAACCCGATTTCGATCCAAGAGGAATTTGATGTTGCAGCAGAACAATCGGATGATGCGTTATCACTGCGCTATCGACATACTAAAAGAGATTACGGTTTACGAGCATCCTATAGTGATTTTGGCGAAGATTTTAGAGCAGATATGGGCTTTATTGGCCGTGTTAATTATAAGCAACTAGTGCTTGGTGGGAATTACACTTGGTACGGTGAAGAGGGGAGTGATTGGACTCGTTGGGGATTTTTCGGCGACTGGGATAGAACTGAAGACCAGAGTGGCAGACTGCTCGAAGAAGAAAGCGAAATTCACTTTAATCTTCGCGGACCAAAACAGTTCAATACTAACTTTGGTGTGGTTACTCGAGATCGATTATATGACGATGTCATGTTTAAGGAAGACAATTTTATGATGTGGTTTGAATTTAAACCGCTCTCAAATCTTACTCTTGGTAACTTTATGATAATAGGTGATCAAATTGACTTCGCCAATACCCAACTGGGACATCGTAAATTATTCGAACCGTATATCAATTGGCAAATTGGAAAACACTTAAATCTTAGGATCTCGGGAACGACTCAACAGTTGAAAGTACCTGGCGGTGAATTGTTTAATGCAAAACTCGCTGATACTCGCATCTCTTATCAATTTAGCATTCGCTCGCGATTATCTTTGACTTTGCAAAATACCAGTATTGAGAGAAATCAAGCGCTCTACCTTGATGACGAAGTTGATGCTCGTTCAAAGTACTTTGGTCTTCAGGTTATCTATTCCTATAAAATTAATCCGCTTTCACTGGTTTATTTGGGTTATTCTGACAACGCGTTTGAGGATGATAATCTTAGTTCGTTAACTAAGACTGATAAAACCATTTTTGCCAAGTTTAGTTATATGTGGCAGTACTAAGAAATCAGTCAGGAGTTTGAGCTTAAGTTAGACCTAAGTTATGTTAAGTTAATCCATGTTAAGTCGGGAAGCAAAATGCCGTTCCGGCTTAACTGGCTACAACGTTGCGATAATTCCTAGGGTCAGTATCACCTTCGGTTGATATCAATAGAACCGTTGAGTTTTCGTCTAGTTTCAGCTGGTCTTTAATATTAACAAGCTGGCTATCGGTTAGAATCGATTCTAATACACCCAGAGTGACAGCTGCTGATTCCCCGGAAACGATAGCGGGATCCTTTGCAACTGGACGCGCATATCTTTTCATTCCTTTTATAGTAAAACTATCGTCGCATTTGATAAAAGCATAGCAGTATCGACTAAGTATTTGCCATGCTGTTTTACTGGGCATACCGCAAGCCAGTCCAGCCATCAAAGTATTGAGGTTTCCAACTTGATGGGGCAAACCGTCGTTAATTTTTATGGATTCAAAAAAACAAGGTGCATTGTTTGGCTCAACCAAAACAATTACTGGTGTCGGACGATTATGAGCAACAAAATAAGCTGCTAGTGCGGCGGCCATTGAACCAACTCCAGCTTGAAGAAAAACATGACTGGGCCATTCGTTAGGCGCCTGCTTTTCGAACTCTTTAATTAAAGTGAAATAACCACGCATAATATTATCTGGAATTTCTAGGTAATTATCCCAAGCAGTATCTTGTACTAACTGCCAGTTGTTTGTTTTAGCTAATTGGGCGACTTTAGTAACCGTTGCATCATAATCTAAATCGGTGATTTCGGCATAAGGTGTATATTGTTTGATAGCTTCTAACCGAATTGCAGAAGAGTTTTTGGGCATGTAAATTCTCGCTGAACAGCCAAACTGTTTTGCACACCACGCGACAGCTCGACCATGATTTCCATCGGTGGTGGTTACTAATTCTAGGTCTTGATAATTCGAGGATTGCTCAATGATAGATTGAAAACTGTAAGGCCTTTTTAATCCTAGTTTTTGCAACAATATTTCTGCGATTGCATAGGATGCACCTAACATTTTAAAAGCGTTCAAATCAAATCGCTGACTTTCATCTTTGACCATAATTTGATTGATACTAAGGTTTCGGCTCAACTGTGGTAATTTTACCAGAGGCGTCTGGCTATAACCCGGTATGCTTTGATGAAACTGACTGACTTGCTGGACAATTCTGGGGTCTGTCAGTGCAAGCAAATAATCACCTTGAACTTGGTTATTAAGCGGCAATGATGTAGAAGATGTCTCTACAAAGTTAGGGTTCAAAATGTATTCAAGTAGTTCCAAGTTCAAGCCTTCTCTAATGATTTAACGGTACCTTGCTAATACCTGATCCGCTACGTGCGGATTGGTCTGTCTTTCATGGGCAAAGTTAGAGATCGGGCCGTGACCAGATACAAAACGCGTTTCACCGCCAAGAGGCCAAAGTTTAGAGGTAATGGAGTCGATTAAGTCTTGATGATTGCCTCTTGGAAAATCTGTTCTTCCAATACTCCCTTTAAAGAGAACGTCTCCAACAAATGCCAATCCTGATAGCTGATGATGAAATATAATGTGACCAGGGGTATGACCTGGGCAATGATAGATATCTAAAACCTCATTTCCTACCTTAATTTGTTCACCTTCTTCAAGCCACTGATCGGGGTGACAGTTTTCCGCTCCAGAAAAACCATATTGTTGTCCTTGCTGAGTAATTCCTTCTAACCAAAATAGATCATCTCGGTGTGGGCCAATAATTGAAACGCCCAGCCGTCGTTTTAGTTCTTCCGCTCCGCCGGCGTGGTCTAGATGACCATGAGTGAGAATAATTTGGCTTACATCTATCTTATGTTGTTCAATTTTTGCGATGACTCTATCAATATCACCTCCCGGGTCTACCACCGCGCCTTGTAGGGTTTCGCTGCACCAAATGACTGAACAGTTTTGTTGGAATGGAGTGACAACCACGACTTCTACTCTTAAACTCATAATTTCATTAAACTCATTAGTTTCAAAAACTCTTAGATTTTCCGTTATTTGACGTAAACGTTAGCCATAGATTTAATTCTTTGGGTAGAATATTGGTTTGCTGTTTCAACCTAACAGCCGTGTTGTCAGTTATAATGGTGACTATTGCTACCAGATTCTGCCGCTATTATGCTACAACCAGAACAATATATAAATATGACTAAGCGCTGGCTTGAACATTCGGTTATCGAATACAATTTTTGCCCCTTTGCGAAAAAAGAATATGTTAACAACAGTATTCACTATGAAGTCATCGATGAGTCGAATCGCGAGGAGCAACTGCTTTCATTGAGCGAAGAATTTAAGCGGTTAGATAATAACCCCGCTCTATCTACATCGTTGCTTTTATACCCGAAAGGGTTAGAGAGTTTTTTTGATTATTTAGATTTTGTTGAGCTAGCCAATGAGCTTCTTTATGAATTGGGCTATGAAGGCATTTATCAAATCGCTAGTTTTCATCCCGACTATTGTTTTGCTGACACCAAGCAGAGTGACCCCGAGAATTACACCAATCGTTCACCGGTTCCAATAGTACATTTGCTTCGCGAGGATATGCTTGAAAAAGCACTTGACTTGTACCCAAATTCAGAACAAATCCCAGAGCGTAACATTCTTAAAGCACAAGAATTAGGAAGTGACTTTTTCGAAAAGTTACTACAGCGGTTCTGCAAGGCTGAATAATGCTTGAAGTTTACCAATTGTTACTAGTTATTGAGCGGATTATGTATTGAAATATCAAAGAGAATCACCATATAGACCGCTAGATAAACATCCTATTTAAAGGTGGGGTAAAATGAAAAGAGTATTTTTGTTTATTGCAACCAATCTGGCCATCATGGTGGTCTTAAGCATCGTCCTTAGTGTGCTAGGGCCTGCTCTAGGGTTGCAACCGGGAAGCTATAGCAGTTTATTATTATTTGCCGCAGTATTTGGTTTTGGTGGTGCTTTTATTTCCTTGTTTCTATCGAAAATGATGGCTAAGCGCTCAGTAGGAGCTCTAGTCATCACTTCACCAAGAACTGAGGTAGAAAGCTGGCTGTTAAACACTGTAGCACGGCAGGCTAAAGCGGCTGGTGTCGGAATGCCAGAAGTCGCTATTTATAACTCGCCAGAAATGAATGCCTTTGCCACCGGTGCCAGTAAAAACAGCTCTCTAGTTGCAGTCAGTAGCGGATTATTACAGCAAATGGATAGAAGGGAAGTCGAAGCTGTTCTCGCTCACGAAGTATCGCATATTGCCAATGGTGATATGGTGACGCTAACTCTCATTCAGGGGGTGGTGAATACCTTTGTAATATTTTTAGCCAGAGCCTTGGCTGGAATCATCAATAGCACATTGCGCGGTAATAACAACCAAGGTGGTGGCTTAGGGGGGTTCGCTTATTACGGAGTGGTTATTGTTCTAGAAATTGTATTTGGAATTCTCGCGAGCATCATCGTTATGTGGTTTTCTAGACAACGAGAATATAGAGCCGATGCCGGAGCTGCCAAGTTACAAGGGAATCAAGCGATGATTGCGGCGTTACAGAGGTTAAAGGGCAATAGAGAAAGTCAGCTTGAAGGTTCTTTGATGGCGTTCGGTATTTCTGGCGCCAAACCGAAAGCGGAATGGTTTATGAGTCATCCTCCTTTAGATAAACGTATTGAAGCTCTTAAGCAGATAAAATAGTGGGGATAGAAGTAAGAAGCTATTCTTAACGCATACCACTAGAGCAGCTGCATCCAAATATTGAAACATGAGAAATAAATGGGAGGAGGCTAATTTGCCTTTCCCCATAATTGGTCTAAAACCTTAACGACTTGATGAATGTCAAAAGGCTTTCCTAAATGGTCATTCATGCCTGCTTCTAAACATTCGCGTTTATCCTTTTGCATGGCATTGGCCGTCATTGCAACAATTATTAATTCTTTCAGATTAAGAGACTCTCTAATAGCTCTAGAAGCAGTCAGGCCATCCATTACAGGCATTTGTAAGTCCATCAAAACGGCATCAAAAAAGTCCGAGTTATTGCTTTCTTTCGCTTGCTTTAGTTTATCTAATGCTTCTTGACCATCGTTAACGACGACTACATCTGCGCCTTCTTGCTCAAGCAGTTCTCGAGCAACATGCTGATTAACGAGGTTATCTTCGACGACCAGTATTTTTTTACCTTCTAATCGATTTTCATATTCAATTTCGGTATTCTCAATTCGATCCAAATGTAACTTTTCTATTTGCTGGTGGCTAGCCAACCGCAGCTTAATTGAAAAATAGAAGCAACTTCCTTTACCCAGTTGACTTTTAAGTTCTAATTGCCCACCCATTAGATCAACCAGAGTTTGGCTGATAGCAAGACCAAGTCCTGTACCACCGAATCTTCTTGTTGTAGACGCTTCAGCCTGAGTAAAACCTTCAAAGATTTTCTTTTGGTTTTCTTCTGATATACCGATTCCTGTATCAAAGACTCTAAAAGTTAGAGAGTGGTTGTTTTCTTGATCAACACTTGAGTTGACTTTAACGGTGATTGAACCTTTTTCTGTGAATTTTATGGCGTTGCCACCTAAGTTAATTAGGATTTGTTGGAGCCTCATTTCATCACCGACAAAGTACTGCGGCATTCCATCCTGAACATCAAAAGCAAGTGAAATAGGCTTGGTAGATATTTCGGTACTTAAGATCACTTCGAGATTTCTTAACAAGTGCTTCAATTTAAAGGGCACAGGGTCGAGTTCTATTTTTCCTGCTTCGGCTTTTGAAATATCCAATATATCGTTTAACAAAGCTAACAGTGAACGAGCTGCACCTTCGGTTTTTTGGGTATAGTCTTTTTGCGGACGATTGAGAGGCGTTCTTTTCAGAAGTGCTAGCATTCCTAGTATTGCGTTCATAGGTGTTCTAAGTTCATGGCTCATGTTAGCTAAAAACTGACTTTTAGCTTTACTGGCTTCCTCAGCTTTTTCAGCTGCTAAGGTTAGCGCATACTCTCTCTCTTTGAGTTCTTCTGTTACTAGTTCGGTTTGAACAAGTAGTTCTTTAGTTCTAGAGTTTGTTTCCTTGAAAACATTTGCGGCTTGCGCTAATTGGCCGATCTCATCTCGGCGGTTTACACCTGGTATTTCAGCTATTTCATCTCCCTTACTTAAATGAGAAAAAGTATCTGTAATAGATATTAATGGCTTGCTAATTCTGCGTCCTAGAATGAATGCCAATAAGATTGCGAGAGTTGCACCTATTATTGAAACTGAGATACTAATGCGCTCACTTTCGTCTATATAATTCTTTGTATCAGTAAATAGTTTTTGCTGTTCTTTTAAGTATCTTTGTTTTAATTGATCGGAATTGTGGCTTAGCTCTGATGACTCCCCAGCGATCACGACATTGACTAGAAAAAGAAAATTCCGATCAGCCTGAACTGCTTGATTAAAAGTTACCTCGATAGAACTGAGCGTTGTTAAGATTTCAACAAGCATTTTAGATGCTTTTTGTTGATTACTTTTGACTATCGATTGCTCAATAATTTTTGATGCTTCGCTTATATTTTCCAGAAATTTTTTCTTGACTTGAAACTCATGTTTACTGAAATATCGATTTTGCAAAGTCTCCGCACTAGAAATTAATAGCTGAGCTTGCCAGATTTTAGAAAGAATGATCGGGTTGTCGGATTGCTCAAGAGAAGAAAAAATAGCAGTCATATCATTAGTTATTTTAGCGAATCGTTGCTCTAAAGTTTCGCCAATTAGAATTTCTCGGTAGCTTCGCGTCTTTTGTAAATCATCGATCTTTTCTTTAAAATCAATCACTGAGTTCTGGATCTTTGATAACTCTTTTTGGTGTGTTGAACCTTGTTTGCTGTCAGCCTCTATTAGTTTTTCAATATCACTAGTGAGTTTTTGGTAAAGAGCAAGTATTTGAGAAAAAGTTGCACTTTTTTCTGTGTTGCTATAAGCCAATATTGTTCTTTGTAGATCGGCAATATCTTTATCAACCTTGAGCATTAAACTCGTGCTATTACTGACTTGTCGGAATGACGAAAATTTCTGTTTGAAATCTCGCATCGCCGTAACGTTAAAAGCTGTTATTATAAAACTCATCAGTATTAATAGAATAAATCCTAAAATAATACGTTGGCTTATACTAAGGGAATTCAAGAAATTGCTTTGATATGAAGGACTGTTGCTCATGCTAGTAAAAATTCGTACCAGCGATCTAAAGAGTATTCGTAGTTTTCCATCACGGTGTTCCAAACAGCAACATGGCTAAACCGGTTCTCGTATGAACCGCCTCTGCGGACATCTCCGGCTGGGACCGAAATCTTTCCATCTGTTCCTTTTAAAGGGGTTTTTGTTGGTTTTCCACCATACCAGTAATCCCATTCATTCGAACTGAGCAAACTTCTCGAACGCTCAGGGTTTGAAATGTAGTAACCTTGTCGAGCTATAAATGCACCAGCCCAACCGCTTAGCCACCAGTTCATGTACTCATAGGCCGCATCTTTAGTTTTGCCTTTGCATGCTCGTGATATACACATTACCCCGTGCCAGGCTCGATATCCCTCTTTGGGGGCAGCATAGGTCACCGGTGTACCTTGTCCATTTGCCATTGATACGCCTGGGGAGAACATGCTGCCAATTGCGGTTCGACCACTGGTCATAAACTCAGCCGATTGTGGGACTGTATTCCAGAAACCCGAAAAGTGTTTGTCGCGTTTATACTTTAATAAAACTTCAAATAGTTTGTCTAACTCCTCGATGGTCATATTACTAATATCGGTAAATTTGACAAACCCTCTGGCTTGAGCAGCTAGGGCTAAATCAAATAAACCAATGGTCGGGGCGTTGACGATACCAACTTTGCCATGATGAGCAGGATCCAATAGCCAACCCCAGCTTTCGGTTTCGTAGGGTTTGCCTTTGGGAATTACATCAGTGTTATAACCAAAAGAATCAACATTATGTACATAGGGTAAAAAGCTAATGTTCCCGGTAAAATTTGTACCGAGAGTTCCATCAGTTTGAACGTTGAGTATTTTATAGGGAGCATCTCCGACTCCGACCGGTGATTCTCCGCTAAGGCTACCTTTCTTGGATAACTGATTGATCTCGTTCCAATAGGTTAACTTTTCGGTTTTGATTGGTTGAATGGCGTTAGCTTGCCAGAGTGTCTTAATACTATCAGTCCATTGTTCATACAGATCAAATTCAGAAGGAGAAGTGGTCGCTTTTTGAATTAACTCACCTTCACCGCGAGCTTCGAAGACTAAGTTAATTCCAAGATCTGCCATGGCTTTTTGACGAATCTCTTCTTGCAGAGTGACAATTGTTCCCATGACCCTGACAGTTGGTTTTAGATTTGCAATAACGTACGGTGCGTTTATTGCGGCTGCCCCAATAGTCACCGCCTTGATACCTTGAGAAAGAAATTCTCTTCGTTTCATGGGCTTATCGGCCATTGGAGCTTTCCTTTGAAGTGAGATAACGACTAATTAAAGCTTAGTCTATGCACTCTAAATAGCAAGTATCACCAATCAGGATTTGGCGTCAATATATCAAAATGAGATGTTGATTTGAGGGCTGAATAATGTTGCTAAAATAGCTAATAATGGGGGGGTAATTCAATGCCATCATTTTTTGCATTTGAGTCACCAATTTGTTCAACCTGAGAGACAACGCTTTCTAAAACTCGTGTTAATTTACGCAGATCGCTTTGCTGCTCAATTAGCGCCTGATTAAGCTCTTCAATCATATGATCTTGAAAGGTTATTTTTGTTTCAAGCTCTTCGATTCTCTGTATGAACAGGCTTTCGCTGTTTAGATCTTTGGATGTCATTTAGAGTAATTCTTCTATTTGTTTAGCTAAGTTTTCGGGTTTATCTTTTGGCGCAAAACGTTTTACCACCCGACCATCTCTATTGACTAAAAACTTTGTAAAGTTCCATTTTATGGATTTTGAACCTAAAACACCTGGTGCCTGAGTTTTTAAGTAATCAAATAGTGGTGCGGCATTGTCACCGTTAACCTCTATTTTTTTGAAAAGCGGAAAACTGGTGCTGAAATTTAAGTCGCAAAAGCTCTGAATGGCTTGCTCATCACCAGGTTCCTGTTTACCAAACTGGTTGCATGGAAAACCCAATACTGAGAAACCCTTATCCGCGTAATCCTGTTGTAGTTTTTCTAGTCCTTCATATTGAGGGGTAAAACCACATTTACTGGCAGTATTGACGATTAGTAACACTTTATTTTTGAATTCTGACATCATTGTAGGCTGGCCTTTGATATCATCTGCAGCAAACTGGTAAATCGAATCAGTGGTTTGTTGTTCGGACATGATTATTCACTTTGTTTCGTCGAATAGTATAAACATCTTACACTTAATTAAGCATTTTGATAAGCTGCGCAGCAATCAATTGATTTACTAAAATGACCAACACTCGCTGTCCTAGGGGAAACACATAAATGTCCACGAAAATTTTAGCCTATATATCATTCATAATGGTTAATTCAGTCATTATCAACACATCTTTTGCAGAACAACCTGCCTTGCTGACCGAGCAACAATTGAAGCAGGTCAAACAGGTAAGGCAGGCTGCGTTAAAAAGCAATTTGGGTTATGAAATTCTCGAGTCCTTAACCACAGAAGTTGGGCCAAGAATGGCAGGAACCCCGCAAGATACTATGGCTGTTAATTGGGCAATCGCCAAGTTTAAAGCGTTGGGGTTCGATAAAGTATGGAAGGAGCCAGTGACATTTCCCACGTGGATCAGAGGTGAAGAGTCCGCAGAAGTTATTTCACCATTCCCACAACCACTGCATATTACAGCTCTGGGTGGAACAGTAGGAACCGGAAAAAATGGTGTAATGGCTGAGCTGGTTCATTTTAAAACTCTAGATGATTTGAAAAAAGCTGATGCCAAGGATGTTAAGGGGAAAATTGTTTTTGTTAGCAATAAAATGGAGCGAACTAAAAATGGCGCAGGCTACGGTAAGGCGGTTGCAGCTCGAGGGAGCGGTGCCGTAGAGGGCGCCAAAAAAGGTGCTATTGCAGTCTTAATTCGATCCATAGGTACAGACTCACACCGAATGCCGCATACTGGTTTGATGCGTTATGCGGACGATGTCATCAAGATCCCGGCTGCAGCACTTTCAAACCCGGACGCCGATCAATTGGTCAGAATGTTAGAACGCAAAATTAAGCTAAAGATAAAACTTGTTTTGGGCGCTACAGCTGGACCAGAATTCACATCCTACAATGTCATTGGAGAAATGACCGGTTCGGAGAAGCCCGATGAAGTGGTTATTCTTGGTGGGCATTTAGATTCATGGGATTTAGGTACAGGCGCTGTAGATGATGGGGCTGGAGTAGCAATTACCATGGCCGCTGCAAAACTTATCAGCGAGCAAAAAATAAAGCATCGACGCAGTATTCGAGTTATTTTATGGGCTAACGAAGAGCAAGGGTTAATTGGTGCGCGCGCTTATGCAAACGCCCATAAAAATGAACTTGACCAGCATATAATTGGTGCTGAATCTGACTTTGGTGCCGGTCGAATATATTCATTTTCTTCGTTAGTAACCGAACAAGACCTACCATTCATTGATCAAATGGAAAGCATGTTTAAACCATTAGGGATAAGTCGAGGCAATAATAAGGCCGGACCTGGACCTGATCTAATTCCATTATACGCCTTAGGCATGCCGGTATTTAGGCTGGCACAAGATGGTACTGACTATTTCGATTTACATCATACCGCAGATGATACTTTAGATAAGGTTGACCCAAAGGCAATCGCTCAGAATGTTGCTGCGTATAGCGTATATGCATTAATGACTGCACAGTATGAGGGTGGTTTAAAACGGCCCCAAAAGGAAGAAAAATAATGAACACAAATGAAATTTTTGCGGCACTTTCTGGCGAAGTTTACGAAATTCAGATCGCTCGTGGGGACAAAATGAATGCGCTAACGGACGCAATGTATGGGTCGTTAGTGGAGCAGTTAAACTATGCCGACAATGACACTAATACCAAAGTCATTCTATTAAGAAGCGATAATCAGCATTTTAGTGCAGGCAACGACTTAGCAGATTTTTTAGAAAATGATTTTAATGATGATAGCAATGTAGTGAAGTTTTTGAAGGCTTTGGCACGATTACAAAAACCTTTGATTTGTGCCGTCGGCGGTGCAGCTGTTGGTATTGGCACAACCATGCTTTTACATTGTGATTTAGTTTTTGCCTCGGCTGATACAAAGTTTTCTGTTCCATTTATTAAGCTCGGTTTGACCCCAGAAGGGGGTTCATCGCTGCTTTTACGGCAACGCTGTGGAACTGCAAAGGCCAACGAGTGGCTGTTGACTGGCAAAACCTTTTTGGCAGAAGAAGCTCTTAATGCAGGACTCGTAAACAGTGTAGAGGCTGATATCGAAAGCACTTGGAAAACCGCGATGGAAACTGCGCAAGGACTGGCTAGGAACTCAAAAGAAGTGCTGATTGAAACTAAGAAATTGCTTAAGCAAGAGTACGTTGAAACTGTGATAGAAGTAATGAAGAAAGAAGCTAATGTTTTCGCCGAGCGCTTACAATCTGAAGAAGCTAAAGCGGCTTTTAACGCATTTTTGAAGCGATAGTGTTTTTACTATTTGGCCAGCTTGTTAGTTTTGAAGCTGGCCTAGGCTGTGGCAATTTTTTAAATCAGCAAATAGCAAACCAAAGTAATCAATACCACTCCAATTAAATTTAGTGCAAATCCGTTCCTTACCATTTGTTCAATAGTGATTTTTTCACTGCCGTAAACTATCGCATTTGGCGCAGTAGCAACCGGCAACATAAACGCGCAACTGGCGCTCATCGCGGCTGGAACCATTAGTAATGCAGGATCAATATCAGCAGCGATAGCCGCTGCTGCTAGAATCGGCATCATTAATGCCGTGGTTGCAGTGTTGCTGGTCATTTCCGTCATAAAAATAACTGTGATAGAGATTAACGCAATAATCAGTATTTCTGGGAGTACCGTGACACCTGATAAGTAATTGCCTATTAGCGCACTGAGTCCGCTCGCGCCGAATGCTTTGGCAATACAAATTCCCCCTGCAAACAATAATAAAACTCCCCAAGGGATTTTATTGGCTGTTTCCCAATTTAAAAGCCGACCTTGTTTGCCATTAACTTTGTTTCCATCAGGAACAATAAACATTGCTATACAGGCCAATAGCGCGACACTGGCATCGTTGGCCTTGGGTAAACCAAGCAAGCTGCTCCAGCCTCCAAACGGCTGTTGTCGAGTGACCCATAGTAAGGCTGTTATCGCAAATACGGTTAAAACCCGTTTCTCAACAGTCGTCCACCGCCCTGTTTGAGGGACTTCAATATTGAGATTCTTAGGCAGTCCGCGGGTGATCCATAACATTGCTAATGGAATAAAAAGTAGCACTAATGGAATTCCCCATTTCATCCAATCTAGAAACCCAATATCACTATTGGTAGCCTCGTTGTAGGTAGACATAAACAAGGCGTTTGGCGGGGTTCCAATTGGAGTGCCGATACCACCAATGCTGGCAGAATAGGCAATACCGAGTAACAACGCCGCCGTGAGGCGAGGATTATTGACGCTCTCTACGGTGGCGAGTGCAACCGGTAACAGCATCAAAGTGGTGGCCGTATTTGAAATCCACATACTTAATACCGCTGAGGCGACCATAAATCCCATCACCAAATGCCTTGGTGAATGGCTGCCAAATAAATTAACCATCATCAAGGCTATTCTTTTATGAGCTCCCGAATACGCCATGGACTGAGATAATATGAAGCCCCCGAGTAATAGCAATATGAGTGGATGCCCATAAGATTGACCAACTTCATTAGCGGTTAAAATTCCTGTCATTGTGAATACTGCTAACGGAATTAACGAGGTAATAGGAATAGGAATTGGCTCAAATATCCACCAGAGAGCGCAAAGTAAGGTGACACAGGCAACGATAATAATAGGTGTCTCAATCGTTAGCCATTTTAGGAGTAATCCCAATAGTATAGCTAGTAGCGGCGCTGCCCATAAAAAATGCTTTTTAACTTCAGCCATGTGTTAACTCAGATCCCAAGGGTGATTGGTTTATTGTTTTTTGAACGGTGATTACTAATAAAGCTAATTAATTAGCATAAGATTTATTCTTATTATTCTAATTAGGTCTACAATTAAGATGGTAATCATATATTAAAACCAAAATAAAACTAATAATAATTCCAAAATAGAGTTTTTTGAATGAGAGTTGAAGAATTAGGACTGACATTTGGAGATACGCTGCAAATCCAGATTGGAGATAATAACGAGCAGCGCTATCCAGTAAAGTTTATTGGTATAAACCCTGCAGCAAGTATTATTGTGTCTGCTCCTATTACGGGCAAAGACAAAATATACTTTGTTAGGGAAGGACAGATGGTGACACTTCGCTTTATGGTAAAAAACGTCGTCTCAGGTTTTTCTACTCGAGTGATGCTAACACGTGGACAGCCCTATCCATACTTACACCTAGAGATCCCAAAAGAAGTTCAAACCGTCGAAGTACGCAAGGAAGTTAGAGTTGAAACCGATATCGATGCTACCATTATCAATAAGACTCATAATTCACCGGCACTGACCGCTAAAATGCTTAATTTGAGCTGTTCTGGAGGTAGAATTGAGTCTAAGTCAAAAGTCGCGTTAATGGGGAATCTATTAAACATCACGATGCCTTTGACGATAGACCACTTCGAACGTATTGTAACTATGAACTGTGCGGTCTCTTATGTAAAAGAGGATGAAAAGAACCATTCATTCCTTTACGGCGTAAATATTGAAGAAATTGATGATGATGACAGTGTTTTTCTAAGAGGTTTTATTTATCAAGAACTCTTGCGCAGTATGCATATGATTTAGGGTTACCTAAGCGAAGTTATACAGCAATCAATTAAATATAAAAAGGGCCTATAAAGGCCCTTTTGGTTTGATGTCTTTGTGATCAACCCTGGGAATCTAGGAATTTCTCAGCATCTAACGCTGCCATGCATCCAGCGCCTGCAGACGTGATGGCTTGTTTGTATACTTGATCCGCAACATCTCCAGCAGCATAAACGCCTTCAATACTAGTTTGGGTAGCATTGCCTTGAAGGCCACTTTGAACCGTAATGTAACCATTTTTCATGTCGAGTTGACCGGCAAAAATATCGGTATTTGGTTTGTGTCCGATGGCGATAAACACACCATCTACAGTCAATGGTGAAACGCTCTGATCTTTGGTACTTTTGATATTTATTCCAGTGACGCCCATATTATCTCCAACCACTTCTTCCAGTGTATTATCCCAATGGATGGTCACGTTGCCATTTTTAGCTTTCTCAAATAGGTGATCTTGAAGAATCTTCTCACTTCTAAGCGAGTCACGTCGGTGTACTAAGTGAACTTCAGATGCAATGTTAGAAAGGTAAAGTGCTTCTTCTACCGCTGTATTGCCTCCTCCGATAACCGCAACCGGTTTATTGCGATAGAAAAAACCATCACAAGTGGCACATGCGGATACTCCTTTACCTTTAAACGCCTCTTCAGACTCAAGCCCTAAATACATAGCCGATGCGCCAGTGGCTATAACTAATGCATCCGCTGTATACACACCTTGATCACCTGTTAGAGTGAACGGACGTTTAGTTAGTTCAGCCGTGTGAATATGGTCAAAGATAATCTCCGTACCAAATCTAACTGCATGCTTTTCCATGCGCTCCATCAATTCAGGGCCCTGCACACCTTCATTATCACCTGGCCAGTTATCGACATCGGTGGTAGTCGTCAATTGACCACCTTTTTCCATTCCGGTGATGATGACTGGTTCTAGATTGGCGCGAGCACCATAAACAGCAGCAGAATAACCTGCAGGGCCAGAGCCAAGAATAAGCAGTTTGCAGTGACGAGATTGAGACATGGTTAACTCCAAGGTGAAATCTTTATTAATAATTAAGTGTTGAGTCGACTTATTGATTTACAAGTCGATTGAATAAGCGAATTTTAGGGTGGTTTACTACATTCTACAAGGGACAAACCACAATGTTTATTACCACATCAAATCATCAGGGATTTGGTAATCTGCATAAGGGTCATCTTCTTCAATTTCTTCGGCAGGGGTATCCAATGCGATTATGGCTGTTTCAGAGCGCTGAGCAATTTTTTCAGCGATTTTGCTGGGTACAAGGTGGTACTGGTTGCCGTCTTTAGCAATTGCTAGTAATCCGTTAGATAAGTGTTTGTGAATTTGATTAGACACTTCAATTTTCTTTATTTTATTGCTATCCGTAAAATTGAACGTTATTTGCGGTTTTCCCGTTGGCTGACTATTGCTGGTAATTAATTGCTTAATTTGCGCTTGTATGGCTTTTTGCTCTGCTTGTCGATTCTTTTCTTGATTCAGTTGGCGTGCTTTTTCCGCTTGTTCGGCCATCAATTTTTCCGCCGCAACTTTATCTTCATCAATCACGTCTAGTTTGTGTTTACGACTGATTTTAGCCTGTTTTCGTTTTTGGCTTTTGGCTTGAACAGCTTTGTTTTTGGAAACTAGTCCGGCCTTTAACAATTGGTCTTGAAGAGATGACATGGCGGTTTTCTAATTAAGTGTTTATAGCCGTTATTATAAGGTTAATTCTCTGGGTTTAAACCCTTGGCGGTAATAAATTGTGTCAAGCGATAGGGGAAATTGTTACGAGGGTTAATTTTTAAACAAAAAAAAGGACGAGGTTGCGCTCGTCCTTTTTACGAGTCTATTTAGATTTACATATTAATGGCGTCAGCCGCTGGAACATATTCAAAGCCTAAGTTCTCGGCAACGCTGTCACAGGTTACTACGCCTTTATGAACATTAAGACCGTTCATTAAATGCTCATCTTTTTCTAAAGCAGCCTTATAACCGTTATTGGCAATGCTGATTATAAAGGGAAGGGTGGCATTGTTAAGGGCAAAAGTCGAAGTACGAGGAACCGCACCTGGCATATTGGCCACACAGTAATGGACGACTTCATCAACAATGTAAGTCGGTTCCGCATGAGTGGTTGCTTTGGATGTTTCAAAGCAGCCGCCCTGATCGATAGCGACGTCAACCACTGCAGCTCCAGGCTTCATTCGTTTAATCATTTCTGCACTGACCAATTTTGGTGCCGCTGCACCAGGTATTAAAACGCCACCGATGACTAAATCAGCAGATAAGACGTGATCTTCTAAAGCATCTTTGCTCGAAAAGACTGTCTGAACTGCTGCACCAAACTGAGCATCTAAACGACGTAGCACGTCTATTGAGCGATCTAAAATGGTAACGTTTGCACCCATACCAATTGCCATTTGAGCGGCATTGGAACCAACCACACCACCACCAATGATGACTACTTTGGCTGGTGCTACACCCGGAACGCCCGCTAACAGCATACCGCGGCCTGATTTAGATTTTTCTAAGCATTGTGCTCCAGCTTGAATAGACATTCTGCCAGCAACTTCTGACATAGGGGCGAGTAGTGGTAGGCTTCCATTTCTAGAGGTGACGGTTTCGTAAGCAATACAAACAGCTTTACTCTTGATTAGGTCTTTGGTTTGTGGAAGATCGGGTGCTAAGTGTAGATAAGTAAACAGAATTTGGTCTTCTCTTAGCATGGCTCGTTCTTCAGCTAAGGGCTCTTTTACTTTAACTATCATGTCAGCCTCAGCAAATATTTCGCTGGCGGTTTCACGGATAGAAGCTCCGATGTCGGTATAAGCCGAATCTTCAAACCCGATGCCGCTTCCAGCATTTGCTTCAACTATTACTTGATGACCGTGTGCGATCAACTCGCGAGCGCTTGCGGGAGTCATACCAACTCGGTATTCATGATTTTTAATTTCTTTAGGTACACCAATTAACATAGGAAGCTCCTTCCAAAATGGGCAGTAACTGCGCCGTAACAAATGCTAGCTGACTAGCTCAAAAATTATGCGCTAGTATACCGGCGGTTTGCCAGAATAACATACTTAAAAACGAACTATGGCGATATAAAACACTGTTTTAGTGTTTATAAATAGTGATAAATATATTACTATTGCTGGCAGGGTAGAACCTTATAATAGGTAAGCTAGTGCAATCAAACAGTTACAAAGAGTTGGATAGGATTGATAGAGCGATTCTTAGAGAGCTTCAAGCAGACGGTCGCTTAGCCAATATAGAATTGTCAAGACGCGTTGGCTTGAGCGCAACCCCGTGTTTAGAGAGAGTAAGGAGGCTAGAGAAGGCCGGTTATATCAAATCTTACGAGGCGGTTTTGGCTCCGGCTAAGCTCCAGGCGGCGTTATTGGTATTCGTTGAAATAAGGCTAAATCATACTTCCCCTGACGTGTTTAAAGACTTTAAAAAGGCTGTTATTGAACTACCTCAAGTGTTAGAGTGTCACCTTGTATCTGGTGACTTTGACTACCTAGTTAAAGCGCGTGTTGCCGATATGGTCGCTTATCGAACCCTCCTTGGTGAGACCCTATTAACTCTGCCTGGTGTCAGTGGTTCTCGAACTTATGTGGTAATGGAAGAAGTCAAAGAAAGTCGAACATTGCTAATTCCGAAGTAGCAATAGTTGACTGAGCAAATTAACAATGGAATTGAACGGTTGATATTTAGTTGAGCCAATAAAATGAGAAAGGTTTGATTAAAAGGTAGTATTTTAAAAAGAGAAGTAAGAATAAAGAGAAGCAATGGATAATAGAGAACAAGTCGCAGATATAATGATGGTGAGGATTAAAGAAGGTAGCTTTATACTACTGATTGCTCTTGCCATATTCTTACTTATCTCTCTATGGAGCTATTCACCCAACGATCCGGGGTGGACTGTGGCCACGGATTCTAAGAATGTCGAAAATGCTAGTGGCCTAGCTGGTGCATGGTTTGCCAGTCGATTCTTGCACCTATTTGGCTATTTAGCCTTTTTGTTTCCGTTTACGCTTATTTATTCTGGAGTACTTCTTTTTAAAGGGCGTAAGAGCGTTCTACCCAACAGTTGGGCTTTTTGGTCCTTTAGACTCTTTGGATTGCTGTTTACTTTGATTCTAGGCGCCGCAATTTCATCGTTGCATTTTGTTGAACCTTCCGCTGAATTTGGCTATCTAGCTGGGGGAATTTTAGGGAAAATTATCGGTGACTTATTGTTAGGCTGGTTCAACCCAGTCGGTGCGACTTTATTGTTATTAGCTTCGTTTTTTGCCTCCTTGACACTTTTTACCGGTATCTCTTGGTTTCAACTAATGGATTGGATTGGAAAAGTTACTCTACTAGCTACTGCTTGGGTTGCTGAGAAATATCGCGATATGTTGGATAGTTATAAAGATAAGAAAGCCCAACAAGAAGTAAAGCAACAACGAGAAACGGTTTTTCATCGAGAGCGCACTAAAATCGAAAAACGCAAACCGGTGGTCATTGAAAAAGAAGTCAAACGAATTGAACCCAGTCTTCGAGTTGAAAAAGAACGACAAAATAGTCTGTTTGATGAACCTGTCGTTGGAGAGTTACCTCAAGTAAGGTTGCTAGATGAACCAACAGAACATAAAGAGCGATTGTCGGACGAAACTCTTGAGGCATTATCGCGCCTAGTAGAGTTAAAGTTAGCAGATTTTGGAGTACAAGCGGAAGTCGTAGAAGTTCATCCTGGACCTGTCATTACCCGGTTTGAAGTTGATCTTGCGGCGGGAATTAAGGTCGCTAAAATAACTGGTTTGGCTAAAGATCTTGCCAGAGCAATGTCGACTACCAGTGTACGGGTGGTTGAAGTCATTCCTGGCAAACCATACATCGGTATAGAAGTTCCTAACGAAAATCGTGAAATGGTGCGTTTGAAGGAAGTGATCGCAAGTCGAGAGTTTGATAATTCGAAATCAGGTTTAACCATGGCATTGGGAAAAGATATATCGGGTGCTCCTACCGTTATTGATTTGACTAAAATGCCTCATTTGCTTGTTGCTGGTACTACCGGCTCTGGTAAGTCCGTTGGATTAAACGCGATGCTTGTGAGTATTTTGTATAAGTCTTCGCCTGCAGAAGTTCGAATGATCATGATTGATCCTAAGATGCTGGAATTATCCGTTTATGAAGGCATTCCCCACCTATTAACGCCAGTAGTGACCGATATGAAAGAAGCCGCTAATTCATTACGCTGGGCGGTGGCGGAAATGGAACGGCGTTATCAGTTAATGTCGGCGCTTGGGGTCAGAAATTTAGCTGGATACAACAAGAAAATTAGAGATGCTGAAAAGCGTGGTGAGTCAATTCCGGACCCCCTATGGAAACCGGAAGATAGTATGGACCTGCAGGCTCCCACCTTAGAAAAGCTGCCAAAAATAGTTATCGTTATCGATGAGCTAGCCGACATGATGATGATCGTCGGTAAAAAAGTAGAAGAGTTAATCGCTCGAATAGCGCAAAAAGCTCGAGCAGCGGGAATTCATTTGTTACTTGCCACTCAGCGTCCTTCGGTTGATGTCATTACTGGCTTAATTAAAGCCAATATTCCTTCGCGAATTGCCTTTCAGGTGTCCTCCAAAATTGATTCTCGAACCATTCTCGATCAAATGGGGGCAGAACAATTGCTAGGTCAAGGCGATATGCTTTATTTACCAGGTGGAACCAGTATTCCGACGCGGGTTCACGGCGCGTTTGTGGATGATGATGAGGTTCACCGAGTGGTAGCTGATTGGCAAAAACGTGGTGAACCTGTTTATGAAGAGTCTATTACCGCGGGTGCGCCAGAAACGGAAATACCAGGAATGAGTGCGCCCGTTGGCGAAGGTGGAGATGAGCAGGATGAGCTGTATGATCATGCAGTTCAAATTGTCACTGAGACGCGAAAAGCTTCTATTTCAGGCGTTCAGAGGCGTCTTAAGATTGGTTACAATCGTGCGGCAAGAATGATCGAAGCAATGGAAGCCGCCGGAATAGTCAGTGAAATGCAGTCTAACGGATCGAGAGAAGTGATAGCTCCGCCAGCACCTCCAGGTTAGTTTAAGGCTGATATTTTTATCTATATTAGAGTTAATTCAGCTGATATTCACCTATTATAAAGTACTTTAATAAATTCATTTAACTCTCTGTTTAATAAATAAATTTACAGAGAGTTTACTTGGCGCGCTTGTTATCCAAACAAGTTTCAAGTTAGTCTTAGACCATTAAACATTAACTTACGGTAATTAATACTTTTATGAATAGATTGAAAAGCTTCTTGATTCTTTCATGCGCTTTACTGATTGGATTTAAATCTTATGCGCAAGATGCTGCAGAAGTGCCTACTTCAACTTCCAAAAAACAAGTTGATGCTAAATATTTATCTCAAATACTGTCGAATACAATGACGTTTGAAGCGGATTTTGAACAAAATGTCTATCGTGAAACTAGTGACCAGCCAGAAACGACCTTAGGCCGATTCTTGATTCAGCGACCAAACCATTTTCGTTGGGAAACCAAACAGCCTTTTGAACAGGCTATTATTGCTGATGGTAGAGCCTTATGGACTTATGACCCTGAATTAGAGCAGGTGACAATACAAGATCAACAGTCGGTTTTAGCCGATTCACCTTTATTGTTATTAACCAGTTCTGTTGAGAAATTGCTACAGGCTTTTGATGTTCAACAAGTTGAAAGTAATGAGGAACAAAAGCGTCAGCTGTTTTCGTTGACTCCGATAGAGCCAGGGCTTTTTGAAAGTGTCCATATACTAATTATCGATCAGAAAATCACCGAGTTTTTTCTGCTTGATACTCTTGGCGGGAGGACCAGCGTAGTGTTTTCAAATATCAAGCTGAACCAGCGACTTAGTTTGTCGGAGTTTATCTTTACGCCTCCCGAAGGTATTGACGTGATTGACTCACGAGCAATTGATAGACAGCAGGCTAACTAAAAGACGGTTCGACTTGATGAGTGAACTGTGAGACTTTAAACTAATGCATGACTTATTCTCCGACCATGATCAAACATCGCTTTCCGGACATAGTGAAAGCGAAAACCCTGATCAAAATGTAAGTCATTATCAACCCTTGGCAGCGAGGTTAAGGCCGAAAAACCTTGAACAATACGCAGGTCAAAAACATTTGTTTCAACCAGGAAAACCCTTATATCAAGCGATTGTAAACGGTAAGCCTCATTCGATGCTGTTATGGGGGCCTCCTGGCACTGGAAAAACCACTCTGGCGCGGTTAATCGCTAGTTACTGCGACTGTTATTTTGTGGCTATTTCCGCGGTATTGGGTAGCATTAAGGACATAAGACAAGCCGTTGATCAAGCTAAGCAACAGAGACAAATGGGTAAACAAACTTTGCTTTTTGTTGATGAAGTGCATCGCTTTAACAAATCTCAGCAAGATGCATTTTTGCCCTATGTCGAGGATGGTACTTTCATTTTTATCGGCGCAACCACCGAAAACCCTTCATTTGAAGTCAATAACGCACTGTTATCTAGAGCTAAAACTTATGTATTAAAATCGTTATCTGAGGAAGACCTCGCCGAAGTGCTTGATAGGGCAATAGCAAGCGAATCTGAGCGAAATAAAAAGCAGTTTGTGCTGGCGGATGAAGCAAAATCACTATTATTAAGTTTTGCCGATGGTGATGCTCGCCGATTATTGAATATTGCGGAAATGGCACTGGAACTAGCGGAATTTGATCAGAACGAGCAAGCCTTTATAGGTAGAGAAATTGTGGAACCGTTGCTTGGCGAGTCAGCTAGGCGGTTTGACAACAAAGGCGAAGCATTTTACGACCAAATTTCCGCTTTGCATAAGTCCGTACGAGGCTCAGACCCTGATGCATCACTCTATTGGTTTTGTCGCATGTTGGATGGTGGTTGCGACCCGCTGTATATCGCTAGACGTGTGGTAAGAATGGCAAGCGAAGACATAGGAAATGCGGATCCTAGAGCTCTACAAATCGCAACTAATGCTTGGGATGTTCAACAGCGGTTAGGCAGTCCAGAAGGCGAATTGGCTTTAGCCCAAGCTGTCGTTTATATGGCATCTGCCGCTAAAAGCAACGCGGTCTATGCTGCGTTTAAACAGTGCATGTCAGAAGTTGCTAAAGAAGCTAGTTATGAGGTGCCACTGCATTTAAGAAACGCCCCAACTAGCCTTATGAAAGAGCTAGATTACGGGGCTGAATATCGGTATTCTCATGATGAGCCTGAGGCATTCTCTGCGGGGCAAGAATATTTTCCAGATAAAAAGCCTGCAAAAATTTACTATCAGCCGGTCAGTCGAGGTTTGGAAAAACAAATAAAAGAAAAACTGGATTATTTGAAATCTAAGAACAGACAGGCTAAGCCTTAAATAGAAAGAGCTTCATTGCTATACACCAAAAATTCTAGGGATAATTGAATTGGAAAAACTCATAGCAACTTTAATTGTCGCATTTGGAGGCTCGTTAGGTGCCGTTGCGCGCTTTTGGGTGAGAGAGTATCTTCCGACAATCACCAGCACTGAGTTTCCTTTTAGTACGATGTTAGTTAATGTCACTGGCTGCTTTTTGTCTGGAGTAGTCTACATGTGGCTTGAAACGAGTGGCCAAAGTTGGTCCTCGGACAAAGTTTTGTTTTTCTTTGTTGGTTTTTTAGGTGCATTTACCACATTTTCTGCGTTCGCTTTAGATAGTCTCGTGCTGTTCCAACAACAACAAATGTTTAAGTTGTTTGTTAATATCGGTGGAAATTGTTTGTTATGCCTTATTTGTGTGTTTGTTGGTGCAATGGTTGGTGCTAGAATAGGCGCCCATTAAAAACCGCAGCCAATTTATAAATTTTGGATAAACAATGATAGACCCTAAGTTATTTAGAAATGAACTCGATCAAGTTATCGCAAACCTTGCAAGAAGAGGAATGCAGTTTGATAAACAAGCTTACCTTGAGTTAGAAGAGCAGCGCAAAGAGCTTCAAGTCAAAACTCAATCATTGCAAAATGACCGTAAAGTTAGTTCTAAATCAATCGGAAAAGCTAAAGCTGCTGGGCAAGAAGTACAACCGCTACTCGACGCTGTAGCCAAGATTGGTGAAGAGTTAGAGCACACTAAAGTGGCTTTTGATAAGGTTCAAACAGAGTTGGACGACTTGTTTCACGGCCTTCCTAACCTCATTTCTGATGAAGTGCCAGATGGCAAAGGTGAAGAAGAAAACCAGGAAGTTCGTAAATGGGGGGAAGTTCCAAAGTTTGATTTTAAACCTTTAGATCACACTGAACTCGGCGAAAAAATTGGTGGAATTGATTTTGCGACTAGTGCCAAGCTTTCAGGTTCTCGTTTTGTTGTTATGAAAGCCGGCATTGCTAAAATGCATCGTGCTCTGATTCAATTAATGTTAGATACTCATACTGAACAGCACGGCTATAGCGAAACATACGTCCCTTATTTAGTCAATCCTGAGTCACTATTTGGTACCTCTCAACTGCCAAAATTCGCAGAGGATTTGTTTACTGTACAAGGGACCACTCAGGATGGAAAACCCTTGTATATGATCCCAACAGCAGAAGTTCCACTAACTAATATTGTTAAAGATGAAATTGTGGAAGCTGCTGACTTGCCGATTAAAATGACCGCGCATACGCCGTGTTTCAGAAGTGAAGCGGGATCATATGGAAAAGATGTTAAAGGTCTAATTAGACAACATCAATTTGAGAAAGTTGAATTGGTACAGATTGTTAAACCCGAAGAATCAATGCAAGCACTTGACCAGTTGACATCTCATGCTGAGAAAATTTTGCAAATGCTCGAGTTGCCGTATCGAACGGTTATACTTTGCTCAGGCGATATCGGGTTTGGTGCGACTAAAACTTTTGATATCGAGGTGTGGCTACCGGCACAAGACACCTATAGAGAAATCTCTTCATGCAGTAACATGGGCGATTTTCAAGCGAGAAGAATGAAGGCTCGTTGGAGAAACCCTGATACAGGCAAACCAGAACTAGTGCATACTTTAAATGGCTCTGGGTTAGCTGTCGGTAGAACTTTAGTAGCGATACTAGAAAACTACCAAACGGAAGATGGTAAAATTAGAGTTCCGGAAGCGCTAAAACCTTATATGAAGATGGATGTAATTGGTTAATCATAATTTTTGGATATATGAAAAAGCCCTCAGTTGAGGGCTTTTTTTTTGTTGTTTTGAAAAAGACTTAGCTTATTGTCATTAAACTAGCTTTTTTTCACTTCCATTTCAGCTAGAAATGCTTCAAGGCCCATGCTGTTGATTCTAGGCAAAAACTGACTACGATAACTTTTTGACATACTGACACCCTCAATGGTCAAGTCAGTAATCTTCCATGAGCCAGTTTTAATACTTAGTACATAGTCGATGATAATGGGGGTAGAACCAGTTTGCTCCATTGAGCTTCTAACTCTGGCATAGTCACCCGACTTTGAATAATGGGGCTTACTAAATGTAAAGATTTGACCATTGTACAATGACAAACCTGTAGCATAATTTCCAACCACCAAGTTAATAAACTGGTTTATGAAGCGCGCTTGCTGGTCTTCTGATAATGTCTGCCAAGTTTTGCTTGAAAGAGTTTTACGAGCAAAGCTCTCTGTATCAATCGCTGGTAGTAATGTTTCTTTGACCAATTTTTCAGCTAATAGAGAATTAGTTTTCAATTCTTCCTTGTTCTTTTCGACTTTTGCAATCATGTCGCTCGCTACCTGCTCTAAAAATACGCTTGGATCATCTTTAGCATGAGTGAGCGGGGTGATTATCATTAGCATAAGAGCTGCCAATATTTTGTTCATTGGTGTTCTCTCCTTGGAGAATGGG
The DNA here is from genome assembly GCA_039969155.1 of Kangiellaceae bacterium. Taxonomy (GTDB): domain Bacteria; phylum Pseudomonadota; class Gammaproteobacteria; order Enterobacterales; family Kangiellaceae. Next base: position 192,404 of record JBDVOJ010000095.1, read on the forward strand.
GTGGTATCAGACTTCTAACTTAAATGGTATTTTATCAAAATTAAGTCATTAAAAAATATGGGGTAATTGTAATAACATGTAATTTTTAAATTATAAATGTAGATATCTGAATATTAGCTTAATTTGTCAAAGTTTTTCCTTAACATATAGTTATTAGGTAAGCATTCTAAATACATCGTGCAGGCTTTGGTAATCCAGCGATTTTGGTTGCTTGCTTCGCAGGTCCTTCAGGAAATAGTATTTGCAAGTATAAGCTATTGCTTTTTTCCTCGGGGAGTACGGTTTTTAAATACTTAACTAAAGGGCGAATGGAAGGGCTCTTATTATAGTCTTGATAGAATTGTCTAACATATTTGACCACTTCCCAGTGATCTTCGGACAATTCGATATTTTCGCATTGGGCTATGATCTCGGCGATTTCCGAGGTCCATGCGTCTGAATCAAGCATGTAACCGTTTTTATCTGTTTTGATATTAGGCGGAAGTTGTGTCATAGAATTAAATGGCCGTTGAATGAGCAACTCATCATTAGGGAGTCTTATCGTCAACTCTCACCAAGTTATCGATTTTTGAGTTTGCAGGCAGAGTGCGATAAATTGGTGATAATCAATCAATTTGACTTTTTCTAAGTCCAGTAGGCTCATTAAACCTCTTGCGACTACTTGCTCTTTTAACGCAAATATTTCGCCTCGAAAAGGGCCGACTTTCCCAAGTTCCTGAGATTTACAAACTGACGGTAATGAAAATGTAGCGTCGTTTAGAAACAAGACCGAGTCATTATCGCTAAAATAAAGCTCTAATTGAGCATCAAACTCAGCATGGTTCGTAGGTTGTTGAATTAAATGAAGTACTGACATTATAACACCACTACTTGGTCGGCTTGCTGATTTAACCGATTAAGTTCGGAGGCATTCAGCAATTTTACATCAATAAGCAAACTCTCGATTCCAAAACTGCGTGTTTGCATAGAGTCGATATCAGCGTAAACATTTTCAATATCGTAGAAACTTAACCCTTTTAAAAGATCGACCTGACTTTTCTCTCCGATAATCATTGACTGCTGGCTATTCACTAAGTTGTAGACGCCGTCGTGTTGAAAAATTAGATTTACCTGATGATCAAACGCCGCACAAACAAGTGCTAAATCGATAGACTCCTTAAAATGAGAACCAGCAAAGGTACTTTGATTTATTATTAAATTAATTATTTGAGGCATAAGTTAATGGTTTATTTGAAGTGAATCAGTTTAACGGAGGGGTCATTGAGACCTGCCGCTAACTGACCAAGTCCTGCCATAGAAAATGCAGGGGCCAAATTGGCACAAGCGATTTGGTGTTCTTTTGCCTCTTCGGCTCCCATTAGACCACGCCGAAGACTTGCTGCGACACATGTTTGTAATTCAATCTGGTTTTTTTGGGCAAAAATACTCCATCGTTCGGTAATTTGCGGTTCATCAGAAGGCGGCAGCAAGCTGTTCAACGCAACCGAAACGGCGTCTTGATAAAAGAATACTGATTTTAATTCAATTTGGTCGGTTACTAATTGTTGAGCAAACTTAAGCGCAGTCAGGTGAGCCTGAGTAGATTGAGGTGATGCTGTAATTAGAATTAGAAAAGACGACATTAAAGCAGAGTAACCAAGGCAATACAACGAGTTACTATTGTCATGGAAAGAAATCAGCAAATCAAGCCTTGAGCGCTTTCTTTTGACTTGGTAAAGCTGTGCAAATACTAAAAAAAAGCCCTCTATAACGAGGGCTTTTTACCGATTACTGGTTTAACTCTAATCGTCGCCAGAAAAAGCAGATAGCAAGTTAAGTAAGTGCATGAACAACACGTAGATGTTCATGTACATGGATACGGTTGCCATGATGTAATTAGTCTGTTCGCCGCGGATAATCGAACTAGTATCGTATAAGATAAAGCCTGACATTAACAATACAAAGAATGCAGACAAAGCTAAAGAAAGTCCTGATATATACCAGCCAAAAAAGTAGTTACCTACCAAATAGGCGATACTTGCAATCAGTCCAATCATAAGGCCCACGAATAACATACCACGCATAAATGTGAAGTCTTTCTTGGTGGTTAGAACATAACCAGAAAGTGCGAAGAATATTAGTCCAGTGCCAGCTAGTGCTTGAACAACGATTCCGGAACCAAAATTGGACGCATAAATGCTAACAATCGGACCGGCGTAGAATCCTAAGAACCCAGTGAAGGCAAAAGTTACCAGAATTCCCATTGAACTATTAGCTGTTTTGTTTAACACAAAGCTGATCCCAAAAATAACAGCTAGATAAATAAACGGATTAATAGGCGGAACATTCATCGCAACAGCGACGCCTGCCATGGCAGCACTAAATAGCAAGGTAGCGGATAATAAAATATAGGTGTTTTTGAGCACCTTATTGATTTCAACCGATTGACCACGCGTTCTTTCAATTACTGGTGAATTAGATTGCATCGTTATTCAACTCCTGTTTAACAGTATAAAAAAGCATCGGTAAAACAAACCGACGCTAGAATTCTTTATTGTTTTATATAATAAGGGCTCAAGTTAAAGATCCCAAGTGTTTTGGTCAAGTATTTTCAGTTAATTGTAACAATATCATCCGTTGCTGTGCTTATTAAATAACCAAAATGAAAAAAATGCAAAAATTTTACCATTTGGGCTTTGCCAAACTGAATTATTCGGGTAATATGCGCGCTCTTGGAGAGATGGCAGAGTGGTCGAATGCACTGGTCTTGAAAACCAGCGTGGGTTTGTAGCCCACCTAGGGTTCGAATCCCTATCTCTCCGCCAAGTACGAAAAACCCGCTTATAGCGGGTTTTTTTATGTCTTTCTATAAGTGACTAATATATAAAATCTTTTATCTGTTTCTGTTGCTTGATCGATGGTTCACAGATCATTTAATCTAGCGACACAACAAACCGACTGCTAGATCGACTATGTCCAGTATTAAATTCGATACCCAAAAGAAAACTTTGCTGATTCAAAAGCTCCAAGCCTATTTTATGAAAGAGCTCGACTTTGAATTAGGTCAATTCGATAGCGAGTTCTTGCTGGATTTTATATCGGAAGAGTTGGGCGCTTACTATTACAATCAAGGTTTGTCAGATGCACAAAATTTGTTGCAACAAAAAATAGAAATAATAACAGAAGGCTTTTATGAATTAGAAAAAGTAACTATCTAAATTTTCGAGCTTGTTCAAATGGGTGAGCTTGTTTGACACAAGCTCACCGAGTTGGTTTTGTTGACGGGCTGTCTTAGAATCACCCGTAAAATTAGGCTATCGCCGGTTCTGAAACGACTTTTAGAGGTGATATTGCTGAGAATCCACCGTCCAAATCGTCAATTAAGTCCTCAATATTTTCTATACCTACTGAAACCCGCAATAGGTTTTGAGTGATACCCGCTATTGCTTGCTCTTCTAGGGATACTGCGGCATGAGTCATGGTTGAAGGGTGACATATTAGGCTTTCTACACCACCTAATGATTCAGCCAATGAAAATACTGTCAAGCCGCTCAAAAATTGCTTTACTGTTTCAACGTCACCTTTTAGCTTAAAGGAAATCATTGAACCAAAACCAGTTTGCTGTTTTTTGGCAATCTCATGCCCTGGGTGATCTGATAAGCCTGGAAAGTATACTTTCTCTACTAAAGGATGACTGTTAAGAAACTCGACGACTCTATCGGCATTTTTTGCGTGTCTTTGAATTCTCACATCTAATGTTCTTAGCCCTCTCAGTGTAAGAAAGCTATCAAATGGAGCGCCAGTCACTCCGGTACAATTAGCCCACCATTTAAGGTCTTCGCAAACTTGCTCGTCTTTAGCTATGACGGCTCCTCCAACCACATCGCTATGGCCATTGATGTATTTAGTCGTGGAATGGACAACGATATCGGCACCGAGTGATAAAGGCTTCTGAAAAACGGGGGATAGAAATGTATTGTCAACGACCACGAGAGCCCCATGTTTTTTAGCTTGTTCAGCGATAGCTTGGATATCTACTACCCTAAGCAAGGGGTTACTGGGAGTTTCAATCCAAACTATTTTAGGTTTCTTTTCGAGCGCATTGGTTAAATCACTTTGATTAGTTTGATCGACGAAGTCGAGTGTAATAAGTCCCTTATCGGCATAGGATTTGAACAACCTGAATGTGCCACCATAACAATCGTGTGGTGCGAGAATGCGTTCGCCGGCCTTGAGTAATTGTATAACTGTAAAAATTGCAGACATGCCTGTTGAAGTGACAACTCCACCAAACCCCCCTTCTAAATCAGCCAGAGTCTGAGATAGAATTTGTCTGGTAGGATTACCCGAGCGTGAATAATCAAACTCACGCTTTTCATCAAACCCGGCAAAACTGTAATTGCTCGATAGATAGAGTGGGGGAGTGATCGCTCCATGTTGAGTATCGGTTTCGATACCAGCTCTTACTGCTACGGTATCAATAGCGCCGGTTAGCGCTGTTTTAGACTTGAGTATAGACATGTTTATGTTCCTATTCGTGATTTTATAAGTTGAGAGATTTGCTCAAATTCCTTGAGAAAACCATCGTGGCCAACGTCGCTTTGAATCAAGCTGTAACTAGCGTTTAAACCGATACTTTTGCTGAGTTGAGAAATGCATTCAGGTGGAGCTATTAAGTCTCCTTGAATAGCTACCAGAAGACAGGTAGATTTTATATTTGTGGGGTCTATTTGGTGTAGATCTACTGAAAGCGAGAGGTTTAGAAATCGTTGACTACAAAACCTATCGGCAAACTTTTCGCCCTGTGCTTTTAAATATCCGACAACAGGAAAATCATATTCGCTGTTGTCAAAATTGATTTGATTCGGGAAACGCTTTTCAAGCTCCTCGGCTCCGCGATAGCCTAGCATCGCCAAAGACCGAGCTAGAATTAATCCTTGTCTGTTGTCGCCAGCGGCACTAGCAAATTGAAGGATGTCTCGCTGCAACTGCCTGATAGCCGTGTTTCTAGCATCGCTTTTTTGGTTGCAACAAATAGCGATAAGCTGTTCAACTCTATCGGGATATTTTTCGGCGAAGGCCAGCGCGACCATTCCTCCATATGACGAACCGATAGCAGCGGCTAGACGGTCGATTCCAAGATGATTCATTAATTGGTTAATCACCGTAGCCTGGTCGAATGTAGAAATATTGATATCTTGATGAAGAGGGCATTTCAGTGTTCCCGATTGACCATCTAAGTAGTCAAATGAAAGTACGCAATATCGATTTAGATCAATGGCTTTACCATAACCAATTAAAGGGTCCCACCAGCCTTTTACAAATATTCCTTCAATGTTGGTATCAGCGACATACTGATCGGCAGAAATGCCCCCCAGAACAAGCACTAATGGTTTGGTCAAATCGCCATAAAGGGTATATGAAACAAATGCCGACAGCAGCTCTTGCCCAAAAGTTAGGCGAAAAGGCGAGTCTAACTCTATGGTTCCCGAAACACATTCAGCTAGATTGGGCAGAGATTGATTACAGCTTGCCATTGAAGTTCTCATCATAATCGTTCTAATTAAAAAAAAGACGTATAGACGTCTAAATGTCCAAAGTGTAACAGTGCTAGATTGGCTGTCAAGATGTTTAGATGGCTAAACTAGTGTAGAATGTTCAAAAACATCGATATTGAAGGAGTCCAACTATGAAGTCTTGGGATGGTGAATATATAAATCCCTATGTAGAGCACGGTGAGAAAAAAGAAAATGTTAAGAAAATTACAGTTTCCATTCCTTTTTCAGTGCTTAAGATTTTGACTGACGAAAGAACCCGCCGACAGGTCTCTAACCTGCGCCATGCAACGAATAGCGAGCTACTATGCGAGGCTTTTCTGCATGCTTATACGGGGCAACCATTGCCCACTGATGAAGATCTAGCTAAAAAATAACAGAGCGAATGATGTTGTCTAGGCTGTGTGGTCAATTAACCGATTTTGGTTGTCGGTCATATAACCTAAAAGTCTTAACTAAGATCGAAATTCTCAAACAGCTGAAGATGAATTTGAGGCCAGTCTGAATTTGGTTAGCAATATCAGTCACTGTATAACTGACAATTCTATAGAACGGTTGTGATCAATCGCTGACAATGTTAAATTCTTGCACTTGGACGTATGGACGTCTAAACGTGTAAATAATATTATATTTACGGCTTTCTAATGACAGAGTAACCCAGTAGCAGCTTGGTCATTTTGGCTAAATCTACTAGAGCGACGACTCCTATTAAAATATGACAATGAGCAATCAAAAATTCGAACAGATTAGTGAGCTTTTAAGACAACGAATTCTGCTACTAGATGGAGCTACTGGTACGATGCTGCAATCCTATCAGCTCGGAGAATCAGACTTTAGAGGTGAGCGATTTTTAAGCTGGCCCTGTGATCTTAAGGGTAACAATGATTTATTAAGTCTCACTCGGCCAGATATTATCAAAGAAGTTCACGAGGCTTACCTAGAAGTTGGTGCCGATATTATAGAAACCAACACCTTTAATGCGACTACCATTGCGATGGCTGACTACCAGATGGAATCCATTAGTGCTGAGATTAATTTTGAGGCAGCTAAAATTGCTCGTGAAGCTGCGGATAAGTATTCAACTAAAGAAAAGCCTCGATTTGTTGCGGGTGTTTTGGGACCCACCAATAAGACTTGTGGCTTGTCGCCTGATGTCAACGACCCTGGCTTTCGAGCGATCAGTTTTGACCAGATGGTTGAGGCGTATTATGAATCGACTGCTGCTCTGGTAGAAGGACAGGTCGACCTTATTTTGATTGAAACTGTTTTTGATACTCTGAATGCTAAAGCGGCAGTTTTTGCCGTCGAACAGTATTTTGACAACAACCAAGTGAAATTGCCTGTCATGATATCTGGAACCATCACAGATGCCTCGGGACGAACTTTAACAGGCCAAACAACCGCTGCTTTTTACAACTCGCTCAAACATGCTAGACCACTAGTTTTTGGGCTCAACTGCGCGCTTGGAGCTAAAGAGCTCAGACCTTACATCGCAGAATTGTCTTCTATTGCGGATTGTTTTATATCTGCGCATCCTAATGCAGGGTTACCAAACGAGTTCGGGGGATATGATGAATCACCTGAAGAGATGAAAACTGAGTTAAAAGAATGGGCAAACTCCGGATTGATTAACATTGTCGGCGGATGTTGTGGTACTAGTCCTGAACACATTCGAGCTTTAAATGAGTTAGTGACCGAATGCCAACCGCGAAAAATTCCGAGTCTTAAGGCTACGACCAATTTGTCGGGTTTAGAGCCTTTGTCGATTGAAGCCGACTCGCTATTTATCAATGTGGGTGAAAGAACTAACGTGACCGGCTCAGCAAAGTTCTTGCGCTTGATTAAAGACGGTGATTTTAACACTGCTTTGGAAGTAGCCAGAGAACAAGTTGAAAACGGTGCGTCAATTATCGATATCAATATGGATGAAGGAATGCTTGATTCAGCCGAGATCATGCAAAAGTTCTTAAACTTAATCGCAGCCGAACCAGATATTTCCAAAGTGCCGATTATGATTGATTCCTCAAAATGGGATGTCATTGAATGCGGACTAAAATGTGTGCAAGGAAAAGGAATCGTTAATTCGATTTCATTGAAGGAGGGCGAGCAAGAGTTTATTCGGACTGCTCACCTTGCCAGAAAATATGGGGCGGCAGTTATTGTGATGGCTTTTGACGAACAAGGCCAAGCAGACACTTTTCAACGTAAAATAGAAATCTGTGAAAGAGCCTACAACATTTTAGTTGATACGGTTGGATTACCTGCGAATGATATTATTTTTGATCCTAACATCTTCGCTATTGCAACCGGGATCGAAGAACACAACAATTATGCAGTCGATTTTATTGAAGCGACTCGCTGGATCAAAAATAACTTACCAGGAGCCTTAGTCTCTGGAGGTGTTTCTAATGTTTCCTTCTCATTTAGAGGAAACAACAAAGTACGTGAGGCGATTCACTCTGTGTTTCTATTTCATGCCATCAATGCGGGTCTGGATATGGGGATCGTCAACGCCGGGCAACTCGAAGTTTATTCTGAAATAGAGCCAGAGCTTAAAGCTGCAGTTGAAAATGTCGTGCTCAATAAAAATTCTCAAGCGACTGAACAGCTAGTTGATTTGGCTGAAAAGTATCTAACAAGTTCCAGTGATGTAAAGCAAGAAAAATTATTGGAGTGGCGAGATAAGGATGTCAATAAGCGAATTGAATACGCACTCGTTAAAGGAAATACTCAATTTATCGAACAAGATGTGGAAGAGTTTAGGCTGACTTGCGAACGTTCATTAGACGTAATCGAAGGGCCTTTAATGGATGGTATGAACGTGGTTGGTGACCTATTCGGTTCAGGAAAAATGTTTTTGCCTCAAGTAGTAAAGTCCGCTCGAGTAATGAAAAAAGCAGTGGCTTATTTAGAGCCTTTTATGGAGCAAGAAAAACTCCAAGCAGGGGTTGCCATTGCTTCCAAAGGAAAGGTGTTATTAGCGACGGTGAAGGGAGATGTACACGATATAGGAAAGAATATTGTGGCGGTTGTACTTCAGTGTAACGGTTACGAAGTCGTTGATTTGGGGGTGATGGTTAATTGCGAAAAAATTATAAAGACTGCTGTTGAGGAAAAGTGTGACTTGATAGGTTTGTCAGGTTTGATTACGCCCTCTCTTGAAGAGATGGTATTTGTAGCGCAAGAACTAACTCGGCAAAACTTGTCTATCCCGTTGTTGATTGGAGGCGCAACTACTTCGAAAGTTCATACGGCCGTGAAAATTGACCCGCAGTATGACCATCCAACTATTTACATAACTGATGCATCGAGAGTTGTTAATGCCTCAATGAAATTGCTCAATGAAAGTCAAAAGGAGAGTTTCGTTAAGGAAGTTAATCTTGAATACCAAACGCTAAGAGAGCGAAGAGCTAGCAACCTAAATAAACAAAAGCTTTCTTCTTTAGAGGATGCACGAGCTCATAGATTAGTTTCTGATTGGAAAAATCTAACCATTACCGAGCCGACATTTTTGGGACGGCGTAGCTTAATCGATTTTCCGATTGAGAAATTGGTTGAAAGAATTGATTGGACGCCGTTTTTTAGTAGTTGGGAATTGGCGGGGAGATACCCCAAAATATTGTCTGATGAAGTTGTCGGGAAGGAAGCCAGTAAACTCTATAAAGATGCCCAAAAAATGCTAACGAATATCATTCAAGAAAAATGGTTGACGGCAAACGCTACTTTTGGATTCTACCCTTGCTATGCCAATGGTGATGACATCACTTTATTTAACCCGACTGAACAGAATAAAGTGTTAACTGAATTGTATTTCTTGCGGCAGCAAAAACAGACTCGAGCCGGAAAAACCAATTATTGTTTAAGTGATTTTATTGCTCCAAAAAGCGAAGGTGTCATAGATTACATTGGCGCATTTGCAGTTACCACTGGAATTGGTTTGGAAGAAAGAACAAAAGAGTTTGAAAAGCTGGGAGATGATTACTCAAGCATTATGCTGAAGGCATTGGCTGATCGATTGGCTGAAGCGTTTGCTGAAAAATTACATGAGTTGGTTCGAAAGGAGTATTGGGGCTATGCCAAAGACGAATCACTTAGCAATGAAGAACTCATTTCTGAAAAGTATTCTGGAATACGCCCTGCACCCGGTTATCCAGCCTGTCCAGATCACACTGAAAAAGGGAGTTTATGGGAGCTATTAGAACCTGACCGAGAAATAGGCTTGAGGATAACCGAAAGCTTTGCCATGTATCCAACAGCAGCGGTTTCTGGTTGGTATTTTTCTCATCCTAAATCACGCTATTTCGGTGTCGGAAAGGTCGGTCGTGAACAAGTTTACGATTATGCCAAACGAAAAGGCTGGCACATTAAAGAAGCAGAGAAGTGGTTAGCTCCTAACTTGGCTTATGATCCTGAGTAGGTCAATAAGAAATGACAATCGATGAATGATTTATCTGAACATAATATCGGCTGTCCATATTGTGGTGAGGCGATTGACGTATTCGTTGAGTTCTTAGAGGATGAACAACAATATATTGAAGATTGCCACGTATGTTGTAGACCAATTGGATTTAGGGTGTGGCGCGATGTCAATGGTAAACCCAATATCACCGTAACTCACGAAAATGAATAAACTAGCTTTCAGTTAATCTTTGCCCTAGTATTGAACAATTATTTTCTCGGATACAGTTGTTTTGCGAAAATTAACGATATTGTTTTTAACTTGTTTTTTAAGTTCTTGTGGATCAGTTCCAATTACCACAATATTCAAATTGTCAAAATTTGACAACTCGGATATTGCAGAAATTAGGGCAAATGAACTTCGAGTTAGATTAACTCTTGACGATCCGATTAAACTAGCCAAACAGTCCTTAAGACTACAGTTAAAGTTTGAATACTCAAACGCCAGTAATGAGGCATTTGAGTTCCAATTAGAACCCACTCGACAGCTAAAAGAGATTTCATCTTCAGGATGGTTTAATTCTAAAGAATTAAGGCGGTCATATGAATTTAAACTCACAAGAGTCGCACAATTAGAATTCTCAAATTTTCAAAAAACGTTGATGGATAAGCACAAGGTCAAAAAGTACTTTTGGACTGTATTTTACTATTTAGCCCCTCATGATAAATCTGATGCTAAGGTGGATGTAGAGTTAAAGCTGGCGAACAAACAAGAATATTTTTATTTACTAAAAGCAGCAAAAGTAAAAATCACCAAAGATAAACATTAAAGCTCGCATTTTGTCGTCTTCAATTTCGAATAGGCATTAAAAAAGGGAACTAAAAGTTCCCTTTTTTAATGATGTTACGAGGTTTACAGGGTGGCTAAAACATTACCATCCTGATCAGTCACTCTAAGCTTATAAAGACTAGATGGACCAAAACTCACTCCATGAACTGTATATCCCTGGATAATTGATGTCCATACGCCTGTGGCTGGGTTATCAATAACAACTCGTTCTGGACTTGAGAAAGTTGCGCCATCAAAAATTGCGGCAAAACTTGGATCAAGTAGAATTAAGTCCAGATCATCAGTCGGGTATGCACCCCAGTTGTTAGCCCACGATAGCTCAAAAACAACTTGTGTGGTTCCTTCTGGAATATAAATTTCATCGACGAGTTGTTCGTTTTGAGCAACTTTTCCTTTATCACTTAAAGCACTTGGTTTGGAGCTAACTGAACTGATTGTTACATCGGCCGACACATTACCTGCATTAGTCCAGTCACCCATTACGGCCAAACGAATAATACCTGTCTGAGGATTGTCAAGTGTGATGGTTTCATCTGCGTTAATAAAACCTGAAGATAAAATTACTTCATTATGGGTTTCAGCATCTTGAACGATGTAGTATAAATCGTCGCCAAAAAATACATTTTGTTGTGCAGCTGGGAGATCTGCAACAAAGTTACTGATCGCAATTGTTATTTGATCTGTTTCCTCTTTGCTCTCAATAAAATAGTGCGCCACTTGCCCAGGCGTTAAACTGCCAGTTGCTTGAGTTACACTAACGGCATCCTTACCAGCATTGATTGGTGTATAACCAGTAAATTGAACATTTTTGGCTACTTTGTGGTGTCCCAACCCTTTAGGTAGGCTTCTATCGACCGTTCCAGCAGCTATCATGTTGTATGCTGCAGGTACATCGATAAAACCGGCACCTTGATCAATTTCTGCTGAATTGTCTCCTAGAACATTAGGGTTTGCGCTTTGCTTTAAGGCATTACGTATTGTCACTGCCTGCTTTCCTGGGAAAGCTTGGACCAATGTTGCTGCAGCTCCTGCAACCATCGGTGCAGAAAAAGAAGTACCATTAACCAAATTGATACCACCGGTTGGACCTTGAACAAAACAGGCGAAACCATTAGCCACAACGTCAGTGGATGCTCTACCATCAGCACTAGGTCCACGAGAACTAAATGTGGCCATTTGATGATGATCAGAAGGGCGATATAGTTCGCCAAAACCAAGTCCAAACTGAATATCCCTCAATACTCGCTCATTTCCAACAGTGCTTGCCGCACCAACTGTTAACGAACCTAAACCTGTACCTGGACTCCCGCCGGTCATTGCGGAATGGCCTTCATTACCGGCTGACGCGACTAATGTAATACCAACTTCGAGCATCTTTTTAGTTAGCGTGTCTTCTAGATCTTGACCTGCGTATAAAGTCCCGCCGCCGAGGCTCATATTGACTACCGTAATGTTCATAGAGTCATAAACACATGGATCTTCTTCAGCACCACATCCTGGGTTAACAGGCTCTACAGGCATTCCGTTGTTGTAGTTGGTTTTCATAGTAATGGCTCTATCCATTGCCGCGATGACTCGAGACTCTGGAGAGCCACCACCTGCGGCTGGAAATACTTTAAGAGCGTATAAGCCGGCATCTGGAGCAGAGCCAAACATTGGTACCACTGAAAGCCCTGGCTCATAGTCATAGATAATGCTTGATGGCATATGAGTCGCAAGCGATTGAGCTAACGTAGAAGCTGAATTGAATAGAAAATAGGTGTGTCCGGCAATCATAGTACCAACCCAGGTTCCATGTGCGCCATTTAGCGTGCTTGTCGCGCTTGGCTCGCCTTCGCCGGGAACAAAGTTCTCGCCACCTAAAACTGAACCTGCAATAGAAGGCACTAGGTCGGGGTTGTTTGCGGTTCCAGAGTCAATAACAGCAACTACCGTTCCAGCCCCAGTATAACCTGCGGCGTTCATTAGGGCGCTACCGGTTATGATATTGTTAAACTCATAACCCTCGGGTTTCTCTGATTCTAAGAAGTTGTTTAATTTACTGCCACTCAGAACTTCAAAATCGATAGATTGAGAAAGATCAACCGTATCGCGAGGTTCAGGAAGGCTAAATAATTTATCTTTGGCTATTGACGCGTTTGGTTGAACTGACATTAATTCCGCGCGGTTATCGCTATCGATTGTGAGCGCAATAGCATTAACGTTTTTATATTTATTGGTGATTACTCCACCGAGACTCGTAGCTTTTTCAATTAAGGCGGAACAATCAGCTTTACAATTAATTAAATAGTCTGTCTTTTCAGCTAAAGCCGGCTGAATAGCAGATGCAATAATAAGAGGAATGCTTGCTAGAATTGCTTTGCTTGCATTAGATTTTCTTTGATCAGTCATACATACTCCCTAGTCCTTTGATGATTACACTAAAATAATGAGATGTCAGTAATGAGACAAATCGAATTATTCTTATTTTTATCCGGTGAATCTTGGAACGATTGCTGAACTTGGTGCGGTCGAGCAATCACTTGCGGGTCCTACTACTAATGATGTAAGCCATCAAAAGACAATTACAAGCAAAAACAATATAACGCTATTGAATCTAGTCCTCAACCTAATTCTAGTGTTAATATTGCCGCTCATTTTTCTAGGGTAAAGGATTCAAGTTGATTAGGTACCGAGTAGATCTAGAATCTCCAGGTTCTCATTATTTGAAAGTAACGTTGAATTATTCCGACGAACTCTCGTCTGGCGACTGTCTGTGGCTTCCAGATTGGATTCCTGGAAGCTATATGATTCGGGACTTCGCTCGAAATATCGTGCAAATTAGCGCGAGTTCGGAAGACCAGCCGGTTCCACTCTCGAAGATAAGTAAATCAAGTTGGGCTTTGTCTCGAAACGTCAGTGATCTAGAAGTTATTTATACCATTTATGCTTGGGATTTATCGGTAAGATCTGCCCATTTTGATGATCAACATTGCTTTTTTAATGGGACCAGTCTGTTCTTGGCCATAGCGGGTAAAGAAAAAAGTGAACACCGAGTTCAACTTTGCGAGCCTGAGTTTGAAAGCGCAAAACGCTGGTCTGTTGCAACTTCGATGAACGCGTTAAGTGTTAATTCAAATGGCTTTGGAGACTATTCTAGTGATAGTTATGCCGAGTTAATTGATCACCCGTTTGAAATCGCTGAATTAGACCGAGTGAGCTTTAATATTTTCGGAGTAGAGCACTCCATGGTATTCACCGAAGCGCCTAAAAATGTTGATTATCAGCGAATTGCAAGCGATGTTGAAGCAATTTGTAGACACCAATGCGAGATGTTTGGTGATGCCACACCACCGTTTAACAGCTATTTATTTATGACCTTTGTACTGAAACAAGGGTTTGGAGGGCTGGAGCATAGGGCATCGACAGCACTTCAATGTTCGCACGCAGACTTACCTCGGGTTTATGATGATAAGCATAAGAAGAGTGACGAATATCAGCGTTTTTTAGCTTTGTGTTCGCACGAGTATTTTCATAGCTGGAATGTTAAACGCATTAAACCCCAACGCTTTGAGGATTATCAATTAAGAGGAGAGGTTCACACCGAACTCCTTTGGTTTTTTGAGGGAGTTACTTCTTACTATGACGAATTAGTGTTAGTCCGTAGCGGAGTGATTGAATTAGAACAATATTTAGACATGCTTGCCAAAAATATCACTCGTTACATGAGAGGCAAGGGGAGAAGTCGCCAAACGGTGGCCGAATCAAGCTTCGATGCTTGGACTAAGTTTTACAAGCAGGATGAAAATGCGGTTAATTCAATCGTAAGTTATTACGTAAAGGGTGGCCTAATTGCAATGCTTCTAGATTTTAAGATCCGCGAATGCACTGATAACGAAAAAAACCTCGATGATATAATGCGATTAATCTGGCAGAAAAATGGAAAAACTCAGCTCGGAGTAGAAGAAAAGCAAATTAATCGCTATCTACAAACTGTTTGTGAACAGAACATAGATAGTTTTGTTGCCAGATTACTTTATTCGACCGATGAGCTTCCTTTGAGCGAACTTTTTCAAGGATTGGGCATAGAATATAGATTGCAGTCTGAAGTCAAGCAATTAGAGACCGGGGGGTATGTAGAGTCTTTTGCTGAACTTAGTTCGTCGAGTTCTCTAGGAGTCGTTGCCAAAGTTCATAGTCTAGGCGCCGAATTGGTGAGTGTCTATGAAGACTCTAGTGCGGCTAAATCAGGGCTATCTAACAAGGATATCATCATAGCCATTGATGGTTATCGTATTTCATTTGAACAATTAGATAAGACCATTGCCAAGTACCCTGCTAACTCGGAAGTTGAGATTAGCTTTTTTCGCAGGGATAAACTACACCAACGTCTATGCCGCCTAAATCCGCTTACACCGAATGTCTGTTATTTATCTACAGATAAAGAAAACTTAAAACCAGACTTAAAAACTTGGTTAAATCTGGATTCTAAATAAACTATATAATTATCGATTTTTAACGGTACTTTGGAGAATATAATGAAAGTGGTTTCCTTTAATATTAATAGCTTAAGGGCTAGGCCCCATCAGCTCGAAGCTATCATTGAAAGCCATTCCCCGGATGTTATTGCATTACAAGAAACAAAAGTACACGATGATGACTTTCCACATGAAATAATTGATAAAACCGGCTATCACGCAACTTTCCATGGCCAGAAAGGCCACTATGGAGTTGCGACCCTTTGCAAGAGTCCACCGATATCAGCTGAAAAAGGATTTCCAACGGACGACAGTGATTCTCAGAGGCGCGTCATAATCACCGAACACGAAACTAAAAGTGGAAATCTATTCGTGTTTAACGGCTATTTCCCACAAGGTGACTCAATTCATCACGAAACTAAATTCCCTGCGAAGCAAAAGTTCTATTCTGATCTTAATAGTTACTTGACCAGTAAGAAACTGGCAAATCATTGGATAGTGACTGGTGATTTTAATATTTCGCATCAAGATATTGATATAGGAATTGGAGAGAAGAACGCCAAACGATGGCTTCAAACAGGCAAATGTAGTTTTCAACCAATCGAGCGTGAATGGCTCAACATGCTAATGAATAAAGGTTTTTACGATACCTATCGAAAGTTTAATCCAGAAACTAATGATCGATTTAGCTGGTTTGATTATCGAAGTAAAGGCTTTGCTGATGATCCAAAAAGGGGACTCAGAATTGACTTAGTCTTAGCGACCCAAAAATTATATGATCAATGTGTTGACGCTGGAATAGATTACGATATCAGAGGCATGGAAAAACCATCCGATCATTGTCCAATTTGGGCTGAGTTTGCTATGTAGTTTTACTGATTGCCTCAACTAAAATATTATTTCGGTTGAGGTTCTATTGCTGTAATATTTGGAAACGCTATTTAAATGAGCGAAGGCTTGCTTTTAGTTAAACATTCAACCATTCTTACTTGAACTTATTCTAAAAAGTAGATTGTGACTTCATGCAAACAGAGCTAGCAGGTGTTGTTGACGCCCTGAATAAAATAATTCTCGGTAAGCCCAGTCAGATTCGTTTGGCGGTGGTATGTCTCTTAGCTAAAGGGCATTTGTTAATTGAAGATTTGCCAGGGATGGGTAAAACGACGCTGGCTCACGCTTTGGCAAAAGTGCTAGGTTTAGATTTCCAGCGGATTCAATTTACTAGCGATTTGTTACCGGGAGATATTCTGGGATCGGCTATTTACCGACGAAGTGACGAGACCTTCAAGTTTCATAAAGGACCTATATTTACTCAAGTAATTCTAGCCGATGAAGTGAATCGAGCAACTCCTAAATCTCAGAGCGCGCTATTAGAGGCTATGGAAGAATATCAAGTGACCGTTGATGGGGTTAGTCATAAACTGCCTGAACCGTTCTTCGTCATTGCAACACAAAATCCGTTTCATCAAATAGGTACTTATCCGTTACCAGAGTCTCAACTCGATCGATTCTTGATTAGAATTTCTTTAGGTTATCCGGCTAGAGAAGTAGAAAGGCAGCTGTTTAGTGGAGGAGATGCTCGACCTTTGATTGAGGAGCTAAATGCAGTTATGACGCCTGAGGCTCTGATTGCAATGCAGAATAACGTTGATCAAATTGCAGTTTCAGATAAGCTCTTTGATTACCTACAAGATTTAGTTGCTGCGACGAGACAGTCAAGTCATTGGTCGCATGGAATTTCACCTAGAGGGGGATTAGCGCTGTTACAAGCAGCGAAAGCTTGGGCATTAATGGAAGCTCGAGAATATGTCATTCCCGAAGATATTCAAGCAGTATGGTTAGCGGTGGCTGAACATCGATTATTGAGTCAGGCCACGACTAATATTGCGGCAGCCAACCCGGTTGCTGACATTCTTAAAGACACTCCCATTAGTCGTTAAAGTGAATTCTGTTGTAAAGAAGCAATCGGCAGTCAGAAGATTTTTCGCTAGTCGAATGCCTGTTTCAGATAGCGTTGCACTGGAGCAACGTTCCACTTATATTTTGCCGACAAAAGCTGGCCTATTCTTGTCAGGCGTTCTTTTGCTGATGATGATCGGTGCGACTAACTATCAAAACAATCTAGCTTTCATGTTGACATTTCTTACCGCAAGTATTGGCATAGTAAGTATCATTTTTACCTTTAAGAATTTACAAGGATTACGTTTTCAAAAAGGCCAAACAGATAGTGTTTGTGCTGGTGAAAAATTACATCTTAAAATAAATGTGGAAAGTCAGGTAAAACAAACGCATTTAGCAATTGGAATCGGATTATCCAAAGAAGATTTGTATTATTTTGATTTTTCACCTAATTCGTCTAATCAAATAGAGATCGCAATCCCAACGAGAAAACGAGGTTGGCTCGAGCTTCCGCGTTTGAATGCAACGACACAATTTCCGTTTGGTCTTTTACGTGCATGGGCATGGTTCAAATTTTCTTCTCCAGTGCTAATCTATCCTCAACCCATTTGTCCTCCCAGCGAAAGCGGTGCTAGTCAGACAAGTGACGAAGAAAATGCCGAGCTAGATCGTGGGCAGGAAGAATTATATGGTCTCAAAAATTATCAGCAAGGGGATCCGATTTCAAGAATTGACTGGAAAGCGGTGGCTAGAGAGAAGGGGATCTTCACCAAAGATTTTGTAGACTATCAGAGCAAAGATACCATTTTTAGTTGGAATGATTATTCTGGTTATCCTCAAGAAAGTATATTGAGCTATCTTTGTTACTTAGTGATAGAAGCAAGCCAAGACCATAAAGAGTTTGCCTTAGAACTCCCGTCTCAAACTATCACCAATAATAGTGGAGATGCTCACTTAAGAAAGTGTTTAATTGCTCTTGCAACTTTTGGGACGGAGACTTAAGCGTGTTGATCCCAAACCAAATATCTAGTACTGAGCTTAACAATCGCACTATTAATTTATTGTCGGTGCTGCTTGCTCAGCAGTGCGTACTCTTTCCACTTTATTTTTTTCTACCATCTTGGATAGTGGTACTAAATATTTTCATTGCGTTAGTCGTTTATTTTCGGGTTATTAAACGTAACTGGACTATCCCGACGTGGCTAAAAGTCGGTTTGACCTGCTTGGCGACAGTCGGCGTAGTGATGACATTTCATCGTTTGGCGGGAAGAGACGCTGGAGTAGCATTAATATCAATCATGTATGGCCTAAAAATACTCGAAGTTAAATCTAATCGAGATGTCTATGTGATAACCTTATTAGGGTTCTTTGTGTTACTGGCTGGCTTTTTGTTTTCTCAGTCACCTCTCATCGCGATTTACCAATTTATTCCTATCGCGGCGATCTTTAACTGCCTTACATCGCTTCAATCGTTACATTTAAACAACGGCTTTGTCGATGAAACGCTCTCTTCTACCGTAAAAGGGGTATCCAAATATTTGATACTTGCCATCCCGATGATGATGATCTTGTTTGTTTTTTTCCCAAGATTGTCAGGGCCGATTTGGAAAATGCCTGGAGGTTCAAGGGCGACCAGTGGAGTTTCAGATACTATGAGTCCGGGAGCCGTTAGCGGGCTGCAGTTATCGGAAGAGATAGCATTTAGAGTCAAGTTCGAAGGCAATACACCTCCTGCTGCCAATATGTATTGGAGAACTCTGGTTCTGGATGACTTTGACGGATTTTCGTGGGCAAGAACTGAAGGCTTTCATGGTCGCTTTGATCTACAAACTGCGTGGGAGTCGTTCAAGGAAATAGAAACAAGTTCTACCATAAATTATGAAATAAGCTTGGAAAAAACACGACAAAAATGGCTCACCTTGTTAGAAACTGCCGTACAAATACCAAAGCAATCGGTCATGTCATCTGATTACTCCGCGCAAGTTAGATACCGGATCACCGATAGGATTCGCTACAAAGCAAGTTCACGATTGAATATAAAATTAGAAAATAAACTCAGCCAGCCCCAAAGAGTTGTAGCAACTCGTCTCCCTCAAAATGGCAATCAACGCAGCCGGGAATGGGCGGTTGAAGAACGCAAAAAACATAATACAGACAGAGACTATATACTGTCTTTGTTAGCCAGAATAAATCAACAACCTTACTTTTACACCTTATCTCCGCCAATTATGGAGAGAGATACAGTCGATAGTTTTTGGTTTGATCAAAAGGAAGGCTTTTGCGAACACTATTCCGGTGCGTTTGTTTTCCTTGCTAGAGCGGCTGGTGTACCGGCTCGGGTTGTGGTTGGTTACCAGGGCGCAGAAAAAAATCCTATGTCAAACTACTGGATCGTGCGATATTCGAATGCACATGCGTGGACCGAGGTATGGTTTGAAGATGAAGGCTGGGTAAGAGTTGATCCAACTGCAGCGATTGCCCCACACCGAGTGGAAGAACTGCTTAGATCTGATTATCGTCAAAGAGATAGCTTATTTGATGATTTTGGGTTTGAAGCTGTAGATATCGAAAATTTGTCCACTCTTAAGCGATTACAGTTCTGGATAGATCAAGCCAATACAGGCTGGAACGATTGGGTTCTAGATTACGGTAGAGACAAACAACAAGACTTGTTTAAAGGATTGGGACTGTCTAAGCTGAACTCAACCCAAGTTGTAGTGATGATGTTTGTACTCTTAGGGTTATTCCTAACTTGGGTCAGTTGGAGATGGTTAAAAGTCAAAAAGTCCTCAGACATACTTACTAATAGTTTAGAAATACTGGAAGCTAAACTTGCAAGAAAGGGTATCAAGATTGAGCCTTCTAAAGGCGCTCTTCAGTTGGCTAATGAATTACGTGGGGATATTCGGTTAGCGAGAAAAATTGAGCCAAACTCGAGAAACGAACTCATCAAAGTGTTACATACCTACACTCAACTAAGATATTCACCCAATAAAAACTCATTATCCAGCGAAAAAGACTTTCACAAGAGAGTAAAGGCACTTAGAATCCGCGTTTTGGATTAATAAACTAATAATAGTCCACCATGAACCAACTTCTAGAACCGATTTATGAGTTTTTAGCTTGCGAGACCCCTCAACAGTGGGTAGAAGCTGCACTTTCTCAGCCAGAAATCATGCTGATAGACCACTGTAACTGCGAGAAAAAAGCAGCCAATACTGCAATCAGCTTGATTTTTAAGTATACCGAACGTCAACAACTGTTGATGAAAATGTCCAAACTAGCGCGTGAAGAATTGAGGCATTTTGAACAAGTGCTTCAGTTGATGAAGAAACGAAACATCAAATATGCCGATTTATCAGCTTCTCGATATGCGTCTAAGTTATTCAAACATTGCCGTAAAACTGAACCTGAATCACTAGTTGATAGGCTAATAGTGGGAGCATTTATAGAAGCTCGTTCATGTGAGCGATTTGCTAAGATTGCACCTCATCTTGATCAAGAACTGGAAAAATTTTATCTTTCATTGCTTAAATCGGAATCTAGGCATTTTCGAGATTATCTGAACTTGGCGCAGGACTACTCAGACGAACCGATAGAAAACCGGGTAGAGGTTTTTAGACAAGTTGAGCGCCAACTCATTCTTGCCAAGGACAAAGAGTTCCGGTTTCATAGTGGAATACCTTCCAATTAATCACGCTAGTTCCAAGTTAGCGTCCAAATCTGGCTATTTGGATTGAACCTTAGTCTAGCGATTAAGTCATAGTCAGGATTATTGACGTTTGTAAGCAGCATTTTACACTGATTACGTTTAATTTCTTGAGTTGCGCAATCGCTCCAAGTACCATAGCGCCGTTAGAAATTCTGCGACCTAAAGTCTAACCACGATAGGCGCAACGTCAAATAGGAGTTTTATGACTGAAGTTCGCCCTAAAATACAGGGGAGTTTAGTTGCGTTAGTGACACCAATGACAGCCGATGGTTGTATCGATTTTGAACAGTTACATCGTTTGGTGGAGTGGCACGTTCAGCAAGAAACTGACGGTTTAGTGATAATGGGGACCACCGGAGAGTCTTCATTAGTCTCTGACCAAGAATTGCTAGAAGTTGTGGCAAAGGTTATTGATTTTGTTAAAGGAAGAATTCCTGTCATAGCGGGCTGCGGTGCTACATCGACTAAAAAGGCTGTAGACTTAGCAAAACAATTAGCAGAATTGGAACCAGATGCTTTGTTATGTGTAACACCTTACTATGTAAAACCAGAGCAAAACGGATTAATAGCACATTACAAGGCGATTGCTGATAGTTCCAAAATAGGAATTATTCTATACAACGTTCCAGGTAGAACGGGTTGTGACTTATCGAGAGAGAGTGTTTTAGAGCTCTCTACCAATAAGAACATCATCGGTTTAAAAGATGCCACTGGAGAGCTTGAAAGGGTAAGCAGCTTAAGTAAGGAGCTTCCTGAAGATTTTGCTCTGCTAAGTGGTGATGATGAAACGGCGTATGATTTTATCGCATTAGGTGGGAAGGGGGTGATTTCTGTGACCGCCAATGTTACACCCAACAAGATGGCTCAATGGACGAATTTGGCAATTGCTGGGGAACTGACTTCCGCTAAACGAGTTTTTGGAGAGTTAGTGTCTTTGCATAAAGTACTTTTTGTAGAGTCCAACCCCATACCGGTAAAATGGGCATTGCACTTGATGGATAAGATCAGTTCAGGCTACAGATTGCCACTACTAGAGCCATCGACAGCATCGAAGAAATTGATTAAACAAAGATTAGAAGAACACGGTTTAGTGTAGATTTGGAGTTTTAAGTTTGAAATTGATTAGAGTAAGTACAATTTTATATATGACGGTACTAGTGAGTGGCTGTGGTTACATTTATGGTGACAACGGACTAATAAAGAGTCAAGAGTACGATTATCTGCATGCCAAAGAAACTAACGAGCTTGAAGTTCCTGAGCCTTTGGTGCACAAAAATAAGTCAAACTATACCGTGGTCCCTCAAATTGGTAGTGCAACGAAGGATAATGCGAGTGGTAAACAGTTATCACAAGCAGCGCCTATTCAATTGCTTGCAGTGTTGGATAATACTCGGGTTGATAAAAAGTCAGAAGTGCCTGCTGTCTATATCATGGACAATATCGATTTTATTTGGCAGACGGTAACAAAATTCTTTAAGAAGCACGAGATAAGAGTAGAAAAGCAAGACAATCAAAAGCATCGTTTAGTGACAGACTGGATCCCAATAGAAGAGGGAGGAATTTGGTTAGGTCTAGACGGTACCGATGAGCCTGATTTAGAACGCGCTAAATATGCCGTTAGTATTTCTGATAGTAACCTGCCAGGTGAATACCGGCTAGTAATCGAACGAATTCAGAGTGAGGTTCGTGAAGATAACGATTTACCTTGGCAAGCTGGCGCTATCACCTGGCAAGAGTCTGCGGATATGATGAATTTGGTATTGAGTCACTACGATACTCGTATTCGAGAACAGGAAGCAGCAAGACAGTTAAAAATAATGGCTGGCTTCAAAGTTGAACTTGGACAAAATCAATCTCAAGAAGCTGCATTATTGACCGATGCGGAACAAAAAATCGTATGGGAAAAAATTCCTCGAGTAATGCGTGAAATAGGGATGGTTATTCTAGAAAAAGATGATAAACAAAAAACCTACTTTATGGAATACAAAGGGGAAGAAGAGGGTTTCTTCGCATCCTTATTTGATAGTAAAAAAACTCAAAAGTTATTTCAAGAAGGTGCCTATCAAATAACTGTTGGCGACTTAGGCAATCGAAGAACTATTACTCTTAGAGATGGCCAAGGCGATCCAATTGAAGCTTCTGTTTTAGTGGCTGCTTTTCCAGAGTTGAGTCGATTGTTTGGAGATAGACGTTAAGTCATTTTCAAGATTCATACTAAGAATAATTGGGTTTAGAGCGCTAAATGTTAAAGTTCTGTTCTATCGGATCCGGGAGTAAAGGAAATGGAACACTTGTTTCTGATGGCGTAACCACTCTATTAGTTGATTGTGGCTTTGGATTAAAGGAAACCGTTAGACGGTTACTAGCTAAAGATATAGAGCCGCAACAACTTACTGCAATCTTGGTAACTCATGAGCATTCTGACCATATTAAGGGAGTAACTAGTCTCTCTAACAAATATAATATCCCCGTCTGGTTGAGTCGTGGTACAAGTCTACATAAAAGTTGCGATAAATTAGCTCTTTGCAATCTATTCAATAGTCACAAGTCATTTAAGATAGGAAATATTAGGGTGACTCCTGTCCCTGTTCCGCACGATTCGAGAGAAGCAACTCAATTTGTGTTTAGCGTCAAAAGTTCTTCATTGGGTATTTTGACGGATATAGGCCACATTACCGAACATGTAAAGAGTCAGTTCTCAAAGTGTAAAGCTTTGATGTTGGAGTTCAATTACGATTATCGAATGCTTATGGAAGGAAAGTATCCTCGATTACTAAAACAAAGAGTGGCAGGAAATTTGGGTCATTTGTCGAACGACCAGGCTTGTGAGTTCCTTACTAGCCGCTTAGATAATCCACTGGATATTTTGGTGGTTATGCATCGTAGCGAAGAGAATAACACCGAGAAAAGAATATCGGAGTCAATTACAGATTGTGGTGTGCAAGACAGCTTAAAAATAGTTTATGCCACACAAACTATTGGTTTCGAGTGGCAGTTTGTGTAGTTTAAGTGGCAGTTTGGATTCAGTGAGCTAGCGCATCGTTTGGAGTACGCTAGCTGTTAAACTGAAAGGGATTGAGAATACTAGCGAGCTAGTTTGAAATTCATTGGTACCTCAAACTCAAACTGTTCCATCTCTAGTTCTGTAGGAATTTTGGGGAAAGGCGCCGCTCTACGAATCATACGCAATACTTCTCTGTTTAGCGTTCTAGAGGCGGCTCGTTCTGTAATTTCATACTCGACAATTTCTCCGTCTTTATCGATCGTCACAAGTGCCGTTACGTTTCCTTCTTCACCCGCAGCGAGAGCTTTCTTCGGATAGGATTGATATTTTCTTATTGTATTAATAAGCTCTTGAGTATATGAACCAGAAAGTAAATCTGCATCGAAAAACTCTTCCTGTGGTGGATCAACTTTTGCTACTTTTGTCGGTTGCTTTTCTGCTGTCTGACTTTGAACCGTCGCCGGTTTATCATTCTGCTTTTTAGCGGGCGAGCTATTTTCAGTATTTGATTGTTTAGCTGGAGAATTGCTTACAGTCTTGTTTCCACCTAAGTCAGTTTTGAATAGTTCTTTTCGATCTACTAGCGCAGTAGTGCTTGGTTTTGTGCTGGTAGGATTCTCGTTCACTGAAGAATTGGCAATGGGCTCGTTTGCTTGCTTCTTA
Organism: Kangiellaceae bacterium; assembly: GCA_039969155.1. Taxonomy (GTDB): domain Bacteria; phylum Pseudomonadota; class Gammaproteobacteria; order Enterobacterales; family Kangiellaceae. The sequence goes on from JBDVOJ010000095.1 coordinate 216,921, forward strand.
GGCGTTGATATTGGCTGTTCTTTTTTTGCAACAGGTTTTGATTCAGGCTTTTTCTTTGGTTCGGCTTTTTTTGCTTCCACGGGTGTTTCTTTGCGAGGTGTTGTTTTAGGTTTTTCAGCCACAGCAACCTGGGTCTTCGGTTTATTGAGATCATCGTCAAAACGGCCGGCTACGGGAGATAAAGAATCGAATTTTGTAATAAGTTCAGTTTGTAAGTTATCAGGATTTCCTCCGCTAATCCCAATTTTGAAACGTTCTGTTGGAGGAACGCTTCCTAACCAAATATTAAGGAGCAAATCAAAAAATTCAGGTTTTTCAATTGTGATAAATGCCGTTCCGTTTAGAGTAACTTTTGTACCTATGGTTGGAATATAGTCAATATTAATCTCATCACCGGCTTGCATGGCTCTTTTAAAAATACTCGCAAACTGAACAATTTCTTTTGTAAGCGGCCGCCATTTGTCCTTTCCGTTGTTCATTGCAATTCGCTGCTTCCACATACGAGACATTTTTCTGTTCGAATATTTGGATAGGAACTTTAAACTCATTCTTTTAGCAATATAAGGATCGGTTAACCCTGATGTATCAGAAGTAGATGCTGGTGCGTAAAGTGCACCCACATAGATATCAAACCGTTTTTCCTGATGGATTCCAATTCCAAACAGGCTGACAGGATTATTATTTTCAAGGACTACTTCTTGAGCAGCCGATGTGCTCAAAGAAAACATTATAGATGACATAAAGACTATTTTCAGGGCTAGCTTTAAGGTCATAAAGATCTTGTTTGTTGGCATTTCTACTACGGCTCCAAAATGATTACTGAGCGATTAATTGGTTAAATGTCGTGGCTACTTATTATTGTCAGTAAGATCTTTGCCCATACCGACATTTTATTTCACCCGTTCCTCTATTAGTTTAGTCAAACAATTAAATTAATGCTTTTTATCTTGATAAGATTGAAATATTTTCGAATCGAACATGCGATTTGTGAAAAATTACCAATAATTTTGAGATTTTTCACTGAACTTGCTTAACACTGCGCTAGTCAAATTACCATTATATCAAGCATTTTCTCTGTAAATACTAGACAAATACCCTGTTTTTACAAATTATTTTTCTGTGCTATCGAGAATCGCTGCTATGCTTATGAAGATGTTTTGAAAATGATGAATGGGTTATCGCTAATTCTGCCAAGGCAACTAAGACTCATAAAGATAAGCAGATTTAAACATAAGATATCGCTATGAATCATTATATTAAGAGGTAAGTAGTAAGTGAAAATCACCAAAATTTTAATAGTTATGCTAATGCTTTTTGCATGCGGCCATACAAATTTAATTGCACAGGAAGGCAATCAAGGACAGCCAGGCGAAGTATTCATACTCGATCGTCCACTAATTCCAACAGGTTATGGACTCACAAAATTGCTTAATAAAGATTATTATTTGGGACGATTTTCAATTGATAAATCAGCAATTTATCGCTCGGCGGAAGATTTAGTCTTTATTGATGCGGCTCGGCAGATGGAATTTAAATTCCTAACAGAAAGAAAAATATCTGGAGCAACTTTTGCAAGAAACCTATTAGCATCGATGAAGATAAATAACGAGTCCGCAGCATTGAAAGACAACATGGACAAAATCAAACGATTCAAACGTTTTTTTAATAGAGCTATTAAGAAAGGCGATGTGTTAAGGATTGATTATCATATGGATTTTGGAACCAGAGTTTATTTAAATAATCGACTTTTGGGTGAGGTTCCAGATTCGCGAGAGTTTTACCGCTTCGTTTTAAATACTTGGTTGGGCGATAGGCCACCTTCATCGACGTTTAAAACTGGTATTTTAGGGCAAAACGGCGACGATTATGCCATTAGTCTGCAGCAGCAATATGAAGGTATGTAATTAACAAACATTGCTTTATAGTTTGGAACAATAAATTCGATATAAATCCTAAATTTGGCAATTGCCATATTTAGGTGTATCTTCCCTGTTTTATCGAGGCCTTCCATTCGGAGGCCTTAACTTTAAATGAATAAGCAAACTTGGGAGATAACTTATGGGCGTATTAGTCGGACGCGAAGCACCAGATTTTACAGCGGCAGCCGTTTTAGGGAATGGCGAAATCGTAGATAATTTCAATTTTAAAGAAGCTACAGCCGGTAAAATGACGGTTGTTTTTTTCTATCCACTAGATTTTACTTTTGTTTGTCCTTCTGAATTAATCGCTTTTGACCACAGACTTAAAGACTTCACCGACAGAGGCGTAGAAGTAATTGGTGTGTCTATTGACTCTCAATTCTCACACAATGCGTGGAGAAATACACCGGTCAATGAAGGTGGAATTGGCCCGGTTGGATATACTTTGGTTGCTGATGTGAAACACGAAATCTGCCAAGCCTTTGATGTTGAGCATCCTGAAGCCGGTGTTGCTTTTAGAGGCTCATTTTTAATCGATCAAGAAGGTAACGTGCGTCATCAAGTGGTTAATGACCTACCGCTAGGTCGAAACATTGATGAGATGCTTCGAATGGTCGATGCTCTTAAGTTCCACCAAGAGCACGGTGAGGTTTGCCCTGCTGGTTGGAATGAAGGGGACAAAGGTATGAATGCATCCCCTGATGGCGTTGCTAAATACCTATCAGAAGAAGCAGACAAGCTTTAAGTCTGATATCGTCGTATTAGAAGAAACCGGGTTTATCCCGGTTTTTTTATGTCCACTGATGCACAAAAGTGCACACTTTAGCCATCGCAAACCAAATTTTCAGAAAATTTATGCTAACTTATTAACATCGTTGTAAGAATTGTGAAGAGAGCCGCGGGAACAAAGAATGAGTCACTCAAAATACAGGTTTAAGTGGTTAATTGGGTTGTCATCTCTATTTATGACCCTATCAAGTAATGTCATAGCTGCAGTTCCTGACGAAGTGCAAGCGGTGTTTGTTAACAATACTTGCTTAAACTGTCATTCAGGAAACAATCCTAGTGGCGCATTGGCGTTAGATGATGCAACTATATCCGAAACTTCTTTAGTAGATGTAGTTGCAAGGTGTAGCAACAATAATTCTAAACTTGTAGACCCAGGCGACCCAGAAAACTCTGTTCTCTATATAAAGCTCAGTAACCAAAACCCAAACTGTGGCGGAGTAATGCCACCCAACGGTCAACTTATCAGCGCGGCTGATTTAAACGTTATTTATGATTGGATAGTTTCAATTGGACCGGCAGCTCAATTTGGTTTGTTCGTGATGGCCGAAACGGAAGTGACGGTGCAGGAGACCGACGACACAGTAACTCTGGTGGTTAGCCGTGCTCTAGGAACGGAAGGGGCTGTGACGGTAGACTTTAGTGTGGCCACCGTTGGTTTCGATACTGCAACTTCTCCGGATGATTTTATTGCCCAAACTGGGACTCTAACATTTGCTGAGGGGGAGACCAGTAAAGAGATATTGGTTGATCTAGTTGATGATGACGTATTTGAAGGCAGTGAAGAGTTTTCGGTGACCTTAAGCAATCCGATGAATGGTGCTGTTCTAGGTGGTGCTACTCAAACCAAAATCACTATCATAGACAACGAGTTTGATAATCAACCAGGTACATTTCTGTTTAGCCGAGTTTCCTATTCTGTAAATGAATCAGATGCTACTTTTGATGTCACCGTATTAAGGACTTTTGGTGCTGGAGGTCAGGTCACTATCGATTTGACGAGCGTAGACGGAAGTGCGACTGCTGGAAGTGACTTTCAAGCGATTAATCAAACAATTGTTTTTGATGAAGGCGTTAAAAATCAAACGGTTACAATAACGTTAGTTGATGATGCTGTTGAGGAAAGCGATGAATCTTTCAGCTTAACACTGTCTAATCCAGGAAACGGAGCTGAATTGGGTGCTCCAAGCAATGTGGCAGTCAATTTAGCTGATGATGATGCTCCAACAGGAGGCGATCCAGACCCTGACCCAGACCCTGATCCCGATCCCGATCCCGATCCTAACCCGGTTCCAGAAGAGGAGGTGGAGTTTGAAGCAGCAGGTTCCATGGGAATTTTGTTTACCACACTGCTATTATTGTTATCCCTTGGTCGAAAGAGAAACTAAATGACACCCGCTTTCGGAGTTTTATTAAAAGGCGCATACGCGCCTTTTTTGGTTGTAATGCTAAATTCGACCTATACTCAAGCTATGCTTAAATAAAACAGCGAATTCAAAAATGCCATTAAGATTTCCAGATGATCCCCTTTATGTATTGCTTCGAGATGAAAAAGTTAAAGAGTTTAATCAACAAAGAGAATCCCAATTAGACATTGATTTTCATGATTGTGATTTTAGAGGCCTTGATCTAAGAGGACTCAACGCTAAAGGTGTAAATTTTAGCGGTTGTTATTTTCGCGCTGCAGATCTAAGAGGGATTGATTTCTCCGAGTCCAATATGGATGGTGTTAGTCTTGCTGCAGCTCAAGTGTCAGGCTGCTATTTCCCAAAAAACATCGCTGCAACTGAAATCTGGGTATCGGTTGATAAAGGAATTCGAATGCGAGCTCATTAACGTCGCAGGCTAATTAATAAACAACTCTTAGATCTCTTAAAATAGCTCATCCATTACAAGATTTTTTATGCATATTCGTTTATGATGCGCTAGCTATGCATAAAAACTAATAAGACAAATTATTTCTAAGGGGCTTTAAATTGGACGCTATAAACGAATTTTTGATCTGGATAGATGGTTTTTTAGGATCAGCCTGGTATTTTCCTTACCTTCTACTGGGTACCGGTGTACTTTTTTCAATTTATCTAGGTTTTCCTCAAATCCGCTACTTCGCGCACGCTACCCGTATTCTTAGAGGGAAATATTCCAAAAAAGATGCTCCTGGTGATACTTCTCATTTTCAAGCGCTAACTACGGCTCTTTCTGGGACTGTCGGTACGGGTAATATAGGTGGCGTTGCCTTGGCAATCTTT